>CAMEFI010000031.1 GCA_945915475.1 uncultured Clostridium sp. | reverse complement strand
AGAGCATCTGCCTTACAAGCAGAGGGTCACAGGTTCGAGCCCTGTAGGTTCCATTCCACTATCAAATAGATAGTGTAGAATGCCGGCGTGGCGGAACTGGCAGACGCACAGGACTTAAAATCCTGCGGGACTTATACTCCCGTACCGGTTCGATTCCGGTCGCCGGCATTTTAGTAGGAAGAATATAATTATATATTTGTTGGGAGAGGTCTTCTTTAGGAAGACTTATTTTAATTGAATATGTGTGTGTAGCTCAGCTGGATAGAGCACTTGGCTACGGACCAAGGTGTCGGGGGTTCGAATCCTCTCACGCACGTTATTGCATGAAAAAAGCAGGAAAGAGTGTCCTGCTTTTTTTTCATGCAACGAACCTTCGGTTCGTATTCCAACAAGTTCGGTCTTCGCTCCGCTTCGGTCGGTGCAAAAGCCGAAGTCCACCGGACTTCGTGCGCCCTCTCACG
Organism: uncultured Clostridium sp.; assembly: GCA_945915475.1. Taxonomy (GTDB): domain Bacteria; phylum Bacillota; class Clostridia; order Lachnospirales; family Lachnospiraceae; genus CAG-590. The sequence continues at coordinate 35,671 of CAMEFI010000031.1, read as the reverse complement.
CACGTGACTTAGAACGATTGGAAAATACTCCGGTCGTTCTTTTTTGGTCCCGGGAATTTTAATAATAGTTTTATGATTTCTGGGTCTTTTACGGGCACTTGGGTTGATAACATGGAATAATAATTGGTATAATAACCTAGATGAATTTGAATTTTATGAATTCGAAAACTCGTTGTTTGTGGAGGAAAATGAAATGGGAATAGAATATAAAAGATTGAGTGAAAATGAACTTGATGTATTCATTGAAATGCGAATAAATCAGTTAAGGGAAGAAGGAGCAAAAGAAGATATTGATCTAAAACCGGCATTGAGGGATTATTATAAACGGCACATGAAAGATGGTACATTTGTGTCATGGATTGCTGTAGATGATGGTAGGATTATTGGTACAAGCGGGATGTCGTTTGTAGAAAAACCACCATATTTTGGATGTCCTAGCGGGAAAATGGGACTTTTATCTAGTATGTTTACTGATCCAAGTTATAGGCGAAAGGGAATCGCTAAAGAACTTTTACATAGAGTTGTTGAAGAGGCCAGAAATTATGGGTGTGGAACCATACAGATTACAGCTTCTGATATGGGAGTGAAATTATATACAGCTTATGGGTTTGTTCATAATGGTAATTTTATGCAATACAAACTCTAGTCTTTATTGTAAAGAGGATGTAGATAGTGGAAAGCAGTTTTTGTATAAAAATATTAGAAATTTCCCATTATAATTCGTATTTGATTATTGTATGGTTTCACGTTATAATAGTTTTTATATTGATTGACAGTAAAAATGACAAATGAAAAAAGGAGAATACGTATGATTTGCAATAAGTGTGGGCAAGAGACACCGGATGGTGCAAAATTCTGTATAAAATGTGGAACCAAAATGGATTCTAAACCAAATGGTCAGAGCGTTTCAAAAAAGAAAGTGTCAAAGGAAGAATCTGATAAAAAGACGCCGAAGATGATATATGTGATTGTGGGTATTTCTATTGTGCTATTTGTTTTATCCGGAGTGATGATATGGTATGCCATGAGAGGGAATCATGAAAAAAGCAAACAGTCTGCCAAACAGGATAGTTCTAGAGTGTTATCGAATCAAAATGAAAGTGTAGAAGAAGGAACAGAGCCAATTGACGTGTCTTCTTTTCAGGCTCAGCTCGATCAGTGGAAGACACAATTTGCTGCCCATACTTTAAGCGGAGAAATTCAAGAAACTTACAACAAAACGGTATCCGATTATGAGACTGCGATTGCAAAGCAGGATGTGGATATCTGTGGTCAGTGTGAGAATAATATGAAGAGTTTATTTGAAAAAATGGAACAGGAAGAATATAACATAGTGGCACGGAGAAATGCGTATGCGGGTGTTCTGACAGGTGTGTCGCTTGGTGTTCTTCCAAACGATGAATATTGTACGGCTGAGGAATATGATTCAGAGGAAGCATTAAATGAATATGCAATTACAGATATTGATGGAGATGGGAAAGAAGAGCTTATTTTATCCATTTTGAATGGATCGATGGCAGAGATGGCAGAATGGGTGTATGAATATAATGTGGAAAATAACAGTTTAGAACAGGAATTAGTTGTGTTTCCAGGTAGTATCTTTTATTCGAATGGTGCTGTGATGGGGATAGCCAGTCATAATCAAACATATGGTGTTGATTTATGGCCATATTCAGCCTATCAGTATAATGCAGAGACAGATCAGTATGAAGATATTGGATATGTTGAATCCTGGGAGCGGGAATATGGACCGGATGATTTTCCAAGTGAGGCGGATAAGGATAATGATGGTATTGTCTATTTGTATGGATTAGATGCTACAGAGTATAAGGATAAAGCAGAATATGATACATGGTATGAATCCGTATTTGGTGGTGCGACAGAAATAGAGATATCCTGGAAATATATTATGGATAAAGAGTATACATCTTATACAGATGATTTTATAGCGGATGTGAAAGAGAAAGTGAATGCAAAACTGCAGCCTGGACAGATGGATATGGGTATCTGTTATATAGAGAATAATGATGATTTTTTACAGGTGGAGAAGATGTTAGCTTCTTCTGTATCGGCACAATTTACAGAAAAAGAGGATGGACTGGTGCGAGAAGGATCAGTAAATGAAACAGAGTTTTATTTTGATTCCGGGGAAGATGCAGGGTATATTGTGTATGAAAATAATAAGATTGACAATGTGACATTACTGGGGGTGTATCCGGGCATGTCTGAAACAGAGGCACGTTCTTTGTTATTGGAATATGGTTTTTATGCTGTAGATTATATGGATAATGTATTTATTACTGGTACTGCATTTGGAAATTATATGGTTGATATTTTTACGGATGATAACGGAAATGTTGAAAGGATAGGTATGTATCCACATTGTGGTTTTGTAGGATAAATAGAAAGATTTATCCCAATGAATTGGAGCGTCGGCAGTTAGGAAGGAACCGGGAATATGGCAAAGCAAATGACCGAATTAGAACAATATTATAACAAGTTTAATGAAGAGAAACGATTGCTGAGCCGTCATGGTCAGGTGGAGTATATTACTACCATGCAGTACATTCACAAATATCTTGCAGATATGCCTCAGGCGTCCGTATTAGACATTGGAGCCGGAACCGGGAGATACAGTGTTGCCCTGGCAGAGGAAGGGTATGATGTGACAGCGGTTGAGCTTGTGAAATATAATCTTGGAATATTGAAATCAAAACAAAGCAGCGTGAAGGCATATCAGGGAAATGCATTGAACCTGAAACGTTTTGCGGATGAATGCTTTGACATGACACTGCTTTTTGGTCCTATGTATCATTTATTCACAATGGAGGACAAAGTGCGTGCACTTGCCGAGGCAAAACGGGTGACGAAAAAAGGTGGTATCATTCTGGTTGCATATTGTATGAATGAGTACTGTGTACTTACATATGCATTTAAAGAGAATCATATCAGGGAATGCATGGAAGAAAAAAGGCTCACCTCAGATTTTCATTCTAGATCATCTGAAAAAGATTTATATGATTATGTACGAATTGAGGATATTAATGCTTTGAATAAAGTGGTGAAACTGAGACGACTGCAGATTATATCGCCGGACGGCCCGGCTAACTATATGCGTCCGGTGTTAAATGCCATGGATGAGGAGACCTTTGGGTTGTTTATTGATTATCATCTTTCTACATGCGAACGACAGGACTTAATTGGTGCCGGCGCACATACACTGGATATACTGATCCGGGAAGAATAAGTTTGACTTGAATAATGTGATACATGAAGATGGGTAATTATACATTTTAAGCTTGATATAGAAGAGTAATATTGGAGGAAGAGAACATGTTAGATGAGCAGGCATTTATGGATACGCTTTCAAGTGTGGCAGAGATTATGCGGACATCAGAGCAAGCTATGACAGAAGAGGAGATACTAAGCTATTTTTCGGATATGGAATTAAGCGATGCACATAAGAAGATGGTGATGGATTATCTGATGAATCCGGAAAAGGATGAGAATGCTTCCAATGATGAAAGCGGCGAAGCAGTGGATGAGGAGAATGAGGAGAGGTCGTCAAAAGTATATGAGATGTATTTACAGGACCTTGCGGGAATTCCGCAGTATGAAGAGGAAGAAAGAATTACATTTTATAAAGCCTTATTGGCAGGTGATGAAAAGGCCATTGAACCGATTTCCATGTTTTCTTTGGAAATGGTGTTAAAAATTGCGGACAAGTATATAGAACCGAGACTAATGGTGGAAGATTTAGTGCAGGAAGGCAATGTTGCACTTTTTCTGAAACTGAGTGAATTGTGTGGCTGTAAACAGGCTTATGATGTAGAGCAGGAGTTAGAGGATGCGGTGGAACGGGCGATTATGAATTATGCATCTGAGATGAATAACGAACGTGAGCAGGAGAGCACGTTGGTCGGGAAAATTAGTCTTGTGCATGAAGCAAAAAAATTGTTGGCAGAAGAAAATGGGACCGAACCCACAATGGCAGAGCTGGCTGCTTATACAAAGATGGATGAGACGGAACTGCAGGAATTAGAGGATCTGATCAAACAAAAGGATAAATAATAAAGAATTCTTAATTCTTCCTTTGACACATATGTTTTTCTCTTATAATTTGCTATACTGAAAACAATATAGAACGTAAGAGAATCCTGAGAAAGGCGTGAGAGTGATGGCAGAGAAACAGAAAATATTAGTTGCAGATGATGCAAAAGATATTCGTGAAATATTGCGGATTATGTTGGAAGATGCCGGATTTGAAGTAGTGATGGCAGTCAATGGGGAGGAAGCAGTTGGGAAGTTCAATTCGGATATTTCATTGGTGATTTTGGATATTATGATGCCGAAGTGTAATGGTATTGATGCATGTGCCAGAATTCGGGAAACGGCAGAGGTACCCGTTTTGTTTTTGACAGCAAAGTCTGCGGAATCCGATTTGATTGAGGGATTTGAAGCAGGTGGAGATGATTATCTGACAAAGCCCTTTTCCTGTACGGAATTGTTGCTCCGTGTGAAAGCACTTTTAAAACGTCCTCACTTAGACTCAGAAGGAGAGAGAAAAAAATCACAGCTTATTATTCAGGATATCATTCTGGATACCGATTTGCAACAGGTGATACGGGACGGTGTAGAAATACCACTTACGGAGATCGAGTATCGGATCCTTTTATTATTGGCTTCTAACCGTAATCATATTTTTACGGCAAAAGAGATTTATGAAACCGTGTGGGAAGAAGCTTATTTGCCAAACTCTACTAATACGGTCATGGTGCATATTCGGAATATCCGCAAGAAATTAGGAGACACGGGTCCGAGTGCAAAGTATTTGCATAACATATGGGGAAGGGGATATCGAGTTGTCTAAGATCACATATGCCCTGAAAAACCGTTTGATGTGGTATTTACTTGGTGCGATTATGTTTACTGCAGCAATTGCTTTTGGTTGTGGATTCCTTATGATTCAGTTAGGGAGCCGTGGGGTTGAGAAGCTTTTTAACAGCAAAGAAATGAATAAGAATTTTCAGTACCGATATATGGAAGATTTGCAGGATTATGTTACGACCAACCGAATTGGTGTGGCGAATATTGGTGAGCTGGTGAAATGGGCGGATGATAATCCTTATGAATATATATCCATTTATCAGAACAATCGCGTGATCTTCAATTCCGATTATGCTTATTATGAAGCAGATGATAACGGTGTTGACGAGGGTGACACATCGTTGCAGGACTCTTATACCAGTAATGAATTGATTGATTCCGATAATTTGTATAAGCTTGTACTGACAGATGGTTCTACGGCAAGTGTGGATATGTTTTGTTATGATTATTGGAAATATTATAATTATATTTGGATTGTATCAATTGGGCTGGCAATCGTATTATTTGTGATATTATTATCAAAATTATTAAGTAGAAAATTCAGTTATATCAATCAGATTGAGCAGGAACTACAGATATTAGAGGGCGGCAATCTGGAATATCCCATTACCATCAAGGGAGAGGATGAGATCAGTAATCTTGCCAGGGGTATTGAGCAGATGCGACTTTCGATTATTGAGAACCAGGAAAAAGAGAAAAAAATGCTACAGGCGAATAAAGATCTGGTCACAGCAATGTCTCATGACTTACGGACGCCTCTTACCACCTTGACAGGATACTTGGAAATCCTTAATATGGAAAGAGAAAAAGATCCGGAACAGCAGAAGAGATTTTTGGAACTTTCTCTTGCAAAGACAAAAGAGATCAAAGATTTGTCGGACGAGTTGTTCGAATATTTTTTGATTTATGGAGAAGATCGCAAGGAAGTTGAGGTTGAGTCCGTTTCGGCATATGGATTAGTAATGGATTTAGTGGAGAATCAGTTTTTGAATCTGGAAGAAGATGGATACGAGATAGTTGCCCATAATCATATTGACGAGGGAGATATCTGTCTTATTCATGTTCGGTATATGCAGCGGGTATTGAATAACATTTTATCCAATCTGAATAAATATGCGGATAAGAATCAGCCTATTGAAATTATTGCAAGTAAAGAGCAGAATTATCTGGTACTGCGGATTCGTAATAAGGTTAAGGAGAATCTAGATCGGCATGAGAGTACCAATATTGGTCTGATTACATGCGAACGTATTATGAAACTTCAACATGGAGAATTCAAGAAATATGAAGTGGAAGGTGAGTTTACAGTGAAACTTGTGATTCCGCTTATGAAAGGAAAGGAAGAATAAGATGCTTGGAATTATTGGCGCAATGGATGAAGAGGTAGCAAAGATAAAAGAACAGATGGAGAATGTGGAGACCCAAATGGTTGCTTCTATGGAATTCCTGAAGGGAACAGTGAAAGGCCATCCGGTAGTGGTGGTTCGATCAGGAATCGGTAAGGTGAATGCGGCTATGTGTACGCAGATTCTGGCAGATCTTTATCATGTAGATGCGGTGATTAATACAGGAATTGCGGGTTCTTTGAATGCGGATATCAATATCGGGGATATTGTCCTGTCAACGGATGCGTTAGAACATGATATGGATGCTGTTGCATTTGGGTATCCGGTGGGACAGATTCCAAGAATGGATACATTGTCCTTTCAGGCAGATACCAGACTTCGTAAAATTGCAAAAGAAACATGCGAGAGAGTGAATCCGGAAGTTACTGTTTTTGAAGGCAGAGTGGTCAGTGGAGATCAGTTCATCTCCGATAAGGCGAAAAAAGAGTGGCTTGTAGAGAATTTTGCAGGCTACTGTACAGAGATGGAGGGCGCTGCTATTGCACATGCTGCTTATTTGAATGGGATTCCCTTTTTGATCATTCGTGCGATTTCCGATAAGGCGGATGATTCTGCATCGGAGGATTATCCTACTTTTGAGGCGAAAGCAATTGAGCATTCTGTGAGATTACTGCTGGCATTGTGTGAAGTTTTGAGTTGATATGAGAATAAGAAAGAGGGAATTGTTCAATGGATAAGATAGCAAGTTTTACAGTGAATCATTTAACATTACTGCCGGGTATTTATGTATCGAGAAAAGATAAGGTTGGAACAGAAACGATAACCACCTTTGATCTTCGGATGACACGACCGAATTATGAACCGGTTATGAATACAGCAGAAGTGCATACATTGGAACATTTAGGTGCTACTTTTTTGAGAAATCACCGGGATTGGAAGGAAAAAGTGATCTACTTTGGACCAATGGGTTGCCGAACCGGATTTTATCTCATTTTAGCAGGGGATTATGAATCAAGGGATGTTGTTGATCTGATGAGGGAAATGTATGGATTTATGAAAGATTTTGATGGGGAGGTTCCGGGTGCCTGTGCAAGAGACTGTGGGAATTATCTGGATATGAATCTTCCGATGGCTCGATATGTGGCTAAGCGATATTATGATGAAGTATTATGCAATATAACAAAGGAGAGACTGGAATATCCGGAATAAGATGATAATTTGTTACGGAAATGTTACATTTATTTCAAAAAGAACTTGAAAAATGTAAAAAATGTGTTAAAATAGACCTTGGTAAACGTTAATACGATAAGTATTGGGAAGGATAAAAAGGATGAAACGTACAGGGTTAACACTTTCAACATTGTTATTTACATTTGGAATGATGATTTTCTTTTCTGTAGACGCACAGGCTGCAGTAAAGTTGAATAATAAGAAACTTGTTTTAGAGATGGGGACCACTTATCAGCTGGATTTAGTTGACACAGATGAAGATTTGGAAGAGGAAGCGGATAGCTGGACAACGTCGAATAAGAAAGTGGTGAATGTAGATGAAGGTTTACTTACACCGAATTCTGTAGGAAGTGCTAAGGTAACTGCGCAGTTAGATGGTAAGCGTTATACCTGTCTGGTGACAGTTGTAGATTATACAGGAATGTCAATTGAACAGAAACAGGTAATAAGTTATGCATTGAAGTATGTTGGTAATAGGTATCGTTATGGTGGTACAAGCCTTACAAAGGGTGCAGATTGTTCCGGTTTTACTTTAGCAGTATATAAGAAGTTTGGATATGATTTAACGCATAATGCGTATAGCCAGATCGGAGATACCCAGAAGGTGAAGATGAAGAATATTAAGCCTGGTGATTTGATTTTCTATGGAAGTAGTAAGAGGAGTTGTTCCCATGTTGCTTTGTACATAGGGAATGGAAAGGTTGTACATGCATCAACGGAATCAACGGGGATTGTGATTTCGGATTATAATTACCGCAAGTATGTTGCTGTTGGCAGAGTGTTGGAGTCAGAGACATATCCGGGAGAAGAGACAGATGAGAGTGTAACACGATATGCCAAGAAGAAGTAATGCAGTTGGATAGATGAGAAGAATAAGACGGTGGTTTAGAGATAACCACCGTCTATTTTTATGACTTCGCCTGTCAGATATAAAGGACTTTGATATAAATGGTAGACCATTTGTGCGATTTCTTCCGGAGTCCCCAACCGACAGGCTGGAATCTCGTCGCATAAAGCATCGCGTTCCTCTTTTGTAAAACAGGCATTCATCTGGGTATCAATGGCACCGCATGCGAGAGCATTCACCCGGACATGGCTGGGAGCGAGTTCTTTAGCCAACGCCTTAGTGAAAGCATTGACACCACCCTTTGCTGCACTGTAAGCGACTTCGCAGGAGGCACCGCTGATTCCCCACATGGAGGAAATGTTAATGATATGTCCGGACTGACGTTTGACCATCTGGGGAATGATTGGTTGGCAGCAATTGAACAGAGAAGTCAGATTTGTCCGGATAATCTGATTCCAGTCATTTATCTGCATATCCGTTAATAATCCGACATAAGATATACCAGCATTATTCACTAACAGTTCAATAGCAGGGCATTCCGTCATTATCTGCTGCATCATGGAAGAGGTGAAGGAATAGTCCCCCACATCTCCCGTGAATGTAAGACAATTGGTACCAAGAGAGGTAATTGCTTCCTTTGTTGCAAGTAAGTCAGCTTCATGGTGACAGGAGTTGATAACAATTGTGTCAAAATGCCGGGCAAGCTCTAAGGCACAGGCTTTTCCAATGCCCCGGGAGGCCCCGGTAATAATAGCGGTTTGTTTCATAATAGAATCCTTTCTTCATATACTATCTACAGTATATAATGGTTGAAAAAGGAATGCAACTCTGTTATACTTAAATAGATTATGAACAAATTTAAGGAGGCAATACAATGGATAAAAAGACCATTTTAAGGGTATTTGGTGAAGCATTTTTACGTTCGATGGTAGTGCTTATGGCAATTGTGATTTTAGGATTTTCCGCATTTTTCATTATAAAGGTTCGGTCAGATAAGAAACAATTAGCAGCAAGGGAGACAACGGAAGCAGGCTCTACTTACAGTGATGAAGAATTACAGGCAATGCTTGATAAGGAGAATGCAGGTGATACCAAAGAGGATGCCGATGCATCAACGGAGGAGATCACGACGGAAGAGGTAACAACAGAAGAAGCTGTTGAGGAGATTGCTTCCACGGATAAGAAGATTATTGTTCTGAACAGTACCAATACGTCGGGGCTTGCAGGCAAATGGCAGAGTAAGCTTACGAGTGAGGGATTTCCAAATGTAGGAGCAGGGAATTATAGTGCAGGGGCACAGTCCCAGACAAAGATCTATGTGAAGGAAGAAGGAATGGGGCAGGATTTGCTTACTTATTTTTCGGGAGCTGCTGTAGAAGTGGGTACTCCGGATTCCGGTGCATGTTCTGTTACCAAAGGTAGCATTACGTTAGATGATGCGGATATTATTATTGTTATAGGCAATAGTGACGCATCTGTTCAATAATGAGGTAATATATGAGGAATAGAATCCAACTATTGGATATCGCAATAGATATCGATTCTACAAAAGTGGCTGGAGATGCCACCATACAGTGTTTGAAAGAAGAAAGCAGTAAAGTGATATATTTCGTGAATAGCGAGACTTTACTGCTTTTGCAGGAAAATGAGGATTGGAAAGGTGTTGTTGCGGAGGCAGATTTGGTGTTCCCCGGCAATGCAAGTGTGAATAACAGTGTAGATGAAGTGTTGGGTCACAAGAGAGATCCCTTTTTCTTTGATGGATATTTTGATCAGATATTAGATTATGTGGTGGCTGTTGGCGCCGAGATATTGCTTGTGGCAGAGAATGAAGACAGATTTCTGTCTGTGCAGGAAAGCATCCACGCAAAACGTCCGTATTTGACTCTGAGCGGCATGTTTTTGACAGAACAGGAAGAATCCTTGGATCATATTGTGAATGAGATTAATTCGGTTGCTCCGGATATATTGGTCATTGCATTAGAGGAACGCAAACAGTTGGAGCTTTTGCAGAATTACCGGAATAAAATGAATGCCGGAGTAACTTTTTTTACCGGACAGATTCTGTATAACCAGGCGGTTGCAAATGCAGAGGTGCCGGAATCTATCCAGAAATTAAAAATGGATAATTTATATAAATGGTCACGTAAAGAAGGTAGAATTAAGACATTTTTTAACAATTTAAGGATGAAATTACGTCTGAAACAGCAGAAGAAAGACAGAGATGTCTAAGGTATTCGGCAATTTCAATAAAATGAATTGGCTAATAGCACAAAAACTCAAAAACCATTGGAATATTTGCACGAGTTTTGTCATTATTTAGAGGGGCTAGAGCCTTGAAACCAAGGGTTATAGGTAGTTTTAGATAATAAAAATTATAAAACAATGTGCATTTTTCTGATAATATTTTGAAAAAAGACAAAATGAACAAAGAATTGAAATTTTATTTGTTCAATAATAATATTTCTTTTAAATATCAAATGAGGTATTATAACACTATGATTTAGTCAGCAGAAAATATACAACTCAAGGAGGAAATGAAAATGGCTAGTTTATCACTTAAAAATATTTACAAGATTTATCCAAACGGCTTCAATGCTGTTAAGGATTTCAATCTTGAAATTGAGGACAAGGAGTTCATCATCTTCGTAGGACCATCTGGATGTGGTAAATCTACTACACTTCGTATGATCGCAGGTTTGGAAGATATCAGCTCCGGTGAATTATGGATCGGCGATAAGATGGTTAACGATGTTGAGCCTAAGGACAGAGACATCGCAATGGTATTCCAGAACTACGCTTTGTATCCGCATATGTCAGTATATGATAACATGGCATTCGGTCTTAAGTTAAGAAAAGTACCAAAGGAGAAGATTGATAAGCAGGTACATGAGGCTGCTAAGATTCTTGATATCGAGCATTTGCTTGACAGAAAGCCAAAGGCTTTATCAGGTGGTCAGAGACAGCGTGTAGCTATGGGTCGTGCAATCGTTCGTGAGCCTAAGGTATTCTTGATGGATGAGCCTTTATCAAACTTGGATGCTAAGTTAAGAGTTCAGATGCGTGTTGAGATTTCTAAGTTACATCAGAGATTACAGACAACTATCATCTATGTAACACATGACCAGACAGAGGCTATGACTCTTGGTACAAGAATCGTAGTTATGAAGGATGGTATCATTCAGCAGGTTGATACACCTCAGAACTTATATGATAAGCCAACCAACTTATTCGTAGCAGGTTTCATGGGTATGCCACCAATGAACTTCATCGAGTGTAAGGTTGTTAAGTCTGGTGCAGATGTATTATTAATGTTTGGTTCTCACTCAATTAAGATTCCTGATACAAAGGCACAGATTTTGATTGAGCAGAATTATATCGATAAGGAAGTTGTATTAGGTATTCGTCCAGAGGATATTCATGATGAGCAGTTGTTCCTTGAGTCTTCTCCAGAGAGTATCATTGATGCAAGAATTACAATCTACGAGATGTTAGGTGCAGAAGTATACTTATACTTCACAATTGATCAGTTTGATATTACTGCAAGAGTAAATGCTCGTACAACAGCTAGACCTGGTGATACTGTACAGTTAGCATTTGACTTAAGCAAGATTCATATCTTTGATAAAGAAACAGAGCAGAAGATTTTAGATTAATCTCTTGCTTTCCCCAAAAAAGCGGTTGCATATGCAACCGCTTTTTTGCTTTATAGGGTTAGGGTGTCGCTTGCGACTCTTTGTTCTATAGTTCTTCTATGTTACTAAAATTCCATGCGTGAATGTTCAGTTCAATAATGGCTGAACCACAATATTCACAAACTTTAGCACCTAAGGAAGAGACTGGTGCACCGCAGTTCGGACAATTGATACCAAGCGCATTATCAAGCTCATTTTCAACGAGATTACGGTCCTGGATATAAATTAAATCAGTGTTGTATTTTGTCTGGTATTTGTACTCTTTTGAGCCTTCTGTGACATTTCCATTGGAATCTGTAATACAATGATAACACTCCAAAGCAGTCTGGAAGGTGATGATACATCGGCCGGCAGTTGTTCGGTATTGATTAATCTCTGTTCGGTGAATGTGTATTTGGTCATATCGTTCATGCAATCCTTTGGCTAATAGCATTTCCACATGATTCTCTAATTGTTGTCTTAACTCTGTTGTACCATCTGTTAATAATGCAGGTTTGCGCTGCGTAATTGCACGAAGATAAGATGTGAGTACATTTTCTGCCCGTTCCTTCATTTCATCATATTGAAAGTCTGGAAAATCGGATACAATCTTCGGTAACAGCAAGCTGGTCATAGCCGACACAGACTTGGGCGTAGATGCATATTCCTGTTTCAGGGAAGTTGCCGCCTTGGTGATATCTGATGTACCGAAAATTGCCTGGGAGAACTCCTGTGCCTTGCGTTTAACCCGGTAAAGCAGATAGTATACTGCACCAATAATGGCAAGTACCAGGATAAGTACAAGGATAAGTGGTTGATAATCCATAGAACCTCCTTTGTTTAGCTCCATACTCCAAGATAATACAACAAGGCAATGATAGCAACTATGGCTACTATTGTAATGATAATCTTAGGAATGGATAATGGGGTCTTGCCGGCAACTTTTCCAGTCTGACCATTTACCATAAACTGATACACTTTGTCATTATATTTGAAATTGGATACCCAGATAGGCAATAGCAGATATTTGTATGTAACAGCACGGAAATCGGTATTCAAATGTACATTACGTGTGTGATCAGCATGATGCTCATTACGGATATCATTTTCCACATGACGTGTCAGGCGTTCCTTCATCAGTTTCATAGCCTGACTCCAGGCATCTTTTAATCCCAAGGAATAACGTTCTGCAACAAAACCGGCAATGTATTCCGGCTTATAGGACTTATTGTTCTCTGTATCAAATGGCTCTAATTTGCGCAATATTGACATGTCATGTTTGGAAGTAGCAAGAACCAGTTCGTCATTGATGAATTCTTTATGTGTGCCGGAAATGCGATGCCAGGTTGTATCGGTATGAGTGTTACCGTTGCGATCCCTGTGGGTATGGTCAATTCCGTATTCTCCTGTAAAGGTAGAAAAGGTATCACTGTCAAATGTCCAATAAGGAAGATAAATGCCGTTAAAATGCTTTGGTTTAGCACTTTCCTTGGCAAGCTTCGGACAGAACCATTTGCGTTTGATCCATTTCTTGAAAAGCTCGGAGGCTTCTTTATCACTGATGGAAAAAGGAACTACTCCACCAGGAGCAATTGTATCCTGTTCGTTGGCATCCATTACCTGGTTTGAGCCGCAAAATGGGCATATGGCAGATGTCTGCATGGCGTCATAAATGGATTCGGCTCCGCAGGCTTTGCATAGGACTGTCTTGGTTGCTACACCCCAGTCTTTGTTTGCTGTCAGTGTTGCGGCATTCAAATCTAATTCCTCTGCTTTTTGGGGCTGATCATCCTTAACCGGAATGGATTCCTCGTAGTCGCAGTAAGGACATTTTAATTTGCCGCTTGCGGGGTCAAAATCCATGACCCCGCCGCATTGCGGACATTTTTTATCGGTTTCTTCTTTGGTATCTACAATGTTGATATCATTTAAATCGTCCATATATTGTCCCCTCTCTGTGTTATGTGGTTACTGAATGTCGTTCTCGTCGAATACATCTCCACATTCTGGACAGAATTTTGGTGGATGTGTTGGATCCTCCGGTTGCCATCCGCATTTATCGCAGCGGTATAATGGAGCTCCGGCAGGTTTTTTGGCACCACATTCCTGACAGAATTTGCCCTGATTAACTGCACCGCAGGAACAGGTCCAGCCCTCAGCAGGCACAGGCTTCGGAGAGCCGCAGTTAGAGCAGAACTTGCTTGTATTCACCGTACCACAGGAGCAGGTCCAGGAATCAGATGCAGGAGCCGGAGATGGAACTGCAGGTGTTGGTGTGGTTGGTGGGGTATTGTTTTGCTGCTGTCCCATTGCAAAGAGTGAATTGGCATTCATACCGCCTGCCATATTTGCCATGTTCATGCCGGCAAATGCCATCATCGGACCGGCAGAAGTATTGGATGCTGCGGATTTCATTGCTTCAGCCTGTGCACCGACTAAAGTGGCAGCGGCCATATTTGGATTCCGAAGAACAGCATTCTTTTGAAGCTCTTTGATCATCTGTTCATCTTCTTCGGATGCTTTGATCGTATTCACACCGAAGGATACGACACGGATACCTCTTAACTGACCCCATTTTTCGGAGAGCTCTTTGTTCAGTGCATCTGCTACTTCCATTGTATGGGCCGGAATGGCACTATAACGGATTCCCATTGCAGATATCTGAGCAAATGCAGGCTGCAAGGCAGTCATAAGTTCGGTTTTTAACTGGCTGTCAATCTGATCCCGTGTGTATTCTTCTGTTACATTACCACATACATTGGTATAGAATAATATTGGGTCAAAGATCTGGTAAGAATATTCACCATTACAACGTACGGCAATATCTACATCTAAACCAATATTGGTATCTACTACACGGAATGGTACCGGGTTGGCAGTGCCATATTTATTACCCATGATTTCTTTTGTATTGAAGAAATATACACGCTGATCTTTTCCGGTATCACCGGCAAATGTAAAACGCTTTCCTATTGTTGAAAATGTTTTCTTGATGTTGTCGCCCAGATCACCAAATAACAAACTAGGCTCTGTAGACGTATCGTATAAGAATTCTCCGGCTTCTGCACAGAATTCAACGACCTTACCCTGATCAACAATAATCATACACTGACCTTCATTGACAGCAATCACGGAACCATTGGTAATAAGGTTGTCATTGCCTTTGTTGCCGGAACCAAATTTGCTATTGGTTCGCTTATGTCCTTTTGTTACTAATACATCGGTGTCAAGGGAATCGCAGTAGAAATATTCCTTCCACTGGTCAGCTGCTACGCCACGGATGGCACCGGAAATTGCTTTGATTAATCCCATAAATCTTCTCCTTTTCTTTGCGTTGTAGTCATAGGTTACATACACATTTATTATATTATTTTTGTCGAAAAATGTCTATAAATATTGTGTAACTATCATTACACATATTCCATCTGGTGATTTGGGTAATATACCATTTACATCATCATATTCAAAAAAGCAAAAAAAAGGAGTATTTTCTGTAAAAGAATATACTTTTTCAGAAAATACCCCTGATCATATGATACTTATGATTCTATGTAACAAATCAGGACTCTACTGCCTGTAATTCATTTGCTAAGCTGCTGAGGGCTTGTACGATTTCTTCCATCTCGTCTGTAATGCTGCTGTTCTGTTCACTTGTTTCCAAAGTCTGGCTGGAGTGTGCAGTCACTTCTTCAGTAGCAGCGGAGATTGTCTCAATACCCTTGATAACCTGTTCGTTGGCACTGCTCAGGCCGGCTACTAATTTATCCAGCTTTTCTACTTCATGATACACGGCTTCCACTTTTGTGGAGATGCCTTCAAAACAACGTGCTGTGTTGTTAGCAACATCATTTTGCTCTTCTGCATTATGAAGTAAGGCTTCGATTACATTGACCATGTTGGATAATTCACTAGATACATTGTCAATCAATTCTGTGATATTGACAGTAGCATCTTTTGTCTGGGTGGCCAGGTTGGATATCTCGGATGCAACAACTGCAAAACCTCTTCCTGCTTCACCGGCTCTGGCAGCCTCAATACTTGCATTTAAGGCAAGCAGACTGGTCTGGGTGGTGACACCGTTAATCATTCCGATGATAGATTGCATTTTCTCTGCGTATTCATTTAATTCAGCAATCTCGGCTGAAACATTCTTGTTCGCCTGATTGGACAGTTCCACATGGCGAATCAGATCATCAATATTCGTCTTGGAAGCTATAATCTCTTTTCGGGTAGCATCTATGTTGTCAGAGATTGCTGTGGTAGAATTGCTGACATGATGGATTGCCTGATCAATCTCTGCGGTTTTTTCCATCTGCATCTGGATGGAATCCACTGTTTCACCTGTTCCCTGGGTAACCTCTTCCATGGATATCTTGGTCTTGTTAGCAGTATCGCTCAATATCTCCATCTTCTCGGAAACAGTACCGATGTTCTCAGTCATCTGGCTAGATACCCGAAGAATCTGATCCATCAGCTTGGCCGTTTTTTCCTTTTCTGCTTCAATCTGGCTCATTCGGTTCGTATTCGTTAACGCTGCAGCAGTGGTACTCATGGTCAAATATAAGGTAAACAGGATTAATGATGCGATTCGTATTTCAATATTCGGCATATCTTCGGAAGCAATCTGATGTGTTACTGCCAGATAAGCAACCTGCACCATATTACAGATGGTAACGCTTATCATATATAAAAATATGAGCTTATTATTGTTATAGCAAAGCAGAATAACCGCCATCATAATAGCATATACATAAGCGATTGGTGAAATGGTGGTAAAAATGATAAATGCATAAAAGATAAAGAAACCAATTGCCATAACATATTTCATCTGTGAAGACTCTTTGTTCCGGGCAATCAGTACTTTGCATATGATAAATGGCACTAATGCCAATATACAAAATACCACAAAATAGGACACCGTTCTGCTTTTTTTCAATACTTCAATTAAATAGCATGCAACTAAGATAAATACCAGTAATGTGTAGGAGAACATCGCTGTTGCATTGACACGACGTTCATCTGAATAGTTGTTATAATCCATTATATAGTTCCTCCTTTGCATAGTGTTGAATGAGCTTATAAAGCCATCTGGAAAATCTTTTTCACATCCGATGCATCTAACGGTACAAAGCTGTATGCCAATCCGCCGTCAGCGGCTTTCTTTGCCATGATATCGAAATGTTCGTCTGTAATGCCGATCTCGGAAAGCGTGGATGGCAACCCTAAGGACACGAAGAATTCTCTTGTTTTTGTGATGGCTTCCCGGGCAATATCGTAATCGCTGCGTGCGGTAATACTCCATACATTCCTTCCATATTCAGCGAAACGCCATACCGTGTCATCATTTAATACATATTCCATCCAGTAAGGTGTTAAAATGGCAAGTCCTACACCGTGGGTGATGTCATAAAAGGCAGAAAGTTCATGCTCCATTGGATGAACGGACCAGGCTGCTCCCTCACCGTAGGATACAATTCCGTTAATTGCCATGGAAGAACACCACATAAGATTCGCTCTTGCTTCATAATTCTCCGGTTCTTTTAAGGCAACCGGGGCATAGCGAATACAGGTTTGTAAGATACCTTCACAGAAACGTCCTTGTAAAAAAGCACCTTTGTCCTGGTTAAAATAATTCTCGAAAGTATGACTCATAATATCTGCGGTTCCGGCGGCTGTCTGTTTCTTAGAAACGCTGTAGGTGTATTCCGGATCCAGAATCGAGAATACCGGCTTGGTGATATCATTTCCAGTACCCCATTTCTCGTTCTTTTCCAGGTCTGAAATGACAGCAAAACCATCCATCTCAGAACCGGTTGCAGAAAGCGTCAAGACAGAGACAACGGGAAGCGCTTTGGTAATCTTAGAACTGTCCAGCACCTGTTCCCATGGATCACCATCATAACAAGCACCGCTGGCGATAATTTTAGCACAGTCTATTGTAGAGCCGCCACCGACTGCCAGGATACATGTAATGTCGTTAGCACGTACAATCTCCACACCTTTGCGTACAGATTCAATCCGGGGATTGGGTTCTACACCTGCCAGTTCCTGAAAGGCAATGTGATATGCTGACAACTGTTCTAGTACCTTATCATAAAGTCCAATTTTCTTAATACTTCCCCCACCGTATACTAACAGTACATGGTCAGCAATCTTTTTGAGATTGGAACCAAGATTATCAATCTGCCCTTTACCAAAATAAATTTCTGTGGGGATATTATAATGAAAATTTAACATATAATCCTCCTTTCTAATTATTCCATAGCTAAAATGATGTTAAAGTTAATGTTTTTTTGTCTATTTTTTACATTATACCACATTTTATCCAGAATGCCAGTATTTTACTTTGACTTCCTTTATTTCTTAAGAACTTTGTGGTATTGTAAAGGTACACGAGCTATGGCTTGTGTGATAATTAAGAAGTGATTGGAAAGAGATATGGTTTTGGAGAAAAATAAAGAATATGAGATTACAATAGAAGATATCGGAAATGATGGTGAGGGAATCGGACACATTGACGGCATGGCAGTATTTGTGAAGGACACCGTGCCGGGGGATGTTGCCCGGATTAAGATTGTGAAAGCGAAGAAGAATTATGCCTATGGAAGGCTTATGGAGATTGTAACAGCTTCGTCAGACCGGGTGGAGCCCATTTGTCCCCATGCAAGGCAGTGCGGTGGCTGTACGATTATGCAGGTCCGATACGACAGGCAGTTGGAATGGAAGCAGAGCAAGGTTATGAATTGCCTAAAGAGGATTGGTGGCATGGAAGAGATAGAAGAGAAGATGGAACCAATCATTGGGATGGAACCGCCTGCCCTCCGGTATCGGAATAAGGCGCAGTTCCCTGTGCGGAGGGATAAGGATGGTAACCTTGTGATTGGATTTTATGCCGGGAGGACACACCATGTAATCGATACGGATGTGTGTTATCTGCAGGCGACAGTCAATGATGAAATTATTCGGAAATTTCGCATATTTATGGAGCAATACCGGGTGGAACCATATGATGAGGAGCAGCATAGAGGTCTGGTGCGGCACATACTGACCAGAGTAGGAAAAAAGACCGGTGAAGTGATGGCCTGTGTCATTCTCAACGGGAAAGAACTGGTGGGGAAGATTGCGTCCCCAATTGGTGCCAAGTCGGTAAATGTGGAACAGGAACTGGTGCAGAGTCTGAAAGATATTCCGGGAATGACCAGTATTTCCTTGAATATCAATGAGGAAAAGACCAATCGGATTCTTGGAAGTACATGCCGGACCATCTGGGGCAGCGACACCATTACCGATTATATTGGAACTGTCAGGTATCAGATCAGTCCATTGTCTTTTTATCAGGTCAATCCGGAGCAGACGGAGAAATTGTATGGAAAAGCTCTGGAATATGCTGATCTGCATGGAGATGAAATGGTATGGGATCTGTATTGTGGAATTGGAACCATTTCTTTGTTTCTGGCACAGAAGGCGAGGAAGGTGAAGGGCGTGGAGATTATTCCGGAGGCCATAGAAGATGCAAAGAAAAATGCCCGGATGAACGGCATCACCAATGTGGAATTCTATGTGGGAAAGGCAGAAGAAGTACTGCCAAAACAGTATGAACAGACCGGAGAATTTGCGGATGTAATCGTGGTAGATCCACCACGTAAGGGCTGCGATGAAGTCGCCATTTCAACCATGGTTAAAATGCAGCCGAACCGGATTGTGTATGTAAGCTGTGACCCTGCTACTCTTGCCAGGGATGTGAAGATGCTGGTGGCAGCGGGATATGAGGTGAAAAAAGTGTGCGCTGTGGACCAGTTCGGCCATAGTGGCCATGTTGAGACGGTGGTATTGATGTCAAGAAAAGATAAATAATAGACAGAAAGTGGCGTATTTCCGGGCTTTTTCGGAAGTTAGGATAAGAAGCCTAACTCCTGAAAAGGCCCGGTTATTTTATATGGAAACATATCTACTGCGAAAATGTGTGCCAGGTTGTGACTTCGGATTAGATAACGCAAATTGAGTGAGTAGTTTAGATGTCAGGCATTTTTGAGCAAGGGTAGCAAACTGGCAACAAATCCGGCAACTCGATACTAAGGGCATTTTCGGACAGTGGATTAGATGTTAGGAGGAATATATTAATGGCAGAAATTAGTGTTGAAGAGTATGAATATTATATGAAAAATAGACCTCATGTTGTAATTCTGGGTGCTGGCGCCAGTTGTGCAGCTATACCCCACGGAGATAAAAATGGACGTAAGATATCGGCAATGAGCGGTTTTATTGAAAAGCTGGGATTAAAGGATATTATTTCGAAGGTTAAACTGAATACAACATCTGATAATCTTGAAGATATTTATATGGAATTAGATGATAGGAGTAAGGATGAACAGGTATGCAATGACGTAAAAAATGAGTTGGAAAATGTTATACGAAGCTATATGAGTGAGTTTCAGTTACCAGATGAACCTACCATTTACGATTTTTTAGTTATGAGCCTTACAAGCAAGGATTTAATTGCGACATTTAATTGGGACCCTTTTTTGGTTCAGGCAATAGCAAGAGCACAGCGATATACAGATAACATACCACAAGTCGCATTCCTTCACGGAAATGTTGCAGTAGGCTATTGTGCCAAGGATAATATAATGGGTAATGTGGGAAGAATGTGTCGATGTGGAGAACCACTGAAGCCGATGAAACTTTTATTTCCTATCAAGAAAAAAGACTATACTGGAGATATAGCAATTTCAAAGTCATGGAAACAATTAAAAAATGCTCTTGAAAAAGCATATATGGTTACGATATTTGGGTATAGTGCGCCAACAAGTGACGCTGAAGCTGTTGATATGCTTAAACAAGCATGGGGAGCAGTAAATGATAGAAACTTGGAAGAAATAGAATTGGTAGACATTAGAGACGAGACTGAAGTGTTGGATTCTTGGAAGCAGTTTATTCATACCCATCATTATTCTTATCATACAAGCTTTTTTGATACTACATTAGCTCGTTGTCCAAGAAGAAGTTGTGAAGCAACGTTTGATAGATTGATGAATTGTATGTGGCTTGACGGAAGTAAAGGATTTAAGGAAGGTATGAGTTTTTCAGAAATAGATGAGAAGACTGAAAAGCTAATTATCGAAGAAAACGAAAATAGAGGTAAAAATATGCCACTGTCTAATCCGTATCATTAATTCGCGAAATTTACAAAGCCTTTTATGAATAAACGATAGGAGGTATACGATAAATGGAATACGTAATAATTGGTATATGCATTGTAGCTGCGATAGCAGTAGGAGTTGTACTATACCTAAAAAACAAACAAAACAAAGAAGAACCGATGAATACAGCTTCTGTTGAAAGTAAATCATCAAGTAGTGAATTACCTGTAGCAGAAGCTTCAAATGAACTTGTAATTCAGATGGAGCTCCTTCCGGCAGAGGCAATTCCGGACGAAACAAAACTTGTGGAAATTACGGATAGTAAGGTACTTGCTCATGTAAATAATCTTGTTCCAGGTTTGGCACAGGCTGGAAATGCAGTAAACAATGCTGCACAGGCGGCTAAGGCTAATGGAGAGGTTTTGTATCGAGCTATTATTCCAGCAGGTGCTAAGCTCACAGATTCCAAAGCGATGGAAGGTGCTGTTCGTGGTATTTATCATGGGGCTGATGGTATCAAAGGACATGCTAACTTGGTAGCTGTTGAGGCACAAAAAGGTACAACTGTTGTGGCTAATACAGCAGCAGCGGCAATGGGTGTTGCATCAATGGTGGTAGGTCAGTATTATATGACGCAGATTAATGCTGAACTTGGAGCGATTAGTGATGGTATCACTCAGATACAGGATTTTCAGGATAACGAATATCGAAGTAGGGTATTTTCGCTGGTAGCTCATGTTAAAAAGATTGCTGATTTCCAGACAGAGATTTTGGAAAACGATGAGCTTCGACTTTCGAAGATTTCTCAGCTTGATAGTTTAGAAGAAGAGTGTACTCAGCTTCTGGGACAAGCTAATCTTACTTTAACTGGATTTGCAAAGAAATCAGACTTTGACTATGAAGGCTATGAAAAAGCTTTAGGACATGCACAAGATTGGTTTATGTATCAACAATCACTGCTGGATGTTTTATATAAAATTTCTGATTTGAGATATACGTTGCATCTTGGAGCAGTTTCAAGAGAACAGTGTATTGCATTATTGCCTACATATTCAAAGCAGGTATCTGATACTCAAGCACGACTTACTGCTTGGCATGAAAGCACTGCCGAGCGATTAGGCATAGAGGTGGAGGAGTCTCGAAGAAAGAGAGCTGGAATTGATGGTGTAATTCATTTTATTCCAGGGCTGTTTAACGATGATTTAAACTTCCGTGAAATTGAAGAAAAAACTGCAAAAATGATTGCAGCTCAGAAGATAGGACATGACATTTCTCCTAAAATTGATAAATCTGAATTATATGCTGAAGATGTACAACTCATTTCTAAAGATGGAAAGATTTATTATCTTCCCGAAAGTAAAGCACAATAACAAAACAACCCTCCCGGCCATCTAAGGTCGAGAGGGTTTCGTGTGTCTATTGGCATTAACCTTCAATATCAATTTTCAGTCCGGACTTAAGTTCCACTGTAAAGTGGTCTTCCCAGACGGTTATCTGTTTGAGCCAGCGTTTTACCAAGGCCTCGTTGAATTCAACAAGGTCGGTACGCTGCTGTTTAATGAAGTCCTGCAGTTCATTGATTCTTGCAATCTGCGCGTCTCTGGCAGCGGTGTCAACAGTGCATTTTTCACGCTGCTCGCGGAGCTTGAAAATCTGGTCAGCAATCTCATCATAGGCTTCTTTGTTGTTAGCCTTTTGGAGAAGCTCTTTCTGGAGTTCCATCAGCTGTTCATCAATGCCATCAGCGGTGGTCTTCTGAGCCTCTCTGATAACTTTGGCGATGTTCTGTTGTAGCTGCGCCTGATTGGTTGATTTGTCGCCAAGGAGCGTGTTAATGGCCTGAACTACCACATTCTCTAATACAGCTTCATTGACGGTCCTTGCATGGCATTCCTGACCGGTGGGTTCCAGCCTGCTAAGGCAACGCCAGACGATGGATTTGCAGCCGCGATTGTTCCAGTGGATTCTGCGGAACATTTCTCCACATTCGCCGCAAATGACTATCTGCGCAAAGCAGTGGTTGCAGCTGTAACTGCGCTTTTTGCCATTGGCACTGGTTTTAACCACACGCCTGCGTACCAGTTCTTCTTGCACTCGTAAGAAGATATCCTTTGGAATAATGGCTTCGTGATTTCCTTCTACATAGTATTGCGGAACGATACCGTTATTTTTTACTCTGGTCTTGTTCAGAAAGTCGGTGGTGTAAGTCTTTTGAAGAAGCGCGTCACCGATGTATTTTTCATTGCGTAGTATTTTGTTTATGGTGCTCGTCCACCATTTTGTTTTCCCGGCGCCTGTGAGAATACCATCTGCTTCAAGTCCCTTAGCGATTTTATTCATCGAATAGCCTTCAAGATATTCACGATAAATCCTTTTTACTACCTCAGCTTGCTCCGGGTCAATGATAAGATTTCCATCTGCATCCTTGGTGTAGCCGAGAAAATGATTGTGGTTTACTTGTACTTGACCATTCTGGTAGCGAAACTGCAATCCCAGCTTTACATTTTGGCTAAGGGATTGTGATTCCTGCTGGGCCAGGGAAGCCATAATAGTTATTAAGACTTCTCCCTTGGCATCCATTGTGTTGATGTTTTCTTTTTCAAAATATACCGGGATATTCTTATCTTTGAGCTGTCGAATGTATTTCAAGCAGTCCAGCGTGTTTCGGGCAAATCGGCTGATTGACTTTGTAATAATCATGTCAATGGTTCCGGCTTCGCAATCTTTAATCATTCGATTAAATTCATCACGGTTTTTAGTGTTGGTACCGGAAATACCATCATCAGCGTATATGCCTGCAAATTCCCATTCAGGGTTCTTTTGAATAAATTCTGTGTAGTGCTCAACCTGAGCTTCATAACTTGTAGCCTGCTCATCGCTGTCAGTACTAACTCTACAGTACGCCGCGACTCGGAGCTTAGGCTTATCATCCTGCTGTCTGGCGGTATTTCCAACTTGCCTTCTTGCAGGGATAACCATAACATTTCCCATCAAATAACCTCGCTTTCTATCAGGCTGTACAAGTATTCAGCTTGCTTAGACCTTTGGATTGAATAATTTCATACATTGTTTCCCAACATGATTTATTACCATAAAGAGATTTTCTGAGCTCATTTTGTTTTTCAAACTCTTCGTGTTTTTTCTTGGTCGCTTCTGAAATAACATCATTATTTTGAACTTTATCAAAATTAGATACCTTTTGGTCAGCATTTGCTCTATGAAGTATTTCAAAAGGTAGGTGCTTGTGAGCATTAGAAGATTTGATGGATTTCCAAGTGAATTTTAAGGTACATTCTTCTAAATGAGACCATGCGTAATCTGTTAAACATACAGAACCATCAGAAGATGATTCTATAAATTGATTGTCATTGATTACAAAATACCCATCAACATATTTGAATAATTCCTCGTCGATGAGACGCCTTAATTCTTGATTATCGCAATAAGCATTGAAGGCATCCTCTCGGCTTATATATGAATGAAAGGCAGAATTACTGTCATATTGATAAACACTTGAGGCTTCCTTATAGCCGGTTTCCATCATTCTTATAAGTGCAGATTGTCTCGAAACGCCATAAAATTTTGCAAGGTCATCAGCGACACAAGTTAGTACAGCTAATTTAAGAGGAGTGTTCTTATAATCATACTTTTGATACAGTTCTTCAACTTTTAATTTGAAGGTTTTAAATGGCATTAAAATTCGTGGAGCTATGCTGTTTGCTTGCCACTCCATAATTTGCTCGTCAGTCCACTCCGTGTTACTGTCTGGATATACCATTGAAGAGGGGCATCTACATGCAATCACTTTTTCGTTGCGCAGAATTTGTTTGATGGTTGCATACATTCGATGCTTATACCAGTGGAAAACTTCGTGGGTAATTGTATTTTTGACGCACCCCAGATTACGTTCCCAAAATGTATAGGCATCTATGAGAATTGTGCCCCGCTTTACTTGGATAACATTTTGCTTACATTTAAAAAGGTCATAAACTTCAGCCTCACAATCCGAAAAGCAAATCTGTCCGAATGCACTGAAATCGTCGGATAATCTATAACCTTGAATCACTTCCAATCCCATTTTAGTGGCGATGTCTTCAATAGGTACAGGAGTAGGTGTAACTAAAGCTTCTGGGTAATAGGTTTCCAAGAAAGCAGTGGCTTCTGCTTCCAAATCTTTTTTAGCGATAATTGGCACAATATTTTTTGATACTGCGGCTCCGTCTTTTTTCATAGCGCGGATACCTGAATATGGTTTTATTGATGCGACAACAAAGGATTCGAGTTTGTCTGTAATTTTTGCATCACAGGATAAGTCAAGCCACTGACTTGTATCGCAAGAAGAAAAGCCTTTGTAATTGTCTTCTGTAAGAAGAATTGTGCATGAGACAATCGCGTTAAAAAGCAGGTGGTCATCTTGGATTCTTATGTCCTTTGTGAATTCAAGAACCATATCTTCCAAAGTCGCACTATCTGGATATTCAATACGTGAGAAAGATAAGTTTAATTGATAAGGGTGATTGTATATGTAATTGTAGGCTTCCGCCCACATTGATTTATAGCATATCTCATATATAAATTGTTCTATTTCATTTTTGTACTTACCCAAAGATGACACATCCTTTCTGCTATGTATAATCATATATTAACTATTATATCAAGTTTGGATGAATTTTTCAATCGTCTAAAAAGAAAATTCTTGTATTTATGAAGAAAAACTCTTGTATTAATTGAATGAAAGTGATATACTAATAACAGTAACTTGGATAAGTGTGTCCTTTTGCAGAATAGAGAGGTGACTACAGTGGAAGTAAGTTATAAAAAATTATGGAAAATCCTTATAGATAAAGATATGAAGAAAAAGGATTTACAGGCAGTTGCAGGAATTAGCTGGGCTTCGGTTACAAAGCTTTCAAAAGGCGAAACAGTTAGTATGGATGTTTTGATGAAAGTTTGTAAAGCACTTAATTGCAATATTGGTGATGTGGTCGATTTGATTCCTGAAGATGAGAATAGAGAATAGAGGTGCTTAATATGTCAAGCAGTAATAACGACAAAATTATTAGCGATGCCCATCCGCACACGATTAAAAAGTTTGAATTAATTGAAACATACATAAAGTCATGGGCACAGAAACTTATGCTACTTGATAGTTGTAGTGGCATTATTTTTATTGATTGTATGTGCAACAGCGGCGTGTATAAAAGTGATGAAGGTGAAATTGTTTATGGAACACCTATTAGAGTTGCAAACGCTCTACTGGATGTGGCAAGAACATATCCGCATAAACAAGTTCAACTATATTTTAACGATTATAATCAAAAGAAAATTGAAGAACTGAAAAAGCATTTACCAGAGGAAGAACGCAATTTCAGAATTGTCACAACCACTCAAGATGGTAATGACTTGTTGAAATGGATAGGGCCTCAGTTAAACAATAATACTCATATGAATTTCTTCCTTTTATACGACCCATATGATGCTTCAATCGATTGGAATGCTTTGACTCCGTTCTTTAGAAATTGGGGAGAAGTACTTATTAACCATATGATATCGGATTCTGTTAGAGCGATACCACAGGTAAAGAAGGAAGAAAAAAAGAAAAAGTACACCGGTACATATCAAGTTGAGGATATTTCTGAATTGGTTCCGTATGGTAGCAACAAAGAAGCATACGAAAAAAGAGTACTGGAAATCATCAACAAACTCAAAGGTTCTGCTTCAAGGGATTATTATGTGGCTGCATTTCCGTTTTTTAATACAAGAAATGCGCTGGTATATGATTTGGTGCATTGTACCAGCCATGAAGTGGGATTTAAGCTTTTTAAATCAACAGCGTGGAAAACATTTGATGGCAAATCATCTACCAAAAACAGACACGGTATGGAAGGACAGCTTGTATTTGATTTTTCAGGTAATGGATTTGCTAAGCATAATACGGACGAGTATTGCTATGATTTGACTGACGTTGCAAGCTATGTTCAGGAACACTTCTGCGGACAAAAGGATGTTCCATTAGAAGAAATCTGGAAATTGCTTGATGCGCATCCGGTCTTTCCAAGCGATGGATACCGTAAGGACATAAAGAAAAGTCTTAAAGATGATTATGACGCTATAGTGAGCAAAAAAACAATTACATTTTCAGAAAGGAAATGACGATTCATGGCTGAGATAGAAGATTATATACAACGTAAAAGCATGCTCTATAAAACAGGCGTTGAGTATGGTGATTATACAATGAATTTCGTGCAGGGTTGTTCACATGGATGTAAGTTTCCTTGTTATGCATATTTACAAAAAAAGCGTTTTGGACAAGTGAAAGATTATGAGGATTGGTGCAAACCAAAACTTGTGTCAAATACACTTGAATTATTGGATAAAGAAATACCTCGACTTAAGGGGAAGATTGAATCCGTGCAGTTGTGCTTTTCAACGGACCCATTCATGTATGGTTATGATGAAGTTGAGGACATGGCATTGAAATCAATTAAAAAATTAAACGATGCAGGAATTAAATGCACAGTACTTACAAAGGGCATTCTTCCGGTGTCTTTAGCTTCTCTTGCAAAAGAAAATGAGTATGGAATCACATTGGTTTCTTTGAAAGAGTCTTATCGAGAAAGAATGGAACCGGGTGCGGCACCATATCAAGAGAGGCTGAAGTCATTGCTAAAGCTTCATGAAGCTGGATGTAAAACGTGGGTAAGTATTGAACCCTACCCGACACCAAATATGATTGAGCAAGATTTATCGGAATTGCTGGAGGCAGTGAGTTTTACAGACAGGATAATATTCGGAAGAACCAATTACAGCAAAGAAGCGAGTTCGTTTAAGAAGCATAAGGACTTCTATAACGAAAAAGCTGTAGAGGTAATACGGTTCTGTGAAATGCGTGGTATTCAATATCACATTAAAGAAAAGACAATAACAGAAAATTGAGGTGAACATAGTGGCTTTATTACAAGACCTTATCATGCAGATTGATGATACTGCTCTAAGAGAAAGAATTCTTCAAGAAACAGATAAATTGGTAAAACAGAAAAAATTCGGATTAGTATTTGAGGAACACCTTCCGGAATGCACTCCGCTTTATGATATGCCTATTACAGTAGGAAGAAAAGTGGCACTAAAAACAGGGTATGTACGCGATATCTATACTGTATTGAAAATTGATGGCTCAGACGTGATTTGTGAAAGTAGAAATACACATGAGCAATCGACATTTCAGATGAACGAAATTGTTGTAGTTGCTGAATTTGGCGAGCCTATCTATCCGACTTTAAAGTTGCTGGATACTGTGGAAAATGCTCCGGACAGTGACCTGTGGCATACATTGATTGAAGCAGACAATTATCATGCATTGCAACTTTTAGAATATCTTTATGCCGGAAAAGTGGATTGTATTTACATTGACCCGCCATATAATACAGGTGCTAAAGATTGGAAATACAACAATGATTATGTGGATAGCAGCGATGCATACCGTCATAGCAAATGGCTATCTTTCATGGAAAAGAGACTGAAGCTTGCTAAGAAACTTTTGAATCCAGAGGATTCTGTATTGATTGTTACTATTGATGAAAAAGAATATTTGCATTTGGGGTGTTTGTTGGAGGAAATCTTTTCAGATGCTAGAATACAGATGGTCAGCAGTGTCATTAGTAGTCAAGGCTCTACAAGAGATGGATTATTTTCTAGGGCGGATGAATACATATTTTTTGTATTTATAGGCAAATCAGAGGTCACTAAATCAGAGGATGATATGCTTAATGAAGGCCAATCATCAACCAAGAGTCAATTGTGGTTTCAGTTTGTTCGAACAGGAAAAGGCAATTTAAGGGAAAACTCTAAAAACTTGTTCTACCCAATTTTTATTAATCAGGATACCGGAAAAATAATGTCTATCGGAGACCCTATTCCGTTAGGAGTTCCTAAAGAAACTGTCAAAGTTCCTGAAGGTCAAACTGTAATATGGCCAATGACTGCTGATGGTAAGGAAGCAAGGTGGCGTACTGGCACAGAAGTTGCAAAACGTAGATTAGCTAAGGGACTTTTGCGACTAGGAAAGACCTCGAGAAAAGCGAGTGGGTGGTCTGTTTTAACTGTAAATGAAGGTACTGAAAAAAGAATTGAGCGAGGAGAAGTTATTATTCAAAGTATTAATGAAGTTGGAGCAGCGGTTTTAGTGGAAAAATCCGGAGGTTCATTACGTGCACCAAAAACAGTGTGGAATAAGACCTCACATAATGCAGGATGGCATGGCTCAAAATTGCTCTCAAAATTTCTATTGGATAGAAAGTTCCCTTACCCTAAATCACTTTATGCGGTAGAGGATGCTTTAAAGATTGTGGTACGTAAGAAAAATGCGTTAATAATAGACTTCTTTGCTGGCTCAGGAACAACACTCCACGCGGTCAATTTGTTAAACTCAGAGGACGGTGGGAAGAGACGTTGTATTATGGTAACAAACAATGAAGTTTCTGAAGATGAGGCAAAAGCCCTATCAAAAAAAGATTTGCATCCCGGTGACGATGAATGGGAGTCTTATGGTATAGCACATTATGTGACTTGGCCACGAACTGTATGCACAATTAAAGGTGTTGATGTAGATGGCAATCCAGTCAAAGACAAATATCTAAATACAGAAATAGATATGTCAGATGGATTTCGTGCCAACGCAGTATTTTGTAAATTGAGTTTTCTTGATAAGACATCCGTTGCGCTTGGACGTCAGTTTAAAGAATTAATTCCTGTGCTATGGATGAAGGGCGGAGCTGTAGGAAAATGTCCAGAGTTTTATACAGAAGAATTACCTCAAATGATGATTCTACCTGAAAACAAAATGGCGGTTTTGATTGATGAAGTATATTATCAGGAATTTGATAAAGAACTTGATAGGCACCCAGAGATAAAAACAGTGTTCATTGTGACAGATTCCGAAAGTGCTTATCGAGAAATGACAAGACATTACGATGGCAAAGACTGCTATCAACTTTATAGAGATTATTTGGATAATTTCCGAATTAATACAGGGAGGTAACCATGAGAGTTGAATTATTTCCATTTCAAAAAAGAGCTCTCGCAGATATTCGAATGAAAACTGCTGAGGCGATGGGTAGCTACCATAGGACACATTCTCCACAGGTGGTTTCCTTCACTGCACCGACAGGTGCCGGAAAAACTATCATTATGGCTTCTTTGATAGAGAGCATTTTCTTCGGTGATGAGAACTACGAAGAGCAGCAGAACTCTATCATTATATGGTTGTCTGATTCACCGCAGTTGAATGAACAATCAAAGATTAAAATTGATACAAAGGCAGATAAAATCCGTCTGGGACAATGCGTAACGGTGAGCGAAGATTCATTTGATAAAGAATTGTTTGATGATGGGCATATTTACTTTTTGAACACACAGAAGCTTTCCAAAACATCTAATCTTACAAAGAATGGTGATGGCAGAACTTATACTATTTGGCAGACCATTGCGAATACTGTCAGAGAAAAAAGTGACCGTTTATATTTTATTATCGATGAAGCGCATCGTGGTATGCAGGGCCGTGAAGCAGGCAAAGCAACTACCATCATGCAGAAATTCATCAAAGGCAGCGATGAGGATAATATTCCACCAATGCCAGTTGTCATTGGTATGTCTGCAACGACACAACGTTTTAATGCATTGGTAGAAGGAACTTCCTCTACAATTCACAAATCAGTTGTAACAGCGGATGAAGTTCGTGCATCCGGATTGTTAAAGGATAGAATTGTTATTACTTATCCTGAAGCTGGTTCTGTAAATAATGATATGGCTATTCTTCAGGCGGCAGCAGATGATTGGAAAGAAAAGTGGGACCATTGGACACAGTATTGCTACGAGCAGCATTATGCCTATGTTAATCCTGTATTTGTTATTCAGGTTTTAAATGGCAGTGGTTCCAAATTGACTGATACAAATTTGGGAGACTGCATTAGCAAAATAGAAGAGCGTATTGGATTCAGATTTGAAAACGGACAGATTGTTCATACTTTCGGAGATACTAAATCATCAATTTCTGTCAACGGCCTTGACATACAGTATGTAGAGCCTTCCAGAATTTCTGATGACAGAAATATCAGAGTGGTGTTCTTCAAAGAAAACTTATCAACAGGATGGGATTGTCCACGTGCTGAGACGATGATGTCTTTTAAGCATGCTACTGATGCAACTTATATTGCTCAGTTGCTTGGACGAATGGTAAGAACACCTATGCAGATGCACATTCAGGTTGATGATGTATTAAATGATGTTCATCTTTATTTGCCTTATTTTAACGAAGATACCGTAAAAGAAGTAGTAGATGCTTTGCAGAGTGCTGAAGGTGGAGATATTCCTACTGATATTTATGGCGAACCTTTAACAGGTAAAAAGTTTGAAACTTTAACCGTTAAAACCAGAAAAAAGAAGGAAGAGAAACAACATCCCGGTCAGATGACATTGGATATGTTTGATACGGATACCGGAGAGTACAAAGGCAATGCGTCGCAGCAATCTGTTATCCCGGAAGATAAGCATGATGATTCTTCAGAAAATCATGACACTGGTTTAGATAAACCAGAAACTTCAGAAACACCTGTAATGCCTATACCATCAATTGGGGGTCATGATAGGGTGTCTAATGCAGAAGAGATGGGTGATGTTACCAAATCAGAAACTCCGAGGACAGAAGATGATGCAGAAAATGATACAGAAGTAGAAACTAAAACTGTTACGCCGGAAGAAGATGAGGAGCTTGAAGACCTTTTTGACCGAGAAGAGGTAATGAAGTTCATTAATGATGCCGGGTTGCTTTCATATAATGTTAGAGCGATAAAAATTAGCAATTATCTAACTTCTCTTTATAAGATGGCACACTTGCTTACAATGTCAGGATTGAAAAGAGAAGCGATACGTGAAGTACAAACAGAAATAGCAGATATGATTCATGATTATGTGGAATCCTTGAAGACCAACGGTTCATATGATGCACTCGTTTTACAGGTTAAGCAGTTTAAACTGGCGACACAAATTTTTGATGCCTTTGGAGAAACCGTAGACAATTTTTATGTACACGATTTGTTCACTACAACAGATACTGATGTAGACAGACAATTCCGTGCAGCTGATGTTAAACTGGGAAACGAAGGAATTGGAATGGTTTATGGAAACAAATACATGGATGTTGAAAAACCTAATAATTTCAAGATAGATGTTATTTTGTTTGTTGCTGATGATGAATGCATCAAGAAACTTAATCTTTATGCGGAGCAACGTTTTCATGGATTGAATGATGATTATCGTAGATATATTGCTACGATTGATTCAGATAAAATCAGAAGACAATATGACAGTATAGTTTCGGATGGTGATGTTGTCAGTAAGCACAATTTCCGCTTGCCTGAAACAATACAGATTCCTCATGAAGTAGGAGGCAAAGAATATCGTAATCATCTGTTCGTTAATGATGCAACTGGATGTGCGACACTAAAACTAAATACATGGGAAGCCGGAGTAATCGAAGAGGAAGAAAAGCAAGAAGATTTTGTTTGTTGGATTCGTAATCCATCCAGAGGTTCATGGGCATTATGCATACCTTATGAAATTGATGGAGAAACAAAACCAACTTTCCCTGACTTTATCATTATAAGAAAAGATGACATTCTTGGATATGTTATTGATATTCTTGAACCACATAATCCTGAATTTAAGGATAATCTTGGAAAAGCAAGAGGTTTTGCTGAATATGCTCGTCAGAATCCGGGCGTTGGAAGAATACAACTAATACGAATGTCAAAAGATGCTTCTGGCAAGAATCGTTTTAAACGCTTAGATATGTCAAAGAGCGCTGTAAGGGACAAGGTGTCAAAAGCTATGACTAATGACGAACTAGACCATATCTTTGAAACAGATGGATTTTTTATGTAAGGAATGGTGATATACATGGAAATAATAGAATGTAAAAAATGCGGAAAAAAGTACGCATATGAAGTTTGGGGAACTGTATATCCCGGCGGTAAGGAAAGAGAAACAGCCAATTGTCCTTATTGTGGGGAAGTTGGTTATTCAGAAATGACAAGTCAAAACATCTCATCATATAAATTGGATGAGGACGGAAACCCAGATAGAAGAAAAAGTTATTAAACCTTAGTCCAGAAAGGAGCGTAAGAAGATGGGAAAAGAATTATTCGACAATATTCCTAGCAAGGTAGCTGATTTATTGTCTGATGTAAAGAATGGACGTATCGGTTTACCTGACCTTCAGCGTCCCTTTGTTTGGAAAGATAATAAAGTCCGTGAGCTGCTCGATTCAATGATGAAAGGTTATCCAATTGGATACATCATGCTTTGGGCATCTCCGGATGACTATGAAAATACAGGTCATATTGGCAAGAACGAGAAAGTCTATAAACGGCCAGACGACCTTGTCATTGATGGGCAGCAGCGTTTGACTGCATTACTTGCAGCAATGTATGGTGTAACCATCAAGGATAAGGATTATAAGGAAAGAAAGATTAGAATCTCTTTTAATCCACTTACTCGTGAATTTGCGGTATGGACACAGGCCTATGAGCGCAATCCTGAATGGATTAGTGAGATTAGCAGTGTGTTTGCAGCCGACCAAGAACATAACATTTCCAAGTTTAGAAAGGCGTTTATAAAATCTGCAAATGAAAGTCGAGAGAAAAACGGTGAGGCCATGCTTACAGAGGATGAGGAGGACTTAATTGAAGAGAACATCAATGACCTTCTTAACCTTGGTATTTACTCACTGCCAACATTAAAAATCAATTCAAAGGCCGATGAAGAGGATGTGGCGGAAATTTTCGTTCGAGTTAATTCTGGCGGTCAGAACTTAACAGAAAAGAACTTTATTGAAACCTTAATTGCTGTTTACGATAATGACGTACACGATAAGATTAATCAGTTCTGTGCAGAATCAAGAATTCCTGCCAATGGAACATCCTATAATCAGATACTCCTTGTGGACCCATCACACCTTATTCGTATGGCTGTTGGTGTAGGGTTTAGAAGAGCAAGACTTCGTTATGCATATATGTTGCTTCGTGGTAAAAACTTGAAAACAGGTGAGATTACACAGAGTGTGCGAGAAGATAACTTGGAAATTTTCAAGAATTCACTCGATGTTGTAACCAACCTCAATAATTGGCACGCATTCATGAATTTGTTTGCAACTGCCGGATATTTAAAAGGTAGCTTTGTAGCATCATCAAATGCAGTAGTATTTAGTTATGTTTTGTATTTGATTGGGAAGTACGATTACAAGGTTCCGTCAGTTGATTTACAGAAGATTATCCGCAAATGGATTTTCATGTCAACGATTACTGGATTTTATACGGGCTCAACAGAAACAGAGGTAGAAAAACAGTTTGCTGATTTGAGAGATGTACATAATGCCGATGAATTCGTGACTTACTTGGATTCAGTAATTAAGAATAGATTTACTGATGACTATTTCACGTATTCGTTGCCATCTGAATTGAATAGTTCTTCTGCAACATCACCAGCTTGGTATGGATATATTGCAGCAATTAATGTTTTGGGAACACCTATGCTATTTAGCACTGCGCCACTATCTCAGTATTTTGTGCTGGGAACAAGTGGTGATAAAAATTCGGTTGATAAGCATCATATCTTCCCTAAGCATTATCTTGAGCAAATTGGCTATGACAATGACCGTGATAGAAACCAGATTGCTAACTTTACATATTTAGACTACGCAACAAACATTGACATTTCGGATGCACCACCAGCAGAGTATGTGGCAAGATATAAAGAGAAGCTGGGAGAAGAAGGTTATAAGCTGGTGTGCGCACAGAATGCCCTTCCAGAGAATTTCGAGCAGTTATCTTATCCCGATTTTTTGAATCAGCGTAGAATTTTGATGGCCCAAATCGTAAAGAAAGCATATGAAAAATTGTGTAAATAGAGAAATTCAATTTTTTATCGAAAAAATGTTTGAAGTGTTGTATTAGTTTGAGCTGAAGGAGGAATTCTACTTGAAAAAGAAAAAAGATGAAGTAACAATCCGTTCCAGCGCGGCAGAATATCTGACCTATGTTGCCACTGTCGGCGACCAACAGGACAGTTTTGAAATGCGCTATGAGGATGAGAATATATGGCTGACACAGAAGATGATGGCCACGTTATATGATGTGGATGTTCGTACAATCAACGACCATATTAAAAAAATTTATTCAGATTCAGAACTTGAGGAAGATTCAACTATCCGGAATTTTCGGATAGTTCAAACGGAAGGTTCTCGTCAGGTTACACGCGATATCAAGCATTATAATCTTCAAATGATTATCGCAGTCGGCTTTAAAGTGAATAATGAGCGAGCAGTGCAGTTTCGTAAATGGGCCAACAGCATCGTCAAGGACTACACCATCAAAGGCTGGGCTATGGATGATGAACGTCTGAAAAATGGCGGTTCAGTGCTTACTACAGAGTACTTTGACCGTTTACTTGAGCAGATTCGTGAAATCCGTCTTTCCGAGCGTAGATTCTATCAGA
>CAMEFI010000030.1 GCA_945915475.1 uncultured Clostridium sp. | reverse complement strand
CAAGCATTGACGCTGAACATGACATCTCAATGCGTGAGGTATATGGATTAGACAAGGCATTACGCGAGTAAACTCGCACTAGATGATTTCCACTTTCCGGACATCTGATTTCCAGATTTCCGGAAGTGCGATTTCATCGCACAAGAATATCCAAATGTGCCAGGAGTTACAGGAATATCTTAATGAGGATAATGAGAATCTGTGGGATTTTGAAGTGTTGCCAGGTGTCACATTTTTGAATTGAATTTATAGCAGAAGGTAATGGAAAATACAAGGAATCCCGGAGGAACATATCCGTAAATATGGCTTTGCCTTGCATTATGCTGGAGTGTTCAGATACTGGCTTGCAATTTCCAGGAGATCCTCTGCTCTTTTTTCCCAGGTATGATGTTCTGCAGCAAGAGCATGCCCTTTTTCTGCAATGGATGCTGCTTCTGAGGGATGGTCCAGGAGAGCCTGTATAATCTTTGGTAATTGAAGCAGATTCTGCATCTGAAAAAATGCAATGTTTTCTCCATCCGTAAATTCCTTGCTAAGATACATATTCTGTTCACTGACACATACGGCACCACAGAGCATGGAGGTAAATACACGTTCGTGGGAACCATTGGTAAATAGCGGTAAGGGGTTTAACACAAGTTTGGAATTACACATAACTTCTAAAGCTTCCGTATACCCAAGGTGTCCGTGGATGCGAAGATTTTCAGGATTCGGACATTCGTAATGTTCCCAATTAGCACCAAATACATCAACCACAATACCATTTGCAGTCAATGTGTTTAGGATTAGTTCGCGATTGATTGCACGAATGTATTCATCGACGTAAGAAATTTCGTTTAAAAAGGCTGACAATTCTTCCTTGGATAAATCCAACTGGTATTTCTTAAATTCATATTGGTATAAATTTTCTAATGGTTCTGTCCAGATGGAATAGTAGTTTTTAATTACCTCATTTACTATCATTTTAACTAAATCAGGTAATTGACTGATAGAAGTTTCCAAAGGCTGTGTGTCAGAATAACTGCCAAGGAAGACCACGTTATATTTTCTGTCGTTGTAGTCTTTTAACGGAGTGGAAGGAACATTTCCTCCATGTGGCATGAAATAACTTGCTTTTATATTTGGATAGTATTGTTTCAAATATTGTACATGAGTATGGTCGATACAGGAAACAATATGATTCTTGTGTGGAACGCGTAAACGTATGTGGTGATAATAAGGATGGTCTACCAAGAATGACCAGAATAAGGTATCCGGATTATTCAGAATGATGTCGCAGCTATCAACCATAATACCATTAAATGAGAATACCAGATCATAATATTGCAGTTTGGTATGCTGTAACTGTGCAGTGACATCTTCCACTGTACCATCAAAAATTTCCACATCATTTCCAAGTTTTTTAAATGCGGATGCCATTGTATCAGAAAAGATACGTAATACATCATAGCGAGACTGACCCTTTAATATAAGAATTTTCATAACATTCCACCTCATTTGTAATATGGTTTGATTATAGCACGTTTGTCTAGAGGATGGAATATGATTCTGCTGGGATTAAGGGTAAAAAGGTTGTATTTTATACAGAAACAGAATATACTACTCTTGAGTATACTACTTATGAGTAGTATGTTTTGTTTCTGCATGTAAAGTTTATTTTAAAGGGATGGTTATATGATGGGAAGGAAAAAGGAATTAGAACAGATAGAAGATATATATTCAAAAAACGGTTTCGGTTTTATTGCCATGTACGGTAGAAGAAGGGTTGGGAAAATGCCATTTCTTATATATCAAAAAAATTATCGAAAGAAAAGCGTATTTTAATCATTGATGAGTTTCCGTTTATTGCAGCAACGAATCCGTCTATATGGAAGAAACAGAAACCGACAGGGAAGGAGTACTTTGGATATGACAGTAGAAGATATTATTAAACAGGTTACGGATATTTGTAAGAAGAATCATGTAGAACACCTGTCGTTGTTTGGATCATATGCAAAGGGAACACAGACAAAGTACAGTGACTTGGATTTTATCATATATGGCAAAGCAGATATGGAACGATTACAGGAACAGGTGGATGAGATCATGACATTGAAGAAGATTGATCTGTTTGAATATGATGGATGTGAGAATGA
The DNA here is from genome assembly GCA_945915475.1 of uncultured Clostridium sp. GTDB lineage: Bacteria > Bacillota > Clostridia > Lachnospirales > Lachnospiraceae > CAG-590. Next base: position 35,073 of record CAMEFI010000030.1, on the reverse strand, counting down.
ATATCTGAAGGAGGATATGGACCGGTATGGAAAGAAAATCTATTAATCGATATAACAGTTTTTGCAAAAGTTTGGACAATCTGGCTGAGGCGAAAGGAAAAGATCCGAGCGATATGTTTATTTTAAGTGGTACGGTACAGATGTTTAATCTGTCATTTGATCTTGCATGGAAAGTTATGAAGGATATTATTACAGAGTATCACGGAGCATTGGATTATCCTACCGGGTCACCAAGAGAAACATTACGTATGGCGCATAGCGTGGGTTTGATTGATGACGATACCTGGATGGAGATGTTGAAAGCCAGAAACAATTTAGCACACGATTATGATGGGCAACTGGCTGTAAAATATTTTGGAGACATTATATCAAAGTATGATTTGTTATTGAATGCGTTCAGAAGGAAAGCAGACGAGTACTACAGATGATAAATGCATGAATCGGGATATGTACAGGTCTTGCATGAAATGGAGAAGGAATCGTGAAGGTAGATATTTTAGTTCCGGTAGGGGAAAAGGGTGGAGTAGAGAATATCATTAATATGACGGTGCCATTCTTACAACAGCGGGGAATGGAAGTCCGTGTGGTGCAATTGGTGGCATCCGGTGTGGTATGGACTGCAAAGGGAATTCCATACTATGCTCTGTTAGAGGGATTGGATGGTCATACAATGGCAGAGTTTATAGAGGTGTATGCGAAGTTCTTACAGAAGCATGGCACTCCGGATTGTATTTTGGCAACTTCCTGGCCGATGATGTGTTATGTGGCGAGAAGAGTTGTGAATTCCATAAATCAGAAAGACATCGTGATCCTATCGTGGTTACATGCACCGGTGGAGAGGTATATAGATTCTGGTTATGGCGGTTACGATAATCTGGATATGGCGGATGCACATTTTGCGATTAGTCAGTTGATCTGTCAGGAAATAGATGCGAATCTTAACAATAGTAAAATTATCAAAGTATGTAATCCAATTGATTTTAATACTTGTGTAAAACCACAAGTAACAAGAAACCGTATGGAAACAAAGGATTCTGCGAACGAGGAGAATATAAATCGGTTATATTTTGTTGGCCGTGTTTCAGAAGAAAAGCGTCTCGACCTTATTATCCAGGCAGTAGCAGCGTCCGGAGATTCCTGGGAACTGTATATTATCGGAGATGATGACAATGCCTATGGAACGAAGATGAAGAAGCTATCCAAGGCATGTGGGGTGAAGCAACGGGTGCATTGGCTGGGTTGGAAGAATAATCCATGGAGTTTTGTGGAACAGGCAGATGCGGTGGTGCTGGCATCGGATTTTGAGGGGTATCCCTTAACAGCCATTGAGGCACAGGCAAATGGGTTGATGGTGCTTGCCACACCGGTCAGTGGAATTGAGGAACTGATCACTCCGGGAGAAAATGGTTATCTATTCCCCTGTGGGGACTGGAAAGCACTTTCGGATATTATGTTTCAGTTAGCAAATGGGCAGCTTGCTTTTGCGGATCCGGAGGTTTGTCGAACGAGGGTGGCAGAGTTTGAGAAAAATGTGGCATTGGAGGATTTTTTTGACAAACTTTGTAATATTATGAAGCAACGAGAGTTTCACAAAGAACCATTACCGGAACATGCAGGGATGACTGGGGAAAAGGAAAAAGGGAAGATGACCAGACAACAGATTTATAGAACCAATGTACAATTGCAAATGGTGACCGATCAGATCATACATGCCTGCCATATTCAGAACTATGACAAAGTGGTTCGGTTGTTTACAGAGCTGACAACAAGTCTGATGCAGGTATTGGAATCTGTATTTTTGGATATTGGATTTTATAATCAGCAGGATATGGTGGTGAATCCGGAGGGCGTCAGTGCTTCTTTGGAGGATATGATGTTTGCACAGGAGAATCAGGATTATGTATTACTGGCAGATTTGTTAGAACTTCAGTTGGTGCCATTTTTACAATCTTTGCAGGAACAGATTCGTAATTGTGATCCGGTTGGTGTGGAGGAGTCTGCATGGGAAAGGAATATGCAGCTTTTGCAACAGAAAGATGTGGAACTATATAAGAAGTTGCTACAACACCATGAAAGATATGAGCACGATACCGCACAGGGAACCTGGCAGGGGCGGTATCATTTAGAGGATACGAATTCCGGTGCATTTACACTAGCCGGAATGGATGAAAGAGGAACATATTATTATCATAGCAATGTGAATCCCGGAAAGGAAGCAGCGGAATTTGCAAGATACTATTATCAGCCTGGCAGTGATGCCTATGTCATCTGGGGACTTGGATTAGGGTATCATGTGCTGGAGCTTTGGAAGCTGGATTCAGGAATAACCCTTTCCGTCTATGAAAATGATCTGGATGTGATCTATCATTGTCTGATGACGGTAGATATGAGTAGATGCCTGCAATCTTCTAAAGTGCATCTTGTCTATGATCCGCAGTTCACAAAGATTACAAATGCATTGGATAAAGTGACGGAAAATGTGATTTTGCATTATCCATCCCTGCGTCATATAACGGATCAGCGGATTCGCCAACAGATGGAGATGTTTTTTATCCGGGACAGTGGCAAACGGAATGCGGCGATACTGTTTGAAAGCAATAGCAGAGAGAATTTCAAGAATTATGATGGGTATGTGGATGAACTGCACAACCATTTTAAAGGGAAAAAGGTGATTATCGTGGCAGCGGGACCGTCTCTTGACAAAAATGTGGAACTGCTGAAGAACAAACCGAAGGATACGATCATCCTTGCAGTAGAGACGGTATTTCGAAAGTTGTTGAAGCTTGGTATAGATATGGATTATATGATTGTTACGGATGCCAACAGTCGGGTTTATGGTCATTTGGCAGGATTGGAACAGCAATTGGTTCCGATGTTGTATCTATCTACGGCATATAAGGAATATTCCATGCAGTATGCGGGCAGGAAGTATCTGATCTGTCAGGATGGATATGCACCGGCAGAACAACTTGCTAAGCAAAAGGGATGGAAACTGTATCATACCGGAGGTTCTGTCAGTACAACAGCATTTGATGTGTGTATTCAGTTAGGGTGTGCATCCATTGCATTTATCGGTTTGGATCTGGCGTATACGGATAATAAAGCACATGCGGATGGAACTGCCAGAGTGGAAGCGGATGGAACGGAAGCGATGCAGCAGGTTCCGGCAATCGGTGGCGGGACAGTAGCCGCAAGCCGGCTATTCATGATGTATAATCAATGGATTGCAAAGAGAGTGACAGAAGCAGATGTGACTATGCCGGTTTATGATGCTACAGAAGGGGGAGCGGTGATTCCCGGCTTACAGACGATTACCCTGAAAGAATATATGGAACAGGAAAGCAAATAGAATCACATTTACGCCCCCAGGATAGCAACAACAATCATTGGATTCATTTAAGAGAAGGAGATGACTATGCAGCAGACGAGAATATTACAGGTGATGAAGGAGCTGGCTGTGGAAGCTGGCAAAGTGATTATGGACATTTACCAGACAGATTTTGATGTGGATTATAAGGAGGATGAATCGCCTCTTACCCAGGCAGATCGTCAGGCAAATGCTGTTATAGTAGAAGGACTTATGAGAGAGTTCCCGGAATATGCAATTCTTTCTGAGGAAGTAAAGGATGATAAGTCACGGAGAGCAAATGCATATTGTTTTATTGTGGATCCATTGGATGGAACAAAAGAATTTGTGAAACGAAATGGTCAATTTACAGTAAATATTGCATTGGCACATGAAGGGCGTCCCATTGTAGGTGTGATCTATGTTCCTGTAACAAAGGATTTGTATTATGCATCGGTGGAAGAGGGAGCCTATAAAAGGGATGGACACACAGGTGAGACTAAGAAATTACTGGTATCCGATAAAGTAACCGATTTGATCTGGGTGGGAAGTAAGTCCCATTCTTCAGAGAAAGAAGCGAATCTCATCAAAGCGCATCAGGAAGTGATAGGCGAGACCATCTCGGCAGGAAGCTCTTTAAAGGGCTGTATGGTTGCGGAGGGAAAAGCGGATGTGTATTATCGGTTTGGACTGACGTGTGAATGGGATACGGCGGCCATGCAGTGCATTACAGAGCAGGCAGGTGCCATTTTCCGACAGATGGATGGAAGTGAAATGTTATATAACCGGGAGAATACGTTGAATGAGAAAGGATTCTATATTGTGAATCGCAAAGACAATGTGTGGGTATAGATAATCACAATGTGTTTTTATCAACCCGTGTCCATCTTTTTGTAAAGACTTGCAAGGATTGGTAAAATAGTGTATAGTGTAGAAGTTGACAAATCAACAACCTGAAGGCGCAATGAGGTGCAATATTCTCCTTGTGTCATGCAAGTGCATAGTTCACCATAGGAGGATAGAAACATGGGTTGGAATGAAGCAATTGAAGATTTAGAAGCACGTCGTAATACCGCTAAGCTTGGCGGAGGAAAAGCGGCAATAGACAAACAGCATGAAAAAGGCAAGTTAACGGCGCGGGAACGTTTGGAAATCCTGTTTGATAAAGGTACTTTTGTGGAGATCAATGATCTTGTGGAGTCCCGTATTGATGATTTTGGATTAGATAAGAAGAGAGTACCTGGAGATGGAGTGGTTACCGGATACGGTAAAGTAAATGGACGTACGGTGTTTGCGTCGTCAGAGGATTTTACTGTAATTGGTGGAAGCCTTGGAGAATATCATTCCCGTAAGATTGTACATATTCAGGATATGGCATTGAAAATGAGATGCCCAATCGTTACGATTAATGATAGTGGTGGAGCCAGAATTGAAGAGGGAATTGATTCCTTAAGTGGATATTCCGGTATATTTGAGCGAAACACCATTGCATCTGGTGTGATTCCGCAGATTGCAGTTATCTTAGGACCGTGTTCCGGGGGTGCCTGCTATTCTCCTGCTATTTGTGATTACATTTTTGTAGTGGATGAGATTAGTAAGATGTTTATCACCGGACCGCAGGTTGTTAAGACAGTCATTGGTGAGGAATTGTCAGCGGAGGAATTGGGTGGTGCTATGGCACACGCAACCAAGTCTGGTGTAGCACATTTCCTTTATAAGAGTGAGAAGAACTGTTTAGGAGGAGTAAGAGAACTGCTTTCTTATCTTCCGGATAATAATCAGGCGCCACTTCCGGTGAAACCGGGAAAATCTGTGGATCTGTGTAGCAACTTAGTGAATATTGTTCCGGATAATAAGAAAAAAGGTTATGATGTCCATGATGTGATCAATGCCATGATAGATAAGGATAGTTTCTTTGAAGTGCAGAAGCATTGGGCAAAGAATGCAGTGGTTGGATTTGGAAGAATGGAAGGAAACACCGTTGGGTTTGTCTGCAATCAGGCGAACTTCAAAGGTGGTTCATTGGATATAGATTCATCCGATAAGATTGCAAGATTTATTCGTTTTTGTGATTGTTTTAACATTCCGTTGGTATCGTTGATTGATGTACCGGCCTTTTTACCGGGTTCAGAGCAGGAGCATAACGGAATTATCCGACATGGAGCGAAGATTCTTTATGCCTATGCGGAAGCCACCGTACCGAAGATATCATTAATCATGAGAAAAGCATATGGTGGAGCCTACATTGCCATGAATTCAAAACATATGGGTGCTGATATCGTATATGCATGGCCGATTGCTGAGATTGCCGTAATGGGGGGCGAAGGAGCAGTCAATATCATTGGCAGAAGACAGATTCAGGCTGCAGAGAATCCGGAGGAGAAGAGGGCACAGATGATTGAAGAGTATGAGGAGAAATTCCTGAATCCATATACCGCAGCCAAAAGAGGTTTCGTGGATGAAGTCATCCGACCGGATGAGACGAAGAACAAAATCGTAGCGGCTTTAGATGCCCTTAAAACAAAGCAATTAAACCGTCCATATAAGAAGCATGGAAACATGCCGTTATAATTCCGACATGCAAATAAGGCAGGAGCTTGCTTGCAAAGCTCCTGCCTTATTTATATGTCGGATAAACGTGCATGAGTACGAAGGACGGAAGTCCGAATTAACGTTGGCGCTAGGCCTCCACACTACTTCCCTTCTCCCACTCGTCCAGTCCTTTCATGACAGCTTCGTGCGTTTTCTGGGAAATCTCAGGAAGTTCATCTCCCCATAGCTTAGCAGCTTCAGAGAATCCCTTTTCGATGGCATCCCGTATCTCACTGATCTTGCTGGTATCGTTGCCGGTCAATGCTTTGGCAAAATCTAAGATTCGTTCAGAGGTCTGTTTCACACCCCAGTAACCATCTTCCGAGATATCTTCCTGTGCCTGCTTTGCAGTTGCTTCGTCAACAGTAATGCTGCCATCTAATACACCCTGACGGAACTGATCCCAAATACTCACAGTGTTAGCTGCATTTCCCTGCTTGCTGATTAACTGTTCAACAATTCCCTTTAACTGGGAAAGACGAGCATCAGCATCAGCTTTGAGCTTTGCAATGGTTTCACTATCTACCTTGGGATTGGTCTTGGTGCCGGTCTCATCCGTCTGCTTTGAAGGCTCATACACAACACCGGTATCATCGATTACGTTTGCTGTCCTGCTAGTCTTTGCCTCCGTGCTTGTACTAGTGTCTTTGATCTTGGAAACAAATTCGCTTGTGTATGCGCTGTTTCCTACGCTGTTAATTGCCATAATATTACCCTCCTTGGTTAATAAAATCCGTAATGCTTATTGAAGATTCTACACTGGAAATTCAAAAAAAGGACAATAAACCATTACGTCTATTGAGTATATCGGTTAACTTGTATATAAACTTAACATAAATGAGATATTTTTACAAATAATTGCTGAAAAAATATTGTTTATCCGTTGATATATGGTATATAATAAATGGTATACAGTATACAAAAACAGCTTTTTATGAACAGGATAAACGGAGGAGTGCAGATGGCAGATACATTACAGTTAAAGGCATATGCCAAGATTAATTTGGGATTAGATGTCGTTGGCAAAAGAGAAGACGGATATCATGAAGTCCGCATGATCATGCAGACGGTTAAGTTATTTGATAAATTAACATTTCGTCTGCTTCAGGAGGATACCATCCGATTGAAGACGAATGTTGGATTTCTTCCCTGTGATGACAACAATCTGGTGTATAAGGCTGTGAAGCAATTGAAGGAGCGTTATCACGTCACCCAGGGTATGGAGATTGATCTGTATAAATGTATTCCTGTAGCAGCCGGAATGGCAGGGGGAAGCGCAGATTGTGCGGCTGCATTGGTGGGAGCATCCAAATTATTTCATCTGCATTTAGACAAAAAGACACTTATGGAGATTGGTGTGCAATTAGGAGCAGATGTACCTTATTGCATTATGCGGGGAACTGCACTTTCAGAGGGGATTGGTGAAGTTCTGACACCATTGCCGTCAATTCCGAAGTGCAAGATACTGATTGCAAAGCCGCCGATTTCTGTTTCTACGAAATATGTATATGAACATTTAGATGCCAAGGGAATTGAAAAACACCCGGATGTTGATGGTATGGTTCGTGCGATAAAAGCAGGCAATCTGAAAGGAATTACAGACCGTATGGAAAATGTCTTAGAATCCGTTACGATTCCGGCGTATCCGGTGATTGAAGAGATTAAGATCTGCATGAAGGAACAGGGAGCGTTAAATGCCATGATGAGTGGTTCCGGCCCAACAGTATTTGGCATATATGCAGACGTGGCAAAGGCAGAGCAGGCGAAACGTCTGATTCAGGATAAACAGTTGGCAAATCAGGTATATCTGGTAGACGCATTTCATCAGGAGATATAGAAAGAGGGTAAAAACATGGAATTAAAATATGACGCAAATAACGAATATCTTCCACTCCGTGATGTTGTCTTTCAGGCACTAAGACAGGCGATTATCACAGGGGAATTGTCACCGGGAGAACGGTTGATGGAGATTAAGATTGCGAACAAATTAGGAGTAAGCCGGACACCGGTAAGAGAGGCAATCCGGATGTTGGAGTTAGAGGGTCTGGTTGTGATGATTCCCCGTAAGGGCGCTGAAGTAGCACGCATTACGGAAAAAGATCTGCGGGATGCATTGGAGGTAAGAACTGCTATCGAGGAACTTTCCGTGGAACTTGCCTGTGCAAGGATTACAGAGGAGGGAAAGGAAAAGCTTAAAAAGGCATGTATGGATTTTAAAGAAGCCATTGACACAAAACATGTACAGAATATTGTAGATGGGGATGTGCGGTTTCATGATGTCATTTTTGAGGCGACAGGGAATCAGCGTTTAATTAACATTGCCCATAACCTTCGGGAACAGGTATACCGTTACCGTGTAGAATATGTAAAGGATTTTTCTTATCATGATGTTTTAGTCAAGGAACACTATGATATTACCAATGCGATTTTGATGAATGATGTTAAGACGGCAAGGGAAATCATGCGTCATCACTTGTACAATCAGGAACTGATCGTTATCAAGAATATAAAGGACTGCCTGTAAAACATAACGCAATATACGAATAAGATGATATAACCTCATGCATACTAGATGTTAGATGATTGTGAAATATCTACATTCAGAATGTGTGAGGTTTTTTTATGGAGATTCAATACAATGAAAATAATGAAATAGAACTGGACATTTGCAAGAATCTGGATAAGAACATAGAAGTGTTAGATACCCTTTTTGCAGACTGGGGGGATATTGTAAAAAAGAAATTCCGCCTGGAAAGGGAAAAGGAAAATCTTGCAATATATATTATATATATTGATGGTCTGACAGACAATGAGATGGTGGAGCGAACCATTACAAGACCACTGTTATATGAGTGGAGAGGTATGTCTGCAGAACAATCCGGAGGGGAAGAGTATTCTGTATTCCAGATACTTTTTCATAATCAGACAGAGGCAGTGGATTTAACACAGACAAGTAAAATGATGGAGACGGTTTCGGCGGTATTAAAGGGAGATACCGCTATTTTTGTGGATGGTCAGGAAAAAGCTATGATTCTATCCACCAAGAAATTTCCGACCCGTTCCATATCAGAGCCGGATAAGGAAGCAGGGCTAAAGGGACCAAAAGATAGTTTCAATGAGAATTTCCGGACGGATACAGCATTACTCCGAAGAAGGATCAAGGATCCGAAAATGAAGTTAAAACAAGGTGTGTTGGGACAACGCTCCCGTACCGTGTATGGTTTGATGTATATGGAAGATCTGGTATCTTCTTCTTTGCTTGCCAATATTGAAAAGAAGCTTGAAAGTTTTTCCATTGATGGTATCTATGACAGTGGTATGCTTGTGCATTTATTGGAGGAGAAATGGTATTCCCCGTTTCCGCAGGTTCAGACAACCCAGCGTCCGGATAAAGCAGCGTCCGCAATACTGGAAGGAAGGGTTGTATTGGTGGTGGACAATTCACCGGAGGTAATCATCCTTCCCACAACATTTAATACATTTTTCCAGGCAGCAGATGATTATTATAACCGGTTTATAGTGGGAACCTTTGCGCGCTGTTTGCGTTATCTTGCAGCATATATTACCGTATTGCTGCCGGGACTTTATGTGGCAATTACCTGCTATTATCCTCAGGTATTACCCACCGATTTTCTCCTTGCCATTGTCGGTGCAAGAAATGATGTGACATTCCCCATTGTGGTTGAAGTGTTGCTGATGGAACTGCTTTTTGAGCTGCTTCGGGAGGCGGGTATCCGTCTGCCGGGACAGATGGGAAATACCATCGGTGTGGTGGGAGGTCTCATCGTGGGACAGGCGGCGGTGGAGGCTGCGCTTGTCAGCACCATTGTTGTAATCGTGGTGGCACTGACTGCGATTGCTTCCTTTGCCATTCCCAATGAAGACTTTGCCTCTACCTTCCGGCTTCTCAAGTTTGCCATGATTCTACTAGGTGCTGTATGGGGTCTATATGGTATTATGCTTGGTATTCTCGTCATCCAGATTCATCTTGCATCCTTGGAAAGCTTTGGGATTCCGTATATGATGCCATTGGTTGCAGGAAGTATTGATGATGAGGTGGAATTCCAGGATTTTATTATGCGCAAACCTATTTTTACTATGAAAGACCGTCCTTTGTATGCAAGAAGGCATAACCGGACCCGTTTTCGGGAAAAATGAAGAATGGGAAAAAGGAGGTTTTATGTTTAGTAATAATAATCAGATTTCGGAAAAACAGATGCGGCGGACACTGGTTCTTCCGGTGTTTGTAAGTTGTATTTTTGTGCTGCCACATATAGCGGCACAGTTGTTTGACAGGTATATGCTATGGGGACTTCTTGCATTTTTTGTTCTTTCTGCAGGGTACTGCACAGTCATTTATGGAATTGGCAGGATGCAGGATAAGAGAAAAAACAGGACTGTTAATAACCGGAAAACAGTGAGCATCCTGTCTATGTTGCGCTATACGTTCCGGCTTGCATTTTATCTGTTGCTTGCCATTACCATTTTAGGAGAGGCACAGGTGCCATTTATGAAAGAGGGAGGAGCCGGTCGGATATCAAATCTGTTTGTGTTGCTTCCGTTATTGCTGGTCGCCTTTTATGGGGCCAATCATCGGGTAGAGCAGGTGGCAAGAATAAACGAAATGGTATTCTGGGTAACCTTTGTTCCCTTTGTGATCATGCTTGCATTTGGATTTCAGGAGGTGAATTGGAATGTCTGGATGCCGGAGGGAAACCTATCATTTTGGAGATTGCTGCTATATGGATATCTGATGGTGCCTTTCGTACTTCCGGTAGAAAATTATCTGCGGTTAAAAAAAGATTACAATAGAGAACGTTCCACTGCCGTATCATATGGGGCAGTGTTGTCTATGATTGGACTGGCATGTGTATTGAGCATGATCATAGCAGGGATATACGGAGTACGCGGTGCAGCAGGAGAGGAAATGGTGACAATATCCATTATGCGTTATATCCGGCTTCCCTTTGGGGTGTTGGAGCGGTTTGATATACTGATGCTCTGGTTCTTTATGACGGGCTGTTTTGTTTTAATATGCAATACGTTATTTGCTATCAGGCAGTTATATGGGGAAGTTTTCCGGGGCAAAGGGATATGGTGGATCATGTTGGTTTCCCTTGGGATTGCTTTGTGGCTGGCTCATCATTTTCCAAAGTATGAGGCAAGTCTTACCTTATTTCTCTGGTATGGTGCCGTAATCGATCTGCCCCTTTCTATTCTGCTTCCGTTGGTGGAAATGTGGGGGAATGGTCGACTAGAAGAGAAAAAAAGAATAAAGCAGGAAAAAAAACGGAGAAAAGAACGGCTCAAAAAACTGAATATGACAGAAAAGATCTGTATGTGGCTGTTTATGAGTTGTTTCTGCCTTGTGTTGTTAACAGGCTGTGGAAGTGATATGCGTAATGTGGAGCAGCGGGATTACGCAACCATATTGCTGATGTCCAGGAACAAAGATAACAGTCTTTATCACATTTATCTTGGAATTGCAAAGGAACACAGGGTGGGAGAAGAGAGTCAGGTGGAGGAAGTGTTAGAGTTTGATGCCGGGGATCTTACACAGTTAAAAGAAGAATATGAAAGACAACGGGGAAAGAATTTATCGTTAATGCATCTGAAAGTATTATTTTGGGATAAGAAAGCGTTTGTGAGCGAAGAGGAGTTGTCGGAAATTTTATATGAGTTAGATGACGAAGAAGAGATTGCAAAGACCTGTCCCATGTTGGAAATAAATGACGTGGCATCCTGGATCATGTATGTAAGAAAAGCAGAAGAGCCCATGGGAACCTATGTGAGTAATCTGATACAGGCATTTGACCAGGGGTCGCAGAAAGTGCCATGGCTGAAAGATTACCTGAAATACATTCGTGAGGGAGAAACACTCATACCCTGCCAACTTGTAAAAGCGCAGGAAGGATGGAAAATCCAATTTGACAAGACAAGGTACCATTTTAAAAAAGTTGAATAAATTAGATAAGACAGGAAATACTCATGGATAAATAACAAATATAGGAAAGGAATATATTATGAAAGTATTTCGGGATATATGTGCAGCAATTGTTGTGGGTATTATGGGTGGTCTGCTGGTTTCCACATGGTCTTATTATAATTCCCATAAAGAAGGTGGCATTACGCAGACTTTGTTTGCTGTGGCTAACAGTTTCCATGAAGTGTCAAAAGCATATGGTGATGAGGATAATCTGGCTGCAATGAATTATGATGGATTGGATGCGGCGGTAGAGGAAGCGTTTGAAAAGATTGAGAGTGGGGAGGCATCCTCCATAGAAGAGGCAGTGCTTGGTACCATTTTCTCGGACTCGGATACAGAAAATGATGTCTTAATGATGGATGGTGAGGATGGTAAACTGGAGGAAGGAATGCCCTACTCAGGTATTTTGCGATTCCATGTACGTGCCAATAGTGATTCCAAGGAGGATCAGGAACTTAAGATGGCGGTGAAAGAAGATATTGTCACCATGCTGAAACCTCTTTTGGAGGATTGCCGGAATGTGTCAGAAAGCAAGGCGGTTATTGTATCAAATCTGCAAAATATCTATACCACAGCAGTGAATACCATTACCGAGCAGGGATATGATTATCCGGTAAAGGTTTATGTGACAGAGGAAGAATTTCCGGCAAAAACATATGGAGATCTGACATTTCCGGAGGGAAATTACCAGGCACTCCGAGTGGATATTGGTAAAGCGGAAGGACAAAACTGGTGGTGTGTCATGTTCCCGCCCCTTTGCTTTGTGGATGAAAGCATGGCGGTAGTAGATGAAGAGGGGAAGGAAATGCTGAAGGAGAATCTGACAAAAGAGGAGTATGAGGCTTTGTTTGCAAATGGACAGATTGAGGAAAAATCCAAGATGGTAGAATGGATAAAAAATTTGTCGAAATAAGAGAGGTTAAGAAATATACTTTCACTAAATTTAACTTGTCATGCAGGAAGCAGTTGTTGTAAAATGATACTGTTTGAGAATATTAAAAGGATAGGATACTCCTTTAGGAGCACAGGGAGGATAAGTATGAACATGCGCAAAACGAAAATTATATGTACGTTAGGACCGGCAACAGAGGATGATCAGGTATTAAGAGAGTTGATGATCCAGGGAATGAATGTTGCACGATTTAATTTCTCTCACGGAGATCATGCACAGCATAAGAGAAATTTAGAACGTGTACAGAGAATCCGGGAGGAGTTAGGACTTCCCATTGCCGCATTATTAGATACAAAGGGTCCGGAGATCCGGGTGAAGAATTTCAAGGATGGCAAAGTGGAACTGAAGAATGGTCAGGAATTCACTTTGACAACCAGAGAAGTAGAAGGGGACGAGCACATTGTCAGTATCACATATGCGGATCTGGTCAATGATGTGAAAGTTGGGACAAGAATTCTGATCGATGATGGTCTCATTTCCATGCGGGTAGAGACGATTACAGAGACAGACATTATCTGTATTGTAGAAAATGGGGGTCCAGTTTCGAATCATAAGGGAGTAAATGTGCCAAATGTTGCACTTTCTATGCCGTATGTAAGTGAGAAAGACAGGGATGATATTATTTTTGGTATTGAGAATGGATTTGATTTCATTGCTGCTTCCTTTGTCAGAAGTGCGGATGATATTTTGGAGATTCGGGATATCTTAAGCCAGCATAATTGTAACTCGATCAACATTATTGCCAAGATTGAGAATATGCAGGGAGTCGAGAACATTGATGAGATTATCCGGGTTTCTGATGGCGTTATGATTGCCCGGGGTGATATGGGTGTTGAGATTCCCTTCGAGGAAGTTCCTTCTATTCAGAAGATGATTATTAAGAAGGTGTATAATGCAGAAAAGATTGTCATTACTGCAACGCAGATGCTGGATTCCATGATGAAGAATCCAAGACCCACAAGAGCGGAAGCAACCGATGTTGCCAATGCGATTTATGATGGCACATCTGCTATTATGCTATCCGGTGAAACGGCAGCCGGTATGTATCCGGTAGAAGCACTTAAGACAATGGTCCGCATTGCAGAACGTACGGAGGCAGATATTGATCTTGTGAAACGGTTTAACAACAGAGAGAGTCTTGTGAATCCGGATATTACCAATGCCATTGCCCATGCCACCTGTACAACAGCAATGGATCTGAATGCCTCTGCAATTGTTACCGTTACCAAGTCAGGTAAGACTGCACGAATGATTTCAAAATATCGTCCGGCATGTCCTATTATTGGATGTACTCCTTATGAGAATGTATGGAGACAGTTGAATTTATCCTGGGGTGTCATTCCATTGATGGTAGATGAGAAAACCAATACGGATGATCTTTTTGAACATGCTATTCAGCAGGCGGAGAAGAAGCATTACGTAAAGCAGGGTGAGATTACGGTTATTACGGCAGGTGTCCCTCTTGGAGTGTCCGGTACTACCAACCTTATTAAGGTTCATGTTGTGGGGCATATTCTGGTAAAGGGTCGTGGTGTGAATAATAGAAAGACCACCGCAAGTCTTTGTGTTGGTAAGGACGAGATGGAGATTATTGATAACTTCAAAGAAGGGGATATTATCGTATTGCCAGAGACCAGCAATGATATTATGGATGAGCTTCGTCAGGCTTCCGGTATTATTGTTGAGAATGAAGGTCATAATTCTCATGCCGGGATTGTTGGTCTGAGTCTGGATATTCCGGTTATTCTTGGAGCTAAGAATGCAACTGACATCCTGAAGTCCGGAGCAGTGGTTACGGTGGATGCAGAGAAGGGAATTGTATCTTCTGATATTTCGGATGTGCAGTAAGATATTTATATGGAATGTGCTTGTGTTATGGGCAGATTCGTTCTATAATTGAGAAAATGCACATGTAACAGAAGGAGATTATGAATGTCAGAGATTACAAAACAAATGATACCTTGCCCAAAGTGTGGGAAACCGATGGAAGTAGATGTATGGGATAGTATTGATATTCCCTATGATATAGACCAGAAAGACAAGGTGTTGAAGAATACATTTTTCAAGCAGACATGTCCGGAATGTAAGTCTGTTTTTCCCCTTGCTTACAAATGTCTGTATAATGATATGGAACAGAAATATCTAATCTGGTTAGCACCAAGATTGGGAGACAGAGAGAAAGCAGAGATTGCTGAATATAATGAGAAGTTGAAGACTGATAATCGGTTACGTCTTGCCCAGGGTGGTTATACCTATCGTGTGGTGAGAAATGATAATGAGCTTCGGGAGAAAGTTTTTATCTTTGATGAAGGACTGGATGATCGTTATATTGAGACTATGAAACTTGTATATGTTCCTGCGTTTAAGAAAGGAATTGCAAAGGATAGTAAGGTCTTAGGTCTGTATTTTGATAAGAAAGCTTCCGGTGAAGGTTATCAGTGGGTTCTAATTTTTGAAAACAGACCACCGGCTATTGCGGATATCAATATGGATATCTATGAAGACATGAAAGAGAAGCTTCATGATATTGTCGAGGAGAAGACGGGAGAAGGATTTGTGGAGATTAGTGCATCTTTTGCTATGGATGTGATGACCACCAGGGTGGATGGAATGAAAAAGCCGGCACAGTAAAGCTGTTTCGAAAGAATGTTAATATAGGAATGAAGGAATCAAAGTTGCCATAGAATCATTTTCTGTGGCAACTTTTTGTGCAATAAGCCGTCATGCAGAAATTGTGCCTGCACAAATTTCTATATGACGGCCAATGTTCATCGAGCCGCCAGGCGAGATGTCATTGCTTGTGCATCAAGTAGGAGTCAGCCTACTCGATTGCAATATGCCATTCAAGTTTTTGGATATGGTTTATCCCATTTATTGGATATAAAAGATGGTATATCTATGGTATAGATATTTTAGGAGGTGCAAGAGATGGGATATTGGGAAGAGAAAGAACAGGCAATCCGAGTATTGGAAGAGACTCTGCAGATATGTGAGCGCAATGACAGACTGATACAGGCAATTATGTGTACAAGAAGGCATACTATGCTTTATAGGGAACCGGAAGAATGGTTTCACAAATATGTGGGAAAGAATAAGATTCCCTTATATAAGGAACAGCATGGTAAGATCCGGGTACGTTGTTGCCGGCCATTAACGGCAGTACAGGAAGTGGGCAAGAGATATCCGGGGTGCCGGATTGGAGTTGTGAATTATGCATCTCCTGTTACTGCAGGAGGTGGGGTGATTCGGGGAGCCTTGTCCCAGGAGGAGAGTATGTGCAGGAGTACAACATTATATCCCTGCTTACATACTTTGGAATTGCAGGAACAATTTTATGATAAGAATCGTGAGTGTGGCACTTTCTGTTATACGGATGCCTGCATTTACACACCGGGTATTATTGGTATATGCAGGGATGGAGTGTTACCGGAACGACTGCAGGAAAAGGACTGGTACGTGATGGACGTGATTAGCTGTGCAGCACCGAATATTCGTATGGATTCTGTTAGCGGGGATAATAGCCGTCACAATTTACAAAGTATTCTGGATAAACGAATCCGTGGTATTATACAGGTAGCATTGTGTAACCGGATTGAGGTGCTGATATTAGGAGTCTTTGGATGTGGCATATATGGGAATTCCCCGGAGATGGTCGTGTCTGCATTTAAAAAGGCTCTGAAAGAATATCAGTATTCCTTCAGAGCCATAGAATTTGCAATATATGATACAGAAGATACTGCAATTTATGACATCTTCTTTGCGGGTTTTAATCCATGATATGTGGTTGCCGGGCGGAAGGTTATCCTCTCTTTTGGAGTGTTTTTTTCCAGTTTTTCTTTCAAACGGTTCATGACATATAGATAAGCGGGTACTAAGAATAAGTCTGCTAATAACCATGCTGCCGGACTTGCCAAAGCAACCCAGATATATCCGTAAGCAGGAACAAGGAAGAAACCAACAATTCCCCGGGCCAGCATTTCACAGACACCGGCAAGGATGGCAAATGTGGAGTAGCCCAGTCCCTGTATCATGAAACGGACAACATTTACTAAGGTAAGCAGTGCATAGAATGAAGCGTTGCCGATCAGGAATACATATATATCGTGGATAAGCTGAGTCTCCTGTGCATCTACGAACAATAGAGCCAGTTTCCGGCCGAATACGATCATGAAGACAAGGGCAAGGACAGAGTAGAGAAAGCCCAATTTAATACAATCCTTTAATCCCTGATGAATTCGATCCAACTTACCGGCACCAACATTTTGTCCGCCATAGGTTGCCATAGTGGAACCCATCGCATCGAAAGGACAGCAGGCAACCATGCTGATCTTTGTCCCGGCGGCAACCGCAGCAACAATGGTCTCCCCCATGGAATTAACAGCGGTCTGCAGGATAACACTTCCGATAGCGGTGATGGAATATTGCAGCCCCATAGGCACACCCATGCCGCATAGACGAAGGGCGTGGGGCATACTTATCTTCCAGTCTTTTTTGGTGAAGTTAAGGGAGCGGTATTTATTTATCATATATAACAGACAGATGATACCGGAGATTGCCTGTGCCGTAACGGTTGCAACGGCTGCACCGGCAACACCCATTGGTTTTACCAGTATAATATCCAGAATAATATTCAACACAGAAGAGAACACCAGAAAGATTAACGGTGTCATGCTATCTCCAAGGGAACGGAGAATTCCGGATGTCATGTTATATAAGAATGTTGCAGGAATTCCCATGAACACAATAAAGATATAGATGTAAGCATCCTCTAAGATGGTTGCAGGAGTATCCATCCATATTAATATGTTACGAGTAAGCAGCCCGGTGACTATGGTAAGGAGTGTGGCAAAGAAAATAGATACCCACATTCCGTTTGTAATGTATTTTTTTAGGTTGCTAACATCTTTGGCACCAAATGTCTGTGCTACCGGAATGGCGAAGCCATTGCAGACGCCAATACAAAAGCCTAAGATCATGAAGTTGATGGATCCTGTGGAACCGACAGCGGCTAAGGCATTGACGCCAAGTATTTTGCCTACGATGATGGAATCCATCATGTTATAGAATTGCTGGAATAATAATCCCAATAATAGCGGAAGACCGAATCCCAGAATCAGGTTCATTGGTTTTCCCTCAGTCAAATCTTTTGAACCATTTGAAGTTTTGAATTTAAGCATGGTAAGCCCTCCTTTTTCATTTATCTTTACAATATCAAGTTACCTTGATATAGCATGAAAAATATATCGCAAATGTATGCAATTTAATATCACATTCCCATATTAAATTATAACAATCCTGCATACTTATTGCGAAGCGATATTCTAATCTGACAGTTTCGGATAATGGTGGTTCACAGAGCAGGGAAGATGTGCTATATTTGACACAGAATGTGCGGTCAGAAAGGAATCGGCCTGCTATTTGTGCATAATTTGTTTTCGGATGGTACATTCTATGTAAGAATATGGTATTGTTCATTAAGCTTGTTGTGAAAAAGGAGGACGTAAGCATGGCAGTGATACATGTAACAACGAATGATTTTGAGAAAGAGGTATTACAGGCAGACCAGACCGTATTGGTTGATTTTTGGGCAGCGTGGTGTGGTCCTTGTAAGATGTTATCCCCCATCATTGATCAGATTGCGGAGGAACATCCGGAGATAAAAGTATGTAAGGTGAATATTGATGAGGAAGCTTCTTTAGCCATTGATTATAAGGTGATGTCCATTCCAACCTTACTGGTATTTAAGAATGGTGAGAAAGTGAACATGAGCATTGGTGTACAGTCTAAGTCGGATATTGAAGGGATGCTGGTATAAGACTCACCTGTCAGGTATTACAGTACAGAGGATACGAGAATGAATCATTTAACAACACTTTGTTACATTGAAAAGGATAATCAATATCTGATGTTACATCGGGTTTCAAAGGAGCATGATATCAACAAAGATAAATGGATCGGTGTGGGCGGTCATTTTGAAGACAATGAAAGTCCGGAGGAATGCCTGCTCCGCGAGGTCCGGGAAGAGACGGGACTGACCCTTACATCCTACCGGTTCCGTGGGCTTGTGACTTTTATTTCAGACCACTGGCAGACAGAGTATATGTGTCTGTACACGGCAGATGGTTTTACGGGAACTATGACGGAATGTGATGAAGGAGTGCTTACATGGGTGGATAAGGATAAATTAGACACTTTGACACTTTGGGAGGGAGATAAGATATTTCTCCGGCTTCTGGCACAGAATGCACCGTTCTTTTCCCTGAAATTACGATATGAAGGTGACATGCTTGTAGAAGCTGTTTTAGACGGGCAGAGTATTTAGCATACAACTTATATTTTTTGCATAGTATGTATCAACAAGTGATTGGGGTTCATACTTGAAAGAATATATTGAAGAGCGTGCTATTGAGATCGGTACGTATATTATGAATTCAAATGCAACAGTCAGACAAACGGCCAAGAAATTCGGAGTCAGCAAATCTACGGTACATAAGGATGTTTCTGAACGGCTTATCTGGATTAATCCCACATTGGCCGCAGAGGTACGCAAAGTACTTGATGTGAACAAAGCAGAACGGCACATCCGGGGTGGGATGGCAACGAAAGAAAAGTATGCACATCAGCATACAAGATAAAGGATTTTGCATAGAATAACAAAAACACCACCATGCAGGTGGTGTTTTTGTTTGCATAAATATTGTTATGAATGGATGACTTTCGTTTTCTTTTTAATGGTCTGATTATAGGTATGTGCTAAGCGGTTCATGTTGCGGATTAGGTAGTAGTCGGCAATAAATGGACCAATCAGGAGAAAGGAACCAAATAATTTCCAGGACAGAACAATACTTGGGCCTGGTTTGATGTGGATGCCAAGCTGTTCTCCGGTTGTCTGCAGGCGGTCTTCTAAGTAATAAAGCCATACCCAACGATAGATGCCCAATGTGATAATAGATAGAAAGCAGACCAGAATATAATTTTTGATGCGCTTTTCCTCGCGGTTCATATCATTTAAATCTGCGGTAAACCGGAACCAGAAGTAGATATTATAGATTCCAAAAGTTGGTATAGTTAACAGTATCAGCTTCCATAGTTTACGGTTTTCTGTAATCATGTTTATTTCCCCCTTTTATTCAATAGTTCCATTTTCAGATCATACAGTGGTCTGGACAGGTCAACATACACTTCCTGTGGATTGACAAGACGACGGGACTCATCCCATAACAGGTCAAGTTCTTTTGCACAAAATGCACGAATGTCCATTGTTTTAGGTGACTCATAGATGCATTGTCCTTTTTTGAACACTGGAACTAATATCTCTTCTATATCATATGTTCCCCCCGGAATGGTAGAACGTTTCCATGTGTCAATAGGGTGGAAGATTTCTAAGTCTTTGGAAGAGTCGTATGTCTCGTTAGCCAATGCAATCAGATCTGCCTTTAATTTGCCGGTTGCCTTGTCTATGATCCGAAATACGGTCTTGTTGCCCGGGTTGGTGATCTTGGCAGGGTTTTCGGAAATCTTAATCTTAGGAGTAAAGATATTACTGCCTTCTTTCTGAATGGCCGCCATCTTGTAGACGCCGCCAAATGCAGGGCAATCTGCCGAGGTAATTAAGTTCGTGCCAACACCCCAGGAAGTGATGGCAGCACCCTGTGTTTTCAGACTGTCAATCAGATATTCGTCCAGATCAGAAGATGCAGAGATAACAGCATCCGGAAATCCCGCTGCGTCCAACATCTTTCTTGCCTTTTTGGAAAGGTAAGCCAAATCTCCGCTATCAAGACGGATGCCAAATTTTTTGGAATGAATGCCATTTTCTTTCATTTTCTGAAATACACGGATGGCATTGGGAACACCGGATTTCAAGGTATCATAGGTGTCTACCAATAAAATACATGCATCAGGATACATATCAGCATATGTTTGAAAGGCAGTATATTCATCCGGGAAGCTCATAATCCAGCTATGCGCATGGGTTCCCAGTACCGGAATGTCAAACAACTGTCCGCAAAGAACATTCGAGGTTCCGATACATCCACCGATGACGGCAGCCCTTGCACCATATGTTCCTGCATCCGGTCCCTGCGCCCGGCGAAGACCGAATTCCATAATGCCATCGCCATGTGCTGCATAACATACACGGGATGCTTTTGTTGCAATAAGACTCTGATGGTTCAATATATTAAGGATAGCAGTCTCTACTAACTGTGCCTGCATGATCGGGGCAACTACTTTGATAAGTGGCTCCTGGGGAAATACAATGCTTCCTTCCGGAATGGCATAGATATCACCGGTGAAGTGAAAGCCTGCTAAATATTCCAGAAATTCTTCCGAAAAAATGCCAAGCCCCCGAAGATACTCAATGTCGTCATAAGAAAAAGATAAATTTTTAATATAATCTATAATCTGTTCTAACCCTGCGACGATGGCATATCCGCTTCCTGATGGATTCTTGCGGTAAAATGCATCAAAAATCACAGTGTCGTTCCTTTGTTCATTATAATATCCCTGCATCATGGTAAGTTCATATAGATCAGTTAGAAGTGTTAAATTCTGATAAGCCATAGTATATACCTCCTTGCATACAGAAAAAAACCAGCTGTTTCGCAAATGCCTAAGAAAAAAATCAATTGCCTAAGACAAGGAATAGTTTACCATACTTAGCAAAGATAGTAAATCGAAAATGTTCGTGTGTAAGATAG
Organism: uncultured Clostridium sp.; assembly: GCA_945915475.1. Lineage (GTDB taxonomy): Bacteria > Bacillota > Clostridia > Lachnospirales > Lachnospiraceae > CAG-590. Next base: position 13,495 of record CAMEFI010000030.1, on the reverse strand, counting down.
GACTGTAATGGGGAAGAAAATATGAAAAGATAATAGACAAAAATATGTCTTATGTTGACGAAATCTAGCGTTATATGATATATTTAACCTTAAGAAAATGTAAAATATTGTGATTTTTTATTTGCTTTTTTCGAGACTGATGGTGGTGGGTTTTACAATTAGGCGTTTGCGAAACGCCTGTTTCTTCTATAAACGTCGTGCAATTTGACAATATCCTCACAGGCACGCTTGCGCTGCTCTCGCCTCGCAGCGGTACTAAACTCGTGTTTCACACTCGTTAAGTACCGGCGGTCTCAAAGCACCTGCTTAGGATACTTGTCAAATCTGCACAACTCAATATGCATTTTCAAGAGTTTCGCAATTGCCTAGGGGGTTTTATAATAAGAAAAAGGAGAGGGATTTTATGGAAGAAAAAGAAATGGATATTGATAAGAAAAGTACATTAGAGTAGTTTCTGCACAAACGTTTTATAACGATTGGTTTTATTATGGGAATTCTAATGATCCTATGTTCCGGCATCATCATTAAAATGTCATTTATGATCTGGAATATATACCGGGAACTTGGAGATGATTCGAAAGGCTGGGTAGCGGTGGCAGGAATCATATTTGGAATGCTTGCCATCCTTGTTATTGTCATTGTGGATCTGGTGCTGAATAAAATGGCTTTGCAAGTAATTCATCGTGTCAAGATGCCATTGAATGATATTAGTGAATCCATTCGGGATCTGTCAAATGGTAATTTAGACACTGCCATATCCTATGCGGAACGGGATGAGTTTAGATTGATTGCCGACAATACGGCCCATACAATAACCGAGTTAAAGAAATATATTCATAATATATCGGAAACATTGACGCAAATGTCTGATAAGAATATGGATCTTTCGGTAGATATTGACTATGTGGGGGATTTTCTTCCGATTAAAGAATCCATTGAAGCGATTATTGATTCCCTGAATTCTTTGCTTAGTAGTATGCAGGAATCCATGAGTGTGATTCGGGCAGGAGCAAAGAATATGGCAGAAACGGCTTCTGCCCTTGCAGAGGGTGCGTCTATGCAGTCTGGTGAAATTAAGGATTTGTTCGAGCATATCAATCAGGTGACAGTTGATATTGTGGAAAATGCTGATAATGCGGAAGAGGTTTCTTCGTTAGCAAATACATCCATGCTGGTTGTAGAAGAAGGAAATGATCATATGCATAAGCTTTTGCAGGCGATGGATATGATTAAGAAACAGGCAGATGATATCTCTAATATTATTCAGGTGATCAATTCCATTGCGGAACAGACACAGTTATTAGCCTTAAATGCCTCCATTGAAGCAGCACGCGCCGGTGAACAGGGAAAAGGATTTGCCGTTGTTGCGGATGAGATAGGAAAATTAGCAGCAGAATGTGGAGATGCCGTGGACACGACAAATGCGTTGATTGGTAAGACGATTCAGGCAGTTGACTCTGGAAGTGTCTTGGCAGATGAGACTGCCGGCATTTTGAAGAAGATTGTGGAAGCTACTTCTAAGACAACCAGTCTGGTTCAGGGAATTTCCGATGTTTGTTCCAAGGAAGAGGGCAATATGAAGATTATTGTCAGGAGTATTGAAAATATTGAAAGTGTAGTAGCTAATAATGCCGCATCTTCGGAGGAGAGTGCAGCAGTTAGTGAAGAATTGCTGGCAATGGTAGAGAATATGGAGAATCAGGTAAAGGAATACAACCTGAAATCCATATAAGAAATCGCATCTGTTACTTGACAAAAAACGTTAGAAATGCTATAAAGAACACAGTTGTGTAAAGACGTGGAAGGAGACAGTACCTTCTTTGCGAACCCCATAGCGAGTCTGCGGTGGTGAAAGGCAGATGGAAGTAGGAAGGTTGGGAAGATCACTCCTGAGTTGTGGACTGAACATAAGAAGTATCTCGGGCACATCATAATGTCTCGTGGACAGATATTTTCATTTATAAGTAGGATTCAACGGTTGTTTCCCGTTACAGAAACCATGTATACTGGATGAGAGGACTGGCGTATATCTGTCAGGTATCATTTTCATTCACGTACAATGTATTAGGTGGTATAACGAATGGTAAGCCCTTTTCGTCCTGATGCGGATGAAAAGGGCTTTGTTTATTTAAGAAAGAAAGGATGTAAGACATGTACGAAAAAGTATCAAACAATATGAATTTCGTAGAGCGAGAGCAGAAGACATTGGATTTTTGGCAAAAGAATAAAATTTTCGAAAAGTCTGTGGAAGAGAAAGAAGGATGTCCGGTATATACCTTCTACGATGGACCACCAACTGCAAACGGTAAGCCGCATATTGGACATGTGTTAACCCGTGTTATCAAGGATATGATTCCAAGATACCAGACAATGAAGGGACACAAGATTATCCGTAAGGCCGGATGGGATACCCATGGACTTCCGGTAGAGTTAGAGGTTGAGAAATTACTAGGGATTGATGGGAAGGAACAGATTGAGGAATATGGGTTAGATCCATTTATTACAAAGTGTAAAGAGTCTGTTTGGAAATACAAAGGAATGTGGGAGGAATTCTCCGGCAAAGTTGGTTTCTGGGCAGATATGGATGATCCGTATGTAACCTATAACAATGACTTTATCGAGTCTGAGTGGTGGGCATTAAAGAAAATCTGGGATAAGGATTTGTTATATAAGGGATTTAAGATCGTACCGTATTGTCCACGTTGTGGTACGCCATTATCCAGTCATGAGGTGGCACAGGGATATAAGTCTGTAAAAGAGCGTTCTGCAGTGGTACGTTTCAAAGTAGTTGGAGAGGATGCTTACTTCCTTGCATGGACTACAACACCATGGACACTTCCATCGAATGTGGCACTTTGCGTGAATCCGGATGAGAGATATTGCAAGGTAAAAGCTGCGGATGGCTATACGTATTACATGGCAGAAGCACTCTTAGATACCGTTCTTGGTAAACTGGCAGATAATGAAAATGGTGTGGCTGCCTACGAGATTTTAGAGACATATGTTGGTACAGATCTTGAGTACAAAGAATATGAGCCTTTATATGCATGTGCGGCAGAGGTGTCTGCAAAGCAGAAAAAGAAAGGGCACTTTATTACATGTGATTCTTATGTAACCATGACAGATGGTACCGGTATCGTTCATATTGCTCCTGCATTTGGTGAGGATGATGCTAATGTTGGAAGAAAATACGACCTTCCATTTGTCCAGTTTGTTGATGGCAAAGGTAATTTGACAGAGGAGACACCATTTGCCGGTTTGTTTGTGAAGGATGCAGATCCTAAGGTATTAGTGGATTTAGATAATCGCGGGTTATTGTTTGATGCTCCAAAGTTCGAACATGATTATCCGTTCTGCTGGAGATGTGATACTCCGCTGATTTATTATGCGAGAGATACCTGGTTTATCAAGATGACTGCAGTCCGTGATGATCTGGTTGCAAATAATGAGAAGGTAAACTGGATTCCGGAGTCTATCGGTAAAGGACGTTTTGGTGACTGGCTTAAGAATGTACAGGATTGGGGACTTTCCCGGAACCGTTACTGGGGTACACCTCTTAATATCTGGGAGTGTGAGTGTGGTAAGCGTCATGCAATCGGTTCTATTGCAGAATTAAAAGAAATGAGTGATAACTGTCCGGATGATATTGAGTTGCATCGTCCATACATTGATGCGGTAACGATTAAATGTCCGGATTGTGGCAAGGAGATGCACCGTGTGCCGGAAGTAATTGACTGCTGGTTTGATTCCGGTTCTATGCCATTTGCACAGTGGCATTATCCATTTGAGAATGAGGATATTTTTAAGGAGAATTTCCCGGCTGACTTCATTTCGGAGGCGGTTGATCAGACAAGAGGATGGTTCTATTCTTTGATGGCAATATCAACGTTAATCTTTAATGAGGCACCATATAAGAATGTTATTGTTCTAGGGCATGTTCAGGATAAAGATGGACAGAAGATGAGCAAGTCAAAGGGCAATGCCGTTGATCCGATGGAGGCGCTGAATAAGTATGGTGCAGATGCGATTCGTTGGTATTTTTATACGAATTCCGCTCCGTGGCTGCCAAATCGGTTCCATGAGGATGCAGTATTAGAAGGTCAGCGTAAGTTCATGGGTACCTTGTGGAATACCTATGCATTCTATGTACTTTATGCAAATATTGATAACTTTGATCCAACAAAGTATAGCTTAGAGTATGAAAAGCTTACAGTTATGGATAAATGGCTGCTTTCTAAGCTGAATACTGCAGTTAAGACGGCCGATGAGAATCTTGGCAATTACCGGATTCCGGAGGCTGCAAGAGCTCTTTCTGAGTTTGTGGATGATATGAGTAACTGGTATGTTCGTCGTTCCCGTGAGCGTTTCTGGGCAAAAGGAATGGAGCAGGATAAGATCAATGCATACATGACATTATACACGGCGCTGGTAACCATCTGTAAGGCAGCGGCTCCAATGATTCCGTTCATGACAGAGGATATTTATCAGAACCTGGTAAGAAGTGTAGATCAGAGCGTACCGGAAAGTATTCATCTTTGTGATTATCCTGCAGTGGATGAGAGCATGGTTAATACAGAATTGGAAAATGATATGGATGAGGTTCTTAAGATTGTTGTACTTGGCCGTGCAGCTAGAAATAGTGCCAATATTAAGAATCGTCAGCCAATCGGGAATATGTATGTGAAAGCACACAAAGCTCTTTCTGAATTCTATGTAGAGATTATTGAGGATGAGCTAAATGTCAAGGCTGTTACCTTTAAGGAGGATGTATCGGAATTCAGTGATTATGTGTTCAAGCCACAGTTGAAGACGGTTGGTCCGAAATACGGCAAACATTTAAATGCTATCCGGGAGTATCTGTCTAATGTCAATGGCAGAGAGGCAATGAAGACATTGAAGAGTGAAGGTGCTTTGAAGTTTGATGCAGATGGAGTGGAAGTTAGTCTTGCAGAGGAAGATTTGCTCATTGAAACTGCAAAATCAGATGATTATGTAACGGAAGCAGACGCAGCGGTTACCGTTGTATTGGATATTCACTTAACAGATGAACTTTTAGAAGAGGGATTTGTACGTGAGATTATCTCTAAGGTACAGACAATGCGTAAGGAAGCAGGATTTGAGGTAATGGATAAGATTACGATTTCTGTTGCCGGCAACGACAAGGTAGCTGAGATTATGAAGCATAATGAGCAGGCAATCTGCGGCGATGTTCTTGCAACTGCCATCCATTATGATGAAGTGAAGGGTTATACCAAGAATTGGAACATCAATGGAGAAAATGTTGATCTTGGTGTTGAGAAGAATTAAATAAAAACAGTGAAAACAGGGCTGCCGCTTGTCATAATGCGGCAGCCCTGTTTTCTATTCGTGCAAAATAATTATCGGTTTTCCTGGTGCTCAAGAGAAGCAGTAATAAATCCCTTGAATAATGGATGCGGTTTGTTCGGACGGGATTTGAACTCCGGATGTGCCTGGGTTCCGATAAACCATGGGTGATCCGGAATCTCGATCATCTCAACGATATGTCCATCCGGGGATTGTCCTACTAAGTCCATTCCATTTGCAACAAGTGCATCACGGTAGTCGTTATTCACTTCATAACGGTGGCGATGACGTTCTGTAATCTCTTTCTTTCCATATAATTCATAGGACTTAGAGCCTTCCTTTAATACACAAGGATAAGCACCAAGACGAAGGGTTCCACCTAAGTCTGTTACACCATCCTGATCTGGCATGATGTGAATAACCTGATGGACACTGCTTGGATTGAATTCACTGGAATGAGCATCGTGATAGCCAAGGACGTGTCTTGCAAATTCCACAATGGTAAGCTGCATACCAAGGCAGAGACCCAGATATGGAACCTTGTTCTCACGGGCATATTGGATGGCACTGATCATGCCCTCAATACCACGGTCACCGAAACCGCCGGGAACAATAATTCCATCCGCATCTTTTAATTCTTCTGCAACATTATCGTCATTTAACAATTCTGAATCCATCCACATGATCTCTAAGTCAGAGTTGCAGGCAACAGCACTATGTTTCAATGCCTCAACAACAGAGATGTATGCATCGTGGAGAGAAACGTATTTTCCAACTAATGCAATCTTAACTTTCTTGACCGGGTTCTTCCAACGATCAATCATGGCAATCCACTCGTCAAGATCCGGTTCCGGACAGTCTACTTTGAGACATTTACATACCACATTAGCAAGATGTTCCTTTTCCATTGCAAGTGGAACTTCGTATAATACATCCACATCTAAGTTCTGAATAACATTTTCGCTTGGCACGTTACAGAACAGTGCAATCTTATCTTTTGTGCCATTGTCTAACGGGTAGTCAGAACGGCAAACAAGGATATCCGGCTGGATACCAAGAGACTGCAGATTCTTAACACTCGCCTGGGTTGGCTTGGTCTTCATCTCGCCGGATGCTTTCAAATAAGGAATCAATGTAACGTGAATCATGATACAGTTGTCATGACCTACTGTATGCTGGAACTGACGGATTGCCTCTAAGAATGGCTGGCTCTCGATATCTCCAACGGTACCTCCGACTTCGATGATGGCAAATTCTGTTTCCTTGGAATCCATATTACGGTAAAAACGGCTCTGGATCTCATTTGTGATATGTGGGATGACCTGAACAGTGTGACCGCCGAAGTCTCCGCGACGTTCTTTTTGTAAAATGCTCCAGTACACTTTTCCGGTTGTGACATTCGATTTTTTGTTAAGGTTCTCATCAATGAAACGTTCATAGTGCCCAAGATCCAAGTCAGTCTCAGCACCATCATCGGTTACAAATACTTCACCGTGCTGGATTGGATTCATGGTTCCCGGATCCATGTTAATATAAGGATCGAATTTCTGACAGGTTACTTTGTAACCTCTTGCTTTCAGAAGCCGTCCTAACGAAGCAGCAGTAATTCCCTTTCCTAAGCCGGAAACAACGCCGCCAGTGACAAATACATATTTGACTGCCATATATTTTTCCTCCGTTATCTTATCATTCATATTTTCAAATGAAGACATACATACCACTTATAATATATGAAATAGCAAGGTTAGTCAATTTATAAAATAAGGTTTTTCACAGAATTTACATGAAAATGTATTTGCTAATTTTATAGAGAACCGATATAATGTGGTATACGTGGATTGTATTTTTCTATTATAATATTACAATACTATCAGTAGTATGTTCACAACAGGAGGATAAATAATTGGAAGATAATGGAAATAATAATGAGCAGAATAACAATGGAAAGAAACCACAGAATCGTAGTTTTCTTTTCATGTTGATTGTATCCGTTGGACTGACACTGTTGTTTTTCTATGCATATAGCAGATACCAGACAAGTCAGCAGGTGGAGATCTCCTATAGTCAGTTTTTGGATATGTTGGATAAGGGTGAGGTAGAGAAAGTCCGTATTTACAGTTCTTCGTTGGAAATTATTCCAAAGTCGGATAAGAATTCGAAGAATACCATGAGAAAGACATATTATGCAACCCGGATTTCAGATATCAAACTGGTTGACCGTCTTGAGGAGGCAAAACAGAAGGGAGAACTGGATTATACAGCAGTGGATGAGAGTAATACTGCAATGATTGGCAATATTCTTTCCTGGGTATTGATGATCGGAGTCTTTTATCTGATTATATGGCTGTTCATGCGTTCCATGTCAAAGGGCGGAGGCATGATGGGTGTTGGTAAGAGCAATGCCAAGATGTATGTGGAGAAGAAGACAGGTGTTACATTTGCAGATGTGGCAGGACAAGAGGAATCCAAGGAATCCCTGAAGGAAATGGTAGATTTCCTTCATAATCCAAAGAAATATCTTGAAATTGGTGCAAAGCTGCCGAAAGGAGCTTTGCTTGTAGGTCCACCGGGAACCGGTAAGACTTTACTTGCCAAGGCTGTGGCTGGAGAGGCGAATGTACCATTCTTTTCATTGTCAGGTTCTGATTTCGTAGAGTTATATGTTGGTGTAGGTGCTTCCCGTGTAAGGGATTTATTTAAACAGGCAAATTCCATGGCGCCATGTATCATTTTCATTGACGAGATTGATGCCATTGGCAGAAGCAGAGATAGTAAATACGGTGGCGGTGATTCGGAACGGGAACAGACTTTGAACCAGTTGCTTTCCGAGATGGATGGATTTGATACATCGAAAGGTATCGTGATTCTTGCGGCAACGAACCGTCCGGAAGTGCTGGATAAGGCGTTGCTTCGTCCGGGACGTTTTGATCGCCGTGTGATTGTGGAGAAACCGGATCTCAAAGGCCGAATTGAGACCTTGAAGGTGCATGCGAAGAATGTGAAGATGGATGAGACGGTTGACTTTAAAGAGCTGGCATTGGCTACATCCGGAGCAGTTGGTGCAGATCTTGCCAACATTATCAATGAGGCGGCTCTTGCAGCGGTCAAGGCCGGCAGGGAATATGTAAGCCAGGCGGATTTGTTTGAATCCGTTGAGGTGGTATTTGCAGGAAAAGAGAAGAAAGACAGAATCTTAAGTAAGAAAGAAAAAGAAATCGTGGCATATCATGAGACCGGTCATGCGTTGTGCATTGCCTTGCAGAAGCATACGGAGCCGGTACAGAAGATTACCATTATTCCAAGAACCATGGGGTCTCTTGGCTATGTTATGCAGGTGCCGGAAGAAGAGAAGTATCTGAATACTCAGGCAGAGATGGAAGCGGATATTGTAACATTTCTTGCAGGGCGTGCGGCAGAAGCAATCAAGTTCCCTTCGGTTACAACAGGAGCATCCAATGATATTGAGCAGGCAACGAATATGGCAAGACGGATGATTACCATGTATGGTATGTCAGATGAATTTGGAATGGTAGCGTTGGAGTCAGTTCAGAACCGTTATCTGGATGGCCGTTCTGTGATGAATTGTTCCGAGGAGACTGCCACGAAGATTGATGATGAGGTGCGCCGTATTATTAAGGAATCTTATCAGAAAGCCTATGATCTGTTGAAAGCAAATGAGTCTGTATTAGATGCGCTTGCAAAATTCCTGATTGAGAAAGAGACCATTACCGGTAAGGAATTCATGAAAATCTATGCAGAGATTACCGGAGATGAATTGAAAGCCGCAACAGATCAGGGCGAGGAGATTGATTCTGCGGTACAGAACATGGAACAGGCAATCGAGGCAGAACATGAAGGACGGGTTTGATTTAAAGGAAGAATTGAAAAAACTACCGGATCAGCCGGGAGTATATCTGATGCATTCGAAAACGGATGAGATCATCTATGTCGGTAAAGCGATCAATCTGAAACGCCGGGTAAGTTCTTATTTTCGGAAGATGAATAACCGGAGTGCCAAGATTGAGAAAATGATAACGCTGATTGACTATTTCGAATACATTGTGACGGATTCGGAGCTCGAAGCACTGGTGTTGGAGAATAACCTCATTAAAGAACACCGTCCAAAATATAACACGATGTTAAAGGATGACAAGAGTTATCCTTTTATGAAGGTGACGGTGCAGGAGGATTTCCCAAGAGTCCTGTTTGCAAGGCAGATGCGAAGAGACGGGGCAAAGTATTTCGGTCCTTATACCAGTGCGGCGGCGGTAAAGGATACCATTGAACTGGTGAAGAAGCTCTATGGCATCCGTACCTGTAACAAATCTCTTCCAAAGGATATTGGCAAGGGCAGACCATGTCTTTACTATCAGATGAAGCAGTGTGCCGGACCGTGCCAGGGTTATATCTCAAAAGAAGAATATGCCAGGCGGATTGAAGGATTGCTTAATTTCCTCAATGGAGATTATAAGAAGGTCATCCGGGACTTAGAAGAGAAAATGAAACAAAAAGCAGAAGAATATGAATTTGAGGAAGCTGCAGAATATAGAGATCTGATTGCAAGTGTGCAGCATGTAACAGGTTCCCAGAGGGTGGTAAAGACCGGAGGAATTGACCGGGATGTGATTGCTATGGCGAGAAAGGAAGAGGAGACTGTGGTTTCTGTATTCTTTGTCCGTGACGGCAAATTGCTCGGGCGGGAACATTTTCATATGGAGCATACGGGGAAGGACAGTGGTTCCCAGATTGTGGAAGCATTTATTAAGCAGTATTATGAAGGTACACCCTTTGTACCCAATGAACTGCTTACGGAATTTGCAGTGGAAGAACAGGAGCTGTTAGAACAGTGGCTGGGACAGCGACGGGGCGGACGGGTCCATATTATTACGCCGCAAAAGGGTGAGAAGTCGAAGATGATTGATCTTGCCAGGGAAAATGCAGCGGTTGTATTGTCGAGAGATTTGGAAAAGATCAAGAGAGAGGAAGCAAGAACGGTAGGTGCGGCGCAGCAATTGGCGGATATGCTTGGGCTTCCGTCTGCTGACCGGTTGGAGGCATTTGATATTTCTAATACAAGTGGATATCAGTCGGTTGCCTCCATGGTTGTGTTTGAAAAAGGACGTGCAAAGAAGAATGCGTACCGCAAATTCAAGCTTCGCACTGTGACCGGGCCGGATGATTACAAGAGTATGGAAGAAGTTCTTACAAGAAGGTTTACGGATGAACGCTTTGATGTATATCCGGATATACTGATGATGGATGGTGGACGTGGACAGGTGAATGTCGCCCTTAAAGTATTGGAGGAACTGCATCTGGATATTCCGGTGTGTGGTATGGTGAAGGATGATAATCACCGCACCAGAGGACTTTATTACAATAACGAAGAGATCTCCTTTCCGAGAAACAGTGAGGTCTTTGGAATGATCACCAGGCTGCAGGATGAGGCACACCGCTTTGCTATCACCTATCATAAGCAGCTTCGCGGAAAAGAGCAGGTGCATAGTATCCTGGACGATATCAAGGGTGTGGGTCCTGCAAGAAGGAAGACGCTGATGCAGCATTTCAAAGAAATTGGAAAGATCAGAGAAGCTTCTCTTGAGGAACTAATATCGGTAAATGGAATTACACCCCAGGTGGCAGAGGAGATCTATCGGTTTTTTCATGATATTTAATTATTTGCGGCACCTTCATATACAGCTTCGTTTGTCAATTCAATACCAAGTTTTTTGAATGTATTTCTGTCAACAGCAGAAAGGATTGCGGATACATGGAGCTGGCAACCGGACAGTTTTGGAAGCTGCTCTAGAGCAAGTTTTGCATTGGGATCAGATACAGCACACATAGATAACGCAATCAGGACTTCGTCTGTATGAAGGCGAGGATTCCTGCTTCCAAGATAACCGGTTTTTAACTGCTGAATTGGCTCAATGAAAGTGCGGGAAATGAGATGCACTTTCTTGTCAATGTTGCCAAGTATCTTGATGGCATTCAAAAGGACGGCAGATGCCGGACCAAGCAGGTCGGAAGTGGAACCGGTGACGATGGTTCCATCTGGAAGTTCTAAGGCTGCTGCGGCAGAGCCGTTTTCTTTGGCAAGATCATTGGCAACGGGAACAACGGAACGGTCATTTATGGTGATCTTCGCCTGTTTCATAATCAATTCCTGCTTGTAGACTTCTTCTTTGCTTGCCTCGTCTTTCACAAAGCGGTTTAATGACTGGTAATATCTTCGGATAATCTCCTGCTTTGAAGCTTCTTTGCAGACTTCATCATCAATGATGCAGTTGCCGGCCATATTAACGCCCATATCGGTTGGTGATTTGTAAGGACAGTGTCCGTAGATTCCCTCGAATATGGCGGCAAGTACCGGATAGATCTCCACATCACGGTTGTAGTTGACGGTTGTCTCGCCGTATGCTTCTAAGTGGAATGGATCGATCATATTGACATCATTTAAGTCAGCGGTAGCAGCTTCATAAGCCAGGTTCACCGGATGTTTTAATGGAATATTCCAGATTGGGAAAGTCTCGAATTTGGCATAACCGGCTTTGATTCCGTTCTTATTCTCGTGATAGAGCTGTGACAGACAGGTTGCCATCTTACCACTTCCGGGTCCCGGTGCAGTTACAATGACCAGTGGACGTGTTGTTTTAATGTAGTCATTTTTTCCATATCCTTCATCACTGACGATGAAGTCAATATTGTTGGGATATCCTTCAATGGAATAATGATGATATACGCTGATGCCGATGGATTCTAATTTTTTCTGGAACAGATCTGCAGATGGCTGTCCGGCATAGCGGGTAATGACTACACTGCTGACATATAACCCCTTCTTCTTGTATACATCAATCAGACGCAGAACATCCTCATCATAGGTAATGCCAAGATCGTGTCGGATCTTATTGCGTTCAATATCTGCAGCATTAATGGATATGATCATTTCTGCCTGCTCAGCAAGTTGTAGTAACATCTGTAATTTGCTATCCGGTGCAAAACCCGGAAGAACCCGGGATGCATGGTAATCGTCAAATAATTTTCCACCAAACTCCAAGTATAATTTATCTCCGAATTGGGAAATGCGTTCTCTGATGTGTTCAGACTGCATGGATAAATATTTATCGTTATCAAAGCCAATTTGTTTCATGGATAATCTCCTTTGTAAATAAATGAAATAATGTTGAAAACTTAATAATATAAAGTGCTCCATATGAGAATATCATACCTTACGAAGAAAATACAGAGGAAATTTACACGATGGATGAAGTAAGTTAGTGTGGACAAGGGAATTGTGAATGTGATATTATGTTGCCATATGGAGATAATTAGAGATGATTTGTGTAAAGAACATCAGTATGGTATATGGGAAAAAGAGGATATTAGAGAATATCAGTTTTCGTATTGAGACCGGAACAAGAGTAGCCATCACCGGAAGGAATGGGAGCGGAAAGTCTACTTTGTTACAGATTATGGCAGGTGTGGTGAAACCGCAAAGTGGAACCATTTCTTATTTTGATAAAGAGGTTTTATGGAACAAAGGACGTTTTTCCCAATATTGTGGGTATGTGCCCCAGGACAATCCGTTGTTGGAAGAATTGACCGTGTTGGATAATTTGCGTTTGTGGAATGGTGGATATCAGATTGATAACTGTGAAGTGATTCGAATGAATGGGTTAGAGGAGTTACTTCATAGCAAAGTGTCTACACTTTCCGGAGGAATGAAAAGACGACTCAGTATAGCATGTGCCATGGTTAAGATGCCGCCGGTTATGTTGATGGATGAGCCTACTACTGCATTAGACAGATACTATAAGGAACAAGTGTGGGACTGGATGAAGCAGTATCAGACGATGCATGGAACGATAGTGCTGGTCAGTCATGACAAAGAAGAGATAGGAAATTGTAATATACAATATAGAATACAAGATGCACATTTACAGGATGTGCAGGGAGGAGAAGAAAATGAGTGAAGAACCAATGTATGACCCTATGACAGGGAAGCCGATTGAGAAGAAAGAAGAGCCGGAAGTAAGCTTTGATCCTATGACAGGAGAACGGATTGAGAAGAAGGCAGAGCCGGAAGTAAGCTTTGATCCTATGACAGGAGAGCGGATCGAGAAGAAGGCAGAGCCGGAAGTAAGCTTTGATCCTATGACAGGAGAGCGGATCG
>CAMEFI010000029.1 GCA_945915475.1 uncultured Clostridium sp. | reverse complement strand
ATCTGAGACAGTCGGATAGACTGTCCCAGAAATAACCCTGTGATAGTGAAACATGTGGAAGGAGAATATCATGCATTTATATGATCAGATTAAAACTCATTTTGTGATTCCTGATGCCTATACCAACTGGACCGATTACCGTAATGCCCTGACACAAGTCATAATCAAAGAGACGGAACAGGTCTCCCTGCCTCTTTCTTTTCATGCCTCCATGGCAGAGGATGATTTACTTCCTACACTGCTGGTGATTGGTGCCGGAGCCTGCAATGATATCGATCTTCATGCATTAGCATCCCATTTTTCCCATATTACCTTATTGGATTCTGATACCGAGGCTATGCAGCAGGCCTTAATCACATATCAACTAGAAGATTATCCTACTATATCCTGCGAACAAACCAGCTTAACCGGAATTACAGATGTGCATTACCGGGAGTTATGTGATGAGCTTCAGTTCTATTTGATGGAACACAATGACACAATCACTCCACAGACCTTTGCAGAACATGCCATCTCTCTTATAAAAGAGCAGCTTCGTGCAGATACACTTAAGAACTCGCCTCTTAGCAATCAGACATACGATTACGTCTGCTGCTTCGGCGTACACAGCCAGCTTCTTTCCATGTATTCGTATATATATCATGCCTTTGATGTGAATCTAAGGAACAGTGTGTTTCAATCCGTGAATCCAAAAGATTGTGACAAAGCCGTCACAACTTTCATGAATTATCTCAAACAACAAAATAATCTATGGATTCCTCTTCTCAATACTCAGATACTATCCTGTGGAAAAAAAGCTGTCTGGTTTGGATTAGAAACAAAGAAAATTCCATCCGCTGAATCCTCTGCCATTGAAGGGGCATATCAGGCAATTGCAGATCTGCAATCACGCAATCTGACAATAGATGCTCAAACTCTTATATGGCCATTCTATCCAAAAGGAAACATCTCCTATGAAATGTGGCTTGCCAAAGTTATTTTGTAGGCGTTGTATCCTGTGCTTCCCTGCGTGCACGACGTTTCTCCATATCCTGTTCCACCAATGTATACAGCACTGCCGTAAATGGAATCCCTAAAAACATACCAATCACACCACTGAATTCACCGCCAATGATAATCGCCGCGAAGATAAGAATAGACGGAATACCAATCGCATTCCCAACGATATGTGGATAAATCAAACGATTATCGATCTGTTGCAATACTAAGAATAGAATCAGGAATGTAAGTGCCTTCACCGGTGATTCCATCACAAGTAAAAAGACTCCCACTGTGCCGCCAAAAAAGGCACCCACAATTGGAATTAACGCCGTTACTGCCACAACAACCCCCACTAAAATAGGATAGGACAATCCGAAAATACCCATACCAATGGTTACCAGACATCCCAATATCACCGCATCTACACACTGTCCGGAGATAAAATTAGCATATGTCTCGTAGGTAATATGTCCAAAGTTTTCTAATCCATCTGCAATCCTCTTTGGAAGATACGTCTCCATTAATCGATGAATGTATGCGTTAATGGATTCCTTCTTGGCCAGGATATAAAATGCAAAAAACAAACCGATAAATAACTTCGTAATCACAGATATCACACTGCCTACAGCATTACCGCTTGCTTTCAGTGCATCCATAACAGACTGATTCTTTATAAGACCAAACATGTTATCTATTGTATTCTCATCCAATTCAAAATTCTGGATTTCTTTCATAATGTCCTGTGAAATGCCAAAATTTTTCTCCATGAACGTAAATGCCGTTTCTAATGCCTGTGGTGCCTCTTTTGCGATCTGTTTCACACTGTCCACAATACCCGGAATCACATTAAAACATACAATGGTTATGATACCGGCCACAATCAGAAATGATACAATAATAGAAACGGTACGTTTCAAGGTTTGATTCTCAAAGATTCCTTTTGTCATATGTGCCTCTAATCTAACCACAATAAGATTCACAACAAATGCAATCACCATCCCATATATCAACGGAGATATGGCTTGATATCCTGTAAGCAACACACTTTTTACAATATTAAAATGCTCCACTAATACATAGAAAAATACAATTAAGAATACACCTTTTAATAATGTTTTGTCTCTATCCTTTATCATCTTCTTCACCTGATTTCACTGAAATCTTATGTCCAGAACCACATTTATATATATAGAATATCATTATCTCTCATCCATCGGCACATATTCCTGCTTTCTCTTCACAGCCTTATATGCAGGACGAATAATCTTACCCTGATTGATCAACTCTTCTAACCGGTGGGCACTCCAGCCAGCCATTCTGGCAACTGCAAACAATGGAGTAAATAGTTCTGTCGGCAGCCCCAGCATCTGATATACAAAGCCGGAATAAAAGTCAACATTTGCGCTGACCCCCTTGTAAATCTTACGCTCCTCTGCAATAACCTGAGGTGCAAGTTTCTCAACATTGGCATACAACTGATACTCCTTCTGGTAGCCTTTTTCCTCGGAAAGCTTCTCCACGAAGGACTTAAATACTTTTGCTCTTGGATCAGAAATGGAATATACTGCATGCCCCATACCATAAATCAGACCGGCTTTATCAAATGCTTCCTTATGAAGCAGCTTTTTCAGATAATCTTTTATCTCCTCTTCGTCTGTCCAGTCCTTCACATTCTCCTTCATATCCGCAAACATCTTCGTTACTTTGATATTCGCTCCACCATGCTTTGGTCCCTTCAACGAACCTAAGGAGGCAGCCATTGATGAATACGTATCTGTCCCGGAAGAAGTAACCACATGGGTAGTAAATGTTGAATTATTACCACCACCATGCTCTGCATGAAGCACCAATGCAAGATCTAATATTCTTGCCTCTAACTCTGAATACTTGCTATCTGCTCTTAATAAGTACAATATATTCTCTGCCGTGGACAATTCCGGACTTGGTGTATGAATAAACAAACTATTACCATCATGATAATGACTATATGCCTGATATCCATATACAGAAAGCACCGGCACCACAGAAATCAACTGCATGCACTGTCTTAATACATTCGGTATCGACGTGTCATCCGCTTTGTCATCATATGCATACAATGTAAGAATACTTCTCTGCAACGTATTCATCATATCTTTGCTAGGTGCTTTTAAAATGATATCCCGGACAAAATGTGTTGGTAATGATGTCCGGTAATCCGCTAATATCTTCGTAAAATCATTAAGTTGTTCCGCTGTTGGAAGCTTCCCAAACAATAAAAGATATACCGTCTCCTCATATCCAAACCGTTTCTCTTTGATAAATCCTGCGACAATGTCTTCTACATCAACACCCTGATAATACAGCTTGCCTTCGCATGGAATCATATCATTATCTTCTACAATATAAGACTGAATCTTCGATACATCTGTAAGTCCTGCTAATACACCCTTACCATTGATATCCCTCAGTCCCCTTTTCACTTCATATTTTGTATATAAGTCCGTGTCAATCTGCAGATTCGTCTCACATAACTTGGACAAATCCTTAATCTGTTCCGTCACTTGCGAATACTTATTAATCCGCTCCATGTGGTTGTTATTCATCCAATCACCCTTTCTTTTCCTTAATCTCTAATTCCTCCACGGACTAGTATAACATATTTTTACTTTCTTCCCTAGTGTTTTTTGAAAACTTAATAAAATGTTAACAAAAATCAATCATTTTGAAATCATATTATTCATTTTCCGAATCCGCTTCTGTCGTTTCTTCTTCCGTTGCCCGGAAGTCCTCTAACGTACCACTAAGAGAACTCTGGACACTGGCTGCCACCGTATAAACGGTCTTGTCATCGCTTTTATCATACAGGTAATCATCACCCGTTGTTGCATTATTACTTCCAAAGCAAAGTGTTGTCACATTACCATCGGAATCTGTCAGCGTAACAGTCTGTACCGGTGTATCCAATCCATAATCACTAAGGGACTCCACATCTGTCATCTTACGGGTTGCTGTCATTTCCGTTATGGTAGAAAGCAATGATTCTATCTTATCTGTATCCACAGGAAATGTCGCATCCGAATCTACTATCCAGCCATCTCCTGACCTTGTAAATGTGATTTCCTGCCCATCTAGCGTATAGGATATCTTCTCTATGTCTGAAGCTTTTAAGCTTAGCACAGGAATGGTATCCTCTTTCTGTTCCTTTTTTTCCTGTTCTTTATTGTAATGTACAAGCCAGACATACCCCAGGGACAGTACCACAAGACACAATAATGCAACGATCAATGGTATTCCCTTTTTCTTCATTTTATCCCACTCCCTTCTCATCTCTTCTTTCTATTATGACAGAACGCAATCCCGCCAGCCAGGCAGAGGAACGGGAGCAAAATGCATACAAACAGTCCTATTACAGCCGCATCTCCAGATGGAACAGTAAGATAATCCACCGATACCGGTTTGCTTGCAACAGATATCCTGTTAGAATCGTCCGCGTGCACCAACCACTTCATGGCATTCATGTAAAGCGTATAATTACCATCTGAAGCCATACTATTCATAGAAGAATCCAGGATTGCAGAAGATGCTACACATACTATCTGTGTTGTCTTTGTTGCTTCCGTATCCGAATCCGCCGAATCATCTTCTGTACTCACATTCTCCGTTATCGTTGCAGCCACAAGAAATGGTCCATCCGCATCTTCTTCCTCTTTATCATAGCTGGTCATATTCTGCGGATCGGTCTTAACAAATGCCTCTTCAGATGGGGATAACACCGTACTGATGTCCAACGTATCCCTTACATCTTCTGCCACTTTAAATCCCTGGCAGCCACTTAACAAAACGTTGACAGATCCCCCTGTCATATCCGTTGTAACTTCAGATGAACCAATCTCCGGTACAATATAATATGGTCTTTGCACATACATACTACTGTCTGTCTCTATCACAATACCATCTGTTACTTCCATTCCATATTCAGACAAAATGCTGTCATAATTCGTATGATCTTTTCCCGTATAGTCCGTTAACAGTATGGCTTTTCCACCCGTTTTCAGATAGGCAATTACAGCATCCGCCTCTTCTTTCGAATAATCCGTTTCCGGAGAATTCAGCAGCAATCCGGCTGCATCATCCGGTACCTCTAAAGCTGTTAACAGATTCAACTCTTTTATCTCTAAATTTGCTTTTTCAATCCGGTTTGTTAATGCATCCGGAAGGGTCACTTCGTTATGTCCGGTCACATAATAAACCACCGGAAGTTCATCTGAAAGCACATAATCAATGGCACTGGTAAGCTGCCCTTCCCCATCGAAACCACTTACTTTTGACTGATAGGTGGAATAATCCAATTCTGTTTCATACATACTGCTGTAATCCACAACTTTATTCCGTTTCTCACCGGAAACAATCAGACTATTCTCACTAACATTCTCATCCGTGAACTTGCTTGTATAATTGGGACTGGTAACCGGATCAATTTTTTTCACCTTAATCTTAGACGAATTCTCTTCATACTGATTCAGTAATTTCTCAATTGTAGTATCTTCATTTCCCGACTGTACTACATAATAGATTGTTATATCCTCTTTCAGATTCTTCAGTACCTTCTTCGTCTCAGCTCCAATTGTATATAGCTTGCCGGTACTAATATCAATTTCTGTATATTTTGAAGGAATCTGACCGACAATCAGGTTCAACACCACCACGATAGCGATCACAACAACCGAAAGTGCTGCACTATAGGAATCTTTACGAAAGGCACGATTCATTTTAAAGGACACTCTATTCTTTTTCCCCTTCTCTATTTCATTCTGTTCCATACTCATTGTCTGTCACCTCCTAGCTCCAACGTCTCTTCCTGATACTTTGCATGGTAAGGAACACAAACACAACCACGACAGAGATAAAATAAACAACCGCAGTCACTTCAAAGGTTCCATCTACAAAGGACTGAAAATGTCCATCCACGTTAAATGCTTCCATGATATCATACAGGATTCCATCTGACATGGAACTCGGTAGAAAACTCTCTAATCCACTCATAATAAAGCTTAAGAACATCACAACAAAGGTAAGTACCGCTGCAATAATCGTATTCTCAGTTAAAGAAGAGATGAATAATCCCACTGCAATATTGGCAGCTCCAAGCAGGAAAAATCCAAGAATTGCAGTATAATTCTGTGCAAAAGATATCTTACCAAAAATCCGCATGATCAATGGATACAGACAGACAATAGCAATTGGGATCATATAAACCGTAAGCAGTGCAAAAAATTTACCAAGTACAATCTTCGCCACGGATACCGGTGCTGTTAACAAGAGCTGGTCTGTCTTTTGCCTGCGTTCCTCTGATAGCACACGCATGGTGAGAATCGGTATCGCAATGAGAAAAATAAATGTTATACTGTTAAATGTTACATTCATGGACGGATATCCGCTTAACAGATTGTACGCATAAAAATATATTCCAACAATTAACAATACAAAAAACAGGAATACATACCCCGTCATTGTTTTAAAATAACCTGCAACTTCTCTTTTATAGATTGCTTTCATGCTGCACCTCCTGTTCTGCCTCTGTCAACTCTAAGAAGATATCCTCCAAAGACATCTTATTCTGGGATAGTTCAAGAATGGGGCAATCCACTTCTGCTAACAGATAAAATAATTCTGCCCGGATATCATCTGTTCCATCAACGTTCAACATGCCTTTCCACTCATCCTGTTGCCACTCGCCCTCTACCTGAATGGCATCGCCAAACTTCTCCCGGAATACATCTTCAATCTTATGTTCCGGATCTAATATGCTCATGTGTAGTGTGCTTGCCCCCTGCATACTCCGGCTCAAATTCTGTGGTGTATCACAGGCCACTAATTTTCCTTTGGATATAATTAGAATCTGGTCACAAAGTGCACTGACTTCTGACAAAATATGAGAACTTAAGATAACCGTATGTTCCTTACTAAGATCTTTAATCAGACTTCGAATCTCGATAATCTGTTTTGGGTCAAGCCCTACAGTTGGTTCGTCTAAAATGAGGATCTCCGGATTGCCAACTAACGCCTGTCCAAGACCTACCCGCTGTCTATATCCTTTGGATAAATTCTTAACCAATCGATCCTTCACATCGGTAAGAGATAACATCTGCATAATATCTTCTATCATTTCTTCCTGTTCAGACTTCTGGACACCCTTCAATTCTGCTGCAAAATTAAGGCTTTCCAGTACCGTCATATCCATATATAAAGGAGGTTGTTCCGGTAGATATCCTACACACTTCTTTGCTTCTTCCGGTTCCTCCAAAATATCATGTCCGTTGATCAATACCGTTCCCTCATTTGAGGCAAGATACCCTGTAATGATATTCATTGTTGTGGATTTCCCTGCTCCATTCGGTCCAAGAAAACCATAAATCTGTCCTTTTTCCACGCAAAAAGACAAATGGTCTACTGCCACATGATTGCCGTAGCGTTTCACCACATCCCTTACTTCAACCACTTTTTTTCCTCCAATCTTATACTATGAGACATATTTTCTTTATAATATATGAAAAGAGTGTGGAGATAATTAGACAATTATGTGAAAAAAGAATGAAAAAAACACAAATCCACTCTGCTTCCCGCTATGGTGAATTTGTGTTTTCTATCATTGTCTATACAATTACTTCTGCTAACAGCGTCTCTTTATGTGTAATCACACGTTAATCTCTGCTGTCATGCCAAGAATATTCTTATTCTCATCTAAAACCGGCTTAACCACCTCATTAATGAATTCCTCTGTCTGCTGTGGAGCACGGCCTACAAAGTTCTTTGGCTCTAAAATCTCTTCTATCATTTCCTTCGTCATTCCAAATGCAGGGTCGTTAGCAATCCGGTCAACAAGATCATTCTCTTTGCCTTCCCGTTTCACAACAGCTCCCGCTGCCATGGAATGTTCACGAATCTTCTCATGAAGTTCCTGACGGTTACCACCACGTTTTACAGCATCCATCATAATATTCTCAGTTGCCATAAACGGAATCTCTTTCATGAACCTCTGATAAATTACTTTGTCATACACAACTAATCCATCTACAATATTCAGGTATAAATCCAGGATTCCATCAACAGCAAGGAAAGCTTCCGGAATTGAAATCCTCTTATTCGCCGAATCATCTAAAGTTCTCTCAAACCACTGGGTTGCTGCTGTAATTGCAGGATTCAATGCATCTGTCATTACATAATTGGCAAGCGATGCAATACGTTCTGAGCGCATCGGATTTCTCTTATATGCCATTGCAGAAGATCCAATCTGATTCTTCTCAAAAGGTTCCTCAATCTCTTTTAAATGCTGAAGCAGACGAATATCATTAGAGAATTTGTGTGCACTCTGTGCAATTCCGGAAAGAACATTCAATATTCTGGAATCTACCTTGCGGGAATATGTCTGTCCGGATACCGGATAGCACTCATCAAATCCCATCTTCTTAGCAATCATACTATCAATCTTACGAACCGTCTCATGATCTCCATCAAACAATTCCAGAAAACTTGCCTGAGTTCCGGTTGTTCCCTTACAGCCAAGTAACTTCTGCTGTCCGATCATATATTCCAAATCCGACAAATCCAGCATCAGTTCCTCAATCCAAAGAGTAGCACGTTTTCCCACTGTAGTAGGCTGTGCCGGCTGGAAATGCGTAAATGCAAGCGTTGGCAGATCCTTATACTGCATAGCAAACTTAGATAACTCATTGATTACATTTAATAATTTCTTGCGAACAAGCTTCATTGCTTCTGTCATAATAATAACATCCGTGTTATCACCAACATAACAACTGGTAGCACCAAGATGAATAATACCTGCCGCCTCCGGACACTGCTTGCCATATGCATATACATGACTCATAACATCATGACGAACCAGTTTCTCGCGTTTTTTGGCAACATCATAATTGATATCATCTGCAAATGCTTTCAACTCTTCAATCTGTGCAGTGGTAATTACGGGCTTTCCATTCTCAGAAAGTCCCAATTCCTGCTCCGTCTCTGCTAACGCGATCCATAATTTTCTCCAGGTCTTAAACTTCATATCCGGCGAAAAAATATACTGCATCTCTTTACTTGCGTATCTCTCTGATAACGGGCTTACATACTTATCCTTCATTGTCTCCTCCTAAATCACTGTTTCTTCTTGTTATCTCGAACCGTGGAATCATGTTCTCCACGAATATCTTCTGTCGGCGGTTCCATCGGATACTGTCCACTAAAGCATCCATCACAATATTGTCTGCCATCAGAAAGCTCTTTCAAACGATTCATCTGCAGATAAGCTAACGAATCGGCACCTAATATCTCACAAATCTCATCTACTGTACGATTGTGAGCAATCAGCTGATCTTCACTTGGAATATCCGTTCCAAAATAGCACGGATGCAAAAATGGCGGAGAGGAAATACGGACATGTACCTCTGTAGCCCCGGCTTCCTTCAACATTCCTACAATCCGGTCTGACGTTGTTCCTCTTACAATGGAATCATCTATCATAATGACACGTTTGCCCTTCACCGCATCCTTTAAGACATTCAGCTTCACCTGAACACTGGACTCTCTCTGACTCTGTTTCGGTTTGATAAAGGTCCGCCCCACATAGCTATTCTTCACAAATGCGGTTCCATAAGGAATACCGGATTCCAAAGAATAACCAAGTGCTGCAGCATTACCGGACTCCGGTACTCCAACCACCAGATCCGCATCTACCGGCGAATCTTTAGCAAGGCACCTTCCTGCAATCAGTCGTGACTTATATACACTCATACCATCTAACACACTGTCCGGTCTGGCAAAATAAATATATTCAAAAATACATCTCGCATGTTTGTCCTGACACATATCCTTATAAGATACAATACCATTCTCCGGTGTGATTGTAACCATCTCACCCGGTTCTACATCTCTGATGAATTCTGCACCAATCGTATCTAACGCACAGCTTTCAGAGGCTAAGATATATGCATTATTACGCTTACCGATACACAACGGCCGGAAACCAAATGGATCTCTTGCCCCGATTAATTTGCGGGGACTCATAACGATCAGGGAATAGGAGCCTTTTACCTTCTTAAGTGCCCTTTTTACCGCATCCTCTACCATTGAAGTCTTCACACGTTCTCTGGCAATGTGATAAGCAATCACCTCTGAATCGATCGTTGTCTGGAAAATTGCCCCTGTAAGTTCCAATTCTCTGCGTAGTTCCGGTGCATTCACCAAATTACCATTATGTGCCAGCCCTAAAGTTCCTTTGACATAATTAAGAACCAATGGCTGTGCATTCTCTCTTGTGGAGGCGCCTGCTGTTGAATAACGTACATGCCCTACTCCAATGTTCCCCTTCAGCTTCTCCAAATCTTCTGGTGTAAACACCTCATTGACCAGGCCCATCCCCTTTGAAGAGAGAACTTTTCCCTTTGGTCCTTCTGTGTCAGAAACTGCAATACCGCAGCTTTCCTGACCACGATGCTGTAATGCAAACAGTCCATAATAAATGGATGCTGCCACATCATTCCCATCAAAATCATAGATACCGAACACACCACATTCTTCATGTAATGCATCCTCTTCAAAACTGTTATCAAATACTTCGCTCATGTAAGTCTCCTCACGCAATTCATTTCTTCAGTTGTACCGAATATATGTTATCTTTTTTTGCAAAAACTGTCAATGGAAATGCGGATTTTATTTGTTATTTTTATGGAATTATGCTATAATATGAAAACCTAATGGCATGTTATACTTTATAATATTATTTGGAGGATATATTATGGAAGAAAAGAGACGATACAAACGATTACCAATTCAGTTGACTTTAGAGGTTTCCGAAGTATTCAAACAGGACAATGATGTCATCCGTGATCTGAATGCAGAGATTAACGTATTTGATATCTCCAAAGCCGGTATCGGCTTTACAACCTCTACTTATCTTCCGGAGGGTTATTATTTTAACGCAACCATTATTTTAGAATCCTCTGAACAGAAGATATTAACTGTAGTTAAGATCCTGCACCGTACCGAATTAGACAACAACATATACCGTTATGGATGTGAGTTCACCGGTCTCGCCGGAATCTTTGACTCTGTATTTGAAGAGTACGAACATCAGTTAGAAGACTGATCAATACGGATAGAAAGATATCGGATACAGGTTATTCCTGTTTCTTAATCCTATCTGAATCTCATATTCGATTTTCTTAGCATGGGCAGTCGCAAGACTGCCTTTTGTTGTGACATTCAGATCGGCTTCGCCATTATATACAAAGGTATTGAGCCAGTCACATTTTCCATATCCAACCATCTCATTTCCCGAGAGATTATATCCCGCATCCAATCCTGCCACATTATAAGCTCCAACATAACACAAAGCATAATTGTCCACATTCATATTCTCCGGAATATAGGCCTTCACTTCCCATGTTCCATCTGTAAGTGCCTTTCCAAATATCAGGGGAACTGTCATCGTATTACCGAAAGTATTACGGTACACCAGATACATAGACCGGATTCCTGCCTGATCTTCCACTGAAACACAATAGGTTGCAATTCCCGGTGTCTGGCCGTCATAAGATACCAGTTGCACTCCTGTCACATTCGGAGCATCATAACATTCCAGCTGTTGTGCCTTTGTAGTTGCCCCATATACCTTTGCATGCTTTCTCTCCACTCCGGTTCCATCTTCTTTCCGAAAACCACAAAAGGCAGCAATGGCATTGGCATCCGCCTGTGCTAATTGCGCAATCCCTTCCCCGTCCTTTATATATTTCCGATCGATTTCCGAATCCATAAAGCAATGTTCAACAAGCAATGCCGGTATTCCGTTATTATAAGAATGTCTGAGTACCCCATAATAATCATCAAAGGTACCATCTTCCCGTCTTCCACCCATCTGTGTCACTCTTGCAAAGGTTCCTGCATTCTCCAATCCAATTGCCTCGAATTCCCCCAGAAAGCAGTCTGCAAACTGTTGCAACGTATCTTTCCACTGCGCCCCTGTACTGATATACACAGATGCCCCATTGGATTTATGTGATTCCGTTGCATTACAGTGCAGACTGATAAAAACATCAGCCTCTGCTTCCTTCGCCCGTTCCACACGGCCGGCCAGACCAAGCTGTTCCTCCTGCCCTCTGGTCAGCACAACCGTTACTCCTTCATATTCCTCCAGATGACTTTTTACTTCCTGTGCAATCCGGTAATTAACATCCTTTTCCTTCTTCCCATAATAGTATGCACCATCCTCATCTCCTCCATGACCGGGATCTAATGCAATCACTTTCCAATTAACCACAGTCTCCCCATTCTTCTCCCCCCGTACCGGAAAAGATGGGAGCATCAGCAAAATCCACGCTGCCAGAATCCATGTTAACTTATATTGTTGTCTATGATTATGATACATAAAAGACCTCCATAATTCCATTGCATGACCCACACATAAATGATATGGCTATTATAGCATCATCTGTCCGGAAACGCAAAACTGCCGGTGGAGGTGTTCCTATTAACAAATACGTTTTCTCTTCGCCGAAATAACCACCAAGGTAACCGCAAAAATCACTACGGCATATCCAACCATGACACCGGACTGAATCAGAATATTTTTTGCAAAGGCTGCTGTTGTCTTTGTCATGGATCCAATTGCATCGTTATTGGCGACATACCAATAAGTAGGTACAAACTTCGCCACTTTTCTTACACCTGCTCCAAAGAATTCCTGTGGAACAAACACACCACCGAGAAAACACAACACAAGACTGGTTACATTGACAATTCCATTTACCACATCATTATTTTTTGCAACCATTCCGGTAAAAAATCCAAGACTTAAGCCAAACAGCAGCATGGCAAACATATTTAACAAAAACCATGGGAGTCTTTCATCCCTGAAAATACTTCCTTCGGATAACAGAAATGCAATTACTAAAACGATTCCAAACATCATGATTCCATATACAAAGATTGCAGCCACTGTTCCCGCCACTCGGTTTGCCATCGGTGTAGCCCCACATTCTGTCCGATCCTTGATCTCTTTTATATTAAACCGCAGCAGAACCAGTCCGATTCCGGAAACACCCACCGCAATAAAAAGATATGGCACATAGAGGAAAAGCTGTACCGTACTGTCCTCCTGCTTTTCATTTACAAAAGAAGCCATAGTCACTTGTGTTTCCTCACTCTGTAAATCCTTTAATTCTTTCCCTGCCTGCTCTACACTGTATCCACTCTTTATGAGTGCAAGCAGCTTACCAAGATACATCTGCAACTCCGATTCAAAATAAGCGGAATCAAAGTATCCCGGAACTTTCATGCAGGAAAGTTCCATTGCCTTTCCTGTTTCCAGACTGTCTGCAAAGCCCTCCGGAATCACCAGTACGTAATCCAGTCTTCTCCAATACAGTGCATCAGTAATCTTTTGCTCATTGTAGTCTATTGTGACAATATCATTTTCCGTACCAAAATAATCCTTAAGCATCTCATTAAATATTCCATTATCTTCATCCACTATAGCAATATCCAACCGTTCCTGTTGAAAAGAAGCATTTCCCTCTTTGTGATTAACTTTTGCCATAATAAGAGTAATTCCAAGAAAAACGGCAAGAAAAATAAACACTGTTGATTTATATTTATTCAGGATCAAAAAATAGGTTTTAAAGGCTCTCATATCTCATCCTCCTCAACTTCAATACAGCCGCCAACACACAGATTATTCCAATCACAAATAGGGTAATCATATTCACTGCATACTGTCTGTAATCTCCAAATACGGATAAACTCTTAAATCCATTGACAATCAATGTTCCGGGATTCACACGGTTGATAAGGGGACATTTTTCCTCCAACAGATACGTAATATCCGCCCACTGCAAACCGGCTAAAAAAGAACTGATCATAAATACCGCAACACAAACGCCTTCCTTTTTCTGAACAGGACCTTTTGTGAAGATAGCAATGACTGTTCCCATTGCCATTGCCGTAAAGCTTCCAATCCATCCGCCAAGCAATACCAGCAATGCATTCCTGCCAAAATCCTGTCCATATACAAAGACACATACTGCAATTACAAGGGCAACAATCCCACAATACAGAACATAAGTTGCAATGAAATCATATGCCACCTGTAGCAGCTTCGGAGTAGGCGCCACATTGCGTCTGGCACCCACACAGGACAAATCCGCCTGAATATCATTTCCATTCGATACCCCAACCATGGTTCCAATCAGACAGGTCATGGCGATCAGGGCGTAAAAATACTGTGCATAAGGATCCTTGTCTGTTCCCTTCAACTCGATTTCCTGAATGGTAGTTTCCTGTTCCTGCAAAAGGGATTGTATAAATGTTTCCATCTGTTCCGGATGTTCCTTCGCCACATCCGTGATCAAAGCAACATTTTGCCGGTACTGGTCAATAAATGTTTTGATCAGACTACTATAAATATCAGATTCCTTTACCATAAGGGCATACTCATCCTTGACATCGATGATTCCACGAATCTTCTCTGCCTCTAAATCTTTTTCTGCCTGCTTTCGATCCGTATATTCCTTCACCTGAAACATGGATACATTGTCTTGCGTTTTGATGTCTTTCATCATTGTTACCAATCCTGCATTTACCTGTGACGAAACATCGGTTACTTCAGACTGTTGCGATGTATCGTCCACAATTCCAACCGGCACCTTATCAAACTGTTCCAACTCACTGATTCCACCAAACATAAAATAGAACAGCATACCAAGAAGCAGAGGGAAGACAAGGGACCAGAACAACAGACTTTTTTGCTGAATCATTACTTTCATTCGATATCTGATTAACTGCATAACATTTCCTCCTAATCTCTTAAGTCTTTCCCTGTAATCTCCAGAAAAACATCATTTAATGTTGGGAGTTCTGAATGCACACCCCCAAAACCAATCTCATTTTTCCGCAACAAATCCAATAGACGGATAAGATTATGTTTTCCCTTAGAAAACCGAACCTTCAACAATTGATTTTCATAAGATAACTGCTTAACATGAGGAAGATTGTATATATCCTCCTTTAACGCATCCGGCAGATTCAGAATTTCCACACTAATCGTTTCTCCAAGGTCAATCATTGCCTTTAACTCATCCGTTGTTCCCGTAGCAATGATCTTACCCTTGTCCATAATGGCAATGCGGGTACAGATCTGCTCTACCTCTTCCATATAATGTGTTGTATAAATGATAGTAGCACCTTGTTCATTTAACCTCCGGATTCCCTCTAATATCTTGTTACGGCTTTGAGGATCCACAGCCACCGTAGGTTCGTCTAAAATAATCAACTTCGGCTTATGCGCAATTCCACATGCAATATTCAACCGGCGAAGAAGTCCTCCCGATAACTTTTTAGGGTAAAATTTGCGATAATCCGAAAGCTCCACAAATTTAATTGCTTTTTCCACAAGCTCTTTTCTCTCTGCCTTATTCTTTACATAAAGACCACAGAAATAATCAATATTTTCATATACAGTCAATTCTTCAAACACTGCAACATTCTGCATAATAACGCCAATATCCTTTTTCAGATCATAACTGGTGGGCTTCATTTCCTTACCAAATATCTCAATATTTCCTTTATCATATTCCAACAAAGACAGCAGACAGTTGATGGTTGTAGATTTACCACTTCCATTCGGTCCAAGCAGACCAAAGATTTCTCCCTCTTCAATCGTCAGGTTAAAATGGTCAAGAGCAACCAGTTCTCCATATCTTTTTACCAGATTCTCAATTTTAACAACCATATTCTTTCTCCTTTTTTGAAAGTATTCGCTATAGGCGTTTGCGAAACGCCTGTTTCTTCTATAAACGTTATGCGATTTGACAATATCCTCACAGGCACGCTTGCGCTGCTCTCGCCTCGCAGCGGTACTAAACTCGTGTTTCACACTCGTTAAGTACCGGCGGTCTCAAAGCACCTGTTTAGGATACTTGTCAAATTTGCACAACTCAATATGCATTTTCAAGAGTTTCGCAATTGCCTAAAGTATTCGCTATTGACATATTCATCATAGGGCAAGACAGGGAAAAATGGTAGTGCGAAATGTAAGGAAAGAATATGACATTTGTCACATTCTTTCCATTGCAGGTAGATATCCTTTCCTGAATACCTTATAATATAGGACATGGGCTTTGCAAACACCGAACATCAGGGGGGTATTATTATGTCAACTTATATAGATTCCATTCTGTTATGCATATTGTGTTTGATGATATATCCGGTGGAACAACTGGATGCATTACATATTCTGGGCATCCTGCTTTTGGTTGCCATATATTGTTTTGAATTGATCAGCCGAACAGATGTAAACCGCTTTCGGCTGGGGATTCTGACCTTTATTATCAGTTTTTTCTTTCCGGAATTCTCTCTTATGCTACCATGGCACAACTATGTTTTTTTTCTGCACCAAAAATATAGCATCCCTTTTTTATATCTGCTGCCTTTTGTGAGGTATTACTATACAGATCAGAATTATGTTAACCTTATATATTTTCCTATTTTGGTCCTTTCTTACTACCTGTCCTACAATAATCGGATACGCACACAGTTATCAGAAACCATTCACTCTCTCCGGGACAACAGTGTAGAAAAAGAAATGATACTAAAGAAAACCAACCAACAGCTGCTAGACAGCCAGAATGACCAGATCTATATTGCCACATTAAAGGAGCGAAACCGTATTGCCCGTGAAATTCATGACAATGTAGGCCATCTTCTATCCCGCTCCATTTTACAGGTGGGGGCATTGCTCGCCATCTGCAAAGATGAGACAATGAAACCTCACTTAGAAACCCTGAAGGAGACTTTGGATCTTGCAATGAACAGTATCCGAAACAGTGTACACGATCTGCATGATGAATCTATCGATTTATCCAATGCATTACAGGGATTGGTGGATTCTTTCACCTTTTGTCCCGTTCATTTTCAATGTGACATCTCGAAACATCTTCCAAAAAACGTGAAATACTGTTTTCTTACCCTTACAAAAGAAGCAATGAACAATGTGGTGCGTCATAGTAACGCTTCCTTATTGACCCTTACCGTCAAGGAGCTTCCTGCATTTTACCAACTTCTCATTGAAGATAACGGTAACACTGTGTCCACTGTTCTAACAGATATATCCGGCATGGGACTTTCCAACATGAAAGACCGGGTAGATGCCTTGAATGGAATCCTGCATATCAGCACCGACAATGGTTTCCGAATCTTTGTGTCCATTCCAAAATCCTGAATCTTTTACACTTTCCTCACACTTTTTCAAGCTTTCTTTAAGAATTCTCCTATATTATACTCATATAATCTGTTTGGCAAACGCCTACAACTTTTTATAGGTAATTGCGAAACTCTCGAAAATGCATATTGAGTTGTGCAAATTTGACAAGTATCCTAAGCAGGTGCTTTGAGACCGCCGGTACTTAACGAGTGTGAAGCACGAGTTTAGTACCGCTGCGAGGCGAGAGCAGCGCAAGCGTGCCTGTGAGGATATTGTCAAATTGCACAACGTTTATAGAAGAAACAGGCGTTTCGCAAATGCCTAACAACTTTTTATTAGGAAAGGAGCAATACGTTATGAGATTAAAAAAAAAAATATTTGTCCTTGGTGCAACAACTGCACTTGCAGTATCTTTGTTAGGAGGATGTGGCGCTAATATCGGAAGCAAGACAACTTCATCCGGCAGTTCTTCCGCTAATGCTGTATCCTTTCACAACACAACATTGCAAGGCGTAGTCACAGCAGTGGACGGAAACACAGTGACACTCTCCTTAGCAAATGGCCGGGGCGGCATTCCACAAGAGGGTTTTCAAGGACAAAATGAAAGTGGACAAATGCCACCAGAAAAAACAAAAGATAGTCCCAACTCTCAGGGAACAGCAAATGATACCGGTGACCAGAACCCACCGGAAATGCCGGATAAAGAAAATGTTCCTCAGGATTCTTCAAAATCCATAGACAATACTCATAAAGGTGAAAAGTCAGGCAACATGCCAACAGGTGATTCTTCTATGAACACCACAACATTTACCCTTATCATCAAAGACGAATCTGTACTAGAAGATATTACTTTATCCGACATTGCAGACGGAACGTATCTCACCATTACCTTTGGAGAGGACGGCATCATTACATCCATTACGACATCTGATACTGTTTCCGGCGCACCCGGTGAGATGAATGCAGAACCATCAACCGTCAGCTCCGGAACCGGTGCAACCACCATTACTACAGATACAGAGGATGCCGATACCACCTATTTCTCGGACAATGACGATGAAAATGCCCTCCGTGTGGAGGGCTCCGTCGCTTATAATGGAACGAACTTAACACTGAAAAAATCAGGTGACACCTCCAACACAGAAAGCAGTGATTTCTATGGATTAAATGCCGGGTTTCTTGCCCTAGACGGTGCATCTGCAACCATAACGGGATCCACCATCTCAACAGATGCCCGGGGTGCCAACGGAATTTTTGCCTATGGAGAAGGAAGCACCATCACCGTAAATAATACAAGTATCACCACTTTAGCTGACAATTCCGGTGGAATCGACGTCACTGATGGTGCATCCATTGAAGCCAGCAATTTGAATATCGAGACCAACGGTCAATCTTCCGCGGCAATCCGAAGCGACCGGGGCGGTGGTACACTCACTGTTACAAACGGAACCTACACTACCAACGGAACCGGCTCACCAGCCATTTATTGTACTGCCGATATTACCGTTTCCGACGCTACATTAAATGCGAATGCTTCTGAAGGCATAGTAATTGAAGGTCAGAATCCCGTCACATTGAAAGACTGCGATGTAACAGGCAATATGCAGGGTACCTACCAGGGCGATGAAAACGAAAATCTTCACACCATTATGGTCTATCAAAGCATGTCAGGAGATGCCGAGGAAGGGGAGGCCAATCTTACCATCACCGGTGGTTCCATCACCGGATTAAATGGCGATCTCATTTACTCCACCAATACAACTTCCATTGTAACATTAGAAGACGTGGCTCTGACCCTTTCCAATGATACCCTGTTGCGAATTGAGGGAAATAACGGTGCCAGGGGCTGGGGAAATGAGGGAAGTAACGGTGCAGATATGAGTCTCTATGCAACCAGCCAGACATTACAGGGCAAAATAATCGTAGATGAAATATCCTCTCTTATCTTAACCCTTTCTGAAAACAGTACTTTTGAGGGCAGTATCAACGAAGAGCAGGAAGGCGGCACGGTAGCCGTAACCCTTAATGACGACAGTACCTGGACGCTGACCGGGGACAGCTATATAACCTCTTTCGAAGGTTCTTTGGAAAATGTTAATCAAAATGGACACACCCTGTACGTAAATGGTGTGGCTCAACAATAACAACGTTTCCCTGCTTAACACATAGAATCCTTTCTTGACAATGTTCTCTCCTTTTGTGTATCATAATTGTCAGGCAATTGCGAAACGCCTGTTTCTTCTATAAACGTTGTGCAATTTGACAATATCCTCACAGGCACGCTTGCGCTGCTCTCGCCTCGCAGCGGTACTAAACTCGTGTTTCACACTCGTTAAGTACCGGCGGTCTCAAAGCACCTGCTTAGGATACTTGTCAAATCTGCACAACTCAATATACATTTTCAAGAGTTTCGCAATTACCTGACAGACATTTTATACGAAAGGAATTCTCATGAACATTGTATTAATAGATGATGACCAGTTGGTCTGCATGTCTTTGAAAATGATATTAGAAGCGAATAATGATATCCATGTCACCGCAATTGGAACGGATGGCAGTGATGCCCTTCCCCTTTACAGGGAACACCATCCGGATGTTCTATTAATGGATATTCAGATGCAGCACTTAAATGGCACAGATGCCTTATCCGGTTTATTAGAGGAATTTCCGGATGCCAAAGTGCTGTTCTTAACAACTTTTGTGGATGATGCATACATTGTGAAAGCCTTAGAACTCGGTGCCAAGGGATATATTGTGAAACAGAATTATGATAATATCATTCCCGCCCTTCATGCTGTCCATTCCGGGCAGAATGTATATGGAAATGAAATTATGGAGAAAATCCCTGATCTTATGAAAACGGCAGATTCTTTTGATTATTCCGCCTATGATATCTCAGATAAAGAATACGATATCATCACTCTTGTTGCCCAGGGACTTAGCAACAAAGAAATTGCTTCCCAGCTTTTCTTAAGCGAAGGGACGGTGCGTAATTATCTAAGTTCCATACTGGAAAAACTACAATTACGCGACCGTACCCAGTTAGCAGTATTCTATTATCAGCACAAATAAAGAGTATTTCTATAGCTGGAATATACTAATCTGCTCTTCCAATTCCTCTGCAATTGTGTGCAAGCCCTGTGCTTTTTCTACAATTTCTGTCACGATGCTTGCCACTTCCACAACGGAAGCAGAGGTCTGTTCTGTAGCAGCAGCATTCTCCTCTGCAATTGCAGTTAAATTATTAACAACATCTACAACCGTTACTCTTGCGGTATCCATTTGCATCGTCTTATCGGAAATCTCCTGCATTCCGGTTATCGATGCAGATACTCCGTTATTGATCTCTTCAAATGCTAAATCTGTGCGATGAATGTGCTCCGTCTGCTTATCAATAATCGCCTTCACCTGAGTCATGGTACTTACCGCTTTTTCCGAATCGGCCAGCAACATATTAATAATCTCCTCAATCTTGCCCGCTGATTCTGTAGACTGTTCTGCAAGTTTCTGAATCTCAGCAGCAACGACTGCAAACCCTCGTCCCTGTTCTCCCGCTCTGGCTGCCTCAATGGACGCATTTAGTGAAAGCAGATTTGTCTCACTTGCAATATCCGTTATCATCTTTGTTGCTTCACCAATTCGTATTGCGGATTCATTTGTGACTTCTGTCTGTCTCGCAATGACATCGATATACTCTCCGGACTGCCGGTTAATCTCACGAAGTTCTGCTAAAATCTGCTGTGCATTCTCATTTGCAACTCTCATCTGCTGTGCAGAGCTCATCAATTCCTCCACCGTCTTACCAGTGTCTCTTACCATATCTCCGATCAGGCGAACATTCTCTGTTGCCTCTTGTGTCTC
Source organism: uncultured Clostridium sp. (assembly GCA_945915475.1). Lineage (GTDB taxonomy): Bacteria > Bacillota > Clostridia > Lachnospirales > Lachnospiraceae > CAG-590. The sequence continues at coordinate 16,981 of CAMEFI010000029.1, read as the reverse complement.
TTCGGCCTGATTGGTTGCTCCATTGGCAATATCATTTACCGCATTCTCTACCTGCTCCATTGTTGTATTCGTATCGCTTGCACCAACATCCAGCGCCTTTGCGGATTCCACCAATGCATCACTGTTGGTTCGGATTGCCACAATCACCTGTGTAAGCTTCTCTTTCAGCTCATCCAGTTCTCTAGACATCATGCCAATCTCATCCTTGCGGCAATTCAATTGCATCTGCTCCTGACTCTCCGTGAAGTCCATGTTCGCAACCTTTCCAATCAGGTTCTTCACCCTGTTAATCGGATTCACAATCAATATGGTAATAAAGGTTATGATGATAGTAAAGCATACTGCAAAAGCAATGGCAAGTCCTATTCCGCCAATCCGATTAATCTTATTGATGGGAGCTAAGATATCATCTTCATCCGCTGTCACAACCAATATGAAATCAGCCGCATCATTCACATAATAAGCTGCATATTTCTGTACGCCCTTAAACACATAAGTAACAACTTTGTTCTCTACTTTCTTGCCAGCCTGCAAATCAGCAATTACCCCTTTCACTACCTCATTCTCAACCGGTTGTCCAATCTTATCCGCCGTGGGATGATAAAGCATGGTGCCATCCGGCGAAACGACATATACATAGCTTGACTCTACGTCCTGGATTCCCACACCATTCAGATGTTTGTCCAGTTCTTCCCCTCCAAGAGCCTGTTTCACCCCTTTGTTCTCTATCTCACTGTCAATTACCTTGCCATAGGAAATAGCAAGATCCATCAGATAATTCTGAGACATGGATGATATCTCACTTTTTACATTCGGCGAATAGATAAATATCATCATAAATCCTGTTATTATGATTGCAAGGGCAGTAAGTATACTTAATTTACTGCGGATAGAATGAATACTAAATAAATTGTCTTTCATTGTAACTCCTCCATTTATGTAATATTCTTTAGGCAATTGCCTATGAAACATTTCTACAACAATTATACGATTTTTATGCAATTGAAACAAGCCTTATTACAATATTTTCCAAAATAAATTAGGGTGTCAAAAGCCCATTTTCAAAAACTTGGATGGCATATTGCACAAAAATAGATTATTTAAATGACTTTTGCGCTGTGTAAATGAGACTCTGAAAATCGTGGAAGCCTTTGCTGAACACGATTTTTGCGCTTAGAGGTTCATTGGAACGGTTAGCGCAATGGAATGCAAACAGTCTTTTTTTGTGCAAGGTGCCAGATCACAAATTTAAAATGGGCTTTTGACACCATAATTCTATAAAGAAAAAATGCGTTTCCATTCCGATCATCTACGGCAGAAAACGCATTTATGATTTATGTTATTTATTGGATTTTTGTTGTCCCTTTCGTCTTATAAACATAGCGATAGGTACCACTTCCATCCCAATACTCCAGATATTTATTGGTAAATTTCTGAACAATCACCTGGGCATACTCCCCTTTCCCGGTTATCGTTGCAACCCGTTTCCTGCCGGAACCATTGGCATTACACTTATATACAATAACGCGATCCATCTTATACCCATCTATATTAGAATACTTATCTGGATAGTCTGTATAATAGAATTTCTTACCAACCTTCGCATAGGAAAATCCATAGTTACATAGTTTCTTGACTTTTTTCAGTCCGCCATTTGAAATTTTATACAGATCCAGTCTGCTCCCGGATACATCCGTGTGATATGCCGGTGAAGAAATGGCATAATTCCCATTAAAACATCCAATACAGCAATCCTCAATTGTCTGAATCACCTTGTTCTTCTTTGTGTTATATACATAAGTATCATAACGCCAGGTCTCCTCTCCACCACATGTTACAAATACATTATTACCGCACACTCCACTTACAGACAAATATAAATCCTGACTGGCCTGACACAGCGTTTTCAACGTCTTGCTTTCTCTCTTTGCAAAAGAATACTCACACAAAGTCTTTCCGGTATGATCAATATAATATGCCTTATTGGCATTGGCACAGGCACCATAGGTAATCGGAGTAAGCTCATATACGCCATCTTTCTGATCCGATATATAGACGTTACTATTGGACCACTTCAGATAATATCTTCCACATTTCGCTATGGTACCATTCTCTGTATCCTGAAAAATCCTTGTCTCTGCCTTAGCAGCAGATACCTGATTCCCATTCATAAACACTACACATGCACATAACACAAAAAATATAATAATACTTCTTAACTCAGCATGTCCTCTCATCATTCTTCTCTCCCCCTATAATAATTCTTTCAGTATCTGGTTCACCATTCCCGGATTGGCCTTTCCTTTCATAGCTTTCATGGTCTGCCCTACTAAGAATCCAATGGCTTTCTCTTTCCCATTATGGTAATCCTCTACGGACTGAGGATTCTCCGCAATGACCTTTTCGATGGTAGCGCGAAGTGCACCTTCATCATTGACAGTCTTAAGGCCTTTCTCCTCCACATACTTGTCCGGATCAATATCCTTTTCAAAGATGATCTCGAATACTTCTTTGGCAACACTGGAATTAATTGCCTGGGAATCTGCTAATTTGATCAATTTTGCAAGATTCTCAGCAGAGAAAGAAATATCTTCCGCATCCATCTCATGCTCTTTTAAAAGACGCATCGTCTCCACCATTAACCAGTTTGATACTTTTTTGGGATTCGCTCCTAACCCAACTGTCTCTTCAAAAATATCTGCTAACTTCTTTGTTCCTGTTAAAATATCTGCATCATACTCTGGAAGACCATATTCTTCCTGGTATCTCCCTTTCTTCTCCTCACGGAATTCCGGCTGTCTGGCACGAATTTCATCTAACCATGCATCACTGATGATGATAGGTACAAGATCCGGATCCGGAAAATATCGATAATCCTGCGCATCTTCTTTGGAACGCATTGCATAAGAATATTCTTTGGCATCATCCCATCTTCTGGTCTCCTGAACTACTTTCTCACCGGATTCTAACAGATCAATCTGTCGTTCTCTCTCGTTCTCAATGGCTCTTGCAATCGCCTTAAAAGAATTCAGATTCTTCATCTCTGTTCTGGTTCCAAATTCTTCAGTGCCGACCTCACGGACAGATAAATTCACATCTGCACGCATAGAGCCTTCATTTAACTTACAATCAGAGGCTCCGAGATACTGAATCGTCATTCGAAGTTTATCTAAATAAGCAATCACTTCCTCTGCGGAACGCATATCCGGCTCCGATACGATCTCAATAAGAGGTACACCGGAACGGTTATAATCTACTAAAGAACTATCCGTGTAAGGATCATGCACTAACTTACCTGCGTCCTCCTCCATATGAATCTCATGGATACCGATCCATTTCTTCTTACCATCCACTTCAATCTCAACCTTACCATTCCGGCAGATTGGATAATACAACTGGGAAATCTGATAATTCTGCGGGTTATCCGGATAGAAATAATTCTTACGGTCAAACTTACAATTCTGTGTAATCGTACAATTGGTTGCAAGACCAACTGCGATGGCCTTATTCACAACTTCCTTATTCAACACCGGAAGGGAACCCGGCATACCGGTACAAACCGGACAGGTATGGGTATTCGGAGCTCCTCCAAATGCGGTAGAGCATCCACAGAAAATCTTGGTCTTCGTTGCCAGTTCCACATGCACCTCTAAACCGATAACTGTTTCATATGCTTTACTCATTTTAACGCCCCCTTTCTACTGCAAATGCAGGTCTCTTGTATTCTTTGGTCTGCTCAAATGCAAAAGCTGCCCGGATAATGCTCTTTTCGTCAAAATGTTTTCCAAGAAGCTGCAAACCGATTGGAAGTCCCTTACTGTCATATCCACAAGGAAGGGAAATGCCCGGAAGACCTGCCAGATTCACAGATACTGTGTAAATATCTCCAAGATACATCTTAATAGGATCACTTAAAGACTCACCCATCTTAAGAGCTGTAGTTGGAGCAACCGGTCCTAATATTACATCATATTTCTCAAATGCCTTATCAAATGCCTGCTTAATCAAAGCCTTTGTCCGAAGTGCCTTCATATAGTAGGCATCAAAATATCCCGAAGAAAGAACAAAGGAACCCAGCATAATTCTACGTTTCACCTCAGGTCCAAAACCTTCCGAACGGGTCTTCTTATACATATTATGAAGATCCGTATACTCCTGTGTACGGTATCCGTACTTCACGCCGTCAAAGCGTTCTAAATTAGAACTTGCCTCAGCCGATGCAATAATATAGTAAGCAGGAATCGCATATTCCACAAGGCTTAAGTCAAATTCTTCCACAATGGCACCCTTTTCCTCTAACGCTTTGGCAGCTGCAAGAACCGCATCCTTCACCTCTGCATCCAATCCATCTCCAAAATAATCTTTAGGAATACCAATCTTCATTCCCTTCACATCATCTACCAAAGCATTGGTGAAATCATCCCCAGCTTCTTTTACGGATGTAGAGTCCTTATCATCCTTTCCACAGATTATTTCCAGGATAGTCGCACAGTCTGTTACATCCTTTGCAAGAGGTCCAATCTGATCCAGAGAAGAACCATACGCAATCAAACCATAGCGGGATACCCGTCCATAGGTCGGCTTGATTCCGGTCACGCCACAAAACCCTGCCGGCTGGCGAATACTACCTCCGGTATCAGAGCCTAATGCATAAGGAATCTCTTCTGCTGCAACAGCTGCTGCTGAGCCACCGGAAGAACCGCCGGGAACCCTGCTTAAATCCCAAGGATTCTTTGTCTCTCCATAATAAGAGGTCTCTGTTGTTGAACCCATTGCAAATTCATCCATATTCGTCTTACCTACAATGACTGCACCTGCTTCCTCTAACTTCTCCACCGCAGTAGCTGTAAATGTAGGCTTAAAATTATTAAGTATCTTAGAGGAACAGGTTGTCAGCATTCCATCAATACACATATTATCCTTAATGGCAACCGGAACCCCTGCAAGGGGACCTGTAAGCTTGCCTTCATCCATCAACTTCTGTACTTCCTTTGCTCTTGCCAATGCACCTTCCCGGTTAATGGTAACAAATGCATTGATATCTTTTTCTTTCGCTTCCATACTGTCAAGATATGCTGTTGTGGCTTCCACAACAGAAATCTCTTTATTCTGAATCTTCTTGCCGAGTTCTACGGCGGTCATACTCAAATCCATGTTGTTCTCCTTCCCGTCTTAATCAAATGTCTTTGGCACCTTATATGCTCCATCTTTTTGTTCCGGTGCATTCTTAATCATATTCTCTCTGTCATCCCCATTGGTTACCACATCCTCACGAAATACATTATGCACGGAAAATGTGTGACTCATCGGTTCTACCCCATCCGTATCTAACTCATTCAACTTGCCCACATACTCTAACATATTGGACATATCTTTCTTAGCCTGCTCCTTCTCTTCGTCAGATAACTCCAACTTGGCAAGAATTCCAACATACTCAATTGTCTCGTCTGTAATCTGCATGGTATACCTCCTGTTTGCATCTATATTCTATTCAAGAAAAATCCCAGAGCCATAACAACTCTGGGACGACTCTGTCACTTTCACAGACAATTTGATACTAGCATAAACGCAGGGTAAATGCAAGCAAAAACAGCCAAATTGCACTTTTAACATACATTTAACCAACACTATTCTTTTTCTATGGTACAATCAGAACATCCTTTACATAAATATGCTAATCTTTTCAATACTTTTCATTAGACAATTATCTATATATCATTATGAGCACTCTATGAAACCCCGACGGAAAGGAAAGCCTTTATGAACTATGAGAAGCAATCTGAACAAGAACTGTTAAAGACACTTGTGGAACAGGAACTGAATCTATTTGAACGTTACTATGGACCATTATCCATTCCGGAGGAAAAGGCCAATACCCGTAAACGGATCATTGGCATCCTGATCCTCATCCTATTAGGAATTACGCTCTCCCTATTCGTTCCTTATTTCTCCCTTTTGTCCATTATTCTGGTGGGCAAATACGTCTTCTCTGCTTTTCGCAAAATAAAAAGTCAATCCGGAACTGCCGGGTGGATTGCCAAGGAGGCAATGGAGAATCCGGATCGGTCCATACGGCAGCTGATTGAACGCCATTATGGAAAACCCCTTCCGGAACAGGCATCAGAGCCATATATGTACAGTCACTGGTCACAGATATTTGCTGACATAACAAGCGGACAGTATCACTACGACCCTACTCCGGTTTCTTACTCCGTATCCCCGGAACAGGTAAATGCCGCTGACTGGCCATTTGCCACCGATTTTTCTACTCATATGTCATCTAAAAGCGGACTTTCCTTAAAAGTCTCCCCAACAGAGCATACACCGGACACAGAGCGTCAAACTTACACCACAACCTACGATCCAACACTTGACCCGTATGTCACCCCTGCAGGCACCACCTTTTCCCGGACAACCGGAAGTCCTCAAAGCAAGCCCCACAATAGTTTTTACTCCCTTCTGCCTATCATCGTGATACTTTGCATGTTTATTCCTGCACTAGGAAACCCGGCAGATATCTTTTCAGCCGGCAAAAAACTATTTCGTTCCTACAACCGCGTATATTCGCTGGAAAAAATTCGGAAAAAGCCTACTTCATACAAGGAAAATAAAGATGGTTATACTTTAGTACATTATCAGAACACAGACGAAACCAGTATTACAATTCCGGATACTTATAATGGAAAACCGGTCACGGAAATCGGAACACAGGCATTTTACGGCAATAACCATGCAAAGACCATCTCCCTGCCGGATTCGGTTATCCGCATCGGTGCAGAGGCTTTTATGTATTGCAGTGTTCTGACAGACATTACCATTCCCCCACAGGTGACAGAACTTCGCGGCAATACATTTGAAGGTTGCAGTTTACTCCGGTCAGTGATTCTGCCGGCTCATCTGACAACGATTCATGGTGAATGTTTCAGGGGTTGTAACAGTCTCACAAGTATCACCTTACCTGCCGGCATAACAGAAATCCGTGGGAATACATTTGAAAACTGCTCTTCTCTTACCTCCATTGTGATTCCAAATGGAGTAACCCGAATCGCAGCCCACGCATTTTATGGCTGTTCCTCCCTTTCACAGGTCACGGTTCCCCCTACTGTGACTGAAATTGGCAGCTCTGCCTTTCGCCAATGCAACAGCTTACAGCAAATCATTGTGCCTGCAACAGCTTCCATCAATGAACGGGCATTTAAGGAAAGCCCAACTACTGTTCTATACTATAACTAACGCGAACTGATGCATACAAAGGAGTGTCGCCTATGGAACCATCCCAATACAAAATGATTCATCTGCTCTATGTTCCAACTATGGCCTGTAACATGCAATGTCGTTACTGCTATCTGAAAGAACATACAGAAGACTGTCAAAGTGCATACGGTTGTCTTGAAACACTATCCTATGCTGTGGATAAATTCAGAGAAAGTAAAGTTGTACCATTTAATATTTCCCTACATGGCGGCGAGGTTACCTGCCTTTCCCAGGCCGATTTCCGGGAGCTTGTTGCCTATATCTCGAATTATTATGAGAAAAATAAAAATATGATAGTCAGTCAGGGATTTCCACTGCCTCATCCACATATTAAAACAAACCTCTATGGTATTGATAGACATATCGATGCCATCCGGGATTACCGGGTCATTGTAAGCGGAAGTCTGGATCTTCCTTTTTCCCTGCATCGGAAATACCGCAGAACCAAGGACGATCAAGACACCTTAGACCGTATTTTTAAGAATGTAAAATTGCTAAAAGATCTGCCAAACCGTAAGAAAGTATCAGCAACCATTTTTCATGAACATTACAAACATATCGAAGAATTAATAGAAGACATCCGCTATCTGGACACCAACACCTGCTTAGACATGAATGCCTTCAATTTCATGATCGGTTTTGCAGGAGAAAATGACTTGCTTACACCTCTATCTCATACCGAACAGGTAGACTTTTATCGAAAAATACAGAAGGCATTTGCCGGAACCCATCTAGAACCCGGATTACAGAAAAGCTGGTTTGCCGAGTTCACACCGGACTACTGCACCGGAAGTGATAACTGCGGGGAAAAATTCTTCCTGTTAGAAAGAAACGGTGACATCTATTCCTGTGTAAGGGGACAGGGGCATCCGGAATTCTATTACGGAAATATCTATCATCAGTCCGTAGATGAGATTCTTTCAGAAGCAAAACGAAAAATATATGAAGCCCACAGCTCAGTGCCATTAAATGAGTCCTGCGGAAAATGCAGCTACATCCGCTATTGCAGAACCGGCTGTCCTTTCGTAAAACAGTTCTACCATACAGACTGCTCCTATACCTGTAAGCTTCAACAAGCGATCTATGAAGACCACCCGGAGGAATACCCTGCAAGCGATACCACGGCAGACGATGTATATTCTTATGTCCGTTCCATGCACCCTGGTGAGGTTGCCGCATACCGTCCACAGGAGGAGTGTATGATTCCGTCAGATATTCCGCATTTATCCGATCTGATTGAACAGGATCCTTCCCTTGCACTGGTCTACAGTCCGGATGCCTTTATCATAGAAGTGGGAGGGCATACCTATCCACTGCACTCCCAGATTCAAAAAGGGAAGCGGGATATCCTCTATCTGTGTGATGAAATGGATGTATTGCTCTATGTAAAATGTGAAATCATGGAACAGATTTGCGACTATCCGGTGAATAACAGCCTATATATCATGCTTCTCTCCGGCGACTGCGTCACCTACGGAGATGAAGGACGCAACAAGCAGGAGCATATTATGACTCATCAGGTCTATTACCGTACCCTTGCCGCCCAGCCATCTGCCCGAAAGGGTTATTATTGTTTGCATTTAAACAGACTGCTCTCTCTCTACAAAGAACAATTGTCAGATCAAAAGCCGAATAACCTGTTCTTTACAACACAGGCACTGCGCGACTATCACTACCTGAAGCAGAAAAACAATGCATATTACCACATACAGGCAATGAACCTGCCTTTTCAGAATATAGAATTTTATTATCTGTAGACAGATATCAGATGAATGATATTACAATTATGGTCGCCGACATCGGCGGCAGAATGGAGATGTATATGAAAAATGGAGTTCCTGAAACATATCACGAATTAGTAGCAATGAAAAAAAGCATCAGCCTGTCCCAGTACATTTTAAATGTATCCGAGGAACTGATAAAGCAGACCTACTGCTTTCTGATAGAACATCCGGCAAATAAGATTACCATCTCCAATCATTATATGGAGTGGTTTGATTATGCAGGAAAACGAATCCGTACCCTTCCCGTAGAAGTGTATGATACCCATTTTGACCTGTTGGAAATGACGTTAGATACATTCAATGTGGAGCGTCCTTATCACAGTTCACACGGGGACAGCTCCGGCAGTTCCAGCAACAATAATAATAACAACAACAATAATAACAATAACAGCTGATCCCCGGGATAATCCTGTAGAGTGTTTTCTTAATAACTAGAATTCGTATCTGCGAATCTCGCAGTTATGGATTCCAAACTTTGCAAACTCTTCATTACTCATATCACGAAAATAGGATTCCACAAATCGGGAGATTCCATTATGTGCAACCAGCAGGTAGGTTTTCTCGCCCGCCATCACATCATCCAGCAGATTATAGATTCTCTGTGCCATGGCAAACATGGATTCTCCACCATCATAATGGTCAATAAAATATGTTTTGGCAATCTCAAATTCCTCTCCATGTCTTGGAGTTGACTCATACTTACCGAAGTTCTGTTCTTTCAGTCTCGGTTCCTCCCTCATGGGCACCCCTGTCACCTCGGCAACATGTCTTGCCGTCTCTGCTGCCCGGATCAATGGAGAATACAGGATTTCATCAAAGGAAATTCCCTCCTCCACAATCTTTTTTCCAAGCTCAATTGCCTGCTGATGACCTAACTCAGTAAGTGCAATATCCGTGGCTCCACAGATCTTATTTTCCACATTCCAAACCGTCTGTCCATGTCTTGCAAAGTATAAATATCTCATTCTATCCTCCTTGTATCATCTATCAGATCAGTCCATAATGTTCCAATGCATGATAGAGTCCGTCCTCTCCCACTGCCGTTGTTTCGTAATCCGCAATCTCCTTTAGGATCGGATTCGCATTCCCCATGGCAATTCCAACCTCACAGGCCTGTAGCATTCCCATATCATTTTCCCCATCTCCGATTCCGATGGTATCTGCCAGATTGGCTCCGTAATATTCCATAACCTTCTCAATACCCTTGCCCTTATGCATACCGAGTTCCGACACCTCACCACTATTACCCGGCATATCGATGGCACTGTCTACCACCGTAAACTCTTTGCCCAGATCCCGACGCACTTCGGCCGGATCATATTGATCGGTAATATATATAAGCTTATTTACCGCTAACTTAGATGGTTCTTCTACCTCTGAGAGCGGTCTCACCAGATCAAACAGCGGTTTATCATATGCCTTGTTATTGGCTTCACAATACTCCACATACTTCTGAATTGCCAGAACAGCAACATCATTTCCATATAATTCTTCATTCGTCTCTAATAAAATCGCCATACCTCTTGTCAAAAAATAATCTAATATTATCGTATTCATTTCCTCTGTCATCGGACGATGAAAAATCACCTTGCCATCAATCTCCACATAAGCACCTGCCGAACCCACAATTCCATCTAGCGGAACACTGAGTATATTCTCATGCATCTCACACCGGCAGCGTCCGGAACAGATAAATATTTTATGCCCATTTTCCCTGGCCTTACAGATTGCCTTTCTTGCACTGTCCGGAACCTTTCCATCTGCACCTACCAACGTTCCATCAATATCCAAAAATACATACTTTGTATTCAATCCTGTATCCTCCTATCATCGTATAAAAGTAAATTAGGTAATTACAGAAAATGTGCAAACACAGAGGCTCCCACCACAGTAAGCAATCCTGCAACCGCAATGGAAAGGCTGCTCATGGCACCTTCCACCTCTCCCATCTCCATCGCTTTGGAGGTTCCCATGGCATGGGAGGAACTTCCAATAGCAATTCCTTTTGCAATCGGCTCCTCGATGCTGAACACCTTACATATCGTCTCAGCAATCATATTTCCAAACAATCCGGTTATAACAATCACCGCTACCGTAATGGTAACATAGCCGCCAAGTTCCTCTGATACTCCCATTCCAATAGCGGTGGTAATAGACTTTGGCAGCATCGTCACATATTCTTTGTGGTTAAGTCCTGCTATAATAGAAAATACCAGTACACTTGTAAGACTGGTGAGTACTCCGGTTATGATACCAACCATAATCGCTTTCCAATTTCCTTTTAACAATTCCAACTGTTCATAGAGTGGAATCGCCAGACAAACCGTTGCCGGTGTCAACAGATAACTTAGGTACTTCGCCCCTTCATAGTAGGTGTCATAATCTACATGACATGCCAATAATACCACCATCGTAATGGCAATCGCAAGCAATAATGGGTTAAATAATATAAAATCCACCTTTTTTCTCAACCGTACTCCGACCTCGTATGTTGCAAGACTGAGCACCACACCAAAAAACACGGATTCTACAAACAGTTCATTCATGAGCCTCCACCCCTTTCGCTTTCAATGTTTCCTCGGGCTCCTTCTCCATGTGGAGTACAAACTGTGTTACTTTTCCCGCTAACACCATAACAAGAATCGTCGTAATCAGCGTAATACCAACAATTGGAATCCAGATAGGTGCAAGGATTCCCCAGCTTTCCAGCAAACCTACTGCTGCCGGAATGAACATAACCGGCATAATCTCAATCAGGAACCGTCCGGTCTCTTCCACCGCACTAAGCTTCACCACGCCACTTACCAGCCCCACGAACAGAATTACAAGGCCATAAATACTTGCCGGAACCGGCAATGGCAAAAAATAATGCAGGATTTCTCCTAAAAAAGAAATTAACATAATCAAACAGAACTGTCTCAAATACTTCAAATTCACACGCCTCTCTTCTTTTTTTCAACCGTAATAGTGTACTACTATTTTTTGCCATTGTCATGCTTTTTCAAAAAAAAATACAATCCGGACAGATTGTATTTTTTTGAATATGATTCTATTGTCATTTTAACTATACATTTTAAAAAGTAACAAAAACAATCTCCTTTAGCTGCACACTGCCGGCACCGTGATACACCAGATAAAGAGGATAGGTTCCATCCGGAATCTCCACCTTCACCGTCAATGTTATCCATTCCATGGCATCCTGCTGTCCCTTTTTCTGTAATTCCATACGGGCAATTTCTTTTCCTTCCGGCTGCAATCTGATCTCAAAATATGCATTACCGCTATCTCCTTCTATCTCTGTGTTCGCTACTCTTTGCCGGTTCTCCTCATCCTCACAGCGTTCATCTATCCGCACAGGTCCATCATATACAACTTTGTTCTGCTCATTTTCCGGTCGATACAGGATTCCAATTTCTGAAACCTGTTCAAAGGCAAAATATTTGAAACCAATTAACGTCCCATCCGATACCTCTGCAATAAACCGTTCTTCACATAAATTGGTCACATTGGGAAAAGTGGTAGTATAAATGCTGTTGGAACCGTGAGGCATGGCACCATTCGTAATATTACATGCAATCACTGCCGGATAATTCCCTTGCGCCAGCAGTGGACCATCATTTAAGCCACAGCTTGTAATCTCCACCTGAGGAATATTCCCATCCTCTGTAATCTGTATTTTTTCTGCACATGCCTGTCTGCTATAATCTGACTTGTGAGTTAAACGATGATAAAACACATACCACTGATTCTGAATCTGCACAATACTTCCATGGGTAGTTCCAGTCATATTCAATTTGTCTTGTTCGGTTCTTCCATTTAGCCCTATATCCCCATTGGAAACAATGGTTCCACCAAAGGTAAAATCCCGATCCGGATAATTACTTATGGCATAACATAATTCATGATTCTGCCAGGAAGAGTAGATAAAATAATATTTATCTCCCACCTTACGCATAGACGAGCCCTCGAAAAACGGATGTGTCTCGAAACTGGTTCCTTTCACCTTGTAAGGTATAATATGCTTTGCCTCTTCCTTCACCGTAAGCATATCCTCCTCCAACACCACCATGACAGGTCCCATGATACTGTCCGGATAGCTTAAAATCTCTTCCCTGCTTCTTCCAAACATATTTATCTCTTCCTGAATATAGGATTCATTTTCAAAAAAATCCGGTTCCTCTTCATAGCTATACTGTGTACCATAGTAAACACGGATGGTTCCATTATCATTTAATACCGCAGGATCAAAACAGATATACTTCATCATGGGAGTTCCATCAGGGTTTTGAACATATCCTAAATATTGGTACTGTCCGGCAGGGGTGTCACAGACTGCCACGCTGATTGGTCCCTGGTATCCACCATAGCCATAATCCCCGCCCATGCAATAGTACAGGTAGTAACGTCCATCATTTCCCTGAACCACGTCCGGAGCATACATATATTTCATCTTCGGGTAATTCGGATCCTGGGAAGCTTTGTAGGTAACTCCCTCATACCGCCAATCTGTCAGATCATCAACCGGAGCAGAATACACAACATAATCCTGCATACAGAAGGTATAGCCGCCCTCCCGGTCGTGGGAACCATAATGGTATACACGATTTCCAAAAACGTGTGGTTCCCCGTCCGGTATATATTCATGAAGTGGTAAAAATGGGTTATATACTTGTTTTTTCATAACAAAATCCCTCTCTTTTCAACATTATTTTTTGCGGTACTTTCCCTCTATTACAGATTCTATATCCGCTACCTTTGCATTTGCCCAGAATCCCACTGGTTTCTCTGCACGAAATGCAGCAATTCCAAATCCTAAAAATACCAGACCACAAAGTACTCAAACTACAAATCCAATTATCATTTTATACTCTTCCTATCTTCTTACGATTACGTAGCCTATGTATAAAATCTTACCATAATTGACACAAAACCTACAAGGTGCATAGCATAAAAAATTTTTCTTGCCAGTCACCCTGTTGCTTGTTATACTTTATTTTGTTAAAAAAATTGTTTTTTGTTTTAATTATTAAATACAAAAGACTTTCAAAACAAAAATATATGTGAGGAGAACATCATGGGTGGATTTTTTGGAGTTGTAGCAAAAGAAGACTGCATGTTTGATTTATTTTTTGGAACGGACTATCATTCCCATTTAGGCACAAGACGAGGTGGTCTTGCTGTATATGGAGAAAATGGATTTGACCGTTCCATTCACAATATTGAGAACGCCCCATTTCGTACGAAATTTGATAAAGACGTACAGGAAATGAAGGGATATATGGGAATCGGCTGTATCTCAGACTATGAACCACAGCCTTTAATTGTACGTTCCCATCATGGAACCTATGCCATTACAACAGTAAGTAAGATCAATAATACCGAGGAGATTGTGAACACCATTTTTAACAATGGGAATTCCCACTTTTTAGAAATGAGTGGTGGAGATATTAACCCAACGGAGCTGGTTGCCGCCATTATCAACCAGAAGGAAAATATTATAGATGGTATTCATTATGCATTAGAACTAATTGATGGTTCCCTTACCATGATGGTTATGACTCCGAAGGGCATCTATGCTGCAAGAGATAAATATGGCAGAACTCCAATGGTAATTGGCAAAAAAGAGGATGCATACTGTCTCACCTTTGAAGACTTTGCCTACCGTAATCTCGGTTATCAGGACTTCAAGGAATTGGGGCCCGGTGAGATTGATATTGTTACCCGGGAAGGGGTCAAGACCTTAATTGCTCCCGGCGACAATATGAAAATCTGTACCTTTTTATGGGTATATTATGGCTACCCATCCAGCTCCTACGAAGGAATCAGCGTCGAGCAGATGCGTTATAATTGTGGTGCAGCCCTTGCAAAACGCGACAACGTGAAACCGGATATTGTAGCCGGTGTTCCGGATTCCGGAACCGCTCATGCCGTTGGTTATTCCAACGCATCCGGCATTCCATTTTCCAGACCATTTATCAAATATACACCAACCTGGCCGCGTTCCTTTATGCCAACCATTCAAAGTAAGCGGAATCTCATCGCGAAGATGAAGCTGATTCCGGTGCATGATCTGATTAAGGATAAAAGCCTTTTATTAATTGATGATTCCATTGTCCGTGGTACACAGTTACGAGAAACCACTGAATTTCTCTATCAAAGTGGTGCAAAAGAGGTGCACATCCGCCCTGCCTGCCCGCCCCTTGTATATGGTTGTAAGTATTTGAACTTCTCCCGTTCCTCTTCCGAAATGGATCTGATTACCCGCCGTGTCATTGCGCGGTTAGAGGGGACCGAGGATGTTTCCGAAGAAGTGTTACAACAATACACGGATCCCGAGTCTCCAAAATACGATGAAATGGTAGAGGAGATTCGCAAGGAATTGAATTTCACCACACTTCGCTACAACCGATTAGATGATATGCTCGCCTCTGTCGGCATTCCCACCGATAGGCTTTGCACGTATTGCTGGAACGGAAAAGAATAATAATTTTTAAGGCATGCATTTTGCATGCCTTTTATAATTTGTCGAAATTTTCATGTCACATTTTTTCTTAAAGTGTATATGTTAGAAAAGAGGTGATGAATTTGAAAATTATGAAAAGACAAATTCCTACAAAAGTAAAACGTGTCATTGCAATTATTCTGGCACTACTGCTAATTATTGCACTGAACATGGGAAGTGCCAAAGCTGGCGGAAGCGGCTATCATGCTGACAATATACTCGATGGAACAAAATCGATAAATTCTGCTTATCAATCACAGAATCATTTTGGTGGGAACACATACGCATCTCCGGCTTTTGACTTTCACATTTTTGCAGAAGAAGTTACGCTTGGTGGACACACAAACGGCAATATTGCCACAAATATTCTACATGCTAACACACATACCTTTGGTGCTACACAGGTGAATCATCTAGGCAAACGGGAAGATAACTACATAGGAAAGTCTGCTGAAGCACTCTCAAATATCAACAGCAATGGTAATATCATTGTAGGATCCACTGTAGTTACAAGTTATTCCAAGCAGGAGCAGCGGGTAAGCATTGGTAACCACAGTAATCCATTTGACCAACAAACCAGTAAGAAGGTCTATTTGGAAACAACATCTTCTACGCCATACATTGACATTGCATCGGAACTGAGCAATCTCAGTGTCATCTCCAGACAACTCTCCCAAAAAGAGTCCTCAAAGGATGTTACGTTAAGCAAAGTATCCGGCGAACATCAGACCATTACTGTAAGTGGCTCCGGCATAAACCATTATCTGAATGTTAGTGCTGCCGACATTAGTGCCGGCAACAACAAGCGGATTCTTAACATTACCATTCCTTCCTCGACTACATTAATTATCAATGTGGATATGAAAGGGGCAAGTATTCACAGCCTTAAGAATTTAGTTACCTGTTTAAACGGACACCATAACGGTGAACAGGTCATTGCAAATGCATGCGGATTAATGTGGAATTTGTACGACAGTAGCAATCCAAACCGTTTATTTGTTACATCTGACTATGCCTGCGTGGGTTGCAGTGACTATTTCTTCGGTACTATTTTAGCTCCGGCCGCCCAGATTCAATACGGTGCAGTAAACGGAAGTATCATAGCAAAGAAAACATATCAGGCCGGTCAAGAAAGCCACCGTTTTGATTTTACCGGATATACGGATCCTGAACCTGAATCAACCACTACAGAAGAAAAAACGACAGAAATTACTACTTCGGAGGCGACCACAACAACGGAAAAGACCACAGAGATTACTACTTCGGAAGCTCCCACAACAACAGAAAAATCCACGGAAATTACTACCTCGGAAGCTCCTACAACAACAGAAAAAACCACGGAGATTACTACTTCAGAAGCTCTCACAACAACAGAAAAATCCACGGAGATTACTACCTCGGAAGCTCCCACAACAACAGAAAAATCCACGGAGATTACTAC
>CAMEFI010000028.1 GCA_945915475.1 uncultured Clostridium sp. | reverse complement strand
CTCTCAATGCATCCGGTAACAGACCAACAGTAAATGCATCTTTCACATCCATATAGAATCCAAGTCCACCACTAATATAGACATTCCCAATCTCTTCCATTCTTATACCGGCTTCCGTTGCCAGACAGCAGATTCCTGCATAAATGGCGCTTTTTGCCAATTGAAAATTACGAACATTTTGTTGACGAATCACAAAATCTTTATCTATTACAATTCCTTTTTCAAAAAACGGTTCTGCAATGACTCCGTTTTCATCGATAAGTTTTCGTTTCACACAATTAGCAATAGCATGGATGCTTTCACTTCCATAAGCAGCTCCGGACAGGGCATGGTCAAAAACAGGTCCACATGCAGTGGAAGATGCATAACCTGCCTTATTGTTTAATAAAATAATCTCACCATTCGTTCCTAAATCCACTAACAAATCAAAGTGCTGCGTCTGTCCCATCTGTAAGTGTGCGGCACCTGTTAATAGATCTGCACCAACAAATGGGGATAAGCCCGGTGGATATAATACTGTTATATGCTGACCGTCAAAGACTACTGACTCTCTTGCTTCCTCTAAATCTACAGCATGAAACGGGGCACTGGCCAATCCTTTCAGGGAAAGATTGCGAAGAATATGCTGCATGGCTGTATTGCCACATATAACAAGCAATTCCAGGTTCTTCACTGCATCTGCACCAAGAAGATTCTTTATATGCAACTCTAACGCTTCCCATACAAGTTCCTGAAGTTTATTTTCCATTGACGCATCCTTCATGCAGTGTTGTATCCGGGTTATAATATCTGCACCATATCGATACTGCGGATTGGCAAAGGATGTCTCACCAATTTCATTTTTTGTATCCATATCAAAGCATTTTAATGCAATTGTTGTAGAGCCTAAATCTATTGCTGCTCCAATTCGTTCTGCCCACATCTGTGTCATCCAATACCGGCTCCTTTTACTCTTTTAAAAAATATTCTTTGGACTTTTCTCTACGGGACGATAACCTTTTTCGGAAAGTACCTGAATAATTCTTTCCTTGTGCTCCGGTCCAAATGCTTCTAATGTTATGATCAATTCCACTGCAGAATTCCGGTTGAGACTTACAAACTGGTTATGCTCTAACTTGATTATATTACCCTGCATTTCTGCAATAATAGAACTGACATTTTTTAATTCACCCGGTTTATCCGGAAGTAATACAGAAACCGTGAAGATACGACTTCTTGCAAACAATCCATGCTGTACAACAGATGCCAATGTAATCACATCCATGTTACCACCACTTAGGATGCATACAACCTTTTTATCCTTTACATTCAGATGCTTGCAGGCTGCCGCAGTGAGCAGACCGGAGTTTTCTACTAAAAGTTTGTGATTTTCCATCATATCAAGAAATGATACCACTAATTCTTTGTCGTCCACCGTAATGATATCATCAATATTCTTTTGAATATATGGGAAAATATTGGTTCCCGGTGTCTTTACGGCAGTACCATCTGCAATGGTATCTACAGCCGGAAGAGTGGTTACTTTACCGTTTTTCAGGGATTCCTTCATGCATGCTGCACCGGCTGGCTCGACACCGATTACTTTAATGTTAGGATTCAGCATTTTTGCAAGAGTAGATACGCCGGTGGCTAAACCGCCACCGCCAATCGGAACCATAATGTAATCAACAGTTGGCAGTTCTTTGATGATCTCCATGGCGATAGAACCCTGTCCGCAGGCAACATCTTCATCATCGAAGGGATGAATAAAAGTATACCCCTTATCTTCTGCCATCTCTAATGCATACTGGCAGGATTCATCATACACATCTCCGTAAAGAATAACATCTGCACCATAGGACTTTGTACGATTCACCTTAATCAGAGGTGTTGTCGTTGGCATAACAATGGTTGCTTTTACCCCGTATGCCTTTGCAGCAAATGCAACACCTTGTGCATGATTACCTGCTGATGCTGTGATCAATCCTTTATTTCTGTCTTCCTCCGATAAAGTGGATATCTTATAGTATGCACCACGAATCTTATAAGCTCCGGTCACCTGAAGATTCTCCGGTTTGAAATATATCTTATTGCCACTGGCTTCACTAAAATAATCGCTGTAAATAAGTGGTGTTGGTTTTACCACTTTCTGGACCGTATTGTACGCCTCTTCAAATTTCTCTAATGTTAACATGTTATCCTCCTTTTATTCCTGTTCAGACATCAATATCTCAATATCACTTCTGGTATCCATATCTGCAAACAATGCATTGACATAACTTTCGGGATCAAATCGCTGCAAATCATCAATCTGTTCCCCAACACCAATATATTTTACCGGAACACTGAGTTCTGACTGGATGGCAATTGCAATACCCCCCTTTGCCGTACCATCTAATTTTGTCAAAATAATACCATCAATCTTTGTTACATTACTGAATTGTTTTGCCTGTTCTAACGCATTCTGACCAGTGGAACCATCTAACACAATCAATGTTTCGAGATGTGCATCCGGATATTCTTTTTCAATGATCCGCTTCATTTTTGCAAGTTCGTCCATCAGATTCTTCTTATTATGAAGTCTTCCGGCAGTGTCGATCAATAAGATATCAACATCTCTGGCAGCTGCGGCTTTCACTGCATCATAGGTAACTGCAGCCGGATCAGATCCCTCCTGTTGTGAAATGATCTCTACCCCGGCACGATTAGACCAGGTTTTTAACTGATCAATCGCTGCAGCACGGAAAGTATCGGCTGCACACATCAGAACACGTTTACCACGTTTCTTGTATTGTGCCGCTAATTTACCGATAGAAGTTGTCTTACCAACACCATTCACACCAATGATCAACATAACGGTCTTTTGGTCTTCAAAATCATAAGCAGAATCTTCCACTAACATCTGTTCTTTGATAATATTGATGACAAGCTCTCTACAATCCTCTACTTCTTTGATATGATTCTTCTTTACCATATCCTTCAGATTGTCGATAATCCGTTCTGTCGTATCTAAGCCAAGATCTGCCATAATGAGGGTTTCCTCTAATTCATCATAGAAATCATCATCAATACTGGAAAAACCTGAAAACAACTGATTAAAGCTCTCATTAATACTATTACGGGTTTTTGTAAGACCTTCTTTTAGTCTTGCAAAAAATCCTTTCTCTTTCACAGACTGGTTTTCAACCGGAGCGTTTTCACTTTCTAAAGACTGCCCATTTTCTTCATAAACTTCAGATTCTTTGGATACACTCTCCATCTCCTCTGTAACCGTTTCATCCTGTTTATTTTTCTTAAAGAAATCAAACATTGTAAACTCTCCTCCTAATCATCTAATTCATTTTCAATCAAATTAACAGAAACCAGAGTGGATACCCCTTTTTCCTGCATTGTAATACCATAAAGAACATCAGCAGCCTCCATAGTACCTTTTCTATGAGTAATGACAATAAACTGGGTATCCTTAGTAAGTTTGCTTAAATACTTTGCATATCGTGTTACATTGGAGTCATCAAGAGCCGCCTCAATCTCGTCTAACAGACAGAATGGAGAAGGTTTCAGACTCTGAATTGCAAACAAAAGCGCTATGGCAGATAAGGCTTTTTCTCCACCGGATAACTGCATCATATTCTGCAATTTTTTTCCTGGTGGCTGGGCAATAATCCGGATTCCTGCCTCTAGAATATCTTCGCTGTCAACCAATTCAAGAGTTGCCTTACCACCTCCAAATAATTCACGAAATACTTTATCAAACATTATCTGGATCTCATGGAATTTCTCCTCAAACTGCGTCCGCATGGCAGTATCTAATTCTGCAATAATATTTAAAAGATTTGTCTCCGCTTTTACAATATCATCATGCTGGCTCTTTAGGAATTCATAACGCTCCGATACAATCTTGTAATCCTCAATTGCATTTACATTGACATCACCTAATGCCTTGATTTGGGATTTTACCGCAGCAACTTCACGACGTAAACTGTCAAGATCATTTAAGGTATCATCCTTTAATTCCGTTGCAGATTGGTATGTCAGTTCGTATTCTTCCCACATGTATTTGCTTAATGAATCTGCTTTCTCACTAATTTTTTCTACCTGTGCAGAGAGTTTAAATGCTGACTTGTCAAGTCTGGTAATCTCTTCGTTTAACTGCTCCCGTTTGGTAAAGAATTCTTTATGTTTCGCATTCAGATTCTCTTTATTCGCTACGTCCTTTGCCAGATTCTCTTCTAATGCAGCAATCTGTTTCTTATCCTGGTCGATGATATTCTTATAATGATTGATTCTGGAAACCAGATCTTCAATTGCTTTACCGGAATCACTCATCTGGGAACGGTAGAGTTCTAACTCTTCCTTTAACTTATTCTCCTCAGAACGGATACGCCGTAAGTTCTCAATCAGGAAATCGTCCTGCTGCTTCATCGTATTGAATTCCAGCATTAATTCAGAAACTTTCTCGTTAGCATGTTTTAATTCTTCCTTCTTGAAGTTCGTCTGCTCTTCTAACTCTGTAATTCGTTCCTCTAATGCCTTCTTCGCAGCCTCTGCCTGTTTATGATTATCATAAAGTTCATTCTTATTCTGGTTAATCTCTTCAATCTGAGCCTCTAACTCTTTGTTTTCTTTGTTTACAGATGCAAATGCATTTGCTGTCTCTGCCAGATTCTTTGATACCTGCTCAATATTCATTGTAACTGTATTCTTTTCTAAATACAGTTCCTGCAACTGCAGATTCATATCTTCCTTCTGGGTCTTCAATATCTCTCTTGTTGTGCGAAGATCGTTCTCCTCCTTTGTTGCATTGGCAATCTCGTTATTAAGCTCTGTGAGCGTTTTAGATAGTTCATCCAACTCGCGTTTACGTCCTAAAAGATTCGAAGAGTTCTTAAATGCACCACCAGTCATAGCACCGCCCGGTGTCAATAACTCACCTTCCTTTGTTACAATTCGCAGGCTTTGATGGAACTTCCGATTGACTGCAATGGCATGATCGATGGTGTCAACAACAAGAATACGTCCAAGTAAATGGTTGGTTACTGCACTATATTTGTCATGGACTTTTACCAAATCCTTGGCAAGGCCGATTACCCCTGGTTCCTTTAACGCATCTCTGTTGGTAAATTCACTATTCTTACCACCAATTGTGGTAAGTGGTAAAAAGGTTGCCCGTCCAAAACGGTTCTTTTTCAGAAACTGAATCAGGTGCTTTGCTGTATTCTCATTATCTGTTACGATATTCTGGATACTTCCACCAAGTGCTGTCTCAACTGCAATTTCGTATTCTTTGTTCACCTGAATAATATCAGCAACAACACCAATAATACCAGGATTATGGTCTTTTTGTTCCATGACACGTTTAATGGAATTTCCATAGCCATCATATCTCTCTGTGATATTCCGAAGAGCTTCTAACCGGGATTTTACACTGCTATATTCATTATTGACCTCAAACAGACGTTTCTTATTCTCGTTGGTAGCAATGGTATTGGTGTCTAATTGTGCATCTACCTGTTCCAGGGTTGCTAAAATATCCGCAACCTTTTTCTCAATCTCTGCTAAAGATGTATTATGTCTGTCATATTCTTCCTTATCCTTCAACTCATCTGACTTAAACTGCAGGAATCTCTGGTTGAGCTTTGTCTTACGATAACTGATATTTTCTAACATTGCATCATATCGTCCGACCTTTGCCTTGAGATTCGCTCCGTCATTCAGATACTCAATAATGTCTGCCTTGCTTTTTTCAATTTCTTCCTCTAATTGCGCAATCTCTTCTTCAATGCCTTCGCTAACAGAACGTGCTTCTTCCACTACATCGTCTGCGCTATCCATCTTCTCATCTAAGACCGCTTTCTTTTCTTGAAATTCGCGTTTCTCTTTTTCCTGAGCAGCCAGTGACTGGTTAATTCGGTCAATCTGTTCGCTCATATGCACATCCGTAGACTTGGCATTGGAGATTTGTTGATTTAATACATTAACTTCACCTTCGTTACGCTCATTTAGTAATTTCAGTTCATGTATCTTGTTTTTATTCTCATCAATGGACTGATTGCATTGCTCAAGTACGGTCTCGATTCGTTCATACTCACTTTTGGTATCTTCAAATTCCTGTTTAAGACGTTCACTATCCTCATTCACAATATGTAAGCGTTCTTCATTATCTTTCAAATCCTGTTCGATCTTTTCGTTTTCTAACAGAAATGCATTGACATCGAATCGCTTCAGTTCACCCTTGTACAGAAGATATTTCTTTGCAACTTCCGATTGCTTCTCTAATGGTCCTACCTGCTTCTCTAATTCAGATAAAATGTCATTTACACGGCTTAAATTCTCCCTCTCGGCTGCCAAAGACTTTTCCGTCGCTGCCTTATTCTTCTTATATTTCACAATGCCGGCAGCTTCATCAAATAATTCTCTTCGTTCTTCCGGCTTGCCAGACAGAATCCGTTCTACCTGTCCCTGTCCGATTATGGAATATCCTTCCTTACCGATACCTGTATCGAAGAACAGCGAATTCACATCTTTTAAACGGCTTACTGTTCCGTTGATCAGATATTCGCTTTCTCCGGAGCGATACACACGACGGGCTACCGTCACTTCTTCATAATCAATTGGAAGTGAATGATCACTGTTATCCAATGTAATCGCAACATATGCGGAACCATGTGGCTTACGAAGTTCTGTTCCGGCAAAAATGACATCTTCCATTTTAGCACCACGAAGCTGTTTTGCACTCTGCTCTCCTAATACCCAGCGGACTGCATCACCAACATTGCTTTTACCGGAACCATTTGGTCCGACAATACCGGTAATACCCTTATTAAATTCAAATACAATCCGGTTTGCAAAGGATTTAAATCCATATACCTCAATACTTTTTAAATACATATATTCTCTCCGTTACATCGTTTCTCGTAATTTCAGAATTGCACGGTATGCAGCCATCTGCTGTGCGCCCTTCTTTGATGTGCCCTCACCTCTTGCTAAATGCTTTCCATCCACTAACACATCTGTTACATATGTCTTGTTATGATCCGGTCCCATTTCATCTATCAGTTCGTATGTTACAACACCTTTGCCATCCTTTTGAACCATTTCCTGAAGAGTAGTCTTTGCATCATAAAACAGCGTTTTATGTTCAATATCCGTCAGCAAAAAGGTATATACATACTTCTTTGCAGGTTCCATTCCACCGTCTAGATAGATAGCACCTAATACCGATTCAAACAGATCACACAGAATGGAACTACGGTTTCTTCCTCCGGTTAATTCTTCTCCCTTTGAGAGTAAAACGTAATCTCCAAAATGCAGCATTTTCGCAACAGAAGAAAGTGTAAATTCACAAACAATGGATGCTCTCATTTTTGTTAATTTTCCCTCCGGCAAATCCGGATATTTCTCAAATAGGAATTCACTGGTGATCAGCTCTAATACAGCATCACCTAAAAACTCCAACCGTTCATAGCTATGCTTTCCCTGATTCTTCATTTCATTGACGAAAGAACTATGGGAAAATGCCTGCTGAATCAGTGACTTGTCTGTAAACACATATTGTATATCCCGCTCCACGGCAGCTTCATCATAATTTAAAAACATATCAGGCCTCTTTCTTTGTATCTAACAACTGTTCTTTGATCTTACCATTGATATCCTGTGCACGGAACATCTCAACCTGAAAAAGTGCATTCTTTACTTCTTTATGGGTTGCATTTCCATGAATCTTCACAACCAATCCGTTAAGACCAAGCAATGGTGCTCCGCCATATTCTGTGGCATCAAATAATTTTGCAACATTTTTTAGCTGTGGTTTTACCATAAGCGCACCTAATGTAGAAATTGGTGTGGATGTAATAGCACCTTTAATCTGCTTCATAAGCCCGGAAGCAACACCCTCCATCGACTTTAGCAAAACATTACCTACAAAGGCTTCTGTAACCACAACATCAGCCGCACCATAGATAAAATCTCTCGCTTCTACACTTCCAATAAAATTAATATCCTTACAGGCCTTTAACAGAGGGAAAGTCTCTTTTACCAATGCATTTCCTTTCTCTTCTTCTGCACCGATATTCACGATTCCCACAGTTGGCCGTTCAATCTTCAATGCATTCTCCATATATATGGAACCCATCTGGGCAAACTGCACTAAATTGCTTGGCTTTGCGTCAACATTCGCTCCACAGTCTACTAATAATGAAACGCCCTTCAATGTTGGAACTAATGGTGCAAGTGGTGCACGCTCAATTCCTTTCATCTTACCGACTAACACCTGTCCACCAACTAATACCGCGCCAGAATTACCTGCGGATACAAAACCAACCGCTTTCCCCTCTTTTACCATATGAAGTCCGATGACCATGGAAGATTCCTTCTTGCCCCGAATTGCCTGAACCGGTGCATCATGACAGGTAATCTCATCTGGTGCATGTACCACTTCAATCCGATCTTTGGGATATTCATATTTACCAAGCTCTGCTTCAATCCGATCAGAGGGACCAACTATATATACAAATAAATTATCTTTCTCTTTCACTGCATTCACAGCACCCAGTACCATTTCTCCCGGTGAGTTGTCACCACCCATTGCATCTAATACAACCTTGGTTAATTCTGTCATAATGTGACCTCCATTCTGGTTTATCTGCTTTTACGCATAATACAACTTATTTACTATATCATAAAACAACACAATTGACAAATGCCATTGTATGAATATTTATACACAAAATATCTACTATTTTGTTGCGGTTATTAGGAAAAAAGAGTATAATTTATTCGGTTTGAAAGGAGAAATAATGTATGAAAAATCCAAAGGAAATTGTAGAAACAAATATGAATGGGGCGGTTTCAAAAGCGAATCTTCCGCTTTCTAAAATGATTGTATTAGGTATGATGGCTGGTATGTTTATTGCTCTAGGTGGTGCAATCAGTAACACTGCTGTACATGATATTGCCAATGTTGGCATAGCAAGAACGGTTGCCGGAGTGATCTTCCCTGTAGGTCTTTTGATGATTATTTTAGTTGGTGGGGAACTTTTTACCGGTAACTGTCTGATGATCATGGCAACCATAAACAAGAAGATTAAATTATCCGGTTTGTTGAGAAATCTGGTTGTTGTATATTTTTCTAATCTGCTTGGTTCGTTGATTATTGATGTTTTACTCTTCTATTCCGGTAACTTAGACTATACCGGTGGAGCGTTAGGCGCCTATACCATTAAAGTTGCCCTTGGTAAAGCAAGCATTGATCCGGGTAAAGCGATTGCATCCGGCATTCTTTGTAATTTTCTGGTATGTATGGCAATCTTAATGGCAACTGCAGCCACAGATGTGATTGGTAAAATATTTGCAACATGGTTTCCGATCTTTGCATTTGTCATTGGTGGATTTGAGCATATTGCTGCCAATATGTTCTACATCCCGACGGGTATGCTTGCTGCAACGAATCCTGATTACGTGGCGAAAGCACAGGAATTATACGGAATCACAAGCGATCAGATTGCATCCTTGAATATGACCGGATTGTTACATAATTTCATTCCCGTAACAATCGGCAATATGATCGGCGGAATGCTCTTTATTGGTTGTGCTCTTTATTTTGTACAAATACATTCAGAACATAAATAGAACAAATGGGATTGTTATTATATTACAACAATCCCATTTGTGTATTATCTCAGACTCTCTGTCTTAATAATCTGATAGCCCATCTTCATTTCTTTGCGGATTGACTTATTATCATCTATCATATTCACAAGCATATTCGCTGCTTCCTCTCCACTTGTCTGATAATAAAAATGCACGGTGGAAAGAGGTGGCTCACAAACGGTTGCTGACAGACTATCTCCAAAACCGGTAATCTGTACTTCATCAGGAATCTTTTTTCCGATTTCTTTCAGATAACGCATGGCACCAATGGCAATCTTGTCTGTGGCACATACTAACGTATCAATGGTATCATCCATAGCAAAAAGTTTTTTTGCGTATCCATAACCATCCTCAATTGTAAATGCTCCACTGGTACAATAATCCTCCCGGATCTCCCGGTCTAACTCAAAATTAGCATCTAAAAAACCATAAAGGCGTTCTCTTCCAACTGCTTCATCTTCCGGAACAGCACCAATAAATGCCGGATTTCTGCTGGTTGATAATGCATATTTTGTAATTTCTTTGGCTGCACTATAATCATCATAATATACACAGGAATAATCTTTCACGCACTGAGATAAAACCACAAGTGGTACCGTTATCTCTTTCATTACCCGATAATGTTCTTTTGTAAAACAGGATCCTATCATAATAATTCCGTCTACATGATTCTGACGAAGCTGCTTCAGATAACGAATCTCTTCTTTGTTATCGGAATGGGCATCTGCCAATAATAACTGATAGCCTTTGTTCCCCAATACTTCACTGATTCCCTGTAACATTCTGCTAATGGAATCTGAATGAATCTTAGGAACGATTACACCAATAAATCCGGTTTTTTTTGTACGTAACATCTGTGCCTGTGCAGATGGTTGATACCCGGTCTCTTCTATTACCTTACGAATCTTCTCGCGTTTTTCCCCACTTACATACCCATCGTTCAAATAACGGGATACGGTTGCTCTCGACACCCCCGCCAATGCCGCAATCTCGTTAATGTTCATACTTCTCCTCTTTCTTTTCGTTGGATAAATGTTTATCTGTTTTTATATGATAATTATATCGAAATATGGGAACGATTTCAAGTCACAAAATCATTTCTTGAGCATATTGTGGTAAGGAGAAATATTGTGCTGATATGCAGAAATGAGGATATATGAAATTCCGGAAATCTTTGAAAGCAACACAGGATAATATTGATAAAGGATATTTACAAATTCAGGCGGTTTCCGATAATAACCAGATACCGGTGGCAAATGCAACCATTGAGATTGCCAATACCGGTGAGCCCAATAAACCCTTTGAAAAAATAGAAACGAATCCCGATGGTATGACGGAACAGATTGCACTGAATGCACCACCGTTGGAATATTCCATGGAGCCTACGGATAATCAGCCCTACAGTGAATATAACCTGAAGATTTCTGCATCGGGATATGAAGACACTATCATTTCCGGCGTTCAGATTCTATCCGGTGAAATCGGTCTGCAAAGTATCCGTATGACACCAACTGCCACCAGTGGGCAGCCCTATAACCCAACCGTTATAGCTGGTCATACTCTTTGGGAATTCTATCCACCAAAAATTGCCGAAGCAGAAATTAAGCCAATGGGCGAACGGGGAGAAATCGTATTAAGCCGTGTGGTGGTTCCGGAATATATTATTGTGCATGACGGGGCACCTACCGATACTTCTGCCATGGATCATTACGTACCATTTCGGGAATATATCAAAAATGTTGCCTCCAGTGAAATCTATGCAACCTGGTCGGAATCCACCATCACTGCAAATGTATTAGCTATTCTGTCTTTTACGCTGAACCGTGTCTACACCGAATGGTACCGTGGAAAAGGATTTGATTTTACCATTACTTCCTCCACTGCATTTGACCATAAATGGATTTACCAGAAGACTATCTATGAAAATATCTCCCAGATTGTAGATTCCATATTTGCCAACTATCTGTCCCGGCCAAATGTAGCTCAGCCGATTCTCACCCAATACTGTGACGGTAAACGTGTCACCTGTCCCAACTGGATGAGTCAGTGGGGATCGAAATATCTTGGTGATCAGGGCTATACTCCCATTGAAATTATACGTAACTACTACGGCGATGATATGTATATTAACGAAGCGGAGATTATTTCGGGAATTCCATCCTCCTGGCCGGGATATGATCTGTCAGTTGGGTCTACAGGAAGCAAGGTCCGTATGATGCAGGAACAGTTAAACCGCATCGCCCAGAATTACCCTTCTATTCCAACGATCGCCGTCGACGGTAATTATGGAGAAGGCACCAAAAAATCCGTAGAACAATTCCAGCGTATTTTCAATCTTCCGGTTACCGGAATTGTGGATTATCCCACATGGTATAAGATATCCCAGATCTATGTCGGGGTAAGTAAAATTGCGGAATTGACGTAACCGTATTACGTGTGTGATTTTCTATAAAGATTAGGGTGTCAAAAGCCCATTTCAAATTTGAGCTTTGGCACCTTGCACAAAAATAGATTGTTTGCATTCCATTGCGCTAACCGTTCCAATGAGCCTCTAAGCGCAAAAATCGTGTTCAGCAAAGGCTTCCACGATTTTCAGAGTCTCATTTACACAGCGCAAAAGTCATTTAAATAATCTATTTTTGTGCAATATGTCATCCAAGTTTTTGAAAATGGGCTTTTGGCACCCTAATCCTATAAAGTAAATAAGGACTACCCGCAAGACAACGAACTGCGGATAGTCCTTAAATACACTGTATTATTCCACAACAACTTTACGGAAGTTCTTTTTTCCTCTCTTTAGGACAAAATCGTCAGCAAAGTCACCCTTCTCATATGCAGTAAAGGGATCATTTACCTTCTCACCATTTACAGTGACACCGCCCTGCTGTACGCCACGTCTTGCCTCTGCTTTTGAAGTTACAAGTTCCGCTTTAACCATCAGATCAAGAATACCAATCTTACCTTCCTCGTTAAAATCTGCATCCGTAAGCGTTGTTGTTGGCATATTGGCAGCATTTCCACCGGTAAATAATGCTCTTGCACTTTCCTGTGCCTTTGTTGCTTCTTCCTCTCCATGTACCATCTTGGTAAGTTCAAATGCCAGGATCTCTTTTGCCTGATTCAACTGGCTGCCTTCCCAGTGATCCATTTCATCAATCTGTTCCAATGGTAAGAAGGTAAGCATTCTCAGACATTTTAAGACATCTGCATCATCTACATTTCTCCAGTACTGATAGAAATCAAAAGGAGAGGTCTTGTTCGGATCTAACCATACAGCTCCGGACTGGGTTTTACCCATCTTCTTACCTTCTGAGTTCAACAACAGGGTAATTGTCATGGCATAGGCATCTTTTCCTAATTTACGGCGAATCAACTCCGTACCGCCAAGCATATTGCTCCACTGGTCATCCCCACCGAACTGCATATTACAGCCATACTTCTGGTATAATGCGTAGAAGTCATAACTCTGCATAATCATATAGTTGAACTCTAAGAAACTTAAACCCTTCTCCATTCTCTGTTTATAACACTCTGCGCGAAGCATATTGTTTACAGAGAAGCAGGCTCCTACTTCACGGAGTACCTCAATATAATTAAGATCTAACAACCAGTCTGCATTATTAACCATTAAAGCCTTTCCATCGGAAAAATCAATGAATTTGCTCATCTGTTCTTTAAAGCAGTCACAGTTATGCTGAATGGTTTCTTTGGTCATCATCTGTCTCATATCCGTACGTCCAGACGGATCACCGATCATGGCAGTTCCACCACCAATCAATGCAATTGGTTTATTACCTGCCATCTGAAGACGTTTCATCAGACATAATGCCATGAAATGTCCCACATGCAAACTGTCAGCAGTGGGATCAAATCCAATATAAAATACCGCCTTACCATTGTTAATAAGTTCCTTGATCTCCTCTTCATCTGTTACCTGGGCAATCAGACCTCTTGCCACTAACTCGTCATAAACTGTCATTTTCTTCCTCACTTTCACTCCTGAGTATTTTTGCTTTATAGGAAACAAGAAGCTTCCTATAAAGCAAAAAAGCTCTCGTCCTATATCATAGGACGAGAGCATAATTCCCGTGTTACCACCTAACTTCACAACAGATTCACATCTGCTGCCTCATAAGTATCTCATTGCATATTCATACAAACTCAACACTTGATATATTAACGGATATCACCCGGCATAGCCTAGTTGGAATGCATCTTGTGTAAAACATTCTGTTCAGTATGCAGCTCAAAGAGGTATTCATAAAAAGTCTTCCATGGGCCTCTCATCCACCGGCACCTTTCTGTATGGGACTGCTTTCTACTACTTGATCTTATCATAGCCATAACTATTGTATAGTATAGCCAAGATAGCGTTATTTGTCAAATAATTTCTTACAATCTATACTATCTATACTATCTGGAATTGCTCTACAATGTCTGTCAATGTCTGAATATTCTCCGTGCTACTGTCAACATCATCTTTATTCTGTCCCATCTGGGCTGCCATATCCGTGGTGCTGTTGGCAATCTCATTAATACCGATTCCGGCTTCATTAACTGTATTGGTAATTCCATCTACAGACTCCTTGATTTCTTCCAAGTTACCGGAAAGATCCATAATTGCAGCATTCACATTTACCATGTTCTCTTCTATAACAGCAGCATCTAGCTTGTACTGCTCACTTACTTTACCAAATTCCTCGTAATCCTCTAATACGGTATCTCCCATAAAATCAATGGATGCATCTAAGCATTGTGCCATCTCTTCCATTGCATTGTTAACATCTCCTACAATCTTATTGATATTGGATACCGTCTCACTGGTCTGTTGTGCCAGATGACTGATCTCAGTTGCCACAACGGCAAACCCTTTACCTGCTTCACCTGCTCTTGCAGCTTCAATGGATGCATTGAGAGCAAGGAGACTTGTCTGGGAAGAAATATCGTCAATGGCATTGGTCAGTGCATTAATCTGATCCACGGCTTTGGATTTAAGCAAAGCCTGCTCTGCATTTGCTTTCACATTCTCGTACATATTACGTGTTTTGTTGGAGGCATCCTTTGTGGATTCACGCAATGCCATCGCACGCTTCATGATCTCACCGGAAATACCTCTTCCCTCTTTGGATAACTTTTCGATGGAACGTGCACTATCATTAATCTTGCTCAGATTATCCTGAACATTCTCAATGGCTGCTCCGGCTTCTGACACACCGGCTGCTAATTCCTCTGTAAATGCCGAATTGGATTCTGCAATCTCTGCCACTCCGTCGGAACTGCTCTGCAAATGCGCAATACTTTCATTCAAAGCATTGCAGGAAGAATCAATACTCCGGACCATATCTTCCAAACGGCCACGCATTCCGCTAATTGCCAGTGCCATATCACCAATCTCATCTCCGCGTTTTTCCAGCATACCACTATTCATATCCGACGCAAAATCCAGTTCTGCCGTCTTCTGAATAATATGGGTTAATTTCTTAATTGGATTCGAAATGGTACCACTGATAAAGATTGCAAAAACAATTGCAAGAATCAATGCAAAACATGCCATCTTAATAATCTTAAATGACAGGGAATTGGTACTACTCAAAAGCTCTTTCTCCGGTACGGTAACAACCAATTTCATTCCATTATTCAAGGTTGTATAAATCAGACTATTCTCTCCTGCCACAAGAACCTTTCCCTCGTTATCTTCATTGGTAATCACTTTATATTCCTGTGGAAGCACCTCTTCTAGA
Source organism: uncultured Clostridium sp. (assembly GCA_945915475.1). Classification (GTDB taxonomy): domain Bacteria; phylum Bacillota; class Clostridia; order Lachnospirales; family Lachnospiraceae; genus CAG-590. The sequence goes on along the minus strand of CAMEFI010000028.1, from coordinate 23,003 downwards.
CTGGTTCCGGTCTCATAATCTTTGTGACACAAAATATTATTTTCGGAATTCAGAAGGTATGCGTAACCGGTCTCAAATACTTTGGTATCGGATACCAGATTCTCAATCTCTGAAAAATCAACATCCATGCCCACAATACCAACGGATGTATCATCAATAAAAATTGGAACCACATAGGATATCATATATACATTAATATTCTCATTCAGATAAGGGTCCATCCAGATCGGTTCACCTGCCTGAACCGGAATGTAATACCATCCAACATGAGCAAGATCCGAAGGATCATAGGTACTGAAATCTGTAGGAGTAAGAAATTCAAATTCATCTCCTGACTTTGATAAAAATATTCCGGAAGTAGGATCTGTGAAATCAGGATTGTAACGAATATATGCACAAAGAGCTCCCTGGGTATTCAATGCCAGATTATTTGTTGTCACTTCCAGTGATTTTGAGCAGTCTTCCACGTAATCTCCGTCTTCCTTAAACTTGTCAAAATCATCAATAGTAGATATTGTAATATCACTTAGAGAATCCACTGACTGTTCAATCTTCTCGATTGTACGGTTTAGTTCCTCTATTTTTGTCTGACTAAGTAATGTCAGAATCTCATCGGAGTCATCTCTTGTCACTCCACGGGATACCATAATACAATTAATCCCCATAATTACACATGCCAGCAATACCGTAATGGATACAGTTGCTGTAATGCGAGCACGCAAAGAAAGTTTCATCTGTAGCCCCTCCATTTTAAAGTATAGTAAATAATTACAAATTTGATATAAATTTTTGTGTATTATAGCACATTTTACATCTGGATACAACTTATAAAACTTGAAAGGAAAAACTTCCTAATAAACTTCCACTGCCATCTTATAAACGGTCTGTTTTGAAAACTCCAGAGTAATGGACAGAATTCCTTCTTTCAGAGATAAAATAGAATATTCTTCTGTCTCATCTATCAATGCTTCAGGAAACACCTTCTTCACTTCATCGTATGTGGAACCAATTCCAATTCCACCTTTTATCTCAAAGGGTACACCATAAGTATGACCATCTTCTGAAAAGGAAGCTGCTTCTATATAGGTAACCGTCATTTCATCCGGTGACTTAGCAGTATTTTGTTTGAGATTCGATATTCTAAGATAGGCAATCTCCTGCTCTTTTTTGTTTAGCAGGCTGCAATGAAAGCAATCTCCCTTCTGTATGCCATCTGTCATTTCATCATAATATATGCTGTCAATGTGAAATGCTGATGGCATTTCGCTCATTTTTAATGGAAATGCCATAGTTTTGCCAAACAAAGCAATATGATTCGTGTCTGTAATCGGCTCATCCAGTCTTCCCTCATAAAGTGGATAGACTTTAACATCAGATTCTTTGAGGTTCTCCCGATTCAGTATCGGAAGAACCTCAAAGAATACCACCAGACAAACCATCACAATCACAATTGTTCGAATCTTCTTCCTCATAATAATATCCTAATGATGGAATAGACGAATACCGGTAAAGCACATTGCCATTCCATATTTATTACAGGTGTCAATGACATTATCATCACGAATGGAACCGCCTGGCTGAGCGATATATTTCACACCACTCTTATGTGCACGTTCGATATTATCACCAAATGGGAAAAATGCATCCGAACCCAGGGCCACGTCTGTCATCTGGTCAAGCCATGCACGTTTCTCTTCTCTTGTAAATACTTCCGGTTTTTCTGTAAAGAAGTTTTCCCAGGTTCCATCTGCTAATACATCCATGTAATCATCACTCATGTATACATCAATGGTATTATCACGATCGGCACGGCCAATGCCATCCTTAAATGGCAGATTCAATACCTTAGGATTCTGACGAAGGAACCAGTTATCAGCCTTCTGTCCAGCAAGTCTGGTACAGTGAATTCTGGACTGCTGTCCGGCACCGATTCCAATTGCCTGTCCACCCTTTGTGTAGCATACAGAATTGGACTGTGTATATTTCAAAGTAATCATAGCAATGGCAAGGTCAATCTTAGCCTGCTCCGGGATCTCTTTGTTCTCTGTTACCACATTCGCAAACAATTCATCATTGATCACAAGCTCATTTCTTCCCTGTTCAAAGGTGACACCAAACACATCTTTCTGTTCGATCGGTGCAGGAACATAAGAAGGATCAATCTGAATGATACAGTAATTTCCCTTCTTTTTTCCCTTCAATATCTCCAATGCTTCCGGCTCGTATCCCGGTGCAATTACCCCATCAGAAACCTCGCGTTTGATAAGCTTTGCGGTTGCCGTATCACAGACGTCAGACAGGGAAATAAAATCACCAAAAGATGACATTCTGTCTGCACCTCTTGCTCTTGCATAAGCATTGGCAAGTGGAGAAAGCTCTCCCATATCATCTACCCAGTAAATCTTGCGTTCCACTTCAGAAAGGGGAAGTCCAACGGCAGCTCCTGCCGGAGAGACATGCTTAAATGAGGTTGCTGCCGGAAGTCCGGTTGCTTTTTTAAGTTCTTTTACCAACTGCCAGCCATTAAATGCGTCCAACAGATTGATATATCCCGGCTTGCCACAGAGTATCTGAATCGGAAGGTCTGCACCATCTTTCATAAAAACTCGGGACGGTTTCTGGTTTGGATTACATCCATACTTTAATTGAATCTCGTTCATACGTATATTCCTCCTACTTGTTTTTGTTAATAATTATTGTCTCATAAGTTCCATCTGCAATGTTTACATAACGCACAAAAAGAGAAACCTTATTGTCTTCATTCAGATTATTCCATACAAGCTCTGCAAAGGCATTCATATCATCCGGAATATCAACTAGGGTCGGCTCCCCCTCAAAGCTTGGTAATGGATTACCGTCACCCATGTAAGTATGAATGAAATGTCCTTCTCCATTTACCGGGTTCTCATAAGCGAATGTATAACGGTTGCAGGCATCGGGATTCCCATTATTGCTCTTAAGGATGGACATGGCATAGTTAAATGCGCCATTCTCAAAATGCAGAATTCCGGAAATTCTAGGTGTATAATTCGGTGCATCCGGTTCAAATTCTCTGGTGCGAAGTGCCTGTTCAAAGGTATACTGTTTGTCCATCAAATCATAAATGGTATCTGTCTGGTCGCCATTGGTGACAATGGTCTTATTACCTAACACTCTTACCGGAGCATAGATAATCAGGCTCGGATCCTCTAACTTGGATGGATCAAAAGCCTGAGTACGGATTCCTTCACCATCCTCTACAAAGATCCGGTTCCGGCTGTTCTCACTTCTTCCCATGATAAAATATGCAATGGCTGCATGGGTACCATCCGGTGTCTTACCAATGACAATTCCTCTTCCCGGATAGGATGTTGCACTTAATTCTGCTGCTAATGACTGTTGTTTCATAATGACCTCCTAAATAATCCTATAGAGTAAAAAAACCGCCTGGTCTCCCAAAACGGTGCCCAGACGGTCGGCATTCATAGTGTTGTGTTCCCCCTGGGTTCTCCCAGTCTCCGTCAGTCGCACAACCTGATAATTATATAATACATGAAACCCATGAAATTGCAAGTAAAAATTGTTTTACAATTTCTGATCCAGATATCCCAGAACAAATTCTGACCAGCTATAATTTGACATATATTCTCCAGCATAGGCATTGATTGCTGCTGCATCTCCTTCTAAGAAATGATAATAATCACAATCCACCTTCGTAATATCCACCGCTGTCTGATTCCGTCCCCGGATGATACAGGAATCTGCACCTACATCCTTCAAGGTTTTAATCATGGTAGAACGAATGGTTTGAAACTGCTTTTGTAAAGAAACCGTGTACGGCATATTTTCAAATAATATACCCGTCAGCTCCCTTGTACTACAGGAAGCTCCCCGTTTATGAATCAGATAGGCAAATAACTCCTTGGATTTGCTCCTCGGAAACTCCAATGTCTTTTCTTCCATGTATACCTCAAAATTTCCAAAGGTTTTTATTCGTAATAGAGGTTTCTCTGAACCATGGGGTTCCTGCCGGATAACAGGATGACGAAGGTTTTCTATCTCCTCTGCAATCTTTTTTGATGTCACCGGTTTCATAATATATCCACTGGCATGCATTCCAAATGCTTCCCTCATATATTCATCATATCCGGTAGCAAAAATAATATTGATTTTCGGATTAATCATTTTCAGTCTTTTGGCACATTCAATTCCGTTCATTCCACGCATCTCAATATCTAAAAATGCCACTTTACAGGGGGTTTCTTCTACAAAATCTATCGCCTCCATCGCACTACGAAATCCATATACCACAGTATTCGGAACGGCTTTTTCGATCTCCGAAACTAATCCTTCTAATGCAATCTTTTCATCGTCAACTGCTATAATCGTCATTATCATTCTTCCCCCTTTGGTAAATGAATTATTGCCTTTGTTCCTTCTCCTGCCGCACTTTCGATGGTAAGGGTTGCATGACACATGGTCCACAATCGTTTTTTAACATTTTCAATACCGATATGCGTCTTGTCATCTGAAGGTTCCTGCGTCATATCATAGCCGATTCCATCATCCTCCACGATGATTTCATAAAATGATTCATATTCCTTTGTTGCAATACGAACTGTCCCGCCAACCTCTGATTTAGCAATGCCGTATTTCACTGCATTCTCCACTAAAGGCTGTACAGCAAGAGACGGTATCATGAAATCTTTCGTCTCAATATCATATACGATATCCAGTTCTTCATCCAACCGCATCTTTTCCAAGGATAAATAGATCTCAATATGCTTGAGTTCCACATCAAAGGGCACAGGAGACTTTCTCTTTAAGGAATCCAGGTTTCCCCGCAGATATTCCGAAAAATCATTGATGGCCTGTTGTGCCAGCTGGGGATTCTTACCACATAAATGATAGATGGAATTCAAGGAATTGTAGAGAAAATGCGGTTGTATCTGGCTCATCATAATGGAAATCCTGCTTTCTGCTAATTCCTTTTCTTGTTCCTTCAATAATGCTTCCTGTTCCATATACCCTGCAAGGGTTATGATGCCATTAATCACCACATAAAGTACAAATGCCATCAAGGTAAACAGCAGTCTGGAAGAATTACCCTTTACATAATAGGCAATCACGTCAGCTACCGCACCAATGACACACATAAAAAACAGTCCATGCTTGTGCTTCTGCTCTTTATTTCTTGTAAAATATGCCCCTATCACACAGATACATAATACAACAAAGAAAATCAGGATAATGATATGGGTCACACCAAGCATCTGACGCAAATCCTGCATGCCAAGCATCTGCAGCATGATCTGAATGATACAGCTCACAGAGGCTATAAGACAGATTGCATCAAATATTGGAAAGTTTTTCTCCTCAAACTGATGCTGAACAACCTTTACAAGAGGAACAATTCCAATCATCAACATAATAAAAGAAATATATAGAAGCAAGGTAGGCTTTCCCGGGAACAGCATTGGTGTAAACCGGGTATCTGTTAACCGCCAGATACCGACAAAGATTGTTGCAATGCCAAGTACGGCAAGTCTGTTATCAAACTTTTTCCAGATATAATGATAAAGTGCAAGACAACAGAACACTCCTCCCGTCAGTACTGCCAATACGCCCAGTGCAATCTGTGGCATATCCCTTTCCATGCGGTCAAGAAATATGGATAATTTTGAACCTATCAAAAAATCAATCTTCCAGTCCACAAAATTATCATATAATGGTTGAACTTCCACTCGGACCTTTTTGCCCTGATCTTCCCGATAGACAGGAATCATGACCCAGTTACTTCCGGTGGTTTTCACAATCTTCGTTCCATCTTCAGAGCCTAAATGATAGATCAGTTCATCTTCCAGATATACATCCACATACTGATGCACCACGTAAAATGCCAGACAATTATCCTCTTTTTCAACCGAATCTAATATATATGTATACTCTTTGATAATCCCTACCGGAGCCTCTTTACTGGAATATTTCTTTACAGTATAATCCGTAATCTGTCGGAAACCGCTTTCCGTTCTTGCCTCATAGATATCCGGCTGTTCCCGGATTCCAATATAAAGCAACAGTATAAATGCCAGAGCAAGGGAGACCAGATATGTAATTGCCGGAAGGGACAGCTTATGTTTCTTCTTCATGCAACCTCCTGAAATTCTATTATCTATTCATTATCTATCATTATTCATGAATGATTTCTATCAAATTCGCCGCACCAATGATTCCTGCCTGATTGCCCAGTGTGGCACATGCGATTTGCGGAATCCATGCTTTTTCTCCTGCAAAGCATTTGTCCTTGATATAATCCTGTAACGGTTTTGTTAAATGTTCTCTCTGATTACAGACACCACCTGAAAAAAGTATCACATCCGGACGGAAGATATTCACAAAATTCGCAATTGTCTCACCAAGACAGAAAATATAGTGATTCACTACTTCTTCTGCAACTGCATCTCCCTGCTGTGCCGCATCAAATGGAATCTTACCATTCATATTAGAAGGGTCATCCCCGCACATTTGAAATAGTAATGATTCCGGATGTGAAAGGGCAGCCTTCTTTGCATCGCGGATGAGTGCAGTAGCAGAGACATAAGCCTCGACGCATCCACGACGCCCACAGGTACATGGTTCACCACCAAATATCAGACTGGTATGTCCTAATTCAGCTCCACCGGCATGGGCACCCTCAAATACTCTGCCTTCTAATATGACACCTCCACCCACTCCGGTTCCCAGAGTTAACAGAATAGCATTTTTTGCATTTCTTGCTGCGCCTGCTTTCACTTCACCAAGTGCCGCCTAAGTCAATTCCCGCTCTGTACATTGTAAACTCCTTATAATCGTTTTTCAATTTCTTTGATAACCGTCTTCAAAGCTTTGATTCTTGCATATTTTTTATCATTGGACTCCAGAACATACCATGGAGCAAATGGTGTATTGGTCTTTTGCAGCATTTCATTTACCGCTTCCTCATACAAATCCCATTTCTCTCTGTTGCGCCAGTCCTCATCCGTTATCTTCCATTGCTTCTCCGGTGTATTCTGTCTTAAAGTAAAACGTTCCAACTGGGTATCTTTGTCAATCTGTACCCAGAATTTGATTACAACACCTCCCCAATCAGCAAGTTCTTTTTCAAACTCATTGATCTCGTTATAAGCTCTTTGCCAGTCATTTTCACTGCAAAAGCCCTCTAATCTCTCCACCATGACCCGTCCATACCAGGTACGGTCAAATATGGTTATGTGTCCATCCTTCGGAAGGCGATTCCAAAACCGCCATAGATAATGTCTTGCCTTTTCATGAGGCTCCGGACTTGCGATTGGCTGTACTTCATACCCTCTTGGATCCAGGGCGGAAGCAATCCGTTTGATATTACCACCCTTCCCGGCAGCATCCCAGCCTTCATATGCAAGAATCACCGGTATCCGTTTGCGATACAGTTTGTTATGCAATTCCCGAAGCTTTTTCTGGCAAGCCTTTAATTGGAGCTGATATTCCTCATCTGTCAGTACCTTATCCTTCAAAGAAATATCAGAAAGTCTTGGAATTGGATCTAATGGAAATGGATTCTGTAAAACCGGTACTGCCTTTGAAGCATTCATCAATGCCGTATCAATTCCCTTTAATAGAATCTCTAACATTTGTAGTTCTGCCCATTTTTTATTCTTAGAATCAATCAGATACCATGGTGCGTTAGAACGATTTGTCTCTTCTAAGTACCGTTGATAAACTTCTCTGCAACGATCATAATTCTGATTCTGCCATAGATCCGCTTCCGTCACACGCCATTTTGTATTCTTATTGTCCAATAAACTGTCTATCCGTTTCTTTTGTTCTTTTTCATCTATATCAAAAAAGAATTTCATAACCAGATATCCGTTGTCGGTGAGCTGACGTTCAAACCGGTTAATACTTACTATTCGTTTCTTATATGTATCTTTGATCATCTCGCCATGAAGATACTGTCTGGTAACCTCATCCATCCAGCCACCATCAAAGAATACAAACTGTCCTGCTTCCGGAATTCTTATGAAATGACGATACAAAAATGGTCTTCGTAATTCATCCTTGGTAGGTTCCTCCATGACAGCAACCTTAAAGAACCTTGGATCCAAATTACGGATTAATTTCCCCAATACACTTCCTTTACCGGCAGCACCCCATCCTTCCAACAATACCAGTACCGGAAGTTTTTTCTCTTTCACCAGAATCTGCTTTGCTGCAAGCTTACTTCTTGCTTCCTGAAGTCTTTGCGTTAACTCATCTTCTGAGGGCTTCACACCTTTATTCCACTCCTGTAGCATAGGCACCTTCTCCTTTCCGTACATTGTATTATCATAGGCAATTGCGAAACTCTTGAAAATGCATATTGAGTTGTGCAGATTTGACAAGTATCCTAAGCAGGTGCTTTGAGACCGCCGGTACTTAACGAGTGTGAAACACGAGTTTAGTACCGCTGCGAGGCGAGAGCAGCGCAAGCGTGCCTGTGAGGATATTGTCAAATTGCACAACGTTTATAGAAGAAACAGGCGTTTCGCAAACGCCTACATTGTATTATCATTATAACGCAAAAAAGGAACTGTCACAACAGTTCCTTTTTTATCTTTCTAACACAATTTACCGGTTTCTGATCTTTAGTTTAAAGTTCCATCCATATTGTTCAAACCGGAAACCAGACTTCGCATCTCTTGTTTAGAATTAACATTCCGGGACCGATTGATAAACTCTTGTTTATCCCTTTCGTTCATGTTACTGAACTTTTCCATGGCATATAGATTCTCTGCCAAAGCCATACTCAGTCCTACCGGAATTTCATCGTTGTTCAAAATGCTCATGCTATCACCTCAGAAATAGTATGTGCATGAATACGATAAAAATACCTTTTTATTTCTCTTCTGCAGATTTTCCGGATGCATTTGGATTTTGTAAAACTTTCACCACACCCGCTTTCCACAAAATCCAGGCACAAAGAATCGTAACCGGAATCATGACAAGAATCAAAAGACCTGCCAGACCGGTAGAAGCGATTCCCATAACTGTCAAAATAGAAATGAGAACTGCCGGAACGACCATAATCAGTAATTTGTTCTTTACATAAGTAGGACCATTTCCACGTCCGATCATACCAAGTGTCATGCATCCAAAGAGTGCCGGCAACAGATAGTTGCTGGCTGTAGAAAAATACGGATTCTGAAGAATTCCCTTTAACGGAGCAATCAGCAGTACACCTACAAACAGCACAATCAATGTTACAATCGAAGATACACAGGTGGAAAGCAAAGCAACCGCATCTCCTTCTGCTGTATTCTGCTCTACCTTTGCTACCTTCTGCGCATTCAAAGCACAAGGAATCTTAAGATTCATCAGATTACCTGTAGCAAATGTCAGATAACAGGAAGATCCCAGAATCGGTGTATAACTTCCAACCTCTGCAATACAGACAGGAACATTGATAGACAGAATGGCAATGGCACCCGGCAACATCTGCTTAAAGGTTGGCCATACACCATACACTGCACACATAACCAAAGGAACTGCCAAAATATATATACAAAAGCATATAACGAATAAACGACCATTTTTATGTGTTTTCTTTGTATATTCATCCAATGTTACGGATTTTTTCTTTTCTTTTTTACTCATTTGTTCTTCCTCCTTCCTTTTTCAACTAAAACAGAGCTGCCCAGAGGACACTGGATGCCATACCGATAATCAGCGAAGCTGCCATGGTAAATTCAGCAAGAATCGGTAATTTCTTACTGAGTGCGCCTACGACAATTGCAACCACCATACTCGTTACCAGGGTCAGCGTAGTTGGAAGATCGGAAAATACCATAATCGGAATATAAACAGCAAACATTGCCAGATAGAACAATCCGGAGAAAATGGTTCCCCACTCACCCTTACTTCCACTCTTTGCATTCATAACACCGGTAGAATATTTCTCACCTACGATTGCAACCATAATCGGACTGATGATTACACCGATGGTCATAACGATCATAACTGCTGCAAAGACCGTCGCATCCGAGGAAAGAATCTGGCTCATCTCAATGCCAAGTCCGTCAGCCGTATACTGGGCAGCCATTGTTTCATAAGCCAGAGATCCAATTACAGATAATCTCCACCACGGCCATGCCACCCCAAGGGATACCGACAAAATGACAAATCCCAGTAAAATAGCCAAACTAGGAACAAGTGCAGCACTGATGGTACTTTTCACTACTGCTGAGATTGTCTCCTGACTGATTCCCAGTTCCAGACAACGATTCTTTGCCTTTTTATAACTAAAAAGTGCAAATGCTACAATGGCCAAAAGGCCCGCTCCGATTAGAATAAACAGCAAAGGACTATTTGCTAATGTTTCTCCTGTCATAAATCATACCTCTTTTCTTTTGTTTATTTTATTTGTTGTTGCATTTCAACCATTCTGTAGCACACTGTGCCAGACATGCCGCACCAATCGGAAGTACATCTTCATTAAAGACTACTTTCGGATTATGGGCTGACACATCCCCACGCTCATCTAAGAATCCGGCTGATAAATACATAAACACACTTGGAACACGCTCTGCGATCACAGCAAAGTCTTCTGATGCACTGGAAGTAATTCCAGGATAACCCGAAAGATTTGGAATCGGTAATTCTTTCATATAACCAATCATTTCTCTCGTAAGATCTCCGTTGCTAACCAATGGTCCAACCCCACAGGTCATCACAACTTCCGCAGTACCGCCATATACTTCTGCAGTACGTTCACTTACTTCCTTTAAACGGAGAAGAATATGTTCACGTGTCTCCGCCTTGTTCGTACGAAGCGTACCGGTTAATACTGCACTTTCCGGAATAATATTCTGTGCAGATCCGGCATGGAATTCACCAATCGTCAATACACAGGCATCACACGGATCACACTCACGGGCAATCAGCTCCTGCAATGCAAGATATATATGTACACCAATATTGATGGGGTCAATGGACATCTGTGGATATGCTCCGTGGGAACCTCGTCCTTTTATGTGGATTTCAAATCCATCCATGGAAAACATAATAGCACTGCCACTGTCATTATACATATAAGTACCCATGGGAATTCTACCCGGACCTACATGATAAGCCAATGCAACGTCCGGTTTGGGATCATCCAGAATACCATTTTCCACCATGTTCTTAGCACCGGTAAAATTCTCTTCACCAGGCTGGAACATAAATTTAATCGTTCCCTCTAACGTATCTTCCTTTTCCTTCAACATCTTTGCTGCGGTCAGGAGCATCGCAGCATGCAGGTCATGTCCACAACAATGTCCCTCTGTACCGGTTGGACAGGCAAAGGGAAGACCGCTTTCTTCCGGCATTGGAAGTGCATCCATATCTGCTCTTAACAGAATCACCTTACCGCCTTTGCCTACCGTAGCAGTGACTCCTTCTCCACACTCTTTCGGTTCCAAACCGTATTCCTTTAATTTCTCCATGACATATGCCTTCGCCTTCGGCATATGTACGCCAACCTCAGCATTCGTATGGATGTAACGCCGGTTTGCCACAATCTCATCCTTCAACTCCAATGCACGTTCATAGTAATTCATTCAAATTCCTCCTTACAGAAGAAAAAGGCATCATGATGAACCATAACACCTTTGTTAATCTTCTATTTCTATTCACTTTATAAAAGTAAGTGTAACTCTTCTCTGCTCTTTTGTAAAGATTTTTTTGTTTTATTTTATTAATGATGTAAGTGCCAAAAGTGATATTTTTACTTACAGATACTGACTTCCATGTTCTTTTAACCATTTTCTGCTGCTTTGATAATCCGGCAGAACTTCTGAAACCTTCTTCCAAAATGCCGGTGAATGATTCATTTCCAACAAATGGCAAAGTTCATGCACCACCACATAATTCTGGATTCTCTCAGGCATCAGAATCAGACGCCAATTATACGAAATGGTTCCTTTGCTGCTACAGCTTCCCCATCTTGTCTTCTGGTCACCAATGCGAATGCGTGTATAATTCACATGAAGAATCTCTTTGTAATCATCTGACTTCTTAGTAAGAACCTCTCTTGCCTGCCTTTTCAATGCCGTAACCTCTTCTTTACTCCGGTAAACCCTGTTCTGATTCTCTTCTATAACTCTCTTGGTCTGTTTATAGATCCAATACCGCTTCTGCCGGATAAATCGTTCTATCTCATGCTCCCTCATGGTAAGGGGTGCTTTCATGAGCAGACTTCCCTCCCGGGTAATCTTAATGGATAGTGTCTTGCGTTGCTCCCTTTGGAATTGTATTGGAATGGTTAGGTCTTCTATTTGTAATGTTGCTTGCATGATGTACCTCGTGATACCAAATAATATCAGGCATTTTCCTCATCCGGATTATGAAAACATATTATATTCATATCAAGCCCACCAACCTTTTTTGATCATAAATTATCTGACGTAATAAATGTCACACTCATGGTCTCCTGAAGCGTGAATCTTAGAAGAAGATTCAATATAACAAATATAAAAATTCCAATAGCAGTATTCGGAATCAAACCTATGTACCAATATTGTGCTATTACATAATTAAGAATTAATGAAGCTGGCACTGAAAAGATTGTTCTAGTAATCACATCAACGATCCGATATGGTGTTACCTTTGATTTATCCTGAAACGTATATTTTATTATAATAGATACAATCATCATAAATATAAGAATGGCAGCCATAACAATCATTATTTTTCGTCCATTCTCTTTTATGAAATACAAGCATTCATCCGCATATAATTCACTCACCATAAAACATAAAAATATGGATATTACATAATCTAACAGTGTTATAATCCTACATATAACCTTTACTACTCCGTGATCGTTCATTTTTCTTCCCCCTTATGGTATGTATTTATTTACTACTCAACATGTAAATACTACCACACCTGTTCAAATTCTGTCAACCATTCACAAATTCCATTCATAGTCATAATATATCGAATGAACATTTTTACACCTACATGTGTATTAAGTATGTAGAAATGTGTGTATAATAACTTTTCCATGTTCAATTAAACAAAAAAACAGTACTCATATCATATGAATACTGCCTGAAATACAACAGCCAATAGGGGAATCGAACCCCTGTTTCCGCCGTGAGAGGGCGGCGTCTTAACCGCTTGACCAATTGGCCACACTGTTGTAACACAACATCTATAATTGTAATAAAGCATCTGCCGAAACAGATAACAGCCAATAGGGGAATCGAACCCCTGTTTCCGCCGTGAGAGGGCGGCGTCTTAACCGCTTGACCAATTGGCCTTGTCATTGACGACTTGCCTAGTATAACAAACATTTGGCAAGCCGTCAACCCTTTTTTCGCAATTTTCACTGCAATTTTTTCACATACAACACAATAACAATTTCCATCTAGCCCATTAGAAATCAAATATACTCAACTGGCTGCTCTCCGGCAAACCATTCAGCAATCCCAAACTGCTCATCTTCTCGATGGTTGTCTTACCAATCTTAGAACGCAGCCGCAGATCCTCTTTGGAAATGAACTTCGCTTCCGGATTATCCTTCCGCAATTCTGCTACAGCATCCTTAATCTGTGCTGCCGCTTTTTCTGCCACACCTTCAATGGAAGTAAATGGTGGCATGATCTTGCCATCTATGATCAGACAGTTAATATCATCTGCCTGATAGATGTCAATCGGAAGAAATTCCAGTCCTCTTGCATACATTTCCTCAACAAGGCGCATATCCCGTAAAGCATCCTCTTCCGCACCACTCTGCTCATTTTTTGGTTTCTTCCGGATGGCATCCATCTCAGCATGCAGCCGGTCAGCCCCCTGACACATGGTTTCATAATTAAATGCCTTGGCACGGATACTGAAATATGCCGCATAATAAGCAAGGGGCTCGTTAATCTTGAACCATGCAATCCGCCATGCCATCATGACATAAGCAACTGCATGTGCCTTCGGAAACATGTATTTAATCTGGGTACAGGACCAGATATACCAGTCAGGAACATTATGTGCCAGCATCTCCTTCTCCCATTCCGGCCATTTATCGCATTTGCCCTTTGCAACGATTCCTTTACGAACCTTTTCCATGATATTAAATGCAAGTCCGGGCTCTAATCCCATGTGAATGAGATATACCATGATATCGTCTCGACAACAGATGGCATTGGTCAGGTCCGTCTTCCCCTCTGCAATTAATGTCTGTGCATTGTTAAGCCACACATCCGTTCCATGGGACAGACCGGATATACGGGCTAGATCTGAAAAACTCTTTGGCTTCGTGTCCACTAACATCTGAATAACAAAATCGGTACCAAACTCCGGTATTCCAAGGGAACCGGTCTGACATCCACTGATATCCTCCGGTGTAATTCCAAGTATTTCCGGACTGTGGAATAAGGACATAACATCTTTATCATCCAATGCAATGGTCTTGGCATCCTTTCCGGTGAGATCTTCTAACCGCCTTATAATGGTAGGATCATCATGGCCAAGAATATCAAGCTTCAGTAAGTTGGCGTCAATGGAATGATACTCAAAATGTGTGGTGATAATATTGGTATCCACATCATTTGCCGGTTTCTGAATCGCTGTAAATTCATAGATTTCCCGGTCGCTTGGGACAACAACCATACCACCCGGATGCTGTCCTGTGGTACGCTTGACACCCACACATCCCTGTGCAATACGGGTTAACTCACATCTGCGTTTCGTAATCTCCCGTTCCTGATAATATTTATACACCAGCTGTTCTGCCGTCTTTTGGGCAATGGTTCCGATGGTTCCTGCGCGGAATGCATGTCCCTTACCAAATAATTTCTCTGTATAGGCATGGGCACAAGCCTGGTATTCACCGGAAAAGTTCAGATCAATATCCGGCTCTTTATCTCCGTAGAAACCTAAGAAGGTCTCGAATGGAATATCATGGCCTTCTTTCTTCATCATCGTTCCACATTTTGGACACGCCATATCCGGCATATCACACCCGGAACTTCCGGAATAACTCTTAACAAGATCCGAATCAAAATCCACATAGTAACAATTTGGACAGATATAATGTGCCGATAACGGATTCACCTCCGTAATACCTGCCATGGTGGCAACAAAGGAGGAACCCACAGAACCACGGGAACCAACCAGATATCCATGGTCATTGGAATCCCACACCAGCTTCTGGGCAATGATATACATAACCGCATACCCATTTCCTATGATGGAGGTCAGTTCCTTTTCTAACCGGCTTGTTACCTGTTCCGGCAGATTTGGTCCATAGATCTCATGGGCCTTATCATAACAGATTCGGCGCAGGGTATTATCGGAATCTTCAATGACCGGAGGACATTTATCCGGGCTAACCGGATAGATCTTCTCAATCATATCCGCAATCTTGTTGGTATTATCGATTACCACTTCTCTTGCCTTATCACTTCCAAGATACTGGAATTCTGCAAGCATTTCCTCTGTGGTACGAAAATAAAGTGGTGGCTGCTGGTCAGCATCTTTGAATCCCTTTGCAGCCATGATGACCGCACGGTAAATGGAATCCTCGGGATCTAAGAAATGCACGTCACAGGTCGCCACAACCGGCTTATGATAAGTCTCACCTAACTTGACAATTTTACGGTTTAATTCCTGCAAATCTTCATCGGTATTCACATTTGAATATTTTTCCTCAGCCTTCATAAATGCATTATTGCCAATGGGCTGAATCTCTAAATAATCATAAAACCGTACAATACGATCGATTTCATCTTCCTCTGCTCCATCCACAATTGCCCGAAACAATTCCCCTGCCTCACAGGCAGAACCAAGAATCAATCCTTCCCGGTATTTCTGAATCAGACTCTTGGGCATTAGAGGCCTTCGATTAAAATAATTCACATGCGAGGCAGAAATGAGACGATTCAGGTTCACCCGGCCAATCTCATTTTTTGCCAAAATGATGCCATGATAAGATTTACTCTTACGAATGTTCTCCTCCGATGTTTCTCCTAAGTTATTCAGTTCGTCCACTGTATGAATATGCCGTTCCTTTAACATCTGAATGAAACGGATAAAAATCTCAGCTGTTGCCTCTGCATCATCCACGGCTCTATGATGATGCTCTAATTTAATTCCTAAATGTTTACAGATACGGTCCAATGTAAATTTACCAAGTTCCGGACAAAGCACATGAGCAATGGTCATGGTATCCGCAATGGTACTGTCAAAAACAAGACCTAAATCCTTTGCATTTTTCTTGATAAATCCTGTATCAAACTGTGCGTTATGGGCAACCACAACACTGTTTCCTATAAATTCCAGAAATTGTGGAAGAATCACATCTACAGTTGGTGCATCCATTACCATTTCGTCCGTAATGGAGGTTAATTTCGTAATATTATACGGAATCGGCATCTCCGGATTAATAAACTCAGAGAACCGGTCCACAATCTCACCGCCCTCTACTTTGACGGCACCAATTTCAATAATCTTACAGAACTTCGCATTTAATCCGGTGGTTTCAATGTCAAATACAACGAAACTGTCATCTAAGGATTGTCCCCTTGGCCGGATGACAAAGTCCTTCATATCATCCACAAAATAACCTTCCACGCCATAAATAATCTTAAAGGGATCATCTTTCTTAATGCAGTGATTAGCAACAGGAAATGCCTGTGCCACACCATGATCGGTAATCGCAATGGCCGGGTGCCCCCATTCTTTTGCCCTGCTGATAATTTTACCAACATCTACCACACTGTCATTATCGCTATATACTGTATGCATATGCAATTCTACACGCTTATCCATAGCATTATCCTTGCGTTTTATGGTGAAGTCAGGAATTGGCTTAATACCGGTAATGGAATTCAGTGTCACCTCACGAACATAAGTATCATAGGCAGGAACACCCTTCACAAGATAGAATCCCCCTGTCTTGAAATCGTCCTTTAAAATGCTCCAGTCGTCCTTTGTCACAAAGATTTTACCGGAAATGGAATCTGTGAAATCCGTAATAGAAAATGTAATTAACAGCTTCTCATTTCGAAGCTCCCGCTCTTCCATCTCAAAAATCTTACCCCGGATAACGGTATCTCCAATGCCTTCTGCAATTTCAGAAATAGCAATCCTCTCGCCTTCTACATTTCTTCCATAAATAACATCCGGATCGGCAACTCGCGTTCTTCCGTAAGCAGATCTTCCCCAGTTACCTTCTTTTGGTTTCTTTTTATCAAATCCGGCATTACCCGCCGGCTTTTTCTCAGAGGTAACCTGCTTATTCGAATCCTTTGCGTTCTGCTCATTGTGATTGTCTGTCGAAGATTCCTTCTGATTAGCTGCAGCTTCTTCCTCATTATGCTGCACCTGTTCCATGATCTGATGAACTTCCTGCTTTAACTTATACTCATTCGCTTTACGAAGGGCCTGCTTCTGCTCTTCTGTAAAATCAAAGCCCACCTGAACCTCTAGCTCGAACCGATCCATGAATACATCTTCAATGTATTTTTTGATATCATTTGATTTACTCTTTGCCAGAAAATTATCCTCTAGTAAAAGTGTAATCACGGAACCATCCACATGCCATTCCGCATTTTTAACCATACGATAAAGAACGGAAGATTCCACAGAGAGCTCAAAAAGCATACTTTCTATATAATGCTCCTCTATCAGATTCTGAACCGTATATTGCTCCGACAACCGATAATGCTCATATAATTTAACCCGTATGCTTCCCTGGAAAATGAACTCACTAAGCAAATCTTCCATTCCATAAATATCCCTTTTGGGGATTAAAATCTTACTTTCAATATGTACTTGTAAGGTCTTCGCAGATTTCAATAACACAGCCTTTGTCACATATATTTTTGCAAACATATCATAATAATCAGCCGGGCATTGAAATCCTGGAAATACATCAAAAAACAATCTTCGATCTTCTACTGTTCCCAATGTTTCAACTCATCCTCTAATACATTCAATAATTGATCTTCTGGTACTTTTTTTATAATTTCGCCTTTTTTGATCAACAGACCTTCACCATTACCGCCGGCAATACCAATGTCTGCTTCTCTCGCCTCTCCCGGTCCATTTACAACGCAGCCCATAACAGCAATCTTAATATTAAGATTCTCATAATCAGCTGCAAGATTCTCCACCTTATTCGCTAATCCAATCAGATCAATGGAAGTTCTGCCGCAGGTCGGACATGATACAACTTCTATTCCGCCCGTACGAAGTCCTAATGTCTTAAGAATTAACTTTGCAGATGTGATTTCATTAACCGGATCTCCGGTCAAAGATACACGAATGGTATCGCCTATTCCTTCATTCAGAATAATTCCAAGCCCTACAGCAGACTTAATATTACCCCGAAGCAATGTTCCTGCCTCTGTAATTCCCACATGCAGTGGATAATGTGTCTGTTGCGCCATCAGTTCATGCGCTTTCACACACATTAAGACATCGGAAGATTTGATGCTGATCACAATATCATCAAAGTCAAATTCCTCTAACATATGAACCTTATTAAGGGCGCTTTCTACAATTCCTTCCGCGGTGACACCATTATATTTGGCAACCAGTTCTTTCTCTAAGGAACCACTATTCACACCAACACGAATCGGTACATGATATTTCTTCGCAGCCTCAACCACTGCCTGAATTCGTTCCTTTCCACCAATGTTACCGGGATTGATTCTGATCTTATCTGCACCATGTTCCATCGCAAGAATTGCCAACCGGTAATCAAAATGAATATCTGCAACAATGGGAATATGAATCTTCTCTTTAATCTTAGAAAACGCCTTTGCAGCCTCTTCATTATTCGCAGTAGAACGGATAATATCACAACCGGCCTTTTCTAACTGCAGAATCTGAGCAACGGTAGCGTCTACGTCCTCTGTTTTTGTATTTGTCATAGACTGAATTAGGATCGGATTACCGCCACCAATTACTCTATTACCAATTTGAATAACTTTTGTATGTTCTCTCATCTCTACACGCTTTCTTATATCCTTAACAGGATCTATCCAATGATCTTAAATATATCCTGAAACATAACAATAACCATCAGCCCCATTAATAAAGCAAGACCAATACCGTTAACAAGTGCTTCTTTCTCAATTGGAAGCTTCTTGTGGAATATTCCCTCCACCAATAGCAACAGTGCCCTGCCACCATCTAAAGCCGGAAGCGGCAGCAGATTCATCACACCAAGGTTTGCACTTAATAAAATACAGAAATTAATCATATTGAGTATAACATTCAATATTGCAATGGAAGTATCTCCCTGTGCACTTTCCTTTGCCTCATTAATGGTATCATTCATCATGGATACAATTCCTACCGGACCGGACAGATTCTGGAATCCAAGTTTACCGCTGATTAAGTATTCCAAACTAAGTATCGTTGTCTTCACCTGATAACGCAGTTCCAATGCACTGTATTTCAAGGTATCAATAACTCCGCCTTTTTCTCTCGTTCCGCCATAGATTCCCATGAGATAACCGGAATCCGTCTTAGCCGGCTGAAAAGTAAAAGAGAACTTCTCTCCATTCCGGTCAACATCCAAAGTAATAGGATTACCACTCTTATTAAATTGTACATATACCAGTACTTCCCGGTAATTATAGATACGATGTCCATTATAACCGGTAATCACATCACCTGTCTGCAATCCTGCTTCCTTGGCAGGACTTTCCTCTGAAAATTTGCTGATAACCGGTTTATCATAGCCGCATAATCCAATTAGTACAATGGCTAATAAAAATGCAAGAATGAAGTTAAAGATTGGTCCTGCCAACACAACAGACATACGTGACCACACAGATTTTGCACTAAAGGAATGCTCGTCTGCAACTTCTTCTTCCTCACCCAGCATGGCACAAAAGCCACCCATTGGAATAGCCCGAAGGGAATATTTTGTCTCTTTTTTCTGAAATGAAAATATTGTTGGTCCCATACCAACTGCAAACTCGTTGACATATATGCCGTTTAATTTGGCAAAAATAAAATGTCCTAGTTCATGAAAGAAAATGATTGCACCAAATACAATCAATCCGATTATCACATTTATTATGGTACTCATGATATCCACCTGCTCTCAATTGTTTCATATACCCACTGTTCTGTCTCAAGGATCTCATCTACGCCGGGATTGGCAATGACTGCATGCTGATCCATACAAAAACGTATCATATCATAGATTTCCAAAAAGCGTACCTTTTTATTCAGAAACTTCGCAACTGCCAGTTCGTTTGCTGCATTCAATACGGTTGGCATACTTCCACCAATATCAATCGCTTCATATGCATATTTCAGACCAAGAAATGTATCCAGATCCGGTTTTTCAAATGTAATCTGGGACAATGTATCAAAATCAAGACGCTTACCATCAAGATAGACACGTTTGGGATAATATAATGCATATTGTATCGGGAGACGCATATCCGGTGTTCCAAGCTGTGCCATCACCGCACCATCTTCAAATTCTACCATGGAATGAATGATACTTTGTGGCTGTACAACCACCTGAATCTGCGGTGGTTCTACGTCAAATAACCATTTTGCCTCAATGACCTCTAATCCTTTATTCACCATTGTAGCAGAATCAATGGTAATCTTCTTACCCATAGACCAGTTAGGATGACGAAGTGCCTGATCCAGTGTTACGAGCTCTAAATCCTTTCTTGTCATACCTCGAAAGGGTCCACCGGATGCAGTAAGCAGGATTTTATGAATAGAATTGTCACGTTCTCCGTTCAGACATTGAAAAATAGCTGAATGCTCACTATCCACCGGCAAAATAGATACATTGTATTCCTCTGCCAATGGCATAATGATATGTCCTGCTGTTACAAGGGTTTCTTTGTTAGCCAAACCAATGTCTTTACCAGATTGAATTGCTGCAATTGTAGGTTTGATTCCAATCATTCCCACAACTGCTGTTATCACAATATCAGAAGAATCTATGGTTGCAACCTCTAATAAACCATCCATACCGGATACTACTTTACAAGAAGGGGTTACATCTGCAATTGCTGTTCGAAGTTCTCTTGCCTTTGATTCACTCCATACAGCAACAAGTTCCGGATGAAATTCCCGAATCTGTTCCTCTAACAAAATAATATTACTACCAGCTGATATTGCAACCAGTTTCAAATCCTTATTGTGTCGTATCACATCCAGTGTCTGGGTACCGATGGAACCGGTAGAGCCCAGTATTGCAATATTTTTCATACATAATCTCCTCTTACTGCAACGCATTCACAATTACAATCAAATAATACAAAATAGGTGCTGAGAAAAATACACTGTCAAAACGGTCAAGTATTCCACCATGACCGGGAATCAAATGACTATAATCCTTAATCTCATGATTTCTCTTAATTGCCGATGCTGCCAAGTCACCGATTACAGATGGAATGGAAGCAACCGCTGCAATCAATGCACAATAGCCTTCTGAAAACGGAATGCTATCAGAAAATGCATATCCAAACAAGAAGCCTAATAAAGCTGCTCCAATTATTCCCCCAAAGAAACCTTCTACACTCTTATTCGGACTTACTTTCGGTGAGAACTTGTGCTTACCAATCTTACGTCCAATCAAATATGCAAACACATCATTTCCCCAGCTTGCGATAAGAATATAGAAAGAAAGCAGCATTCCGCCTTCCATCTCTCTTACACGAAATACAAAGGAAAGAAGAACCGTTGCATATAAGAAGGCAAATACGGAACTCATCACGTCAATATCCCGATACTTGGGGAAACGAACAACATAACAAGTTAACAGTAATAAAATCAAAAAAATGATCATCGGGAAGATGAATTGTTCCTGCTTAATATAAAGCAAGGTATATAAGCCAACTGTAGCCATATAATTCAATACGGCAAAAGGTGTCTTCTCCAACGAATACACCTTCATCAATTCATATACCCCCAATATGGAAACAACCATCAGAATTCCTGCCGTCACAATTCCTCCTGATAGCAATGTAACCAGTGTAATAGTGGCAACAAAAAAGCCACCTATTAATCGGTCTTTCATATATTATTTCACCCCGCCAAACCGACGTTCCCTTCCGTTATAATATCGAATTGCAGCAAGCAGATCTTCTTTGGTAAAATCCGGCCATAATACATCTGTAAAATAGAATTCCGTATAAGCAAGCTGCCATGGCAGGAAATTAGATAACCGTTCTTCTCCACTTGTCCGAATGAGCAAATCCGGATCCGGTAACCCGGCAGTATCAAGATAATCACTAATAAGGTTCTCCGTAATATCACTACTCTTTATCGTTCCTGTTTCTACATCCTGCGCAATTCTTGTAACTGCTCTGCGAATCTCATCACGTCCACCGTAATTGATAGCAATGGTAAATTTGAGGCCTGTAGCATTTCTTGTCTTTTCCTCTAATTCATTAATCTTTGTAACAAGGGTATCATCTAATCTGCTCTTGTCTCCAATCACACGTACGCACATATTATTCTTCGTAGAACGTTCAATACAGTCTATTAAATACTTTGCAAGTAACTTCATCAGTGCATCGACTTCATCTTTTGATCGTTTCCAGTTCTCAGTTGAAAATGCATAAACAGTAATATATTCAATTCCCATCTTGTATCCATCTTCAATGATCTGCTCTACCGTTTTAGAGCCCTGGACGTGTCCATAATTTCTAGGCATATTGCGTTTTTTAGCCCATCGTCCATTACCGTCTAAGATGATTGCCACATGCTTTGGAACATTCAACTGTTCGGTTCTGATTGCTTCTAAAATACTGTCCAAATCAGCCTCCTGTTTACACTGTCATAATCTCTTTTGACTTATTCTCGATTGTCTTCTCAATCTTATCTACATACTTATCAGTAAGTTTCTGAATCTTATCTTCGTAATCTTTTTGTTCATCTTCAGAAATCTCATTCGCCTTTTGTTGTTTCTTAATATGATCATTGGCATCCCGTCTGATATTACGTACTGCAACCTTGGCATTTTCACCCTTTTTCTTTACATCCTTTACAAGTTCTTT
>CAMEFI010000027.1 GCA_945915475.1 uncultured Clostridium sp. | reverse complement strand
TAGACGTGTAACAGGAAAATCGTGTAAACAGACTTTGATAGTTGCGCTAGTTTTTGCTGGCATAGTAGTTGCAGTATTTCTTGCTATCTTTCTACTTGCGTTATTTGCATTCCCAGGGCAGTGATGATACTAACAAATTCATATTTGCCGGAATGATATCAAGAGAATTCATCTTTGGACTAAACGCCCGCAAGGTGGGTTGACTGGTTATAAACAAGATAGAAATTCCACCCTGCGACCTGCCAAGTCTTGGGGTGGTTTTTCTATGTATAGCTTTAAAAAACATAAAAACAAATTGTTGACATTAAGGGAAATTTGATATAATGATAAATAATATAGCTGAAAACAAGTTGTCTGGCATGCTGCCATATGTAGGATGATGGAGAGTATAGGAGAGGGAGATATTTATGAAAAAGAGTTTGTGGGGAATCATAGCCTGGATACTGTTGATGGGGATGTTGCATGTGCCGATGAAGCCTGTGCATGCTGCGGCAAATGATATTAAGGTGGTAGCATTGGATAGCGAGCAGTTCGGATATAGCGGATGTGTGCTGGATTATAATATTTTATATTCTGAGGAACCAGGATACCTCTATACCTTGCGGCCATATCTGAACAGCTATGGTTCAACGGATGGTTATGAGATTATCAAATATGATATTACAAATGATACTTATGAAACAATATACAGACTAAAGGGTGCAGGAACGGTATATTGTGATAATAATATGGTGTATTTATCTACAAGTACCTATACAAGAATCCCGGAAGAGGAGAGATATTATGATGAAGATGGAGTGCTTATGGCATTCGCCAATGAAGTGATCATGTATCGATATGATTTGAATACAGAACAGGTTACTTCTGTGAAGCTGGAGGGCTTTGACACGGAATGTGGCATTTTGGGAGGTAAAGTGGCAACAGCATTCTGTGTGGATGACCGGGGACGTTATCTTGTGTTCACGGAAGAGGATCATGCATATGTCCGTTTGTTTGATGCGGACGGAACATTTATTAGCAAAGGCAAGAGCCCTTGTGCCATCTATCGGTTTACCGGTTATGATAAGACGAATGGCAATTTCTATTACGAAGGACGTTACGATTGGATCTATTGGGGATATTCCCATGCCATGTATTCCCTCATGGCAGGAAATGTGGATCAGGATAATAATGTGAAGGTTGTTGGAGCGAATCTTACGATGCTCTTTCAAAAAGGGTATATGGATCATGGTGTATCAACAAGAATGTTGAATGATCGGTATCTGGCAGATCTTACTGTGTGTAACCATAATGCTCTGTTGCTGATTGATTCTAATTCCTATGACGTGGATGACCATACCACCCAGACGAATTCAATTAGTTTGATTGATAGTAGTGTGTCATTTGCAGAGCTTAATGTGAACAATACGGATGTGGTTAAGTTTGCTGTGTCTGCTGGCAATACAGTTACAGATGGCAGTGGGGACGATATTTCAAGCATGGGTACGAGATGCGATTTGACAGATGATGACAAAGATATCATTGTCAAAACAGATCAAAAAGAACTTACCCGTTATGATATTGCCACGAATAAGAAAAAATATGCCATGACTACAGAATATCCGGTGTATGATTTTCGGGTATATGGGGAACATCTTGTGGCTGTAGAACGTGATGCCGACGGGAATATGTACGTAGAGGAATTCGATATGAACGTACCAGAGGACTTCCTGTATGATGGCCCCACTGGTATGACGGTTGGTGAGAGTGGAACTGTATCTGCATATACAGAGAGTAATGTTGTTGTTGATTATATATTTGAAAGCTCGGATAACAGCATTGTTTCTGTTGATGAGATGGGTGGCCTCAATGCCTGGCGTGAAGGCACGGCAACGGTAACGATTACTTCTAAAATGTTAGGGGTGTCACATACTATCGAGATTGAAGTGGCTGCTTCACAGTTATCAGTAAATGATTACTCCTTTACCCTTGCGACAACGCAGGGTGTAGCATCTGATATCATACATAAGCCGGTAAATGATGGGTGGTATGGCAGTGTTACAACTGCATATTTGACACCGCTAGATAACGGGGGTTATGAACGTGTGGAATGGATCGAGGAGGGACAACTGGTGGTGGAACAATATTCTTCGGAAAAAGAGTTTGTTTCCTGCAGGAACATAGAATGTGAGCTTTCCCTCTTTGGTGGTTTCTATAGTGGAAAGGATTACAATTATCTGGTGTTCGGGCAGACTAATGCGGATGCGTTGACGGATCAGGAGGTGCTTCGAGTTGTTCGCTACGACAAGTTATGGAATCGTATAGATGCATGTGCAATAGCAGGTGCAAATACAGATACACCATTTAGCCATGGTGGATTAGATATGACAGAGGTATCTGGTAAGTTATATATTCATACGTGCCATACAATGTATGATGGGCATCAGGCGAATTGCACATTTGTGATTCAGGAAAGTGATATGACATTAGTGGATTCTCAAACAGAGACAAAAAATCTTGGTTCAGGTTATGTCAGTCATTCCATGATGCAAAAGATTGTTAGTGACGGGGATGTAATCTATCGGGCAGATGTAGGGGATGAGTACCCAAGAGGAATTGCTTTGACGGGAACGGACAAGGATGCGTTAATCAGCAAACCATATTTGTATGGAACGGCAGTTGCGATTCCGGAACCGGGGAACAAACACTATAATTACACAGGATATTCCCTTGGTGGATTAGAGGTTACTGATAAATGGGTTGTGATGGCAGGAACCGGCATTATGGAGACCGATGCTCCGAATAGTAATTTATATGTGTACGCAATCACAAAAATGGCGGAGAAAGATAATAAGAACTGGATTACTCATTACGATGCGGAAACTTCCATAACCGTTACGAATTCCAAACTGGTTAAGATAAATGCAAATCAGTTGTTGATTCTGTGGGAGGAATATAATCAGGAGACGCATACATTTGCTACGAAAATGGCTATGATAGATCCAAGCGGCAGAATCGCCTCAGATGTATATACGACGCCGCTTGCCTTGTCCGGTTGTGATCCCGTAGTAAATGCAGCAGGAAATGTGGTGTGGTATGTAACGAATCAGGAATCACCTGTTTTTGTGGAGATGAATCCATATCATTTATGGGATGTAGCACAGGACAGTAAAGATGTAGATATCTTTGCTACGAAAGAAGAGGAAAAATCACCAACAGGCTCGGGAGATGAATCGGAGAATCCACCAACAGATCTGAGAGATGAATTGGGGAAGACGCCAATAGATACAGACGACAAATTGGAGAACGGAGCAGGTAACTTTGGTGGTGGTCAGGATACCGGAGTTACGATTGATTGGAATCATATGAACAATAATGCGATACCATCATCCGATACGGAAAATGGAGACGCAATGATTGACAGGCAAATTTCGTACAAGGGTATTGATTATAAAATTGTCAGTGAAGGTCAGGTGTCCGTGATTGGAGTAAGCAACAGGTCTGTTAAGACGATTACAATACCAGATACGATAGTATATGCCGGGATGTCTTATAAAG
The DNA here is from genome assembly GCA_945915475.1 of uncultured Clostridium sp. Classification (GTDB taxonomy): domain Bacteria; phylum Bacillota; class Clostridia; order Lachnospirales; family Lachnospiraceae; genus CAG-590. The sequence continues at coordinate 35,391 of CAMEFI010000027.1, read as the reverse complement.
TGATATCGATAGAAAGCAATGCTTTCAAGGGCTTTAAGAAACTTAAGAAACTGACAATTGGAAAAAATGTGGTACGTATTGGAAAGAATGCATTTAATGGATGTAAGAAGCTTAAGTCTGTGCGGATTAAGTCTGCGAAGTTAACACAAAAATGTATGGGTGCAAAGGCATTTGCTGGAATTCATGGGAATGCTTCTGTAAAGGTTCCTGCAAAGAAGTTTGCTGAATATAAGAAGCTGTTGAAGAAAAGAGGACTAAATGGTAGAAATCAGAAGGTGATTCGCTAGTCCGCGGTTAGAAAGACGAACTGTCTGTCGAAATAAGAATTTCTTTCAGGGAATTATCATTGGAATCGGTGTCAATTCCTTTCATTTACCGTGCAGAAAACGGAGGGATGTTTTGTTCGTATCCGGAATCGATGATACACTGATTGCTGGGAAGGAAGAACTGTCCACCTACAGTAAGAGAGAAATTAACTATTTGTTAGATGATGGGGCAAATTTTACTATTTCAACCATGAGAACGCCTGCTTCTTTGTACGAATTGTTAAGCGGCATCCGGCTACGGCTTCCCATTATTGCCATGGATGGGGCAGTGTTATATGACATGAATAAAAATTCTTTTATAAAGGCATTTGTTATTTCCTATGATACGTCAAAAGAGATTTTGTCTCTTGCGAAAGAAAAAGGATTACATTGCTTCTCCAATGTGATTATAGATGACTGTCTTTTAATCTATTATGATGAATTGGAAAATGAAGCCGAATGCAAGGTGTTTGAAAAGCTGCATAGCTCGCCGTACCGAAATTACATAAAATTACCTCTGCCGGAGAAAACCTCCGTGGTTTATTTTATGATAATTGATAAGACGGAAATATTACAGGCTTTCTATAATGTGCTGAAAGAAAAAGGATATGAAAATATCCTGAAGATATTATGGTATCCTTCAAAAGAGTATCCGGGATACTCCTATATTAAAATATACAATAAAAACGCATGTCGGGAGAATATGCTCATGTATCTTAAGGATATAACAGGTTTGACAACTACCGTTACATTTGGAAGTGTGCCGGGCAAATATGATGTGCAGGTGATTGGAGAAGATACCAACCAGGTGGCGCGTACTTTAAGAAAAATGTATGAGATACCAGTGTGGAAAGGATATTTGAAAGATTGACGAAATTCCCATTTTAGTGTTACAATTGAATATATTTTGACAGCTTTTCGTTATGTGCAACAGGTTATGATAGAGATATGGGGATTATTAGGTTTTGGGGGTTTCCTAAGGAGGGAAAAGATGGACAAAGGGATTGTATTGGATGGGAGAATGGCACAATTTCTGGATAGGCTGCATATACCTGTGACAAACATAGAGGAATGTGAAGAGAATGTAAAGAAGGCGCTTGCTATGATCGCAGATGATGTCCGGCTGGGGCGGGCAGAACTTTTGCAGGATGCACCACCAAGTAAGTTGAGATCAGGTGGGGCTCATCACCGGTCGGTGTTGTATGACAGGGGACAGGATGTTGGAGAGGATATGCAAACGGTATGTTTTCATTTACCGGATAGAGGAATGGTTACCATTTCTTTGTACCCATGGGGAGAGGAAGCATTTTCGGAAGAAGAGAAGAGGATGCATAATCTTCTGGCAAAAGAGGTGTTTGCACAGTATAGCAGAGTTATTATGCAGGGTTTTTTGATGCATGTAATGAACACGGATATGGCAACGGGAGTGTCGAATGTAGAGTCTTTCATGCAGTTTGTGGTCGGATTGATGCAGAGACAGGTGTTAGAGAAATACAGGGTACTGTTTTTCAATATCCATAATTTTAAGTATGTGAATAAGGTATTTCCCTATGCAGAGGGAGATGTCATTTTGAGAAAATATGCCCAGCATGTGAAGCAGGCAACTGATGAGAATGAATTGGTTGCCAGGTTGGGGGGAGATAATTTTGTTGCAATTATACGGAAGGAACATGCACAAGCCTTTGTAGAGATGCTTCGTAACATAAAGATTATCCATGTGGCAAAGGGAAAGAAGAAAGAATTTGTATTTGGAGCAACCATTGGTGTCGGTACGCTGGAGGGTGTTGATGTACCGAGAGAGGTGATGGCACGTGCCAGTATTGCTTATCAGGCAGCGAGACTTCGTGGTGTTGGAACGGTGGCATATTATTCGGATGAGATACAGAAACAGTTGATGGAGACACAGAGTATTATTTCCAATTTCGTTCCGGCGTTAGAAAAGGGAGAATTTATTGTATACTACCAGTCCAAAGTGAATATTAAAGATAAGACGATTTGTGGTGCAGAGGCACTGGTAAGATGGTTTCATGATGGCAGGCTGATTCCACCTATGCAGTTTATTCCTCAATTAGAGAGAGAAGGCAGTGTCTGTAAGCTGGATTATTATGTATTAGAACAGGCATGTAAGTTCCTGAAGGGATGGATAGAAAAAGGTGAGAAGCCCGTCTGTATTTCCGTGAATTTTTCACGCAGACATTTAGAGGAAGATAATCTTGTGGAACAGATTGTGGAGATTGTTGACCGGTACGGAGTGGATCATAAGTACATAGAGATTGAATTGACTGAGAGTGAAGATTTCCAGAATTATGAGATTATGTCGAATATTGTCAATGGACTAAGAGATAATGGGATTGGAACATCCATTGATGATTTTGGAACCGGATTCTCTTCCCTTAATATGATCAAGCAGGTAGATCTGAATGTCATTAAGATTGATAAATCTTTTATTCCGTTAGAGTCGGAATATCCGGACAAGAAGAAAGATATGGTCATGTTTGGAAGTATTGTGAAGCTTGTTAAACAACTTGGGAAGAAGACCATCGCTGAAGGTGTGGAGACCACGGAACAGTTAGAGTATCTGAAGCAGGTGGGATGTGATATTGTACAGGGATATGTTTTTGATAAGCCGCTTCCACAGGCAGAGTTTGAACAACGTCTGAAACAGGGTTATGAATAACATGTGTGTAACATTAAAACCATTGGATGTTTAGAATAGTAGCGGATTGACAAGAAAGAAGGAAGAGAGTATGCCAGAGAAAGTGGTGGAAGAACTAATTAAGAGAGGATGGCACATTTCTTTTGCAGAGTCGTGTACGGGGGGAAAAGCTACGGCAGCATTAGTGGATGTGGCAGATGCATCCAAGGTGTTGGATGTAAGTTTTGTAACTTATGCAAACGAAGCAAAGATTCAATATTTAGGCGTTAAGCAGGAAACCATTGAGCAGTATGGTGTTGTCAGTGAAGAAGTGGCCTATGAGATGGCGCAGGGGGTTGCCAGGCAGGCAAATTCCGAAATCGGGGTTGGTATCACCGGTATTGCAGGACCCACAGGTGGTACTCCTAAGAAACCAATCGGAATGGTCTGTTTTGGATTTTATATCCATGGAAAGACCTACACCGCCACCTGTCAGTTTGGCAACATCGGACGGAATGAGGTTCGCGACTGTAGCACCCGATACGTCTTCGACCGACTTTGCACCTGCTTAGAGGAAAGTTAGAAGCCGATGGGGTTAATGCCTTTTCCAGGTAGACGGTGACAGGCAGACTAAGAGTGGGAAGATTTCCAGACGTCCTGCTAACATGTCAAACATCAACACATATTTGGAGAAGCCAGAGTATAGGTCAAAGTTCCGGGTAGGGCCTACCAAAGCGAGTCCGGGACCGATATTACCCAGAGCGGAAGCGACTGCTGTAAAATTGGTGACAAGATCAAGCTCATCGACACTGACAAGCAGTGTGGATATAACGAAAATGAGCATATATACGATGAGGAAAATGTTGGCGGAACGAAGGACACCGTGCGCCAATGGCTTGCCATCGATTCGGATTATTTTGACATTTCTAGGATGGCAGAGCTGTGCAATTTCCTTTTTTACCGTTTTGAGATAGATTAAGATTCTCGAAACCTTAAGTCCACCACAGGTACTGCCGGCACAGCCGCCCACGAACATCAAAAGAACAAGGATGCTTTTGGACAATCCCGGCCAGACATCATAGTCTGCGGAAGAAAAACCGGCAGTTGTCATAATGGAGCCCACCTGAAAACTTGCGTGCCGGAAACTTTCCTCTAAGGTGTAACCGGTGCCGGATATATTCCATGTGATAATGGCGATAGCACCAAGGAATATTGCAACATAGAGGCGGATTTCCTGCATAGACACAGCTTCCTTGAATCGCTTGATCCATACAAAAAAGTAAAAGTTATAGTTAAATCCCGACAAAAACAGGAACAGGATTACCACATATTGAATGGCAGGGGAATAACTGCACAGGGAGTCATTTCTGACACCGAATCCCCCTGTACTTGTTGTAGTAAATGAAGTACACACGGAATCATAAAATGGCATTCCGGCAATCAACAGACTGATGATTTCTAACATGGTTAGGGCAAAATAGATGGCATATAGGTAATATGCCGTTTTCTGTATTCTGGGAGCCAGCTTCCCTACATTTGGTCCCGGACTTTCTGCCTTCATCAGATAAAGATCCTGACCGCCGCTTAGAGGAATCAGTGCCAGCATAAATACGATTACACCCATTCCTCCAATCCATTGGATGAAACAACGCCAGAAATTCATGCAGCGGGACAGAGGTTCCACTTCATGAAGAATGGATGCACCGGTTGTGGTAAAACCGGAAATACATTCAAACAATGCGTTGGTAAAGGAAGGAATCTCGCCACTGAAATAAAATGGAAGACATCCGGTTATGGAGAGAAGAATCCAGCTTAATGCAGTGATGACGAAGCCCTCTTTTGCATAGAATTTGGTATTCTTAGGACGTTTGTGGGTTAAAAAGAGTCCTACCATAAACATGATAAGAGAACAGATTAGGAAGTATTTTCCACAGTCTTCATTATAATAAATGGATACGGTGAATGGTAAAATCATTAGGGCGGCTACCGTATTCAAAAGCCAGCCTAACAGGTAAATAATCATTGTTATATTCATTGTATTCTCCCTATGCCCGATTCAGGATATCGGTGATATCAGTTAACCCTTTATTGGTAGTAACGACGATAACGGTGTCTCCGTTCATAATATAGTCTTTACCACTTGGAGTAATGATCTTCCCGTTTCGTACGATGGTACAGATCAATAAGTTTTTCTTAAGATTCAGATCCATCAGAGGTTTTCCTGTTACTTTAGATTCCTGGCGAATCCGAAATTCCAGGGCCTCGACTCTGTCATCTAACATACGGTGCAATGTTTCAATATTACTTCCAAGAGAATTTTGCAGGGAACGCACATACTGGATGATAGATTTTGAGGTAATGTTCTTAGGGCAGGCAATGGTTCCGATGGGAAGATCGTCGATAACTTCCTCGAAGGATACTTTATCTACCTTGGTGATGATTTTGGCATTGCTTACTTTGTTGGCGAATAAAGAGAGTACCAGATTCTCTTCATCCAGATTGGTAAGAGCAACGAAAGCATCTGTCTCGTCAATCCCTTCTTCTAATAATAACTGTCGATCGGTTGCATCCCCGTTAATAATCATGGTATGTGGAAGAACATCACTTAAGTGTTCGCATTGACTAAAATTTTGTTCAATAATCTTTACCTGCAAATGTGCGGCTTCCAGATGTTTTGCCAGATAATATGCAATGGTGCTTCCACCCATAATCATGACAGAACGGATCCGTTTTGCTTTCATGCCAATCTTCTGCAGGAGAGAGTGAATCTCGGCTGGCGGAATAATGACATACATTTTGTCCCCGTTATGGAGAATGGTATTACCGTCCGGAATGATGACTTCATGAGAGCGTTCAATTGCACAGATTAATGTATTATTATGAACCTTGGTGGCAAATTCATATACGGTCATATTGTCTACGATGGAATCCTCCGGAATTGGCAGCTGAATTAAGTTTACAAGTCCCTTGGCAAAAGAGGTGATATCCAATGCACTAGGCACCTCGATTAAACGGGCGATGCTTTGTGCGCAGGCAAGCTCCGGATTGATTGCCATGGATAATCCGAGTTCTTCCCGGAGATATTTGATCTCGTCAAAATATTCCGGATTACGTACACGGGCAATGGTATTACAATTACCGGCTTTTTTTGCAATCAGACAACAGAGAAGGTTGATTTCATCTTTACCTGTTACGGCAATCAACAGATCGCTGTCTTTGATACCGGCCTCCATCTGAACCCGGTATGAGGTTCCATTTCCTTCAATACCCTGAACATCCAGTTCGGAAAGGGTTCTATCTAATTTGTCATTGTTGGTATCAATAACAGTAACGTCATGTTTTTCTTCGTTTAATTCCTTTGCCAGGGCATATCCGACTTTGCCACACCCTACAATAATAATCTTCATAACATTCTCCTGTTTCTCAGTATGATATAGGCGTTTGCAAAACGCCTGTTTCTTCTATAAACGTTGTGCAATTTGACAATATCCTCACAGGCATGCTTGCGCTGCACTCGCCTCGCAGCGGTACTAAACTCGTGTTTCACACTCGTTAAGTACCGGCGGTCTCAAAGCACCTGCTTAGGATACTTGTCAAATCTGCACAACTCAATATGCATTTTCAAGAGTTTCGCAATTGCCTAAGTATAATATAGAATATGATTACGGGTATGATTATAGCACGTTTGAAAAAAATATACTATAATTTGAAGTGGTATTTTAACAATACATTCGCTATTGGTTGTATACATTACACATAACGATTGATATGTACATATATTTTCCCTTTTCGTGTGTTGCCACCTGCATGGTCATATATGAATTTACCATGTCCCCTTACGGAGAACTTGTCGCCTTCTTTTATAATAATGCTGTTGCGTCCGGTAATATGTCCGTTTAAAGTCACCCGTTTTTCCTCGAACAGGGCAAGAGCTTCTTTTCTTGAGCATTTTAATAAATTGGAAAGAATAACGTCCAAACGTAGGGACGAAACCGGAAAGGATTCCTCTACGAGTGTGGGTGCAAGTGCTGGGATGTTGGTTGTGACCAGTTCGCATTTTACATTGGTGTGTTTTACTTTTGTAAGTTCCTTACAGATATATTCTGCAATCTGCGTGATACAGTAAATATATGCGTTTTTTTCCTTTACAACAATATCTCCAATGGTATCCCGTTCGATTCCAAGATGCATCAGTGCACCTAAAAAGTCCCGGTGGGAGAGGGAATCACTAAATTTCTCTAAAAGTGGGCTGACCATCACAACTGCGATGGGAAACTCACCGGGGTAACCAAATTCTCCTTCGGAACCAAAGCCCACTATTTGCCGTTCGCAAAGTTCTCCGCCACCTGATAACTCCATATGAATATAGGAAAGTTCAGGACGAAGTTCGTCAAGTATCGCTTGCTCTGATAAGGATAAGAAGTTGCTATATGTGTATATGTTCTGGTTATAGGCACGTTTTGCCAGATCGCAAAGCCTTCCCTTTAATATCTGTTCTTCGGTCATGTGTTATCCTCCTGAATGCTTTCGTGCAATATCTTTCGGTATTTTTATGAAATCCTGTGTTATTTTATCACATTTTCTGCACAGAATCTATGTAAGGCGGTTGCATATTTGATAAAATGATTTTATAATGCCTACAAAAGAATAAAAGGGTATAGGACGAGAAGATGAAATTCGTAATACAGAGAGTGACAAAAGCAAGTGTAACCATTGATGAGAAAGTGGCTGGAAGTATTGATAATGGTTTTCTTGTTTTGATCGGAGTGGCAGCTACAGATACCAAGGAGATTGCAGATAAAATGGTGAAGAAGATGCTGGGACTTCGTATTTTTGAAGATGAACAGGGAAAGACCAATCTGAGTCTCTCGGATGTACAGGGGCAACTTTTGCTGGTATCGCAGTTTACATTATATGCAGATTGCAAGAAAGGCAACCGGCCCTCTTTTATCAAGGCAGGCAGACCCGATATGGCAAATGAAATGTATGAATATATTATTGGAGAGTGCCGTAAACAGACAGACGTGGTTGAGACCGGTGAATTTGGGGCAGACATGAAAGTAGAATTGTTGAATGATGGACCATTTACTATTATATTAGACAGCGCGGAGATATGTTAAAGAGAATACTGAAAAGCATCAGTAGAGGAGAAGCGACATGACAAAAGAACAATTTCAGACTTTATTAAAACAGAAAATTATGGTATTAGATGGAGCAACGGGAACGAATCTGCAAAAGGCAGGTATGCCCACAGGCACTTGTCCGGAACAATGGATTCTGGATCATCCGCAGGTACTGATTGATCTGCAGACAGATTATATCAATGCAGGAACGAATATTGTGTATGCGCCGACTTTTTCCGGCAACCGTATCAAGTTAGAAGAATATGGATTGCAGGATCAATTGGAAGAGATGAATTGTAAGCTGGTGTCTCTCTCGAAAGAGGCGGTGGCAAAGACAGGATATCGTGCGTATGTGGCGGGTAATCTGACGATGACAGGACGACAGTTATATCCCATTGGCAAGTTGATGTTAGAAGACCTGATTGATGTATATAAGGAACAGATTCGATGTCTGGTAAAAGCGGATGTGGATTTATTAGTGGTAGAGACAATGATGAGTCTGGCGGAAGCAAGAGCCGCATTGATTGCAGCAAAGGAGACCTGTGACCTTCCGGTTATCATCAGTATGACATACGGTGAGGATGGAAGAACCCTTTACGGAACCGATCCGAAAACGGCGGTGGTTGTTTTGCAGAGTCTTGGAGCGGATGCCATTGGTATTAACTGCTCTACCGGTCCGGAAGAGATGATTCCTCTTGTGGAACAGATGAGAGAATATGCGAATGTTCCAATTCTTGCCAAACCAAATGCTGGTATGCCGGAGCTTGTGGAGGGGCAGACTGTCTATGCCATGACACCGGATGAGTTTGCGGAATACGGCAGAAGATTAGTGGAAGCCGGTGCAGGAATTATTGGTGGGTGCTGTGGAACCACAAAAGATCATATTACTGCATTGGCACAGACGGTACGTTTAATGGATGTACCTGAGGTTTCCCATAAGAAAAAACGAGTACTGGCATCAGAACGTAAGACGTTAGAGATTGATATGGATGGTAAGTTCCTTGTCGTTGGCGAACGGATTAATCCAACCGGTAAAAAGAAGTTACAGGAACAGTTGAGACAGGATAATCTTGACCAGGTTATCCGGATGGCAGAGGAACAGGAGGAAAAGGGGGCTTCTATTTTAGATATCAATGTGGGTATGAATGGTATAGATGAGGACGCCATGATGCAGAAGGTGATTTATGAGGTGACAGAAACCGTTAATCTTCCGCTTTGCATTGATTCTTCTTACGTAGAAGTGATTGAACATGCACTTCGAATTTATCCGGGACGTGCATTGATTAATTCGATTTCTTTAGAGAGGGAAAAGTTTGAAAAGTTAATGCCGATTGCGAAAAAGTACGGAGCAATGTTTATTTTGCTGCCCTTGTCAGATGAAGGACTTCCTAAGGATATGGAAGAGAAGCAAAAGATCATTCATACGATATACAATCGGGCGATGGAACTGGGTTTTGCTAAAGAAGATATAGTAGTGGATGGTCTGGTTGCAACAGTGGGAGCAAATCGAAATGCAGCTGTGGAGACGATGGAAACTATTGCATATTGTAAACAGGAGATGCAGCTTGCAACTATTTGTGGTCTTTCCAACATTTCCTTTGGGCTGCCGGAACGTGGTTTCGTGAATACGGCCTTTCTTACAATGGCAATTGCAAAGGGACTTACAATGGCAATTGCAAACCCATCACAGGATTTATTAATGAATGCAGCTTATGCTTCGGATCTGCTCCTGAATAAAGAGGAATCCGATGTGCGTTATATTGAGAATGTCAAATCGTTATCCTTCACAGGAGAAGCCGCGGGAACGGTATCGTCAAATGTCGGTAAGAGCGGGAGTACGGCTAACGATTCTTCGAAGGGGAATCGTTCAAAGTTATATGAAAATGTGTTAAAAGGCAATAAACGGACCATGATTGAGGATGTGAAGGAGTTTTTAGAAGCGGGAAATGCACCACAGTCTATTATTGAGGAACATTTAATTCCTGCAATCAATGAAGTAGGTGTCCTATTTGATAAGAAAAAGTATTTCCTTCCACAGCTAATTTCTTCTGCAGAGGCAATGGAGACGGCAATATCCTATGTGGAACCGATGCTTCCAAAGGCGGATGGCGGTGAATCGGCAGCAACGATTGTCATGGCTACTGTAGAGGGGGACATTCATGATATTGGTAAGAACCTGGTAGTATTGATGTTAAAAAATTATGGATACCATGTAATTGATCTTGGAAAAGATGTGCCAAAAGAAGAGATTGTATCCACAGCAATGAAAGAACACGCAGCGATTATCGGGTTATCTGCTTTGATGACAACAACCATGATGCGGATGAAAGATGTTGTGGAATATGCAAAAGAGCAGAATTGTGCAGCTAAGATCATTATTGGTGGAGCTGTGATTACACAAAGTTTTGCGGATGAAATAGGGGCAGATGGGTACTCAAAAGATGCCGCGGAAGCATGTCGTGTGGTAGAACATCTTCTGAAAGAGAATTGATGTGTGAATAAAATGCATGAATAAGATGAAAAAAATTTATGTACAATTTTGATACATGAAATTACAGTGAAAATGTTTGACATGTATTGGAATAGTTGCTACAATACTCATAGTTGTGTGAAGGTGCGTTCATTTTGCACCTTGTACGGAGAAAGGTGGAGTGAAATTGAAGAAAATGGTTTTATCCCTGCTGGTTGACAATACATCCGGTGTATTGAGCCGTGTGTCAGGATTATTTAGTAGAAGAGGATATAATATTGACAGCCTGTCTGTGGGAGTAACAGAGAATCCTAAGTATTCCCGTATGACAGTTGCAGTAAGTGGAGATGATCTGACATTGGAGCAGATTGCTAAACAGCTGAATAAGCTTGAGGATGTCGTTGATATTACGGAACTTAAGGATGGACAGTCTGTTTGCAGAGAGCTGGTTTTAGTGAAAGTTAAGACGAACCGGGAAGAGAAACAGCAGATTATTGCAATCACAGATGTGTTCCGTGCGAAGATTGTTGACGTGTCGATAGAATCTTTGATGATTGAGCTTACGGGTAACGCCAATAAGATTGAGGCGTTTATCGGATTGTTGGACGGATTTGAGATTGAATCCATCGTAAGAACCGGATTGACCGGATTAACAAGAGGTAGTGCTGATTTGAAATGATCAGTGATACATAAATAATTTTTTAGGAGGAACTGGAAAATGGCAGAAGCAAGAATATTTTACCAGGAAGATTGTAACTTATCATTATTAGATGGCAAGACTATCGCAGTCATCGGTTACGGTAGCCAGGGTCATGCGCATGCGTTGAATGCAAAAGAGTCAGGCTGCAATGTTATCATTGGTTTGTACGAGGGCAGCAAATCATGGGCGAAGGCAGAAGCTCAGGGATTTGAGGTTTATACAACAGCTGAGGCAGCTAAGAAAGCAGATATCATCATGATTCTTATCAATGATGAATTACAGGCTGATATGTACAAGAAAGATATCGAGCCAAACTTAGAGCCGGGTAATATGTTAATGTTTGCTCATGGTTTCAACATTCATTTTGGATGTATTGTGCCACCTAAGGATGTGGATGTAACAATGATCGCACCTAAGGCACCGGGTCATACAGTACGTTCTGAGTATCAGGCAGGTAAGGGAACTCCTTGCTTGATCGCTGTAGAACAGGATGCGACCGGACAGGCTCAGGAGATCGCATTGGCATATGCATTGGCAATTGGTGGAGCCAGAGCCGGTGTATTAGAGACAACATTCCGTACAGAGACAGAGACAGATTTGTTTGGAGAACAGGCAGTGCTTTGCGGTGGTGTTTGTGCATTGATGCAGGCTGGATTTGAGACTCTTTGTGAGGCAGGCTATGATCCAAGAAATGCATACTTTGAGTGTATTCATGAGATGAAGCTGATTGTAGATCTGATCTACCAGTCAGGATTTGAAGGAATGAGATATTCTATTTCTAACACGGCTGAGTATGGTGATTACATTACGGGACCTAAGATTATTACAGAGGATACAAAGAAAGCTATGAAGCAGATTCTTTCTGATATCCAGGATGGTTCTTTCGCAAAAGAATTCTTGTTAGATATGTCACCTGCAGGACGCCAGGTACACTTCAAGGCTATGAGAAAGCTTGCTGCTGAGCATCCATCAGAGATTGTTGGTAAGGAGATCCGTAAGTTATATAGCTGGAATAATGAGTCAGATAAGTTGATCAACAACTAATCTGGTTTTCAATGAAGACGAATAAGGATGCTGTTTCATGGAGAACACGAACGGCATCCTTTTTCATTTTGTACGATATATGGAATGAAGATATGCATGATTTGAAGGGATAGATTATGAGAAAAAGGATTGTGTCAGGTGCGGTAATGCTATTGTGCATGGTAATGCTTACGGCATGTGGAATGGGAAAGAGATGGGTTTTCTCTTTAAATGGAGAAAAGCTTTATGATAAAGATATAGATGCCTTTGGATTTGTGTATGCAAAGGACCATAACATTGTGGATGATGGACAGTTGGATGATGTGTATGAAGATGGAGATACATATTCGGAGCATTATAAGAAGGAATTTGAAGATGAGATTCTTTCAAATGTATTATTAAGTAAAGAAGCTGAGAGTACAGGAATTAAGCTTTCCGGTGAACAGTTGAAAATGTGTAAGCAGAAGGCGGAAACGTTGGTGAACGCATATGGAAGCGGAAGGTTGAAGGAGGCACAATTAGACGAGAAGGATATTCAGCATGTTTATGAACTTCAAAAATTAGCCCAATTATATGTGGAACAGAAGACAGGTGGCGAGTACGGGGATGCGGAACAAGGTGATGTAAAAGAGCCGGAACGTTATATAACGGTTTATCAGGTTATGTTTCCTACAGTGGAATTTGATGAGGATGGCATGCTGAAATCTGGAAAAGATGGTGAAGTGGTAGCAGTAGCTGATGGGGAAAAGGCAGAACAGAAAATCAGAGCTGAGGAGTTTGCAGATAGCGTATCGGGAAAAACTTCCATGGAGGATGTCCTGAAAGAATATTCTTCTTATGCATCGGGAACGCAGAAAAGCCTAAAATATGAGGATTTAGACAACGTTTACAGAAAAGCGGTAGATGAGCTTTCTGAAGGGCAAACAAGTGAAGCGTTTGAGGGCAGATATGGATATTACGTCATTCGACTTATTCAAAAAGATGCAAAGGAGCATGCTGAACAAATTGCGGATTACGAAGAACAGATCGAGACTCAGGATGCAAGAAAAGATATCATGAATGATTTGTATGATTCTTATGTGGGGTCAGATAAGAATTATCGCAATGATAAACGTTGGGATACAATTTCGGTATCTGATTATTTACAGTGATTTCCGGGGAAGATCTATAGAATTTTATGTAATGAAGCTGTCATATTAAGTAAGAAGTTTGAGTCGTTCTTAATATGACAGCTCTCTGTTTCTAGAGATTCTTTGCGATTGCGTCATATAAGTCTAGTACACAATGCTCGTCAGGGGCAAAATGTTCGCAGTTTAAGCAACTTGTACAATCACAGCCAACTGAGTTTGATAAGTCGCTTGTGGTTGTTTTTGCATAAGAACTGCAACGTTTTGCTACGGCTTCATATTCTTTTTTTGAACTTCTCATGCCGTACGCTCCTTTCCTTTGAAAAGATATATATTAAAAATGCCGGGATTATGAAACAGATAGGAATCTGTGGAATCCTAACATAAATATAGTATGACTTGACAAGAGATATTTCATTCAGTAAAATTGAAATTAAATTTTGTTTTAGGAGGATGATTATTTGGAACCCGACTCGAGTTTACAAATTGTAGCAATTGTTGTTTTGATTTTGCTTTCTGCCTTTTTTTCATCTGCGGAGACAGCGCTTACCACGGTGAACAAGCATAGATTGCGTGCACTGGCTGAGGAGGGGAATCGGAATGCACAGAAAGTGTTAAATTTAATTGAGAATCCGGCTAAGATGCTGAGCGCAATATTGATCGGCAATAATATTGTGAATATATCTGCATCCGCTCTGACAACAACGGTAACTACGAATTTGCTTGGAAGTAAGTTCCTTGGTGTTTCCACAGGCGTGTTGACGTTGATTGTTTTACTCTTTGGTGAGATTACACCGAAATCCCTGGCTACCCTTTATAATGAAAAGATTTCGATGCTTTACATTCATGTCATTGCACCGTTAGTTACGTTGCTTACTCCGGTTATCTGGTTAGTGGATAGGTTGAGTGGAGCCATTTTCTTTATTCTGCGTGTGGATCGGGATGCGGCGAATAACCAGATGACAGAAGGAGAATTACGGACGATTGTAGATGTGAGTGTGGAAGATGGTGTCATTGAAAAAGAAGAGAAGTCTATGATTAATAATGTGGTAGATTTTGGAGATTCTAAAGCAAAGGATGTGATGGTTCCCAGAGCAGATATGGCACTGGTTTCGGTTGATGCAACATTTGAAGAAGTGTTTGAGATTTTTAATGAAGAACACTATTCCAGACTTCCTGTTTATGATGAAAACAAGGATACGGTAATTGGTATTGTATATTTGAAGGATTTATTTTTCTTTCAGAATCAGGCAGACCGGAAACAGATGGCATTTTCTGTGAGAAATATTATGAGAGAACCGTTTTTTGTATATGAGTATCAGAAGACATCGTCCATTATGGCGGAGATGCGTAATCGCTTTGTGTCCCTTGCCATTGTGCTGGATGAATATGCAACAGCAGTGGGATTGATTACGATTGAAGATCTGATTGAGGAAATTGTGGGAGAGATCCGGGATGAATTTGATATGGATGAACTTAAAATGATTTCAAAGCTTTCTGATAATCATTATGAGATTGATGCTGCAATGAAACTGAATGATTTAGAAGACAGTATCGGAATTGAATTGGAATCAGAGGATTATGATTCCTTAGGTGGATATGTGATTGAATTGTTAGATCATCTTCCAAGTGTAGGGGAGACGGTGAAGAAAGATGGAATTACATTCCAGGTGGTATCTATGGAGAAGAACCGAATTGACCGGATTGCAGTTACGATTGATTCGGAACTGCAGGGGTAGATGATGAAATAATAATAAAGTGAGGTTGAAGGCATGATTAGTGCAAATAACGTGACATTAAGATTTGGCAAAAAGGCATTGTTTGAGGATGTTAACATTAAGTTTACGGAAGGAAATTGCTATGGACTCATTGGCGCAAACGGAGCAGGTAAGTCGACATTTTTGAAGATTCTGTCTGGTGAGATTGAGACGACTAAGGGCGATGTTGTGATGAATGCAGGAGAGCGTCTTTCTGTATTGCAACAGGATCATTTCAAATATAACGATTATACAGTACTTGATACCGTTATCATGGGTAACAAGCGTCTTTATGAAGTGATGAAGGAGAAAGAGGAGATATATGCGAAGCCGGATTTCTCGGATGAAGATGGAGCGAGAGTTGCAGATCTGGAAGCGGAATTTGCAGAGATGAATGGATGGGAAGCAGAATCAGATGCTGCCACGTTATTGAATGGTCTGGGTGTTGGTACAGAGTATCACTATAAGCAGATGGTTGAACTGGAAGATACATTGAAGGTTAAGGTGTTATTGGCACAGGCATTATTTGGGAATCCGGATGTGCTGCTTTTAGATGAGCCTACAAACCATTTGGATCTGGATGCAATTGCCTGGTTAGAGGAATTTTTGATCAATTTCGAGAATACAGTGATTGTTGTATCCCATGACCGTTATTTTCTTAACAAAGTATGTACACATATTGCTGATATTGATTATGGCAAGATTCAGTTATACGCAGGTAATTACGATTTCTGGTATGAATCCAGCCAGTTGATGATTAAGCAGATGAAGGAAGCAAACAAGAAGAAGGAAGAAAAGATTAAGGAATTGCAGGAATTCATTCAAAGATTCTCTGCCAATGCTTCCAAATCCAAGCAGGCAACTTCTAGAAAGCGTGCCTTGGAGAAGATTGAATTAGATGAGATGCGTCCGTCCAGCCGTAAATATCCATATATTGATTTTCGACCAAATCGCGAGATTGGCAACGAGGTATTAACGGTTGAGAATCTCTGTAAGACGGTGGATGGTGAAAAGGTTCTGGATAATATTTCTTTTACCATCGGCCGTGAAGATAAGGTGGCTTTTGTTGGCCCGAATACACTTGCAACAACGATGTTGTTTAAGATTCTTGCAGGAGAGGAAGAGCCGGATAGTGGCACTTACAAATGGGGTGTTACCACTTCACAGGGCTATTTCCCAAAGGATAACACGAAAGAATTTGATAATGATCTTACAATTGTGGACTGGCTTACCCAGTTTTCAGAAGAAAAAGACCCGACTTATGTTAGAGGATTCCTTGGAAGAATGCTTTTTGCCGGAGATGATGGTGTGAAAAAGGTAAAAGTACTCTCCGGAGGGGAAAAGGTACGTTGTCTTCTCTCAAAGATGATGATTATGGGCTCGAATGTGTTAGTATTAGATGAGCCAACAAACCATTTGGATATGGAGTCGATTACTGCATTGAATAATGGCTTGATCAAATTCCCGGGTGTTGTTTTATTTTCATCCCAGGATCATCAGTTTATTCAAACAACGGCTAATCGTATCATGGAGATTACTGCTACCGGACTGATTGATAAGATGACCACATACGATGAGTATTTAGAAAATGACGAATTGGCTAGAAAACGTCAGATTATGAATGTGGATACAACAGATGATAATGATTAGAAATAGGGACTGATAGAGTTATGAAAGAATTTTTGCATAAGATAGTTAAGATTTTTTTGATCCTGTTATTGATCACTGCTGCTATTACTGTTGCGGTAGTGGGGGTTATTTATTTTAATAATCAGAAGAAGCTGAAAGAAGAAGCACCTCTGATCGTAACGCCTCCGGGACAGATGGTAGAAGTAGATGGGCACAAGATGCATGTGTATGTTATGGGAAAAGAGGAGGCAGAGCATACGATTGTGTTCATACATGGAAGTAATATGACGGATGATTCCATTTCTATGCGGCCACTCTTTGATGAATTGTCAGATGATTACAGACTTGTATATGTTGATCGCCCGGGGAATGGCTATAGTGAAGGCGGCTGTGAAGATAAAAGTATAGATAATATTACCAATGAAACCCGGGAAGCGGTTGCAAAAGCAGGAGTAGAAGGCCCTTATATTCTTTTTGCACAGACCACTGGTGGAATTGAGGCCACATACTGGGCTGCAACATATCCGGATGAAGTAGAAACAATTATTGGATTAGATATGTATAGTCCCAAGGAATATGAGTCGGATGAAGGAGAAGATGCGGGATTCCGATATATGTTATATCTGTTTGCGCGGATTGGAATCATTCGCCATATTGATTCTGCGTATCCTGCCGATCAGTATCATTTATATAAGGACAAAGAGGTTCTCGTACGAAACGCACTGATCTCTAAGACAAGTTATTCCAAGGATACTTATGAGGAGGATAAAGCAATCGGAGAGAATGCAAGGGCAACTGATCAGGAAAGTGTATATGGTACATTGCCGATGCTTTTAATCTTTTCGAATCCAATCAAGGAGCCATATCTGTCTACGGATGCATCGGCGCAGGCGGATTTGAAACAGATGCAGGAGTCATATCCGGACTATGATTTTGAGACACTGTATAATCAGAAACGAATGGATTATTTTGGTAAATATGACAATGTGGAATGTATAGAGATGGCGGGACCGTCAGCATTATATACATATAATCCCATCGATTTGGCAGATAAAATGAAAGAATATGTCGAGAAAATAGACTAATTGACAGTTTTTAACAAGGGTTGTGCGATTTCCTATGGAATTTTGCACAACTTTTTTTAAAATTAGATAATTAAAACACTAAAATTTCATCATATTAAGACAATGTGTACAAAAACAATAAAGAATTTCGAAAAAAACACTTGCCAAATTGTCTAATGTGTCCTATAATGTATCTATGTTGAATTGAGAAATTCAAACATATTCCGTCAAGTACATAATATTCAGACGGAATAACACACACATTTTTAAAGGAGGGTTTTTTCGTGAAAAAATTCAAAAAAGTAATGGCATTGTCATTAGCTATGGCAATGGGATTATCCCTTGTTGCATGTGGTGGTTCTTCAGATGATACTACTACAGAGGGAACAACAGCAGCTGCAGGCGGAGATGATACTACTCCAGCAACAGAGGAAGTTGCAGACTTCGAGATGCCGGCAGAAGATGGTGAGAAGATTTATGTTTACTCTTGGAACACAGAGTTAGGCGATGGCTTGTTAAAGGATTTCCAGGACAAGTATCCACAGTACGCTGATCAGGTTGAGTATGTTAACCTTGGTGTAGGCGGAACAGACGCTGAGTACCAGACACAGATCGATGCACAGCTTCAGGCAGGTACAGGAGCTGAGAAGTATCCTTCAATTATCGCAGCTGATAATGATGTAGCTCTTCACTGGGTACAGTCAGACTACACATTGAACTTAGCTGATATCGGAATTGGCGGAGATGATACAAAGGATATGTATCAGTATACATTGGATTATGCTACATATGATGGAAGCTTAAAGGCTCTTTCATGGCAGGCAACTCCAGGTGTTGTATGTTACAGAACTGATATCGCTGAGGAAGTTTTAGGTGCTGGTGACAGAGATACTGTTCAGGCTGCAATCGCTGACTGGGATAAGTTCTTTGAGACAGCTGAGAAGATGAAAGAAGCTGGATATAAGATGGTATCTGGTCCAGATGATATCAAGTATCCACTTGCTGATTCTAAGACATCTCCTTGGGTAGAGGATGACAAGTTGAACATCGACCCATGGGTTAACACATACCTTGAGTATGCTAAGAAGTTATACGACAATGACTATACTAACAAGACTGCAATGTGGTCTGATGCTTGGTCACAGGGTATGGATGGTGATGTATTCTGTTACTTCGGTACTACATGGTTCTTATACTGGTCATTATTACCAGACAACGAGGACGGAACAAATGATGCTGCACACGTAGAGGATTACAATATCACAACTGGTCCTCAGACATATCACTGGGGTGGTACATACCTTTCAGTTGGTAAAGATTGTCCTAATACAGCTTTAGCTGCATTAGTATTAAAGACAGTTTGCTGCGATAAGGATGTATTAAAGGCTCACTGCGAGAGCACAAGTGACTTCGTTAACAACCAGGCTGCTGTTCAGGAATTGATCAGTGAAGGCAAGGGTGCATCTAAGAAGTGTGGTGGAGAGAATCCATTAGAGGCATTTGATGCTGCTGCTCAGGGTATCTCTTTGAAGTATGCTACACCATATGATGCTATTTTCAACGGTTTCGTTGATACAGCTTCTCAGGCTTACAACTCAGGTGAAATTGGATCTGTTGATGATGCTATCCAGAACATTAAGGATCAGGTATCTGATGGATATAACTTCATCACTGTAGAATAATTGTTGATTCAGTTGTAACTGAAACAGAATTATAACCTATGCACCGGCAGTTTCTGTCGGTGCATAATTAAACAAAAAAATAGGCAAAAACAGCCTGAAACAAGCATTATCAAGCCGCTATTGGACATTTTATAAAGTGCAAAAAGCTTGAATTTGCATTTTACAAAATGTCTAATTGGGGGTTCGTGATTAGATATGCTGAAAAATATAAATTGGGGAAGTGAAGAGCATGAAAAAAAGTAAAACAGTTGAATATGGTAAGTATGGATATATGTTCATTGCACCATTCTTCATCGTATATGCAGTCTTCCAGTTATATCCGTTAGTATATACAGTATGGCTTAGTTTTGTTGAGAATTACTACAAAGGATTACAGCAGATTGGACCAAACTTTGTAGGTCTTAATAACTACTTATCTGTATTGATTGATACCAATACTAACTATGAGATTGTGGATGGCGCAAAATTCTTAGACACTATGACAATCATGTCAATCAAGAACACATTGATTATGTGGATATTTAACTTTATTCCACAGATTTTGTTATCATTATTATTAGCAGCATGGTTTACTGATACAACTGTTAAATTAAAAGGACAGGGTGCATTCAAGGTTATTATGTTCATGCCGAATATTATTACAGCATCTACAATCGCTGTATTGTTCTACTCATTGTTCTGTAACAGTGGTCCGTTTACAGCTGTATTAAGAAGCTTGCATCTTATCAGCGAGAATTACGACTTTATGGAGAGTAAAGCCGGTACCATTGGATTGATTGCATTTATGCAGTTCTGGATGTGGTATGGTAATACTATGATCGTATTGATTGCAGGTATTTTAGGTATCAACCCATCTCTGTATGAAGCTGCGATGGTTGATGGAGCAAGCAGCAGACAGACATTCTTTAGCATTACATTACCATTGTTAAAGCCAATCTTGCAGTACACATTGGTAACATCTGCTATCGGTGGTCTTCAGATGTACGATATTCCGGCGTTGTTTAACGTATCCGGAACAGGTGATGCTTTACCGAACTATGCGTCACAGACAATTACCATGTATATTCGTAAGTTAGGATTTACAACGAAGGATATGGGTAAGTCAGCAGCTGCATCTATGATACTTTTCTTTGTAACTTTGGTAATTAGTTTGTTGTTCTTTGGCTTAACCCGTGAACGTGAGCCAAAGCAGAAACATGCAGTGATAAAGTAAAGAAGGGGGCATAGACAATGGCAAAAAATAACGGCGCAGAAGAAAGCTACTCAGCAAAGATTCATGCCCAGAAGGTATTTCGTACAATTATTTGTGTATTTCTTTGCTTTTTGAGTATTATACCATTCTATATCATGGTTATTAATTCAACAAGATCATCTGCAGCGATTCAGAGAGGTATTTCTTTGATTCCAAGTAGATTCTTTGTAGCAAACTTTAGAAACCTGGTAGCGAAGTCAACAGGTATTGGTGCACCTCTTTGGAAGTGTATGTTTAACTCTTGCTTGATTTCCATTCCGGCAACAGCATTACAGGTATACTTCTCAACCTTTACTGCATATGGTATTACAGCATACCGTTTTAAGTTGAGAAACTTTGCAGCATCCTTCATTATGGCAATTATGATGATTCCTGCTCAGGTATCTATCATTGGTTTCATGCAGTTCATGATGAAGATTGGATTATATAATACATATATTCCACTTATAGTTCCTGCAATTGCAGCACCTTCTACATACTATTTCATGAAGCAGTACATGGAGCAGGCATTGTCTCTTGAAATTGTAGAGGCTGCCAGAATTGATGGTTCAGGAGAGTTTAAGACATTTAACAGCATTGTACTTCCGCTGATGAAGCCGGCGATGGCTACACAGGCAATTTTTGCATTTATTGCATCATGGAACAACTTGTTCACACCAAGTATGATGTTGCTTGATAAGAGTAAAAATACATTACCAATGTTCGTACAGACATTACGTTCAGAGCAGTTCCGTTCTGACTATGGTATGATTTATTTTGGATTGTTTATCACCGTATTACCAATCTTTGTTGTGTATTTTGCACTGTCAAAGTATATTATTGCAGGTGTTGCACTCGGTGGTGTTAAGGAGTAATCCTTTTTAAGTTCATTTTGGTAATTAACTTCCCCTATGGTGTATTGAGATATGCCATAGGGGTTTTTATCTTAGTCGTAAGAGACTCTTTGATACTTTTTGAAAACTTTATGAACTGTAAAAAAAGAGTTGAAAGGTAAAAATGTTTGTAATACAATGAGTATTGTGTAATTGGAATAATCGTAATACCAATAGAGCACTGGAATAAAAGTTAGTGGAGGATAATAATAATGTGGAAAAAGTTAATGAGTGTTGCACTTGCAATGAGTCTTGTGTTTACTTGTGTAGCATGTGGAGATAAGAAGAATGCAGATAACAACACGCAGAGCGAATCAAAGAGCGGTTCCGGTGTGGAGGTGTTGGGTGAAGATGCCGGGAATACAGAAGTAGTAAAGATTGGTGATGAGAAGATTACACTGGATTACCTGTATTTATATACGATTCAATTTATCTATACGTACAAAGCGACAGAAGATGCAATTTCGAATGATATGGATAACTATAAGAATCAGATTCTTTCTCAGCTCCGTACAGATGAGATTAAGTATATTTATGCAAAGAATAATGGAATAGAGTTAACGGATGATGAAAAGAAAGAGATGGATGATGTTGTAGATCGGTATTATAAGACATTTTCAGAAGAGTTTCTGGAGAAATATGGTATTTCTAAAGATACGGTGAAGAATTTGTTCTACAAACAGAGATATGTCAGTAAGTTGAATGATGATACGCAGAAGAGTCTGGAAGAACAATATCAAAAAGAGGCAGAAAAGGAATTAAAGGATAAGACATTCTTTGATTTATATTATTTGCTGTTCCCGACAGTGGAGTATAAAGACGGCTCACCGGTTACAGATAGTGATGGTAACTATACGCAGTTAAGCGATGACAAGAAGAAAGAGCAGGCAGAACTGGCACAGGAAGCAAAGAAGCGTTTAGAGGCCGGAGAAGATATTGAGGATCTCGAGAAAGAATATAAGATTGAAGAATGTTCAGAAGAGTTAAGATCATATTTTGGTGCATATACAGAAGATTTAAATAATTTGATCAAGGATATGAAGAATGGAGATGTATCAGAGTCTTATGAATCGGATCTGGGCTATATGGTTGTTAAGATGATAAATAACAATGATGAGGATTATAAGAAGTATTATATCGAGACAGCAGCAACTCAAAAAGCATCTTCTCAGATGACGGTGGAAGAGAACAAATGGTTAGCATCTGTGGAAGTGGACGAAGAAAAGGATATGATAGGTGATACATGGAAGAATGTAGACATTTCTAAAGTTGCAGCGGCGATGGAGGAAGCGGGTATAACGAAGACTGGCTCTTCTGATGAATGATGTACAGATGGGGCTGTCGCATATAAGTGCGACGTACATCTCGCCGTCAATAACGCCGAGGCGTTATTGAATATATTGAAGAACAGGGACTGTGGCAGATACCATAGTCCCTGTTTCTTATAATCATAGATATTGAAAATGATTCCGCGCACATCTTCGAGGAGCGTTTATGATTTCATAAATACATATCGGCCAATTTCTGGAATATAGGAATAGAACGTTCCACCTTTTCGGTTGGAATACAGTAACTAATCCGGAAGTGTCCGTTCACACCAAAGGAATTACTTGGAACTAATAATAAATCTAATTCTTTTGCCTTATTCGAGAATGCGACAGCATCTTCCTCTAACGCTTTCGGGAACATGTAGAAGGTTCCGCCCGGTTCCACAATATCAAATCCCATCTTTGTCAGCTCGGTGTATAAGATGTTTTTATTTGTTTCGTAAACAGATAAGTCGGAGGTCTCATACAGGCATTTTGAAACAGCAAGTTGAATAATGCTTGGAGGACAATTGTGCCCGATTCCTCTTGAAATCTGTCCAAACATATCAACTAATAAAGCAGCATCTTCGCAGGCTGGATTGACAGCAATATATCCGATACGTTCACCAGGAAGTGATAATGACTTACTGAAAGAATAACAAGTGATTGTATTATTGTAATGAGCGGCTACAAATGGAGCGTCCACTCCGTCAAATACAATCTCGCGGTAAGGTTCATCGGAAATAATATAAATTGGATGTCCGAATTCTTCTTCTTTTTCTTTTAGGATTAAAGCAAGTTTGTCAATGGTTTCTGTAGAATATACAATTCCGGATGGATTATTCGGTGTATTGATTAAAACAGCCATTACTTTTTTATTAAGCATATCAAGAAATGCATCAAAGTTAATCTGGAATGTACTGATGTCAGCAGGAACCACCTTGAGAACAGCTCCTGTTGCAGATATGTATGGATTATATTCCGGGAAAAATGGTGCAAATGTCAATATTTCATCACCTGGAACTGTTACGGCCCGTGCAGCATGTGCAATGGCTCCCGCAGCACCACTTACCATAAAGATATCTTCCTTTTCATACGGCATGTCAAAACGATCATTTAATGAGGCTGCGACAGCTTCTCTTACAGAATCAATTCCAAGACTGGGTGAATAACCATGAAGTTTTACTGGTTCATATTCCTGTAATAAACGAATCATTTCCTTTGTGAAAGTTTCTGGTGCCGGAACAGATGGATTACCAAGGCTGTAATCAAATACATTGTCGTATCCGATTTCCTTGGCACGTTCACTACCATAGGCAAATAGTTCGCGGATGACCGATTTCTGTCCGCACATATTAATGAAATTCTGATTTAGCATGATTAGACCTCTTTTCTGAATTCTCTCTATTCATATATAAGTATTCTTTGCATTCTATCTTAGCAAATCTTGAAAGAGGTTGCAATCCTTTTGTGAATAGGATAGAATAAACAAATAAAGTATGAGAAATATGGATGCAATTTTTCGATAGGAGAAGGAAGAAATGAATAGGGAAAATGTTGTTCTTTGTGCATCATCTAAATATGAAGAAAAATACTATCTAAACCCTGTATTTGAAGGATTACCGCAAGAAATAAAGGATGAACTACAGGCGATGTGTGTACTGTTTACAGAGGATATAGGCGGTATATTAACAATGGAATTTGATGAGAATGCGAATTTACAATTGGTGACCATGTCGGATGAAAATGATATTTTATATGATGAAATTGGATGTGGACTTAAGATTAAGCAGCTACGGAATACAAAGTATGAACTGTTTGAAAGTCTGGAGATGTACTATAAGGTATTCATTTTAGGACAGACTATGGATGAAGTAGAATAGACAGGGAAGGAATGGGATAGGGATATGTTATTAGCGATTGATATAGGGAATACTAATATTACGATTGGACTGTTTGATGGAGAAGAGATAGAAGGAACATTTCGGATGACAACAAAGATACCACGAACATCGGATGAGTATGGAATATTCTTTTATAATATGTTACATAGCAGGGGATTACATAGAGAACAGGTAGATGCAGCCATTATTGCATCCGTTGTGCCGGATGTGAATCATCATATCATTAATGGGTTGATTAAGTATTTTAATGTCAATCCAATTGTAGTGGGTCCTGGAATTAAGACGGGAATCAAGATTGCCATTCCAAATCCGAAGGAAGTGGGTGCAGATCGTATCGTAGATGCTGTGGCAGCATATGAAATATATGGCGGTCCGGTGCTTGTGATTGATTTTGGAACAGCAACTACGCATGATCTTGTTTTGGAGGATGCCTCTTTAGTTGGAGGTGTTACCTCGCCGGGTATTCGAATCGCAGCACACGCATTATGGCAGGATGCTGCAAAACTTCCGAAGATAGAGATCAAACGTCCCGATACCATTCTTGGAAAGGATACCATATCATCTATGCAGTCCGGACTTGTCTATGGTCATATCGGTCAGACAGAATATATTATCCGCAAGATCAAACAGGAAGCAGGAATTGAAAAAATGACAGTGGTTGCAACAGGTGGATTAGGAAAGATCATTTTTGATGAGACCGATAGCATTGAGTATTATGATCCGAATCTGACGCTGAAAGGACTTAATATTTTATATTATAAGCAGAATCAGTAATGTAAGGGAATGAACATGGCAAATACAATAGATTGGAAAAATAAATTGATACTGGCTCCCATGGCAGGTGTTACAGACCTGCCATTTCGCATGCTGTGTAAAGAACAGGGATGTGATATCTTATATACAGAAATGGTAAGTGCAAAAGCCATATTATATAAGAATCGGAATACAGAACCATTGATGCAATACGAGTGTTGCGAGCATCCCATTGGCTTGCAGTTATTTGGCTCGGATCCGGATATCATGGCAGAGATAGCATCCGGTGTTCAGGAACGGGGATATGATTTTATCGATATTAATATGGGATGCCCGGTTCCTAAGATTGTGAATAACAAAGAGGGATCGGCGCTGATGCTGCAGCCGGAATTAGTGGGAGAGATTGTCCGGAAAATGGTAGCTGCGGTTAAGGTACCGGTTACGGTTAAGATTCGGAAAGGTTTTGATACAGAACATATCAATGCGGTGGAGATTGCGAAGATTGTGGAAGCGAATGGTGCATCCGCGGTTGCTGTACACGGAAGATTGCGAAGTGATTACTATGCGGGACATGCGGATTGGGATATTATTCGGCAGGTAAAGGAAGCAGTGGCGATTCCGGTGATTGGAAATGGAGATCTGGTAACGCCGCAAGATGTGATTCGGATGAGGGAAGAAACGGGTTGTGATGCATTTATGATTGGTCGGGGAGCCAAAGGAAATCCATTTATTTTCTCCCAGATGAAGACATATTTTGCAAAAGGGTATGTGCCAAAACGGCCAACACTGAATGAGATGGTAGAGGTAATGCTTCGCCATGCATCCATGATGGTGGAGTATAAGGGAGAATTCACAGGAATTCATGAAATGCGCAAACATGTTGCCTGGTATACAGGAGGATATCCCAATTCATCAAAACTGAGAGATGAGGTGAATCATGTGGAAAGTTTTGATGAATTAGAAAGATTATTGCGCTTCTGGCAGCAGAGTCAGTAGTCCACCTGAATGAGAAACAGGCCGGCTGCAGGGGCGGTATGTCCGGCAAGTCCCCGGTTGACACCTTCCAGGATAGAGGGTATTTCATCGGCATTTCGGGTGCCGAGGCCAATCTCTATGAGAGTACCGGATAGAATCCGTACCATGTTATAGAGAAAGCCATTTCCCCGGAAGGTAAGCGTAACCAGTTGGTGATCTAAGTCCTTTTCAATCTGAATGGAATAGATGGTGCGAACAGAGGATTTTTTCATTCGTTTGTTGCTGCAAAAACTTTTGAAGTCGTGGGTGCCGAGTAGATATTCGGCGCCTTTTTTCATGCTTTCCAGATCCAGGGAGGCAGGAATATGGTGTGTTGTATTGCGAAGGAAGAGATTACCATAGGGGGAAATGTCAATTCGATATTGATAGGTCTTGTATTTTGCATTTAAACGGGCATGAAAACGCAAAGAGCATTCTTCTATGGCAAGAATACGAATATCTTTTGGCAGATACTGATTACATTCTTTTAGAAAGCTTTCTGCACTTTGATCGGATAATAGATCCAGCTCTGTATGAAAATGAAAGACTTGTCCAAGGGCGTGGACACCGGCGTCTGTTCGTCCGGAACCATAAATTTCAATTTCAGTATCTAACAATTTAGATAAAATACTTTCTATTTTTTCCTGAATGGTGTTGGGGGTATTCTTCTGGCGTTGCCAGCCGTTGTAACGGGTGCCCTCATAGGCTGTAATACATTTATAGGCATGCATGTTGCATTCTCCTTCCCATACGATGTGTTTTCCTGCAAGCAGTAAAATTTCCTTTATTGTATCACATATAGGAAATGATGTCATGGCAGAGAATATTGTTACATACCATATAGTTAAGAAATAATACATAGGCATTTCGGAAAGAAAGGCCAAGGTATTGATGATAGGTGCAGGATGGGTGAATGAAGAAGAAAGAGGACGTTGATTATATTTATTGTAAAGTGGTAAAAGGACAAAAGAAAGTAAAGTGGAAAATACAAAAAACGCCAGGGCTAAGCATACTTCAGATTACTTTTGGAGAAATAAAAAAGAAAAAATTCGAGTGTGAGATTTGGAGGGTAATCCGAAGGTTTTCTGTTCAGAATGCTGTTGTAAATGCAGATACACCGGCAGCTGAACAATTGGAGATTCAAGAAATGCTATGGGAAGCCAAGAGGGAAGAATTCATGTGCCATAGAGCATATATTATGGATCAATTGTTAGAAAAAACACCATATGCAAAAGAGAAGAATGGGGACAGGCGGAAGTTGGTGATGGTTATCCGGGATGATGCGTGGAATCCGAAGAATCTGCTGATGCTGTTTTTGGTGGCAAAAGACAGATTTGAAGAAATGTTTTTGGTGGCAGATAAAGAATCCCAATGGGTAACAAATTTATTGAAGATCTTATATCAGGAATGGGGAATTGTATTGCATGTGTATACAGAAGATGAGATGTGGGTAAAGAGAATGGATCATTTTGATGTAGCAATCTTTCTTGTGGACAGATGGGATCGGAAATATACAGAGTGCATTTATTATGAGACGGGATATCTCGTGATGGGTGAGTCAGAAAAAACTTGTAGAACCAATGGAAGAAAATTATATAGCGGATTGCGTTATGAATGGAATGGAAAAAAGATGCCGAAAGAATATGGAAGATTGTTGTCGGTACAGAGACCGGAACAGTATCACAAAAAACAAGTTTCTGTCGTTGATATTTGCCCAATAGAATGGTAAAATATAAGGTAATATATGGAGAACGAGATTAGAACGGAGGGTAAGATATTGATTTATGTAAAAGCAGAAGACTTAAAGGTGGGCATGCGACTTGCACGACCAATATACAATAAAAGTGGAATCCTGTTGTATGGGCGTAATGATAAGATTACGAAGCAGGGTATTGAAAGCGTGAAGAATTTTGGCTTGATTGGATTATATGTGTTAGAGCCGGCAGAGCCACTTCCACCAATGAGCATGGAAGAGATGCAATTTGAGCGTTTTCAGACAATGGAGGTATTTCGCCTTCGTGAGGAATTGAATACAATTATGATGAATAAAGAACCTGCAAATCTCATGCAAGAGACGGATGATCTGCTGAAGCAGTTTGGTAATTTATATCATAAGATTAATTTTAACCAGAATTTGAGAAGTCCGGAGGATTATGTATATAAGCACGCATTGAATGTTGCCATTTTGGCAGCTTTGATTTCACACCGGGCCGGTTTTGGTTTAATGGAACAGAATGAAGTTGTAGTGGCTGCATTTTTACACGATCTGGGAAAGCTGAATTTGAAGCCGGAGCTTCGGGGTAAGACAGAGAATCTCACAGATGAGGAAAAAGGACAGGTTGCGCGTGCGGTCATTTTAGGAATTGATAAGATCTCAAGTTCATATAAGCTACCAGCTGGTGTGAAAGGAACCTTGATGCATTTATGTCAGCTGCAGTATTTACCGGAGAATGCGCCGAAGAATATCTCAGATATCGTAAAAGTATTAGTGGTTGCAAATGCATATGATGAGTATACAGCCATGCAGATCGGAATGGATCCCCGTACGGAGATTGATGCAGTCAGAATGTTGCAAAGCCGTCCGGATCTTTATGATCCTATGATGGTCAAGCATTTGTTAGACAGTATTAAGATTCTTTATCCGGGTGTTTGCGTTGAACTGACGAATCATGAGAAGGGCTTAGTTCTCGGAGAGAATGATAAAGATATTTTAAGACCCGTTATATTAGGATTTGACAGGAATCAGTTGTATAATTTAGGATTAGACAGTGTTTATCAACAGATTCAGATTCAGAATATTATGAAGACTATGGATAATCGGATTAAAATTGATCCGAAACGACTAGAAGAATATATGTAAGAAAAAAGAACTGCTATCTCATGGCAGTTCTTTTTCTCATATTTCCCGATTCGGTTATTTTACAAAATTATGTACGATCATAGTAATATTGTATGACATCACGTCTTGTAATGATGCCAATGAATTTATCGCAATCATCCACAACGGGCACGAAATTCTGCTGGACGATTTTGGAAAGCAGGTCTTCCATATTAGAACTGGCATTGACAGGCTCATAGTCCTGACGCCTTGGTATATCTGTAAGATGCAGGCTTTCCGGCCATTTCAATGCGGTTGCAATATCATTGTGTCGCAAGTACCATAGAATATCACCCTCGGTCAAGGAACCAATGTATTCACCGGCATTATTAAGGATCGGAATAGATGAATATTTGTGATATTCCATCTTCTCAAGAACCTGTCTTAAGGAATAGTCCTCTTCAAGATAGGCTACCTCTGCTTTTGGAGTTAAAAAGAATAATATATTAATTGCGTTCACCTCCCATTACACTAAAAAACACTATATATAGTATATAATAAAATGGACTTAATGACAATGGTTCAAGACTTAAAAGATTATGAATATTATTTGAACACAGAGGGGAATTGTCGAAAACGGTTGTATTTATGGAGTAGGTTTGATAAGATATCAATATAAAAAGTGAGAATACATGACAGTATTGTGTGATGTGGAAGAGAGGCAGTAATATGCAGGATAGTGTATTTAATGAGAATGTAGATTATCTATATCAGGTACAGACAGATTTAGAAGCAGTTGAACAGCTGAAGAAGGAATTAAATGAATATAAGAATCAGGAAAAGAATTTAAAGAAAGCGATTGTCACGGAAGAGAAGTCGATTCAGGATGAGATTGCTCAGACGATTCGAAGAAGGAAGAATGAGATTGAGAAGACATATGATGATCAGATTGATGCCAATAAGAGTAAGAGCAGGAGTGTTCGGGCCAAGAGAGATAAGGCAAAGTCCAAGCGGGTGGATGAAAGAGTATCCTATGAGACGGCAGAATTAACGGAAGAGAACCGACAATTACAGGTGGAGATGCGTACACTTTTTAAGGCTCATCATGTTCCACCGTTTTGCCGTGGCAGTTTTTTCTATTCCCTTTTTATGACAAAGCGTTTTCTGGAAATTATTACTTTGATTGTCACGGTTCTGATTGCGTATATTGGTGTGCCGTCCATCGTATATATTTTGTCGGCTCGTGTATTTTTTAAGAACAATAGCAGTCAGATGTACTTGTGCACGTTAGTTACGTCTCTTGTACTCTTTTTGCTTACATTCATTTATGTGTTGATTATCAATCGGATTAAGATTAAGCATTATAATACCTTGTTAGAAGGAAGGAACATCAAAGATAAGATTGCAGCGAATAAGCGGCAAATGAAAGCGATTCGTAATAAGATCAACAAAGATAAGGACGATAGCCAGTACGGATTAGACAAGTATGACGATAAATTGGATGAGTTAGAGGAGGAGCTGGATCAGATCAGTCGGGAGAAGCAGGATGCCATGACGGTCTTTGAGAATGAGACAAAGCAGATTCTAACCAATGAGGTAAACGACAGAAGACTTGGTAAGTTAGAACAGATGAAGGTGAATATAGAAGAGATTGAAGAGCACATGGCAGTGTTGGATGAGGATATTCAGAATTCTTCTTTGGCAATTGCCAATAATTATGGAGCAATATTAGGAAAAGATTTTTGTACCTCATCAAAGGTGGCAGATTTGATTTCCCTGATGGAAGATGGAACTGCGGATACTGTATCAGAAGCGATTGCTGCCTACAAAGGGGCAGGCAGGTAATCCTCTAGAAAATACCAGCTGATGGCATTGCTAATGCAGGTAGCAAGCGTCATTACGGTGTGCAACCTTGTGCTTTGTAATAGAATTGAATTTGGAAAACCGGCAACATTTACAATGCCTGTGATGGAGAGATTTCCTATCGCAGGCAGTTTTTTATTAACTCCTTTTCCGGGGAGAAGAGGTGAATGGCTCAATGTTGCATAGCCGATATGTTCTTTTGTACCAAGGGATGCATCGATGGCTATAATGAATGGATTATCATAATTATGATAGATTTCTTCAATTGTTGCCTCCAAATTCAATGCATGTACAGGACGTTCTAAAGTTCCGTAAATGGCGGTATGTGGTAAAGATTTTTTTAAATAATCACCTACGAGAGGACCCAGACAATCTCCCGTTGCACGGTCAGTTCCAATGCATAAGATGACGGTACTGTCAACGGGTACTTGCTTTTCGTGTAAGATGTGGCACAGTTCCCGATTCAGTTGGAAATCTGCACCTTTTTCAAAAGCATTATAGTAGCAAGGACTCATAAGTAACCTCCTGTTTTTGAATTAGGAAAGCATTGCTTACCTTATATTGTATGTTAGTGTAGACAATTTGAGCATGTTTTAATCAAAAATCTTATGTCGTATTGTGTATAACAAAATATAATCCTTCCGTGTTTTGCGGACATTTTTACATTGTGGGAGACATTTTTAGACATGATAAGGAATAAGAAGGTGATATGGTAAGAAAAGCAAAAATGTCACGGAAAGGATGGAAATCATGATAGAAATTGTGTATGACAGGGAAGAGAGCACAGAAGATAACATTTTTGCAGGAATTACATTGCCGAAGAA
The DNA here is from genome assembly GCA_945915475.1 of uncultured Clostridium sp. Lineage (GTDB taxonomy): Bacteria > Bacillota > Clostridia > Lachnospirales > Lachnospiraceae > CAG-590. The sequence goes on along the minus strand of CAMEFI010000027.1, from coordinate 3,269 downwards.
CATCCGCCAGATTGGAATGCCTTCCGGGAAAAGGCGGATTTACATGGAAGATTATGTGATGACCTATTTAAAACAGTTGGCAAATCCCAATTCGACATTTGCCAGAGGCGCAATCTTAGTAGGGGAAGTACAGCGGAACGGACAAGCGGATGTGATCTATATTAGTGGGGCATTGGCGGCGCAGAATTTAGAACTTGATCTGGAAGAGACAACATTTGACGGAGAGACATGGAGTTATATTTATCAGGAGGTAAAGACCTATTTTCCTGATTTAGAAGTAGTAGGATGGTTTCTCTCGAGAATGGGATTTTCTACAGAAGTAAATGATATGATTGTGCGTCTGCATATGGATAATTTTGCCGGGCCTGATAAAGTATTATATATAATGGATGCATTAGAAGGAGAAGATGCATTTTATTTGATGGATGAGGATGGACTGCGACGTCAGAGCGGATATTATATTTATTATGCACGCAACGAAGCTATGCAGAATTTCATGATCGAATCCAAGGGAGATGTGGAAACGACAAGAGAAGATGCGGTAGAACAAAAAGATGAAGCAGTTTTAAGAAATTACAAAAAAATAATGGAAGAGCGTGCAAGAAATGCAAAAATAGAACGTATCAATCGACGACTGCAGGCAATCTGTGCGTGTCTTACAATTGCAGTGTTGGCATTAGGGGTGGCAGTGTTTAGCAATTACCAGATGTTAGAGAAGGTTGAGCTTTCTCTTGAGGAAAATGGAGTAACCCTTTTGGGGCAACAGGAGCAAGACAAAGCAATCAGTGAAAAAATGACACGGATTGAGAATGAGAAAAGGGAAGAGCCGGATAAGACGGTGTCTGCTTCGGAAGGAAAAGCAAAGTCAGTAGCGGCGAATCTGCCACAATATTATACGGTACAAAATGGAGACACTTTGTCATCCATCAGTTTCAAAATGTATAATTCAGTTGGATATGTTGCGGAACTTATGGAGGCCAATGGATTGGGGGAGGCAGATGATTTACATGAAGGGGATAAAATTGTGATTCCAACGATACAAAAATAAAATGCTAGTACCTTTTTAAAAAATATAGTATACTATATTAGATTAGATACATTCTGTGTAATATAGGAAAAGGTATGGAACATGAAAAAGAAGCAAAAGACCAATAAAATGAATTCAATTATGCAGCGTTTCACAGTTTACAAAAGTGAGGATGAAGCGCCGGACAATGTAGTAGAGATGCCGGAGGGGAATAACGAAGAGGAAGATGTGGATGACGAGAATGAAATGCCAAGAGAGTTATCTAAGAGAATGCTTGCCAATATTCCGAAAGGGATTTTTCTACTTTTACTTTTCGTAATTGTAATTGCAACTTATTTTTTCATTGCTGGTACAGGTTATAATGGATTTGAGGTCGTGGAAGAGACAAGTGTTAAAAATGCATCCATGTTGGATTATATTCCATATCAGGATTCACTTCTTAAATATAGTAAGGACGGAGCAACTTATGTGGATGCCAAGGGAAAAGCAGTGTGGAATGAGACGTTTGCAATGAAGATGCCAACAGCGGATGTTTCGGATAAATATGTGGCGATTGCAGATCTGAATGGAAATGATGTATATATTTTTAACGATGAAGGAAAAGTGAGCAGTACCACAATGCCATACAAAATTTGTGATATAGCAGTAGCCTCACAGGGAGAATTTGCTGTTATTCTCGAGGGAGAAAAAGAAAATTATATTAACATTTATGATAAAAATGGGGATCCGATTTCGGAAATACAGACAACGATTGACAAAAGCGGATATCCAATGGATATGGATCTGTCAAACGATGGCACGAAATTATTTTCTACCTATTTGTATTTAGATGGCGTAGATGTGAAGAATGGATTGGCAGCATATAATTTTGGACCGGTAGGTGTGAACGAAAATGCAGATAGACTGATGGGTGGTTATCAGTTTGATGACACCATTATACCCAAGGTGGAATTTTTGGATAATAATACAATCTGTGCATTTGGAGATAATCAGTTAATTCTTTATTCCATGCGTGAAAAACCGAGTGAAAAGGCAGTTATTTCCCTAAAAAAAGAGATTCAAAGCGTAATTTACAATGAAAAATATGTTGGGGTAGTGCTTTCAAATGATGAAGAAGTGAAGAATGGGGAAGAAAAAGCACCATATGTTTTGGACCTTTATAATACAAGTGGTAGAAAGATAATGACACAGAAGATAGATTTCCGATATGAAAGCATTCGTATGCTTCAAGATGAAATAGTGCTTACAGGCGGGACGCAATGTGAAATATACACGGTGAAGGGAAAACTGAAATTTAATTATACATTTTCTAAAAATGTTGTAGATATGATTCCCACAGGATATAGTAATCGGTATATTGTGCTATATGACAGCGGATCGGAAGTTGTAAGATTGAAACACGTAAGTGAAAAGGAAACAAAATGAATACAGTAAGTATAGTAATTGGAATTGTTTTTTTAATTTGTGTTATAGCAGGTTGCTGTCAGGGGTTATTTCGTGTACTGGTATCCGTTGCAGGGCTTATAGCAAGTATAATGATAGCCATATATGTTGCGCCGCATGTAAGTGGCTACATAGAACGGAATACAAAAGTAAATGAGAATCTTGCAGGATATGTTTCAGACAAGCTGCAGTTCTCTGAGATGGCAGAAGAGACGTCAAAGGGTGTGCAAATTGCATTGATTGAAGAATTGCCTTTGCCAGAGACGATGAAGGATAATATATTAAATAATAATAACACGGAGATGTATGATATCTTACAGGCAACCGGTGTATATGATTATATAGCAAAGTCGATTGCACTGGTTATAGTGAATGCAGTGGTTTTTTTGGTCCTGGTGCTGTTCTGTAGAATTTTTTTCTTTTTCCTTGGAGGAGCAACAAAAGGACTATCAAAGTTGCCGATTCTTCGCTCGATTGATAAATGTGGCGGGGCAGTATTAGGAGCCGTTAAGGGGTTGACTTTGATATGGCTTTTTTTTCTGGTTTTGTCAGTTACAAGTACCATGGAATGGAGTCACATGTTAATAGAGGAGATTTCTGAAGTGTCTGTCTTGAAAATGTTATACGATAATAATGTATTCGTTGATATTATTGGGGATCTGACAAGAGTTCTGTTTCTTTAAGTTTTGTCATTTCTGACATTTTTTGAAATGTTTTCGGGATGCTTTTTCTGGTTTTTTACCCGTCTGAAAATTTGTCGAAAAAGTTTAAAAAAGTTGTTGACAAGGGAAAATGTATG
>CAMEFI010000026.1 GCA_945915475.1 uncultured Clostridium sp. | reverse complement strand
CGGAATGGCGCTCCGTTCCTCCGGAACGGATGCGCAGTTCTTGCGGAATATGCACGTGTAACCATATAACAACATCTAAGGTGTAAAGTCTTTGTTGAATTATCAAAACTTTACACCTTTTATATTTTTGAGAAGCAATATGTCTCTGTCATCCGAAATAACTACACGAACGGATTGTAGAATCGGCTGCCGTCCGAAAACGTAATCAACAGACTCACGACAGCGAATATCAGCACGGCAACGATTACCGTAATATCCTTGCCTGTAAGTTTCTTACCGGAATACCAGGTTCTCTTTCTGTTTTTGCCGAAGCCGCGAAGCTCCATCGCGTTACTGATCACATCGATGCGGTCCATGCTGGTAAAAATAAGTGGAAACAGAATCGCCGACATGCTTTTGATCCGGTCCATAAGTCCGGACTTGGAGCTCATCTCGATTCCGCGTGCCTCTTGCGCATGCTTAATCTTTGTAAAATCCGCCTGCACGTCCGGAATGTAGCGGAGTGCAATCGCGATGGAATAACTAATCTTATAGCTGACGCCGATCTTGTTCATAGATGCCGCAAACTCACTCGGATTCGTCGTCAGAATAAACATCAGAACCGCAGGAATAACGGTAAAGTACTTAATCATAATATTAAATTCGTAAAAAAGCTGCTCTGTCGTAATCGTATAATTCCCGGCAATATGTAACAAATCGTGCTGTGCTCCGTAAATTTTCACACCTTCATACGGTGAGAAGAGAAAGATTGCAAGCAGATTCAGACACAGGAAAAACAAGATAAACTTAAACACTGTCGAAATCTGCTTCCACTCGATCTTCGATACCCGGAAAATGATCAGGCTGCTTACCAGCATAAAGAGAAGGACTCTCGTATCATAAGTAATCATACTGACGATCGACCACATCAGGAAAAATACAAGTTTGGTCAGACCGCTCAGGCGATGGATCCAGGTGTCTTTCGGATCATAGGTCAATAATCTAGACATCTCTTCCCACCTCCCTCTCATACTGGATAAAACGCTCCACGAAGGCCGTCGGCTCCGCAATATCGCATTTCACCGCCAGATCATAAAGTGAAGTCTTCTTCAGATAAGCGCGGTCGGAAATCTCCTCGTTTGTCAGAATATGCGCCGGTGTGTCATCCGCAAGCATTTTGCCGTCCGCGATCACAATTGCACGATCCGTATATTCCAGCATCAGATGCATATCATGGGTAATCATGATAATGGTAATGCCCAGTTTTTCATGAATCCTGCGCAGGAACTCCATGATTTCCGTATAATGTCGGAAATCCTGTCCGGCGGTCGGTTCATCCAGAATTAACACTTCTGGATTCATCACAAGGATGGATGCAATCGTCACACGCTTTTTCTGCCCGAAACTGAGCGCCGATACCGGCCAGTTCCGGAACGGATAGAGCCCGCAGATCTTTAAGGTTTCAAACACACGCTCCTTAATTGTCTCCTCTGCAACCTCGCGCACACGAAGCCCCAATGCGACTTCGTCATAAATCATCGGCTTAGAGATCATCTGATTCGGGCTCTGCATCACAAGACCGATCTTCTCTCCGCGCTCCTTGATGGAATATCCCGCCAGATTATCCCCATTTAAATAAATTTCGCCTTGATCCGGCTGCATAAAGCCACAGATCAGGCTCGCAAGTGTCGATTTTCCGGCGCCGTTCTTGCCGACAAGCGCCACCATTTCTCCCCTGAAAATAGAGAAATCTATATGTGAAAGAACAGGCTGCCCCGGTGTATAGGAGAAACTCAAGTCACGGATCTCTAAAGCCGGCTCCCTGTTCGGTGTTTTCTTTGTTAACTGAACCTTGTCATACCAGTTCCGTACCTTCTCTTTGTATGGCAAGAGATTCATGGATTCAATATGCTGCGGCAGATCCGCTTTATCGATCCGGCATCCGGCATATTTTAATGCAGTAATGTAAAGAGGCTCACGGATCCCCTGCTCCTTCAACACCGATCCCGTCAAAAGCTCGTCCGGCCGGACATCGGCAACGATCCTTCCATCTCCCACTACAACAATCCGGTCCACATCGCGGTATAGCGCATCCTCAAGACGATGCTCAATGATCAGAATGGTCGTATTATTCTTCTTATGAATACGATCGATCAGGTCAATCGCACGCTTACCGGTCGCCGGATCTAGATTTGCCAATGGCTCATCAAACAACAAGATATCTACATCATCGACAATGACGCCCGCCATCGAAACGCGCTGCTTCTGCCCTCCCGACAATGCATTCGGCGCATGATCCAGCAAATCCGTGATATCCACCGTCTTTGCGACACGATCCACACGCTCAAACATCTCATCCTGCGCAATACAATCGTTTTCCATAGAAAAAGCGACATCCTCTGCCACCGTAAGTCCGATAAACTGACCATCCGTATCCTGCAGGACAGTTCCGACTAACTTGGACAGACCAAAAAGTCCAAGCTCCTTTGGCTCCTGTCCTTCGATTTTCAAGCTTCCCGTGCTCTCACCGGTAAATGAAAATGGAACCAGCCCGTTAATACAATGGGCAAGCGTCGACTTGCCCGAACCGGATGGTCCCACAATCAAAACCTTCTCTCCCGGATAGATCGATAGATTGATATCCAGAAGAGTCGGTTCTACCTGTGATCGATATTTAAAAGAATAATCCTTAAATTCGATAATTGGTTCCATAAAATCTTAATCTTCCTTTGAAAGACTGGATGATTTCGCTCCAATCTTAGAATATGCTGCTGTCAAAATCGTTCCTAATACGCCAACTGCAATAATATTTGCTACAAAAGCTGCTGCACCCTGGGCAAATACTTTTTTTACAGGCTCTGCGTAAATCAGAATATCCAATACAGGCGCTACAACTACCCATGCAATCAGGTTTCCAATCACCTGAACCACATTAAACTTCACAATCTGCTTCTTGGTAAATCCGCCTTCTTTTACTGCAAACTGCTTTGCAAAAAGACCGATTGCAATGCCGAATACCGCATCCGGGAATACCCAGCTCCACCATACACTACCGTAGAAAAGTGCGTCTCCGATCGCATGTCCTGCAAGTCCCATGATTCCGCCAACCACCGGGCCAAACACTGCTGCGAAGAATGCAAGCAGAGCAGCTCTCGGCTGTAAAGATGTGTTTGGAATAAATCCAAGAGGAATCTGTACGTTTGTCAGCACGATAAACAGCGCTGTACCAATACCGGTTGCAACAACTTCTTTGATACCAAATTTGTTTTTCATAATGTACTCCTTTCGCTGCCTGTGGCAGCTTTTACTCCTGGCTGCTTGTATGCAGCCGCATGTTCTCATATATCATAAGCTATGAAGTGCGTTTTTTCAATATACAATTCCGGGAATTTGAAGCCGAGTTATATGCGGAACAAATCATCGATTGTATATAAAACCGCCCCTTCTTCTGCCGCACGTCGTTGGACCGATTCCGCATATCCGCTTTTACTGATAAAGATCAAATGCTTACGAATTGCTTCCGGAAATGCTTTGGTCGCAATGACGAGATCCTCATACTCTTCCATCGGCATCGGACGATTGGTAAATTTGCATTCGCAAAACAATGCCTCCGTCCGCTTACGATTGTATGCCAGTATATCAACATCATCCTGCGCGCGAATCGCCGGGTTGTTCCCCCACCATTTTCCCATTTCGGCAGGAACGAACGGCAACTCCTTTGCTTTCGCCTTTCTTTTTAAAAACTGCACACAGATATCCTCAAACGCCTGTCCCATATAGGTTGACAAATCCGTCATAATTTCATCCGCAGCTTCGCCTGTTCCCAGCATCTCATAGTAGCTTTTATTTGCAAATACAAATTGATACCAAAACCGGTAAAAATGATCCGTCAAAGTGTAGATTGTTTTCTTGCTCGATTCACTCTCCCCACACGGTGTCCTTTTTTCCACAAGGCGAATCGACTGTAGCGTAATAAGATATTTACTGCACTTCGACCGTTCTTCATGCGTACAATCTGCGATCTCCGAAACTTTATTATAGCCTCGGGCAATCGCCTGAAGAATACTGTTATAGACATTCGGCTCTCGTAGTTCCATTTTCAACAACATAATCGGTTCGTCATACAAGAACGCACCATTGCGTAATATTGCATCCTGTATATTTTCCTTAATGCTTTTTTCATCGGAAAAAGCGTTCAAATATCGCGGTATCCCACCAAGAATTCCAAAAGCAAGCAGTTGTTGCTCTATGCTAAAATTTGGAAAAAATTGTGCAGCATCCAAATAGTCAAACGGCAACACTTCCATCGATGCTGTCATGCGTCCGTACAACGGACTTTTATAGCCCATCACTTCATTGACCATAAAACTCACACTGGATCCGCAGAGAATCAACATAAAATTGCGCTCAGACCATTGATGATCGATCAAATGTTGCAAAATGCTTTTGATTGCAGGGTTCGCCTCCGCCAAAAATGGAAATTCGTCAATAATCACTATCGTCTTTTGTGTACCTGATTTGTTTGTCAGATAATCAAGCGCATTCTCCCAAGATGGAAAATCAGATATAAATTGTCCGTTATAATGTATTTGGACAAGCTTCGAAAAATCCTCAAGATTTAAGGCATCATTTTTTTCCTGAGCAGAAAAAAAGAGCGTATTTGAGCTATGTTTTAAAGAAAATTCCTGTAAAATTGTAGTCTTTCCGACACGTCTGCGTCCATACATAATCAGAAATTCAAATTGCTTACTGCAATACATATTTTCGAGTTGCTCTAATTCTTCCTTGCGTCCAATCATCGTATAGCCTCCAAATGTAAATTTATATACTTATAAGTAGTATACTCGTAAGTATACAAAAAATCCACTACAATCCAATCCTTTTCCTTGCAAAAATGTTTGACAATATGCGTAAGCATAACAATTTTACCAGTTCCTCTTACCCCGGTAATCATATGGTGCATATATTCATGTGCACAATACCCAAGTTTACAAATTAAATATAGAATACTTGTTTTGGAATTTTTTGAAATTGGAATTCTGAAATTCTGACGCTGAAATTCTGGCAGACTGTTTTTTGTTGTAAAACAGCCCTGTTATGATATAATTTAAGAAAGGAAGAAACGGAATGAAACAAACCAATGAGAAGGCTTCCACGCCGGTCAATCCAGCGCTGGAGGAAAGCGCGGCACACAGCACAGTGTTCGACGATGTATTCCGAACCTTCGCGCAGAAGCTGCCACAACTGCTCATCCCACTGATCAACGAAGTGTTCCACACAAATTACAGTGAGGACGAGGATTTTGAGCAGCTACGCAATGAGCACTACGAGAAGTATGGCAAGATCATCACCGACTCGATCATCCGCATCGGCAGGCATATTTATCACCTGGAATGCCAGTCGCAAAAGGATTCCGAGATGGTAATCCGGATGTTTGAGTACGATATCTCAATCGCCTTGGAACATGCATCCGATTCAGGCGAGATCTGGGAGATTGAATTTCCGCAGTCATGCGTATTGTACGTCCGCAATCACCGCTCTCTCCCGCAATACCATGAAGCAATCGTCCGTTTCTCGGATGGACAACAGGTGCATTACCGAATACCGATCATTCACGCACAACACTATACCGTTAATGACATGTTCGAGAAAAAACTTCTCATTCTGCTACCCTATCATATCCTAAGATATGAACATTTTTTAAAAAGCAACAAAACAAACAAAAAGAGGTTGAACCAGCTTCTTGATGACTATCGAAAGATAAATGAGCGACTCACAGATACCTGTGAAAAAGAAAAGAAGTCAGAGCTTTACACAGATATGATATGTCTCATCAAAGAGATTGCAGACCATGTCATTCCCAAGGAAAACGAAGCTCGGAAAGGAATGGATGATATTATGGGTGGAAAAGTTTTAACATTACCATCGGATTTGATCCGGCAAGGACGTGAAGAAGGATTATCTCAAGGGCGGCTTAATGAAATATTCTCATCCGTACAGGATGGCGATTATCCAATTTCACGCGGTGCACAAAAAGCAGAAATGTCGATTGAACACTTTGAAAAAGCAATGATTGAGGCCGGATATAAACTTCCGGCAAACGTTTAATGAGGTAAAATACTATGTCATTATACGCAATCGGAGATTTCCACCTGAGCTTTCTTGTGGATAAACCCATGGAAGTATTTGATCCCGTGTGGAAAAATCATGAAAAGAAGATCGGGAAATATTGGAATAAGAAAGTGAAAGCAACAGACACCGTTGTCATCACCGGAGATCACTCCTGGGGCCGCAATCTCGAGGAATGCAAGCCGGATCTGGAATTCATCGAAAATCTTCCGGGCCGAAAAATCCTGCTCCGCGGCAACCATGACATGTTCTGGGATGCCAAGAAGACAGAGAAACTCAACCAACAGTTTGCAGGCAGATTAGAATTTCTGCAGAACAACTTCTATGTATACGAAGATTATGCGTTGGTCGGAACAAAAGGATATGCTTTCGAAAATAAAGATTCCTACGAGCATTTCGAAAAGATCCGCGACCGCGAATTAGAGCGCCTGCGCATCTCCTTTGAACAGGCAAAGTCTGCCGGCTTCACCAAATACATTATGTTCCTGCATTATCCCCCGACCAGCATCGGCGAGCAGGAAAGCTGCTTCACCGGAATCGCCGAAGAATACGGCGCATCCAAAGTCATCTACTCCCACTGCCACGGCAAGGCGCGCTACGATGACAGCTTTAAGGGATATGTAAATGGAATCGAATACCAACTTGTATCGGGAGATTATCTGAAATTCAAACCGGAGTTGATCCTGAAATAAACACAATAATACCTTTTTTAATCAGCCGGTCTCTATATACCCCAAAACTGCTCGAATTCTTTTCTGCTTTTGCACGAATCGAACTCACCTTCTGATCTTGCATCTGTAGCAAATCCCTTTCCGGACTTAAATCCGCCACAATCCAATCCTTTTCTTTGCGAAAATGCTTGGCAATATCCGTAAGCATAACCGTTTTACCAGATCCTCGTACACCGGTAATCATATATACCTGGCAAGACGGATTTTCCTCCGAAAAACTATCAGTAATCTCCCGGCTCTGCCTACCACGCTCTATGAAACTTAACGGTTCTTTCCCAAACGATAAAGAAAATGGGTTTGTCATGCACGCTCTCCTTTATAACTTTCGCACGTTTTTATAACTCTTTATAACTTTTTGCAATTTATTTTTTCTTTGTTTTCATTTGCTGATTGCATGCAGACGGACTTAGACTGCTGTTATTAATATCTAATTGCTTAATTTATTGCATATGCTATAATTGGGGTAACAAATCGGTATTCTCAATATCTCCTTTATTTACCAATTACAATGGAGAACGGAATACAGAGCCTTACTTTTAAGAGATTAGGAAATGTGAAGACGAATGAAAAGACAAATAACAACTCCAATGAAAATTGCTGTCGCTGGGACCGGCTATGTCGGTTTATCAATTGCAGTCTTATTGGCTCAGCACAATCAGGTGACCGCTGTAGATATTCTCCCAGAAAAAGTTGCTATGCTCAACCAACGACATTCTCCTATACAGGACGAATATATTGAAAAATATCTTTCTACAAAAGAATTAGATCTGACTGCGTCACTGGATGGAGAATCGGCATACAAGACCGCTGATTATGTTATAATTGCTACCCCGACTAATTATGACAGCCAGAAAAATTATTTCGATACCTCTGCAGTGGAAGCAGCTATCGAACTGGTTTTGAAAGTAAATCCAGATGCAATTATCGTAATAAAATCTACTGTCCCAGTCGGTTATACTGCATCCATTCGTGAAAAATATCATAGTTCCAATATCCTCTTCAGCCCTGAGTTTCTTCGCGAATCAAAAGCACTATACGACAATCTTTATCCAAGCCGTATCATTGTGTCCACCGATCCAAATGATTCTCATCTGGTTGAAGCAGCACACACTTTCGCTGCATTGTTACAGGATGGTGCCCTGAAGGAAAATATCGAAACGCTTTTTATGGGTTCTACCGAAGCTGAAGCTGTAAAACTGTTCTCTAATACCTACTTGGCTCTCCGTGTATCATACTTCAACGAATTAGACACTTATGCTGAAATCAAAGGCTTAAACACACGAGATATTATAAACGGAGTTTGTCTTGATCCACGCATTGGAACCCATTACAACAATCCGTCCTTTGGCTACGGCGGCTATTGTCTTCCAAAAGATACAAAGCAGCTTCTCGCCAACTATAATGATGTCCCACAAAATATGATGTCTGCCATCGTGGAAAGCAACCGAACCCGCAAAGACTTTATCGCTGATCAGGTTTTACGCCTTGCCGGTTATTACGATTACTATCATAATGGGGAATATTCTGCTGATAAAGAAAAAGCCTGCATCATTGGTGTCTACCGTCTTACCATGAAAAGTAATTCTGATAACTTTCGCCAAAGCAGTATTCAAGGCGTTATGAAAAGAATCAAAGCCAAAGGTGCTACTGTTATCATCTACGAACCCACTCTTGAAGATGGCAGCACATTTTTCGGAAGCAGAATTGTAAATAATCTAGATGAATTCAAAAAAATGAGCCATAGCATTATTGCAAACCGCTATGACTCTAATTTAGATGACGTATTGGATAAAGTGTATACACGAGATTTGTTTGGGAAGGATTAACTCATTTCAATAATAATAATTTGTTCCCCATAACAAACACTTTTTCATATTGTTATCCCTCAAACTTTCTCTATTCAAACCATATTTTTGTATACAATCAAGCCTTATTTTGCTCTATAGCCGCCTTAAGCTTTGTGGAACTGGTACTCTGCGTATATGGAAAAAAAACGATATCCGATCCATGTGAACGTAGCCATTCCCTTTCTCCAAGCCAATATGCATCATCCTTATAGTCATCCCCAGAAAACATGACATCAAAATGATATTTTTTGTATATATCTCTTGCTCCTGCCGCAACTCTTGGCATTATAAAAGCTGTATCTACAAATCTACACGCCTTAACAATTTCCAGCCTTTCCTGCTCTGAAACGTATGGGCTATGCTTTTTATTACTACATGCCTGCTCGTCGGAGACAACTCCTACAATTAGGATTTCACATTGTTCCTTTGCCCGCCGAAGTAGGTTAAGATGTCCAACATGAAACAAATCAAATACTCCTGCAACAAATCCGATATGATACTGTTTTACCTTATCACTTTTAGCCCCTTGTTCCGCAATGAATTGTGGGTCTTCTATTACCAGAGATTGTCGATCTCCTATTATATCATGAACATCAACGTAAGGATCATAAATGCCATAGTTGCTAACCTTCATTTCATTCAACTGCCTAACAATTTCCGGATATTGCTTAACACAAATAATGACCTTGTAAGTATCTGATTCAAGTTCTTGCAATACGCAAGGCTCCATTACAGTAATGCCGGCAACAACCGTTCCACATTTTGCAGAATTATTATCCAGCATTCCGCTAATATTCACTCTATCTCCATACTCTGCCACAAATTTCTGAGCCCATAAACCGCTTCCAAATAGGAATACCTTTTTCCCTTGAATACCTTGCAAATAATTGAGAAACAAAGAGATATATGTTGCCATATCGTATTGGATTTTTTGGCGGTTAGCATTTAATGCTGCCAAGTCAGCCTTATGCTTACTATGAAAGCCTATCAATTCAGTAGTATGTTTCAAATCATCCAAATAGGCAGCAGACATACTGCCATATATCTGCTGCTTATTGTCCAAATGATACTTTTTTGTAAAATAAGACATTGGCAATATTTGATCAGCACTTCTATTGCCAATATACAAAAAGTTTAACACTCTCATTAATATGGCATTGATAGGATAATCTTCAATTACATATTCCTGGTCAAAGAAAACAAACTCTCCATCAATTACAAAACAATTAATGGGAACCAGATCAAAATAAACCCGCCTATAAATAGGTCCCAATTCTGTCTTTTCCCCTTCCTTGACATCACCAGAATCCATGATTGTATCAAGGAATTTGCACACAGCTTGTCGAAATTTTTCTTTATTTTCATACAACAAATTTTGCAAATACTTTATTGCTAAAGGAGCATCTATGTAGTCCATTTGGCACGCCAATAACATAGTTTCATCACAGTTCCCTATTTCCATTTGTTCCAACCCGACCGTAGCAATGCCTCTCTGCTTTAATTCCAGCATGTTTGCCACCAAATTTTTGATCGTAGAATTTCCTCTTGGATATAACGCCTTTTTAATCACCTTTCCGTTCTTTTGTAATATTGTAGCCATAGCATGCTCTTCGCCACGTTCCATGGATGTAGTGACCTGATTAAATTCATAAAAGTTCTCATTAACCGAGCAATCCAGCAGATATGCATTTGCCATAGCATGAAACATTCCATTTTTTACAAGACTATTTACAATTTTGGATTCGTTGAGAAAGATTCTTGTTGCATTATTATACAATGGAGTATACCTGGTTTCCAAATCCTCCTTTGGAAGATAATCCCACGCAAAAATCAACTGCGGCATTTCCAATCCAGGAAAAATCGAATATCCTCTATACTGCTTTCCGGTAAATCCCCATTCCTTTATATGATCTTCTATTTCATTTCGAGCATAACTTCTTGCAGAAAAATTCTGCAGTTCCAGTGAACTGTAATTGCAATAATTTTCAATTCCATCAAATGTCCCAGTTGTATAAGGATCAGCATCTCCAACAAAATTTCTCAGTGAAAGTCTATTTGTGCACGCCAAAAAAAGATGTCCCGCTGGTTTCAACATCCGTTTGATATCGATATGCCTTTTATCCGTTTCCACCAAAAAACTATCCCCATCACAAATCAAAATGTAATCATATTGCGTTTGGATATCGACTAACTCATGTACATTATTGATACCGGATGCTTTTAGCCCGCGTCGTTGGAAATCCTGCACAAATTCTGCGCAGCCGCCAACCACTAATACCATAGAGCCCGATTTCATAGGGAGCCAATTAATCAGTCCTAATTTCAAGAAATTCTCTATATTTTTTTCTCTCATAATTTATTGCCTTCTAAAAGTAAGAATTCTATCTGAGGATACCCCCATTGCGATAAGCTGTTTTTCTATTGTTTCAGGCTGATTTTTAATTGCAATTATTACCTTCGCATTGCTATGCTGGGACAACAATATCTCTGGTGAATGAATTACATTTCCATACCTTGTCGCAGCCCAAAGCTGCTGATTATTATCTAAAACTGCTACGGGCTGCTTATGACAATATTTCAAATATTCTATGACACACTCACCATATTGTCCAGCTCCAAAAATAACAAATTCATAATCTTCCACTAATGCAAAAAATGTTTTCCACCAATTATATATAGCCGTTTGTTCTAATGTCTTTGCAAACTTCTGATCATACTTTCCTAATTCCGTAATAAGCGTTGACAAGATGTTCTCCGCATTTTTGATCTCATCAGAGTAAATCAGGCTGTCACAGAAAAAAAGGAGTGAATAAAGGACATAATTATACAAATAATTTTTATGTTTACCACCGATAATATATTCTTCACGATTCTGTAACTCATGCAGCATAGCAAAGCCGACCCTTTTTGCATCCCACAGATGCTTTCTTCTTCCTTCACTACCAACCGATTGTCCTGCATCTCCCAAGCGATATTGATATATAGAATAGGGCAATTTAATAAATGTACGAGCATATAAAATTGCAAACAACACATATTCTTTGTCTGTGTACATACATTTTTCTAACAGTTCCATGCCATTCTGCTGTAATATATCCGTCCTGACTGTCAATTCATGCGCCTGGATTTCCGTCATTTGTCCATCCTTTTGAACGATATCCATAACTTCCGGCAAATTATATTTTCTATGATTGATCCAGTTATGCACATCTATAGATACCATATGGTCTTCATAAACATGGCAATATGGTGTTACGATACAATCTGCATCGATCAAACTGAGATCACGTATATATTTTACCAAAGCCTCTGTATCGAACCAATCATCCCCATCCAGCATACGAAAATATCTGCCATGCGCAACACTTGCAGCAACATTCAATGTGGAACCATGTCCACCATTTTCTTTTTTTATCAACACATATGTATCCGGATACAAATCTACATATTTCTGTGCTACAATACTTGTTTGATCAACAGATCCATCATCCACAATCAATACTTCTAGCTGTTCCATTACATCAGCTTCACATACTAAGGATTGTAATGTCTTTTCCAAATATTTTTGAACATTATATGCTGCTATGGATATTGTTAAAAGTTTTTTTCTCATATAGCTGGTCTCTTTTCAATATTTCAGTATATCCTCAATATATATCATCGGTATATTATTACTTTTTTCTAAATCTTTTTTTATATTTTGAAATTGTCCAATTGTTGTCACGACAATACACTCTGCTCCCGCAGGTGCTGCACCGGGTTTCAGTGTCGGTATTACACCAAAATCAAGTGAATCATCCCTATCCATAATAGCGAGAATATTAATATCGTCCTGTAACCTGCCGACCAGGCACTCTGCAATTGCAGTCCCACCATAAATCACAATAGAATTGTAACCATTATGCTTAAAGTAATTAATTAAAGAATTCCCCGTGTTTTCATACTTTATCCAATCCTCATATATGCTATTCATCTGCCTTAACTTCGATAGTTGTTTTAATCTTACGTTAATATCTTTTGCAACAATTCTTCCACCACAATATAATCCACCTATGAAGGAGATTAAGATACCGAATATCATAATCCAAATCATGCTTTTTCTCCTTTCTTATCTGCAATCAATATCAGCTTATGGGAATTGAATCTATTTTTTTGATGGAAAATATCTTCTTCTTTGATTACCTTAACTTTGAAATCGTTAGCACGCAATAATCTTGCCATTTTGCATGCAGAATAGTAACAGAATTCAGGAACATCCGATTTTTCAACCCCAACCCATTTCAAAAAAATCTGTTTGACTATTTCCTTGAAATTATCATATTTCCCAATTGGCATGATATCAAATATGATAGTTCCGTTTTCTTTACACATATCCATCATTTTAGTAATTACATCTTTAAATTGCGGAATAAGCCAGCTTGCCCTCATACAATAAACAACATCATATTCTTTTCTGCTTTTACAATCCTGAATTATCCCTGTATATATTCCAGCTGGATTGCTCAGATTTTTTTGCGCTAATTTTACAGATTTCTCTGCCACATCACAACCATCAACTATGATTCCCTTTTTGTGAAGTTCACTCTCAATCGGCCAGCCTGTCCCTATTCCACATGAAAACACTTTTTTTGCATTGCGAGAGACAATATTATTAATTATAATTTCTTCATACCCGGTACATCCGTATCTGTGTGTCTGTCTCTGCCAGAATTTGTCATATACCGTGTTATAATACTCAATTCTATTCATACTTATTCTCCTCTATTGGTACAGACAAGGTCTTTCCCAAACAATCTTTTCTTTTGATACCCCTATTGTCCTTAAGTACTCTGCAATGTGGACTGCGACATTATAATCTGATACAGCCATCACTACATAATCATACGCAAGGGTTTGAAGCTGTTCTGGTGCGATAACATCAATATAGGCAAAGTCCTTTTTATTATAATTCTTATCAACCCACGCAACAACATGACAATGTGTATATCTGCAAAACTGTGAATAATAATCTTTCCCAACAGCACCTGCTCCATATAAGACTATTCTCTTATCTTGCAGCAATTGTGGTTTGCCAAAATAATACGTCTCATATGCAAATGCATTGAAACACATATTTTTCATTTGCTTGACAATATTTCTTCCAAAATAATAATCCAAATTATCCTTATATCTTTCGTATAAATTATTCTTTATCAAAACTTCTTTCATATTATCTCGAAGAATCACTTCTTTATCGATCCCACCGATTCCCATGCCATGTGACAAAGACGTGTTTCTTATTCTATAATGATAATAGGCTTTATTAGCAAGATATATTTTTTCTGATTTAATAATTGAGGCAATAAAACAAACCAGATCTTCTCCATATGAACAACTGGATTTTACATTTTTGTATGAATCGATTACTACTTCTCTCTTGAACAACTTTGACCAGATGCTTGGTTCTATATTTGTCACCATATTTAATATGGCTTCTACCAGCCTAATTCGGTCCTTTTCAGAACATAAAACCTGAGCGTCATAATTTATCTTTGCATATGATTGATTTCCAGTTTCATACCAATACCCTGTATGTACGATATCAACATTTTCTTGCAACGCATATTCAAGTAGTCTCTCATACATATTCTCATCAATGTAATCATCGCCGTCAACAAAACCAACATATTCGCCAATGGTCCTTTTTAATCCAGCTTTTCTTGCTTCAACTAATCCAGCATTATTCTGATGAATCACTTCTATCCGGCTGTCATTTTGAGCATACTTATCACATATGAGCCCTGATGAATCCGTAGATCCATCATCAACCAAAATGATCTGAATGTTTGGATAACTCTGCTTTATAATACTCTCTATGCACTCTTCTAGATATTCTTCAACATTGTATACAGGGACAACAATGCTTATACGCGGTTTATTCATTCTATTCCTCTACTTTTATTTCATCCTAACAAATATTTTTTAATCTCTTCAACCGACCATTCAGCTTTATCCCAGCCATAGTAGATTGGTGCACATTTGTGATGCTTTGCAACCCAGTAGCTGTTTGGCAAATCTACCTGAATTCCTTCTATTTCATTTCCAAAATCAGTATCGTTAAACACCTTTCCGGTTTCCTCTTTTAGCTTTTCATCAAAAACAATATATTTATAGTATCCCGATTCCATCCCCTCCGGTAATACCACATGTTTTTCAAAAATCTGATCATATTTTTTAGCAAGTGCTCTCTTCCATTCTAATATTTTCGGAAGATGCTCCAGCTGTACCAATCCTAATGCTGCTGTGAATTCGCTTATTCTAAAATTGAATCCTTCTTTTAACGGATAAGTTACAACATTGCCATTAATGACTTCCTTACCATAGTTTCTGTACTTTTTAATCCAATCAATGATTTCTTTGTTGGAACTTACGACCATTCCGCCCTCACCTAATGGCATGGTTTTTGTCGCGTAAAAACTATAGCTTCCTGCTATACCATAACTACCTGCAGCCTTTCCGTTCCAAACCGCTCCGTGCGCATGTGCACAATCTTCAATTAACGCAATATTTTTTTCTTTGCAGAAGCTGGCAATTTTCTCAATATCGAAGGCAATATGTCCACCTATATGTACTACAATGATAGCCTTCGTCCTTTCTGTTACTTTTCCAACCATGTCTTCGTAACTCATGCAAAGATCTTCTTTATTACAATCCGCATATACAACTTTAGCTCCGGCCTTCTTAGCAGCTTGTGCAGTTGCCCAAAATGTATTTGCCGGAACAATAACCTCTGCGCCCTTTACATCCACATAATCCAATATTGATAATAAGCCGGCACCACCGCTCGTTACTGCACAAGCACTGAGTCCTGTATATTCACCAAACTTTTCTTCAAATTCCCTGGTCACTTTTCCATCTGACCAAAAGTTAGAATCAAATATCTCATCTAATTTCTTATAGTATTTCTCCCTGTATTCTTTTTCAAAAGGTAAAACCATTTTCTATCCCCCCTATATGAATTTGTCCGTATGAACTTTGCTAAGCTGCTCTAAAATCATGTTAAATCCAGTTATTCTGCAAGTGGCACACCCCTTCTGTGAACATGGATCTAATAGTTTCCTGCTGATTTCCTTATGGTAATCAGACTTCCAAATTTCTTCAAATGAAGCATTACAAATATTTCCTAATATAATCGGATCCTGTCTTCTTTTTTCACATAAAGCAACGTCACCATTCGCGTGTATAATTGAAGTCAGTGTATGCGCAAAACAAGGCAGTCCTGCATTTTCATCCACTACCCGGTCTGCAATTGTAAGCATGTACCGTATTCTTTTATCTTTCGTAAACTCAGCTAATAGTTTTCTTAAATCTAATAAGCTCTCCATAGAAGGTTTAATATCCGGTGCTTCCTCAACAGGTCTTAAATATATATAATCAACTCCTAATGCATCTAATATATCAATAACTTCTAATAAGCTTTTCTGATTTCGTTTCGTCAATACATATCCAACACCGACAAATGTTTCTTTCGGATTTCGTTTTTCACACAATTTTTTTATATTGTCTAATACGAGGTCAAATTTATCGACACCCTTTTCGCCAATATATTCTTTAGCGTTGCTTGAATCAAGTGATATTCTTACCCACTTAAATGCTGATATACAGTTACTGATATCGTTAGTTCCATTCGTTATAAGACCAAGGTCAACATCATTTTCTTTTCCAAATCGAGCAATATCACAAAATCTCGGATGCAGTGTTGGTTCTCCTCCCCCTTCTATAGTTACACCTGTTTTGTGGTTTTTCATTTCAAGCAGCAAAGATGTAACATCCTCATAATGCATAGTTGCACCGTTCTTCCTCAATTCTTTGTCTGTGCACCATTCGCATCTCAGATTACAGCAATCTGTCAAATGCATCTCAACACTAATTGGAAATAATTCATCCATTCCAATGATTCCCTTTTTCATGTTCAATATGGAATCAACTTTTTCCTTATGCATGATTAATTTTAATTTGCTATACTCAAATTCATCCCAATAATTCTCCATGTACTAATTTCTCCTGCTTATCTATTCCATCAACTCATGCCATCTTGATATCAAAGAATCCCATGAATGATTTTTCCATATAATTTCTTTATTACCAGCACATCTTGCCCGATAGTCATCAAGGTGTGCTACAACCATTTCCGCCTTGTTTACTGCATCTTCAATTGATTTCGCATCAAGGAAATATATATTGCTATCATGGAGCATCTTGTATGGCAACCATTCTCCTGCAATTATAACGCTTCCCGTATACATCTCCTCCAACATGGAAGAACTGAGCTGATCTGTTGTCTGCACATGAATCATCACATCTGAGATTAACGCATATTGTGCCATTGAATCAAAATCCATGAAATCGGTGAGTATTCTATATGGCAGACTATATTCCTGCAATTTCTGCCTGACCTGATTTATGTATTCATCTCTGCCAGATGGATATGTCATAGGAAAAACAAATACTACCTTATCCATAATTTCTTTGGAAACATTCTTTAAGCATTCAATAAGCTTCAAATGCTGATGTGCCTGTATTGCATTATGTCCACAGGTTACAATTACTTTTCCTGATGGAATTCCAAATCTTTCTCTAATTCTATTTTGGGAAACATCGATGCCATCTATATGATTAATGACCTCTAATCCAAACGGAATCAGTTTCATTTTTGCAATATCAATACCGTAAAAGCCTGCAAAATCTTCGATCGTCTGTGTCGTTTCCGCACTAATATTATCCGCTACATCAATCAGCTTTTTCTTATGCATTAAATCGTCTCTTGACGCTCTATAAAAATCACTTCCACCGACACACAAATTCAACCGATTAAACTTTGCGCGGATTTCTTCCGTAAAGTATACCCATATCTCCTCTATCCAAAGCAGCTGCGCCACATCGTATTGTGGAAGTTTACAAAGAATATTATACAAATCCTGCATCGTCTCAAAATAGTATATATGAGCAATACTTTGATTATCTATCATATCCTTTGTTTCGCTCGCGGAAGTTAAAATGCTTAATTCCATATCGGGATATCTGGCATGAAGATTGTCTACCAGTTGTTTTGTATATACAGAATAGAACTTAGCAAAAATTAGCACCTTCCTGGTATTGTTTTTTTCAGTTCTTTTGAGTAAATCGTATTGTTGGAGCACTTGGTCACAGATATAATAATTTGTTTTCTCAATCGGATATACATCAAAATTATACGCTCCATCCGCATAGGTACACACTAACGATAACATATGTAATCTGTCTATTCCCAATTCTTCCAGCTGCTTAACTATCTCATACGTATAATTTACAGCACAGATTACAATATATCCCTTATAATTTTTTAGTGATTGTACTGATTTTATAATATATTTATCAATATATTTCCCTGTTTTGCTCTCATTGTTATCCACACACCACAATATATTATATCTTTTTTCCAGAAAATGTATTGCCCTCTGTGCATTAATCCCAGTTCCAAAAATAACTAAATCCATATTATCTTCCACCAGTCTGCTCAATTCTCTCTATTTCATCCCACCTACTATTTTTTCAATCCGTTTCCAGGCATCTTGTATCTGTTTATCTGTAAAAAAATCATTCCCCAATGTATTAGTACTTGCGAAATTATCACACAGTCTGCACATTTCAACATTTTGCCTGGTATCCTCTATGCTTTGTCTGATAAGCATATAGTTCTGATTATTCCATGCTTCAACCAAGTTTTCTTTGTTTAGGTCTGCTAATGTATATTTTCCAAGTGCATCATTACAGCACAACGATGTTTTGCCACTCGGTCTGACTATCATCTGGATAAACGGAAGCATACATGGGGCTTTCACCTTATATATCCTATTCCGATTCTTTGACTGTCCCCCTCTATTATTTCGTATAGCAGATCTATTTATCGTTTGAATCATTACCTTCCTCTTAATTTCTTCATTACTTTTGCACTCATTCAAAATTTTTCTTACCTCATTTGGCAATTCTTCATTGATTGAATTATCATAATAGATATCAAAATTGAAAACATCCACATATTTGATAATTTGACGAAATGTAGCTTCTTTTACCAATGTTCCATTTGTAAAAATAATTTTACAGGCATTTGGCAGCTTTTCAGCAGTGTAACGTGCAAATTCGCATATCCTATCATCAATGAATGGTTCATTATTCGAAAACAATGCTATTCTTCCGCGATATTGAATTGCCGCTAACTGAT
Source organism: uncultured Clostridium sp. (assembly GCA_945915475.1). GTDB lineage: Bacteria > Bacillota > Clostridia > Lachnospirales > Lachnospiraceae > CAG-590. The sequence goes on along the minus strand of CAMEFI010000026.1, from coordinate 23,847 downwards.
CAATGATCGAATAAAATAATTTACTACTCATTTTTTCTAATACTCGAACATCATCATTCCTATTAATCGGGCAAAACGAACATGTACCATTACACCGATTAATCGTCTCTATTTCTATGCTTTCAAAAATAGGAAAACTTTCATTTTCAAGTAATTCCCCTATCTTTTTCTTAAATTCCTCCGTTTTTGTCAAATCCATTTCTTCTTTGCGCGAAAATAGAATTTTGCCCTCATATGGAATAGGATATTTTGTCATCATGAATTCATCCAAAGCATCTTTCAGTTCGTCTGAAAATACGGTTATGCTCTCTACCCCCGGCTGATTACAAACATTCCTAGCAATTTTGTCCATTTCCATTTCATGCCCAACAAGCAAAATGTGCTTTGCAAAATAGTATTCATCTACAGCATGTATCTGAATCTGCATATTCAGCTCACAGTATACATATTGCTTTAATAGTTCTCCAATCCAATCATTTGCCCAAATGGCTAAATCAGATATTTCTATCTTTCGTTTTAATTGTTCTATTGTATATATCTTATTTATCATTCTTTTCTCCCAATAACCTTCGATATGACTACAATTAGCTCCTTAGTCGGTCTGTTTTATCATATTTTACAAATCACAAAAATAATAGTTCCAAGGCATCGGCAAAATATCTTGTTGCAAGGAATACACTGCTATATTTGATTTTGTCAGAATATTTTCTCTGATTTCATCTATAAAATACTTATTTGTAATCAATACCGCATCCACCATTCCCCAATCTTCCATTGGAGAAAAACATGGTATCCCCAAATTCTTTTTTACTCTGTCAATTCCACAAGTGATTTCAAACTTGTAATCCTCTGTAAATCTGATAAATCGCTTCGCTTCCTGACCCAATCCATATATTGCAATTTTTTTTATATTTCTCTGTTCAAAAAATGAATTTATTTTTTCTATTACATATGGTTTCTTTTTTACAATTCTTTCCAGAGTTTCTATACTTGTGCCTAAATAATTTGCCATTTCATTCAATGACAAATTCTCCTGTTCAAATTTTGCATATCTATAATATGCAAAATCTCTATAATCTTCATCTGCTTTGCACTTCGAATTTAATTGAATGGTGTCTGCCCATCCTCTATAATTCTTGTAGAATTTTGTATCTCCACTTTTTGTTAATCCATCTTCCATAAACTCAAAATTATAAATTTTCTGATTGTACCATCTCACTAAATATCCATCTAAACCAATTGCATTAGTAACAATAGCCGGTGAAATATAATTCTCTCCCTCATGCTCCGGAGCCGGATACTTCCTTAAAATATCCGTCTTATAACATTCAGCTGTGTCCATCGCCAGCCCAAATCGTCTTCTTTGACAATTTGTTATATCCACATATTCATAATCTAAATCTGTCCTAACCGTTGTGCAATCTCTTAATCCTGATACTCCTGCAAATCCTGTATCATATTGTATTTCTTCAAACCAATTCCAAACCAATTCCAACGCATTCTGTTTTAAGTTGTCATCACTATCCAATACGAAAAACGCGGGCTTTGATGCCATCTTTACCGCAAGATTCTGCGCCCGCATTTTACCTCCATTCGGAACCTTTACATATTTTATGTCTATTTGTCGCGCTGAAATCCATTCATTGACCAGTTTTTGAAGATTGTCTGTCGAACCATCGTCCACAATAATCCACTCAAAATCTTGATATGACTGCTCTAACAAAGAATCATAAGCATTCTTTATGCAATATGCCCGATTAAAAACTGGTGTAAAAACAGTAATTCCTTTTTTTGTATCCATATACCTCTTTCCCCACAATTCATCACTAAGGCCATAAACCTAATATTTGCATTTTGTCCTTTCAAATTAAAACGCATAAAGCACTGTATCCGCATTACACACCGAATAATGCCCTAATAAAAATTTGTAATCAGGATTATATTCTAACAATAGCCTTGGTATTTCTATGATGTCATCTATTTTATGATAAACACTAATCATCAAATTCGGCTGATCTCTTCTAATATGCTTTTCTGCACCTCGTATTGCTTCCAGTTCGTTTCCTTCAATATCCATTTTAATATATCCAATGCTGTTTTCCCCGATAACAGAATCAATCGTGTCAATATTAATAACATCATCACCTTCATCTGTAATTCGAGAACACACCCCCTTATCAGCCAAAAAATATGCCTTTTGAGCACTTGCCGCTAATCCAACATTGAACACTTCCACATTGGATAACTCTTCTAATTTCTTTTTGCACATAATATAATTTTTTTCATCCGGCTCAAATGCATACAATGCATTATTATGATACAGACTACTGTTGATGAATTTCACACAATCTGCTCCATCAAAACTTCCGGCATCTAAAAACGCTCCATGTTTGTCCGAAAAATGGTCGATACAACGCTTCTCAAAATACTGATTCTGATGTGCTTTCACCTCAAAATCATTCAATATATATATGAGAGCCTGCGGAATTCCATGTGCTATTAAATCCGCTCTTATTTCATTGTACTCTTCAAAATTTGTTATTAAAATGATTGCCTCTTCATCCGGTTTCAAATTTTCTAACTTAATAATTTTTATATTGTTACAAGTTCCGTCTTTTTTACGATCAATATAACCTTCCCAGTTCATTTCAGGAAACATTTGAACAATCCTTTGTCCCCGGATCCCTGCTCCGTACAAATATATCTTATTTTGTTTTTGTAAAAGCGTCTTTAAAGATCTACCAGCTTCTGTTTTCAAAACCAGTTTTCTTATCTCACCAATATTGCCAGTCAGACTCATTAATAATCTACTCTGAAAAATTTCCTTAGAAGTTTCATCTTCTAATCGGGAATATACTAGATGCAATGCTTCATAATATTGTTGTTGCTCATTTTTCGTTTTATATGGAAATATCAGTCTTTCATTCATTTTAATCCCTTATCCTCCAATCAAATTCGATCCTTATCCCTGGCAATCTGCACAACTACATATAAATTCAACTACATTCTCTGCCGCTTTTCCACTTTCTAACATGTTGGTATTCCTACAGAGTTGTTCTATTTTGGCGTTATAAACTACCTTATCAAATCTTCTAATATTTTCTTCTAACATACGATTACTCTCAGAAAGAGAAAATGGGAACTTTTCATCCCTCAAATCCCATAATAGCTGTCCACGCTCTCCCTCATATTCCGCATAATCATCTGCATATAACAAAACCGGTATCCTCATTATCATTGCATCAAAAGCGGCACTTGAATAATCAGTCATAAATGCATCACAACCTGCAAGAATTTCATACATGTCCTCTTCCTTACTTACGTCTATAAGACATTCATTCGTGACATTACTGTTAATATGCCTGGCAGTCAATTGAGGATGCAATCTAAGAAATATATACCACTTACCTCCAAATTTTCCTTCCATATTGTCTATTAACTGATTAAAATCCGGCATATGGCTGCCTGCTTCAATTTTCCGATTTGTCCCCTGACTTCCGCCTCTAAAAGTCGGTGCATACATAAGGACCTTTGCATTATAAGGCAAATGAAATCTCTCGCGAACCCGTTGCCTGTCCACTTTCGAACTATTCGTTAAAATGTCACATCGTGGCGAACCAGTTCTTAAGGTTTTTCCTTCATACAAAGAGCCTGTCTTAAGCGTCTTATCGTACCAGTCTGAATTCGACAACCAATAATCTACCATATCAGAATCATGCTTACTAACCATATACGCGATTCGCGAAAATGAAGCTCCCCTGTCAAGTCCTGTAGGCTTGAATCCTAACTTTGCATGCCAAGTCTGAATATATATCTGTTTTTTTCTTTTTCGCACTTCTAACTGTTTTCTGCTATTATCAATCCAAATATGAGCTGTAGTTAATTGATATGCTCTATTCCACAATGTGTTTTTGACAACTTTAATCTCATGCGGAAACTCCTTCGTTGTGTCATTGACTAACCACACGAGATTAAACTCTGTTTTGCCAATTTGATTCCTTCGTATACATTCTTCCGCTATATATTTGGGATTACAACTATATCCTGTTGTTCCTTCTATACAACAAAATACTATTTTTCTTGTATTAATCGGGATAATTCGAAAGAAATAAAATAGGATACTCTGCACCCTGGCTTTCATAATTCTTTTGAATATATATAATGATTCTTTGGACATATTCTTTCTCCACATTTCAGCACTTTTCCATTACATATTCTGCTGAAATGACTCCAATGTATACTTAAATGCTTCCTCTACACCAACCTGAGGTTTCCAACCCAATTCTGTGATTCTGTCCACATTCATAATTCCGAGTTTAAAGGGAAGATACTTTAATTTTTGTTCACTGTTGACAGCATACCTTACATGAGTTTTTCCAGTTGTATCCAATCCGGCTATCAACTCTGCCAAATCTCTTATACTAATCAAATTATCTAAATTAGCAATATTGTAATAGCTGTCTCGCCCCTTAGTAAATGCAATCAACATTGCAGCGATTGCATCCGCAACATATGTGTATGTTCTCATTGCACTTCCATCTGTCTGAAGAATAATATCTTTTCCCTCTATTACATTTCTTATAAACTCTGAGAACGCTCTTCCATCATCCAGCACAATTCCCGGGCCAAATGTATGACATAGCCTCACACCCACATAGTGAATCCCGTATTGTTCCTCATATGCTGCAAGCATTGTTTCACATACACGCTTTGCTTCCGGATAACATGCTCTGGCATTATCACACTTCTGAGGACCCATGTCGGTTTCTTTTATCCCCGTCTCCGCTGTCCACTCTCCATATATTTCTACCGTTGATACATATAAAACTTTTTTACATTTATTGGTTCTCGCAAGTTCCAATACATTTCTGGTTCCCTGCACATGTCCCCATAAGGTATCCACTGGAGATAGGGTAAAATCCCTTGGACTAGCTAACCCTGCAGTATGGAATATATAATCCACATCCCCCTCCCAAGTTATCGCTTCTGTAATATCCTGAACTAATGTATGGATATACGGAAGCTGTAATGAATCTCCAAAAACTTTCTTAATTTTGTCAAGGTTCCTTGCTAAAATAATTATTGTGATATTCAGATTCCAATCAATATTTGCTTTGCTAATTGTCTCGACTATATACATTCCCAGTCTACCGGTTGCCCCCGTAACAAGCACTGTTTTATCTCTAAAGATTTCCCAATCTATTGGGTTATTCAATATGATGTCTATATCTCTGCTTTCAACCATCTAACAAATTTCTCCTATAATCCAAAAATGTACTTATTTTCTTCCAACTCAAGAATTGCTTTTAAGTAATAAAAATCCTCTGGTGTTGTTATCTTTATATTTATTCCCTGTTCTTTTACAAGATGCACTTCATTTCCAGCATCCGCATACACCATTGCTGCATCTAATAATGGTATATCTCTATCTTCATAATGTACTTTTTCACTATACACCTTATATAATTCACCAAATCGAAAAGACTGAGGTGCTGTCATAGAATATGTGTCTACTCTTTTCTTAAAGTTTTCGATTCCCGCACTATCAGCATCGGTGATGACTACGGATTCCGTCACTGGATGAACCGTAACCGCACAACCATATTGTATGGCAACTCTTATATTTTCACTGATCGTTGAAACATCCACTAACGGTCGGACTCCATCATGTATAACCACGATATCATCTTTTTTATATGATTTTTCAGCAATTGTATCAAGACCTTTTTTCACGCTACTTTGTCTATCATGACCACCTACAATGATTTTCACTACCTTTTTCAAATTGTACAATTTAACCAGATCCGTCATATAATCAACATATCCACTATGACATACAACTACAATTTGGTCTACATCGTTACATTCTTCAAATTTTTCTATTGTATATACAACGATTGGTTTTCCCATTAATTTAAGAAATTGTTTGGGTAATCCCCCATTTCTCATTCGTTGTCCTACACCTGCTGCAAGAATGATTGCTGAATTCATAAACGCTCCTTTAATCTATTTCCTATCACATAGTCTCTCAAAATGTGCTTAATACATCAAAAGCCCTGCACAACCGCAGGGCTCATCCATCAATCGTTTTCCACGATATATCCGATATAGCTTTCAAGCGACTCCATTCGTACTCTCGATAAATCCTATTTTCTATATATTGTATATATCGGTCACTATTCAGCTTTATTTAACACCTTTGATAAACTATCTCCAATCATCCTTATCGTCCTCAACACTTCTTTTCGGATTCCTCTTGGGAAACTATTCATGCAAGGAAAAGTTTCAAAACTTAATGTTCCGTCAAACTCTATTTCATGCAACGCATTACAAAATTCATCCCACTCAACACCATCCCCATGCTTTGTTCCAAATGTATATGGCATCTGGTGCAAATCTCCTATTGCATCATTCTCATGCATATGCAGAATTTTGAGTCTGCTTCCTATCTGTCGAATATATTCTGCCGGTTCTCTATGAACCAGTTCCATATGCCCAATATCAAGGCAACACCCAAAAATTTCTTCCCCCGCTGTCTTATTTAATATATCTACATAATAGATTGCTTCCTTTGGGTCTGCACATGTACCCTCTGTAATTCTTCCTCCTATGCTCTCATACAAATTTTCCACGCATGCACCCACTTGATACCTCTTAAGCATCGGAATAAGCGACTTAAAGTATTCCAGATTCATTTCTCGTTCGGCTTCAATTCCTAACGTATACTGCAATTTGAATGGATGGAAAACTACCCATGGTATTTCCAGGCTGTCTGCAATCGCAATACTCTTGGGGATGACAACTTGCTGCATATACTCCGTCACTTCTGGTTTGTCCGGCACAAAAATTGGGTAGGGTGCATGCATCTGTGATGGTTCTACTCCATATCTTTGAAACATTTCTTTGTACTCACGGAAATATTCTAACAAATGCGCCAAATCTTCATCAAAGAAGGTATTGATCTTTCCGGCATACACATCCGAATTTTTCAAAAAAGCGTCCAAATTAAAATCAACTTTCTCAAATCCAGCTGCAGCTATTAATTCTACTCCTTTTTGTAAATCCATTTCCGGCAATATTCCTTTTGTTTGTACGCCAACCTTTATCATAAGCCTATTCCTCTTCTATACAAAGTATCTATCATGAAACTCTTCGTAGGCTACACCCATTTTGCGCAACTGTGCCCCAACTGCATCATAATACATACAACAGATCACGACATTTCTTTCGTCTTCCGGCACACTTAGAATTTCCTGAGGATTTTTAATTGATACCCCCATTTGTTCCGTATTCCATCTGTCCGGTCCATTATCCACTGCAAAATATGGTGGATATTTTTCTCCAAACACCCGCATATAGTCCTTTAACATCTGTCCCGCACCAAACAGTATCAATTTCTTTCCGGGAATAGCTAACACACGCTCTGCAAATGTATATTGCTTTTCCCACTCAACAGCTATCGCATGTAAAAGTCGGATAAAGTATGTATGCAGCCTTTCCGGACACCGCCCAAATAATCCTGCCGTATCAAAAACAAACCAACCGTGAAATTGTAAATGGATCAATTCTCTTATAATATGATACCAGTCCGTTGTTAAATCTCCACGTCCTTTTGTGAACGTATATGGCATTTGCTTATCGTTTCTCCGGCCATCGTTATCATTACCATGGACCATACACAGATATTCTCCACATTGGCGCAACTGACTGCTGATGTTTTTTTCTAATAAATTGGCATATCCAATATTATAACAAATCCCCATCGTAAGTTCTTTACAAAATGATTTGCAGTAATCTATGATCGAGATCAGATCAGAAACATCTGAATATGCATTATAAAAATATCCAGATATATCATTTCCCCTGCATCCATTTTCAATAAAAATCGGCACCTTATAATCCGCAAGCTTCATTGCACAATTTGCAATAATCTTCTCCAATACTCCCGCTTCGCAATTCATCGTCGATAACACAATATAGTGCCCTTGACAGCCCCTGCAGGCTTCGATCAACTCAATTAATTTGTCTTCTGTCAAGTCCTGCAATTCACAAACCAATCCAGACACTTTCAGTTCATAATCAGCCGCTTCTTGTTTATATTGCAACAAACCTTTCTTGATATTGACCGAATACGGAATTTCCATATACTGAAACCCACCTTTGATAATGCTTTGTGGATTTAGGAAATCATGATATTGTACACCTAACAGCATTTTCCTCACCTATCTTTAGTCTCTTAATATTGCTCTGGGACATTGGTAAATATATCCGTCACTCCATACATTGCATATTTTGTCAGCTTTGTCTCCTTGAGCACTCGTCCATCCCGATAAAATGGCTCCTCTACATTCCATGCACGAACCGGGAATTGGCGCATCTCATCTGGTATACTGCAATCAAACCCTCCTATCCATGGATGGAGAGCATCTGCATTTGCAAAACGCGCCCATTTGATACAATCGGAAAGGCTTGACGCCAGCATTCCTGTATGCGCACACGGATCATATTTCTTTACTGCTTTTATGGATTCAGCCCAAAAAGACGAGTAAATGATATACTTTTGCATTTCTAATTCTTTTACAAGCTGAATCGTCATTTTTTCAATATTGGCGTAATGAATCATGCTTGTTTTGAACTCAATATTAATCAAAAGCCCCTGCTGCCTGCAATATGGTTTTAATAATTCCAGAACTTCCTGCAGCGTTGGTATTACGGTTTGTGTATCATCATTCTTAAAGCGGAGCTGCCTTAATTCCTGAAAAGAATAGTCCACTACTCTGAGATTTCCATCCGTTACTCTTGAGACATTCTCATCATGAAATACAACAATTTCTCCATCTCTGGTAAGCTGAACATCTAATTCAACCCCTATAATCCCTGGCACTTTTGCCGCAGCCTCAAACGCAGGGAGTGTATTTTCCGGATATGCCATACTGCATCCCCTGTGGGCCCATATCTTTACCTGTTTCTGAATTTCTGAATAGTCTACATTTCTTCGAGTCTGATTTATCTCTAAATATTTTTGGATGATGACCGAAGCCATCACGCCCTCATCACGCGTCACCCCTGCATAGACATCAACTTCCTGTCCCAGAATCTTGCGGACAAAATATTCCAGTTCATACTGAAGTCCACTACCTTCGTATTCAAATTCGTACCTGTCACGTCTATTTGGATCTTCATAGCGGACTTCAAAGCTCTTTGTCAGCCACCATGGTGCCTCGCAATAAATGTATCCCCTGGTTCCCGAAATAATCAACTCACCCTCTGATTTCACACCAATTCCCACTTTTGCAAGAGCTGTACCTTTGGAATAAGTCAGACTCATCTTTGTAAACTTATCTACTCCATTTGGTGTATATACGGACTGAAAATTCACATCCTGATATTTCGTTCCCATAAGCTTCATAATCGGAAGAAGCGTGTAACTTCCAAGCTCTGTGAGACTTCCACCATATGCTGCATCGGTATATTCCCGCAAATTTGTTGGTGTCAATCTGGTAAAACAAGCTTCCACATCACATATGTCACCAATTGCTCCACTATGCGCCATTTTCATCATGGCAAGAAATCCCGGACAATAGGCTGTCTTAACCGCTTCCAATAAAATGCAGCCCTGTCTTTCCGCCAGATCATAAACTTCCTCTACTTCCTCAGCCTGCAAAGACATAGGTTTTTCACACAGCACATGTTTATTCTCCAAAAGTGCCTTCTTCATATACCCATAATGTGTCTCATGTGGAGATGCAATATAAATTGCATCGGTCAGTTCCATCAATTGCTCCCATGAATCAGTTGCAACCGGTTGCTCCCCCCCGCATTCTTTCCAGACCGACTGCACATAATGCTCTGCTCTTTTCTCATGTGGATTATATACACACACCAGCTGTAATTCTTTCACTTTCTCTACAGCCTCTACAAAACGGTGCGTAATTCTTCCTGTTCCTATCATTCCCAGTCTTATCATAAATCATTGACCTTTTCTCTTTTTCAGCTTTCTTGTTTATTATCCAGCCTTTTCCTGTTCATATAGGCCTCTGTAATCTCTGCCATAGCGATTGCTTCCTCAGCCGTCAACTTATATCCATTTCGTTCCATCCCATTGATTTTGCACGCGAACTCACTGATTTCATATCGGAAACCATCTCCCTGAAATACCGGCTCATATACCTCTATCTGATTAGGATCTTCATAATGAATCTCAAATCGTTTTGTCAGCCACCATGGAGATGGAGCCAATATATATCCCTTTGTTCCTGCAATTACAAGCTGTCCCTCTGATTTGACTGCAACTCCATTCTTTGCTGTCGCCATCGCATTGGAATAAGTCAATTCCACTTTCGTGTACAAATCGACTCCATCCTCCCCATACAAAGTTTGAAATTGCAAATCCTTATAATCACTTCCCAATAGCTTGATAATCGGAAGAAGCGTATAACTACCAAACTCCAGAAAACTTCCTCCATATCGTGCATCCGTTCTCTCTCTGGATTCCAGGTTGGCCAGTCTGGTAAAACACGCCTCAACATCACGGATTTCTCCGATTTTTCCATTCTGTGCCACATTAATCAGCTGCTGAAATCCCGGACAATATGCCGTCTTAACAGCCTCCATCAACACAAGACCCTGCTGTTTTGCGAATCCATATAATCCTTCAGAGTCTGCCTTTGTGAATCCAACCGGTTTTTCACACAATACATGTTTTCCCGCTTCCAAAGCCCGCTTCGTATATTCATAATGTGTCTCATTCGGAGATGCCACATAAACTGCATCCACCTGTTCCAAAAAATCTTCGTAGGAATCACTGTAATTCGGTATGTCATGCCGATTTCGGAAAGCCTGCGCACTTTCCAGTTCCGGATTATACGTACATACAATATTGATACCACTGACATATTTAGCTTCTGAAATAAATCGGGGTGCAATGCGTCCGGTTCCGACAACGCCGACATTCACAATACGAAATTGGTTCTTTCTCAGCATCGTTGATGAAATGTCAGGTGTCCTCTCCAGATATACGACATCACAAAATTGTTTTAGATAATCGAAGGTTCCCGTCCAATCTGATCCTACCGTAAAAATATCCGCATGATACTTCTGAATATCCTCTATTTTCTGTCCCTCATGATCCTCGACAATGATTTCATCTGCGAACCCGGTTCTACGGACATTCTCAATACGCTCCACAATTGGATCGATAACATTCACCTTGCCACGAGCCTCGTCAAAATGCTCTGTCGTCACTCCAACGATCAGATAATCTCCAAGCTCTTTGGCATGCTTTAATAGATTGTAATGTCCCTGATGAAACAAATCAAATGTTCCATATGTAATTACCTTCTTCATCCTTTTTCCCCTATGTGTCTCTTTACAAACTGATATACTTTCATACCGCAATCTCCGTCAACACTGGCATTGATGTTCGCAAATTCCTGTAACTGTTCCTTTTTACTAAATGGTTTACCACAAAGACTTCCATCCAGGAAATCCTGCAGTGTATGAAATGCATCCTCGTTGCAGCAATAGCGCATCCACTGTGAATTAGCTCCATATCCTCTGACATGTGTTCTTACATCTTGTTCATCAAATAGAATCTCACATTCTTTTACTTTATCAGAAAGAAAATCCACATCATAGGTTTTCCTCTCATGAGTATTAAAATATCTCCAATGCTTCGGATTCGAACTATCGCCTATAAACCAGCCATGGTCTCCAAGCAGATAATAATATCCACTTCTTTTATTTTCAAACGTAAATGGAGATTTCCACTCTTTTACCTCTCCATTACCAGTGTTCAGCATCACAAACTTGTTTCCATATGCCGGAGCAAAATATACCCATCCATCATATTCTGCAATTGATGAAAAAAAGTGTTCTGCACACTCTACATTCCTACCTGGATAAAACGCCTTAAGTCCTTCTACTTTAAGATCGTATTCCTTTGCTTCCCCAATCGACAGATCCAGACAAGTCACAACAGTTCCCTCATAAGGAAGCAGCCAATACCTTTCCATTCCCTCTTTTTCTGGGAACATCGCAACGTAATGCTGTGAAAGTCCGGTGTCTTCTACCTCGAATTTCATGGTAGAAACATCAATTTTTAATAGATTTTTTCCATCAAAACTCATCAGATACAATACGCCGTTATTAATGCATGCACCTGATACTTCCCATGTTCCATTAACATAACCGCTGTGGAAAGAACTTATGCCATCAATCATGTTATATTCTTCTGTTCGTAGATCAAATCGAATCAACGAAGGATATTTTCCTGGAAGAAGGAATACATAATCACCATCAATCAGGACATCATGAAAGGCTGCCCCTCGTTCTGTCTTATGTGGAAACTCGATTGCTCGAACAACCTTGTGCTGCTGCACGATCAAGATATTCTCCGCGTCCCGTGGAAACACATATATTTTCTCATTTTTTTCAAATGCACGCTGATAATACCCCGGATTTGAGTATTTCGGTAAATTACAATAAAATTCATATTTACAATCATTACGAGGTGAATAAAAAAGCTGGTTACCATAGGTCACGATATATTGATCCTTATAATCTGACCTCGGTGTATAATACATAACACCTTTCCAATCGTTTTCCTGCGGGAAATCATGAATTGCATTATTTAGAATAAACATCGGTTTTCCCACTACTCCAAACAAAGAAGTAACCGAAGTTCCATCATCCCCTATATATGCATCTGATAACACAATACTGGTTTCAATATTTGGCGTATCATCATAAATTCCTATTTTTTCATCTAAAAACTTCTGCTTGACAGCCTCATACTGTGCCTGGTACTCAGTCCGCATAGATGCAAATGTAGATTCCAATAATGGATGGGGACGCCATAACAAGCATGCATCGTTCCTATTTTGAAATTGCTTGAAAACATAGGTCATCTTTTTCAGAAAAACCTCTGTATTTTCCAACATTCCACCAATACTTGTATTATAAAAATATACCTTTTTCCCCTGCATCATTTTCTTCCATTCATCTGGCACCTCTGGCGGATTCTGACACATATGTATTATTCGATCAAATTTCGGTGAACCCATTGCTAAAAATTTTTCATCTGGTATTCGTGCATCAAAAAATTCCCGATAACTTTCATGCTGAATCACAATATAGTCCACATTCAGATACGCCCGACATAAAGACTGTCCCTCAGACATACCTCCCGTCGTGGCGTAATATGGAATGTACACAAGACAGCCTGTATACTTTTTCACATTTTCCGAATAAAAGAAAGGCACCACGGAAGTAACGGCATTTGCTTCATCATATGGATTGTGGATAAATATCGCATCCGGTCTGTGCGATTCAAAATCATAGTTCTTATAATCAGTAACCGGCACATAGTCTGGATACAAATCCCCTTCGTAATGAAAATCCCGAAATGTACCATCCGGATTCTTGTCATAATACGGAATGGGAATCACATATGCTTCGCAGTTCTCATCATCCCTTGCGGCCATCCACACGCTCTCCAGAGAATCCCACATACTCGCCTTGTACGGAAGAAAGACCACCTCAAGCTTGTCCGGAAATTCCTCTTCGAATACCGCTTTCACGTTCTGCATACTTTCTTCCAGGGAACGGGAACTTTCTTCTTTCAAGGCTTCCTCTCTCTGGACATCTTCCCCTACATGGTAGAGTTCCTCACAATAATTTTCCAGTTCTCTGACCGTAGCAGTTCCTTCTCCGCGAATCTTTTCAATCCTGGTTCCAATTGCAATTGCCAGGTCCTGGCAGTCCGTAAGCAGCCCGATACATTCTTCCACATGACAATCTGTTACCAGTTCTCTGATCTGACAGGTTCCCTTTTCCAATAATTCAATTGCCTGTAATAACTGCTTACGAACTTCTCTACTCATTCTGTTATTTTCCTGCCTTTTCTAATTCTTCTTCCAGAGATTGGATTTCTTCCTCCTCCGGGAGCATCTGCCGGATCTGACGGACAATCGCAAGGGCATCTGTATACATTCCGTTCTGCATCAGAATATCCACTTGTTTCAATACTTCACCCGCCATCTGATGAAGCTCCTGATCTGCCCGTTTTGCAGTCTCTTCCTGCTGCACCTTTTCTTCTCCAAGAAGATTTGCATAGGACTTAATGGAAGCGGCCAGCTTTGGCTGTGCTTTCACCGCAAATCCCAGTAATTCCAGTTTTTTGTTCCATTCATCCCGCCTGCAATGAATTGCCTGCTCCAGATAGATTGCAGCCCTGCAGCTGTCCGGAAGCATATCCATCTGCCCTTCAAATGCCAGATCCGTATACACTTCCTTTGCGTACTTTTTATTCCATGCACAAAATTCTGTGATAAGACTTTCCATCTGTTTCGCACTGGTTACTTCAACATCCTGCTCTAAGATATAATTATAGTCGTTCATGAAAAAATAGCTATATCGAATATCATCTTTTGTACTGATTCCCTGCAAATACGAACAGATCTCCTCCCAATCGGAGATTTTTCCTTTGTTCCAGAGCACATATGTGAGCGCCATCCACTGTGACAATGGAAGTGCCAAAAGGATATCTTCCAATGGCAGAATATTTGTTTTCGCAAGCGCCCAGTAGGTTTTGTCAAATGACAGGAACTCTCCTCTTCCCTGCAGCCATTGCTGAAGATCTTCCTGTGCCTCCGATGCAAGTATTTCAAATTCTGGCTCTTTACTTTGCATCTGGCGCTGTGCGAGAAGCCACATATTGCGGACTCTGCTGTAGCAGTCCCGGTTTACAGAATGATTGACCAGGACAAGACTGTCCTGAACGGATTGGCTCTGCTCATCCAGGTGTGCATTTTCCTGCTGTTTGTAACAAGAAATGTACCGTTGACAGTATTTCACCAGCTCGTCCAACTTATGGATATCATCCATTTCATTTATCTGCTCAAAGAGTGCTTCTATTTCGTATATATACACACTGCACTTTCCAATGTCATTCAGTTTGGAGTCCTGAATAAACTGTGCGAAGGAATCATGAACCATATCATATTGTTTCTTTTGATACTCTGCATATAGGATTGCCGTATAAAAAGAACCCCGGATCTGATTTGCATATGCTTCATCATAGCCTTCCATCTTCTTAAGTGTCTGTAGAGAAAGCTCTACAAGGTTATCCCACATTTCTTCACTTAAATATTCTTTCAGAAGATGCAGCGGCCAACGCATATTCTCCGGTTCCTCCCTTATCAGTTCAAGAAGCAGGGAAACATTTCTCTTCCGATGAGCGATTCTTTCTTCCTCTGTTGCATACGCATATCCGAAATGGTGTGCAAATGCGTCAATCCGTTTGCACACGCCGACCGCCGGCACCAGAGATTCATGTACCCTTCCCTCAAACCGAGTATCGTTCTCTCTCTTTATCAAACGGGACACCCAGTCATCCTCATATAACGATCCATCCAGTCTGGAATAGTTTCTTACTTTGTACAACGCCTGTTGGTAATTCTTATATTCCCCTGAGCGGAAGAACTCCAGGATAGGTGTCACATCCTCAAACCATTCGTCATCATCCAGAAACATAAACCACTCGCCAGATGCCTTCTTTAATCCAGCATTCCGCGCCTTTGCGAAATCATTGCACCAGTCGAAATCCATAATATCTTTGGTATACAGCTCCAGCCGTTTGCGCATATCTTCCGGGCAACCGGTATCCACCAGAATCAATTCGCTGTTAATACCTTCCAACAGAGGAAGAAGCGATTGCAGGGAACGCTCGGTTGTCTCTTCTCTTCCTGATACCAGCATAGAGATTGTGAGAATACAATTCCTCTTTTTCTCTGCCTTCGACAAAATCTCCCTTGCCTGCTTGAGATACTGGGTTTCAAATGCATCTCCCACAATTAATGAGCTTTGCTGTCTTTGCAGCCTTCGGGAGTTATTATGCAGTTCCTCAAACAACTTCATATAATGTAACACTGCGTCCCCAGCTTCATCCCACTTCCAAAGCCTGTCATATGCGATTGCTTTCTGAAGATACAGATAGGCTTTGCACAATTCATTCATTCTCTCATCGCCAATTCCTTGATCTGCTGCGCGAATGGCCTCATCATACTCTGCCACACGGATTTTGCAGTCTGCTTTTGCGGCATAAAAGGTACCATAATCCATCAGGTCCATTTCTTCTGTCACAGCCTTGCATTCTTCCAGATACTCGTCACAGAGTATAAAGACCTTATCATATTTTGCCGCTGAACGGTATTCCTGAACGAATTGCACTTTCCAGCGCATACGCTGCGGCTCATCCTTTATCATTTCCTTCAGAAGCGTTGCGTTCCGCTTGAAATGGTCCTCTCTCTCCTGTTTTGTCTTATATATATACCCAGAATGATAGGCTCTGGCTGGAATATTCTGACATTCTCCACGGACAGGAACAAGATACTCATGGATTCGGCTTTCGAAATGCGTGTCCTCATATCGTCGGATCATGCGCGATGCCCAGCAATCTGAATAGTGCTCATAACCTGCATCATAAAAATTCCGGACCAGATAGTTTGCACAACCATAATTCTTATACTCTCCGCTTTGAAAGAATGTAATTAATGGTTCTGGTTCTGCAAACCATTCATCATCATCCAGAAACAGAAACCATTCTCCCTTTGCGGCTTTGAGCCCGGTGTTTCTTGCCCTGGCGAAATCATTACACCAGTGAAACGTAATGACCTGATCGGTATATTCAGTTAAAATCTCATGAATTTCGCTATTCTCACTCGTATCGACCAGAATCAGTTCACTGGGAATCTGATCCATGATTGGTTTCAGAGAATCCAGACATCTACGGATCGTATCCGGCCGGTCAGATGCCAGCAATGATATCGATAGCACAGGTTTCTTTTCTTTTGCCATGAATGTGTCTCCTATTTTGATTGCAACAATGACAGTCGGATTTCAAGAGCCATCATTGCGATATTCAGATCGTCCGGTATGACTTTTTTCAGCTCCACAAGGATTGCTATTGCATCCTGAAACTGATGCTCTTTTACTTTTTCATATACTTTAAGCAGGACATTTTCTTTCAATTCTTCCAGTTCATTTTGCGCCTTCTCTGGTGAGAAGTTGTCCCCCAGCAGACGCATATAGCAGGAGATTGTATTGGCATATGCAGCATCAACTGCCACCACTTCCCTGTATATCTCCAATGCCTTGTGCATATCGGTTTCTTCCAATTGCAATGCTGTTGCAAGCAGCTGGGCAGCCTGACCAAAGGCAGGGAGAAGCTCCAAGTACGTTTCAAAAACAACTGGTTGATAGTATCGTGTCAGCAGATCCAGTGCCCGACTTGAAAAGGTTGCAAATCTTTCTCTGAGTGCTTCAAATTCCATTGCCTGGTCACTTCTTATCAGAAGTTCCCGCTGCAATAAGATGAGAAATAACTGCTCGGCATTTTCAGGCTCCTCGTTTTCACACATTTTTTCTAATACCGTAAGCTGCCGTTCATCCATGCATGCCAGTGCATCTGGAATCATCTGTTCTAAGGTTGAAATACTTCTGTTTTGCAGGCAGGCAAACAGTCTCTGAGGATTGCTCTCCTTTTGAATCAACAGCAGATTTGCATATAAGGTATATTCATCCTCGATGTCTGCCACTGAAACCAATTCCAGCATTTGATAATACGCATCTTGATTGGTATCTTTCTGTTCATTAATATATGCCATAAAGGTATTTCGAAGTTCTGCATTCTTCCAGCCATCTCTCCATACTGATACAAAGATATCTTCTACCGGCATACTGCTCATTGCTTCCAAAAGAACCGGTATCAGATCATCACATACATAGATAACATTCTTTTCCCATTCCAGTTTGTGATAGTATTTTTTTAGATAGGAAGTATTCTTTTTCTTTAATCCACAACAGATTAAAATCGAGTAGGCTTTCTTGACAGAGATGACATCCACCGCCTCCTCCACAAGCAATACGCCCTGCTGTACATACAATTCTTCCTCATGATCGATCAGATATTGGTAATGGTCAAGGTATTGCATAAGTGCTTTCTTTGCTTCCGGCAATTTACCTTCCCGATAATATACAACACCGAGCTGCAACAGCAGATGCGTTTTGCACAACATACTCATTCTCTCATCTGCCAATCCCTGATTTGCAATCTTTTCTGCCTCTTTATTCTTCTCCAGAAAAAGAAGTCCCTCGACTGCTCCCACATAAAAAGTACCAATATCTCTGTTCTGCCCTAGCGAATCCATCTGTTTCGTTTCATCCAGACATTTCCTGCTGAAAGAATACAAATCGTTCCATGCTTTAATTCCGCGATACTCCTGAACCAATTGCACTTTCCAGCGTAATCTCTGAGGTTCTTCCTGAATCATATCCAGAAGCAAAACGCTGTTTCTCTCAAAATGACGCTGGCGGTCCTCATCTGTTTGAAAAATGTATCCCGTATGATTGACTATTGCCTTCAGATGCTTACACTTTCCACGTGCCGGTGCCAGATACTCATGAATTTTACTCTCAAAATGTGTGTCTTCTTCCATTCGGATCATTCTGGAAACCCATGAATCACTGTAATACGTCAACAAGGTATCCTGAAAATTTCTCTGAATATAATTCGCACGGTGATATTCCTTATACTCTCCACTTTTGAAGAAATCGATTAGTTCATCGCATTCGACAAACCATTCATCATCATCCAAATAAAGAAACCATTCACCGTTTGCACGCTCTAATCCAGCATTTCTTGCTTTCGAGAAATCATTGCACCAGGTAAATGGTATAATCTGCTGTGTATATTCCTGTAATTTTGCTTTTAATTCCTGACTGCAGCCGGTATCAACAAGAATCAGTTCTGATGGTATCTCCTGCATAATTGGGGTCAGCGAATCAAGACACTTGATGGTTGTCTCTTCTCTTCCTGATACCAATAACGAAATTGTAAGTAACACTTTTTTTTCCTTTTGCATCCAGGTTTCTCCCACTTACATCCTTCTTTATCATTCATAGTTTATATCGGTTATGTCATCTGTTTCCATTACTGTTTCCATTAGTTTTCTATATGGCAACCCCTAAAACAAAAGTCTCAGAGTTACAACTCCGAGACCACATTATATTACGTGAATATGCGAATTTGTTCCCAAATTTGTTATGTCCTTATCAAAAGTGTAAAACTCAATATTATTCTTCTGACAATATTCAAAATAAATACAATCATTGATATCCGCAAGATGAATCTGTGCAAGCACGTCATCAATTGAATAACCGCACGGACCAGCACTTTCCTCTGAGAAGTACATAACATCTTGTATTACGGATTTACATAAATTCTGCGTGAATTCAAAATCATTCTGCATTCTGTATTCTTTAACATTTCCGCATCCCGTGCTACCATTCGCTTTAGCATTGCGATTAAATTCTTTCATTCGAATCTTTTGCACAGATGATATGATTTCTAAAAGCTGCTCATCACACGTAATTATCTTTTCTCCTTTATCCATGCATTCTTTCAGAAGGGCGCTTGCTTCCTTCGCCTGCCTGATTTCATTTGCAGTCGAAGGTGATTTCACACTACAAAGCTCAATCCAAATACAGGTGTCAAAAAATACCATTTTACTCTATGTCCTCTCTTTTTAACAAAGCACCATCTTTTACCATTTTTATTTTCTCAATAGTCCTTTTATTTGCATTAACAATCTTAATTGACTTCATGATTTCATTTCCCTTTTGTAAGATCAAATCTCCGATAATCGGATTAAGAAACGCTGTAATAACGTAATCTATTCCAGAAAAATCCAGTGTTACTTCTTCCTGGTTATCAACCGCTTTCAATATTTCTTTTAAGCATGTGTTTCCATCATCATATGATATTGCTGTGTCACCCTGAATAAAATCTTTGATATATAATGTCATTTTCCCACCTCATTGTTATGCTCGCTAAGTTTATATATCGTCTAAGCTGATACTTTTGATCTTCTGATGCTCTTTATCAAATCTCATAATTTCATCGTTGTAAAGCTTGACCATGAATGTAATGCTGGTTCCATAAAAAAAGCCTTTAACCGTTTGAACAGCAGCATTACTATTTTCAAATTGATAAATCGTATCTCCAGATACTATATAAAGTGTTCCCTTGGTCTCCTGAATGTAACTGATCAGTGTCGGAAGTCCATATCCTCCAGATCCCGCCCTCGTTGTATTTCCTGACTGAATTGCCCAATTCATACAAAACGCATTACTTTTTTCAGTTTTAAGAAATTCTTTTACATTTGTTATAATGGTAGTCCCATAATCAATCACGTTGACACAAAGATAAAAATCATCTTTTTCGTAATGAATGTCAAACATGAAAGAAATTTCATCCTGATTACTATGGTTGATCGAATTTGAAAAGATTTCTCCGATTGTGGTAGACAAGAATTCCTTTATTTCTTCTTCGTCTAGTGTGATATTCTTTTCTACTAGAAGTTTGGTAATCTCATCGACTGGCTTCTGAACATTTTTATCCCCATGAAACACATAATATGACTGATCACTTTTCTGTAACTCATCTCCCATTCTGATCTCTTGAAACTTTGCACCATCCCTTATGGAGACTGTTGATATGATTTGTCTTTTTAGTTCCATATTCCATTTAACACGTCTATATGACAACAAATACCCAAGAACATTACGTAAATACGCTTTACTCATTTTGTCGTAATCCACGTCCTGCTTGCAGCTTAAAATCACTGATTCAATTTTTTCATTGTCTTCGTCATTTCCAAGTGCATGATACAATAACCCTGCAACATCACAATGGAAGTTGTAATCAAACTTCATATTCTGTGGCAAGGTGACAAACAATTCATGAGTTCTTGGATTATAATTGTATTCGAACATAAAACCCACCTGGAAAACTGTAACTTACTGTCCATTTGATTATATTTCTTCGACGCCTTGCTTGTCAATAAAATGCTGCTAAACCCATCCAAAATATTTTATGTATGAAAGAAATGTAATATGCACTTTCACTAAAACATTGTGAACAGCTGTCATTGCAGCAAACTTTCCCATAAAATAAAAAAGTAAAAAAGAAAAGTGCCTTGCGGCACTCTTCTTTTCATTCGCTTATATTTCTTATTACTGTAACAGAGACATAACACCCTGAGTTGCCTGATTAGCCTGTGCAAGCATTGACTGACCAGCCTGAGCAAGAATATTGTTCTTGCTGTACTCAACCATCTCTTCTGCCATATCCGTATCACGAATCTGTGATTCTGCTGATGTGGTATTCTCTACTACGTTATCCAGGTTGTTGATCGTATGCTCAAGTCTGTTCTGGACAGCACCGAGTGCAGATCTCTGAGCAGATACCTTCTGAAGTGCATCTGCGATCGCATCAATTGCGTAAGTAGCTTTCGCACCGGTATTATCAACGATTCCGAGATTCTGGATTCCCAAACCTGCGGATGTAAGTGTATCAATAGTAAATGTAATCTTGTTGGTTCCATCTGCATCAGCACCAACATGCAGTCCCATCTGCAGTCCCTGTGTTGTCTTAACAGATCCCTCTGTAATGGTAAAAGAAACCTGCGTATGTGTCTGTGTATATTCACCTGTAGGAGCAGCTCCGACCTTTGCTTCTTTACCTGGATCAGCACCGATAGAGCTTGCCTTTCTCAATTCCTCTTTGATCAGCTTATATGCCTGATTTGCAGAAATAACAGATCCATCATTGTCACCGACACCATCATTATTGGCATCCACCATAGCAATGTAAGTCTGGGTTCCGATAATTACCTTATCGCCATCCTTGATGATGCGCTTCAGATCATCCTGCTTGTACTGATAATCTGCTGCAGATGTCTTTGTCGCAATCTTGTATTCCGTTCCATTAATGGTCACAATACTATTTGTTGTGCCTGGCACCTGTGCCTTAATAGCAGTCACTGTTGTACCAATTCTATATCCCTTTGATCCGATTGAAATAGACTCGCCATTTTTCAGCGCTGCCATCTTAAAGGTAGCAGTTCCTGTTCCGATTCCGGTCAAAGTTCCTGTTAAGCCAGCATCCTGTGCATGAATCTTAACGGTAGATACCTTACCGTTTCCTTTCAACAGATATGTCTCATTGAACTTTGTTGTCTCAGCAACACGATCGATTTCTGTTGTAAGCTGTGAAATCTCATTCTGGATCGCTTCACGGTCAGACTCACTGTTAGTCCCGTTGGATGCCTGTACAGTCAGCTCATTCATACGCTGTAACATTGAGTGAACTTCTGTCAACGCACCTTCAGCTGTCTGTACGGCTGAAATTCCATCCTGTGCATTCGTAGATGCCTGATCCAGACCTTTAATCTGCTTACGCATCTTCTCAGAAATTGAAAGTCCTGCTGCATCATCTGCTGCTCGGTTGATCTTGTATCCGGATGACAACTTCTCTGTTGCCTTCGCCTGAGATGATGTTGTAACATTTAACATTCTGTTGGCGTTCATCGCCTGCATATTGTGCTGTACTACCATTTTTTGTTTCCTCCTTGAATCCTATGTAACGTCCCTGGTTACTTTCTTGATAATATTGGCGCTTGCTGAACGCCTCTTAGTAACGACGCTTGCTAGGCGTCTGAATGGTGCTTGCTGGACACCATTTTTACTTGGTTACTCTTTATATCGGGCTTTCTACGGATTACTTAACCCCCAAAAAAAAATTTTTCTATTTTTTTACAGATTTTGATCAAGAACACAAACAGGCGGCGGGAGCACCCCGTCGCCTGTTTTGTAATAGTAGTATAGCAATGAATAGCAAACAGCAATTAACCAAGTAAGGACAGTACACCCTGATTTGACTGGTTCGCCTGAGCGAGCATTGACTGGCCGGCCTGAGCAAGAATGTTGTTCTTGCTGTACTCAACCATTGTCTCAGCCATATCAGTATCACGAATCTGTGATTCAGCGCTTGTAGTATTCTCAACTACGTTGTCCAGGTTGTTAATTGTGTGCTCAAGTCTGTTCTGAACAGCACCGAGTGAAGATCTCTGTGCAGAAACCTTTGAGATTGCATCTGCAATTGCATCAATTGCATATGTAGCCTTTGCACCAGTGTTGTCAACGATGTTAAGACCCTTGATACCAAGTCCTGCAGAGCTCATGGCATCCATCTTGAATGTGATCTTGTTGGTTCCATCAGCATCAGCACCTACATGTAAGCCCATCTGTAAGCCCTGCTTTGTCTTAACAGTTCCCTCGGTAATAGTGAAGGAAACCTGTGTCTGTGTCTTAGAATAAACAGCCTGATTTCCAACTGCTGCGGACTTAGCTTCTTTTCCCGGATCCGTTCCGATAGAACTTGCCTTCTGAAGCTCGCCCTTGATCAGCTCGTATGCCTTAGTTGCAGAGATAACAGATGCATCACTGTCACTTACACCATCTGTAGATTTACCCATAACAACATATGTCTGGGTTCCTGCTACGACCTTGTCACCATCTTTGATCAGCTTCTGAATATCAGCACTTGTATATTCATTGTCAATCTCGTTGGTCTTTGCCTTGATTGTATAAGTCGTTCCATTGATTGTTAATGTACTGTTTACAGCAACAGAACCTGCTGCAGTCTTTGTATCAGCTAATGTTGCACCAATGGTATAGCCCTTTGAACCAATGTTGATAGACTCGCCGTACTTTAAAGCATCCATCTTGAAGGTTGCTGTACCGGTTCCAATACCAGTCAATGTTCCCTTGATACCTGCATCCTGTGCATGGATCTGAACAGTTGCAGTCTTTCCATTACCCTTTAACAGGTAAGTCTCGTTGAACTTGGTTGTCTCAGATACACGGTCAATCTCAGTTGTTAACTGATCGATCTCATCCTGGATGGAAGAACGGTCAGACTCACTGTTTGTTCCGTTGGCTGCC
>CAMEFI010000025.1 GCA_945915475.1 uncultured Clostridium sp. | reverse complement strand
CATCCCGGTCCATCTTGTTGATAAATGTAAAAATAGGAATATGGCGCATCACACAAACTTTAAACAACTTAATGGTCTGTTCCTCCACACCCTTCGACGCATCAATGACCATAACTGCAGAATCTGCTGCCATCAGAGTACGATACGTATCCTCTGAAAAATCCTGATGTCCCGGCGTATCCAGAATATTAATGCAATATCCGTCATACTGAAACTGTAATACAGAAGAAGTGACTGAGATACCTCTCTCCTTCTCAATATCCATCCAGTCAGATACTGCATATTTGGAATTTGCTTTTCCCTTTACCGAACCTGCCGTATTAATGGCTCCTCCAAACAACAGGAATTTTTCTGTCAGTGTGGTCTTACCTGCATCTGGATGGGAAATAATTGCAAAGGTTCTTCTCTTCTCTATCTCTTTCTTTAAGTCTGCCATTTCTTACTCCTTCATAACCAACAGACAGCCCGTTATCTTACTTTCTTCTGTCTGTTTCCATATATCTATACGCAAAAATGGGGTTGTCATTTTATTATTCTATCCAAAAATGACAACTCCATATCTGTTTCTTGCTATTTTGCAACGATATTTACAATCTTACCTGGTACATAAATCTCTTTGATCACATTCAGGCCTGCAAGCTTATCAGCAATTGCCTCTTTTCCCTTGGCAATGACTGCATCCTTTGCTTCATCTACAGCAATATCAATGGTTGCCTTTGTCTTACCATTAATCTGTACCGGAATCGTAATCTCGTCCTCTTTCATTGCCTCTTCCTCATAAGTAGGCCATCCGTAATCAAATACAGTATAACTGCCACCTAACTGTTCCCACAACTCCTCACCAATATGTGGTGCAAACGGTGCAATCAGGCGAACCACTGTCTTCAAGGTCTCGATATCCACGCCGCCCTTCTTTGTCAGGTCAACCAGCTTATTATTGTACTCCATAAAACCGGAAACAACGGTGTTCAAAGAGAAACTCTCCAAACGGGTTGTAATATCATATACCATCTTATGACGAAGTTTGACCAACTCCGGTGTCTCTTTCCCCGGATTCTCAATGTTCTTGGTTACCATTGTATAAAAACGGCTTAAGAAACGATATACACCATCAATTCCGCGGTCATCCCAGATGGAATCTAACTCCGGTGGTCCAATAAATAACTCATATAATCTAAGTGCATCACAGCCATAATCCCTTACCATATCATCCGGAGAAACAATATTGCCAAGTGACTTACTCATCTTCGTAGCCGCTCCGGTCTCCCGATCACGTCCACAGATCATACCCTGGTTAAACAGCTTCTTAAATGGTTCATCAAAATCTACGACTCCAATATCATACAGGAACTTGGTATAGAAACGGGAATATAATAAATGCAATACCGCATGCTCCACACCACCGATATACATATCCACCGGCAAATACTTATCTGCCTTCTCACGATTCACCAGTTCTTCATCATTCTTGTTATCCACATAACGTAAGAAATACCAGGAAGATCCAGCCCACTGCGGCATAGTATTGGTCTCTCTCTTAGCCGGCTTACCACAACATGGACATGTGGTATTCACCCAGGAATCAATGGCTGCCAGTGGTGATTCACCGGTTCCGGTAGGTTCATATTTTTCAACATCCGGTAGCAATACCGGTAACTGGTCTTCCGGAACAGGAACAGCTCCACAATCCGGACAATGTATGATTGGGATTGGTTCACCCCAATAACGCTGACGGGAGAATACCCAGTCACGCAGCTTATAATTCACCGTCTTCTTACCGTATCCCATCTTCTCGATCATCTCCGGAGCTTCCTTCTTCAATATAGAAGATTCCATTCCATTCCAGTCACCGGAATTAATCATGGTTCCGCTTGCCTCTGTATAGGCTTCTGTCATATTCTCAATCTCTTTTCCATCCTTAGCAATTACCTGGATGATTGGGAGATCAAATTTCTTTGCAAACTCAAAGTCACGGTCATCATGAGCAGGTACACACATGATTGCGCCTGTACCGTAATCTGCTAATACATAATCAGATAACCAGATTGGTACCTTCTTACCATTCAATGGATTGATTGCATAAGAACCGGTAAACACACCCGTCTTTTCCTTATCCTGCATACGATCCACATTAGACTTCATGGATGCATCATATATATACTTCTCAACAGCCTGTCTTGTCTCATCTGTCGCAAGTTTCGTTGCCAATGCATGTTCCGGTGCCAATACCATAAAGGTAGCTCCCCATAGGGTATCCGGACGGGTTGTATATACGGTAATGGTCTCATCCATTCCATCTACCTTGAAATTAACCTCTGCTCCGTAAGATCTTCCGATCCAGTCTGTCTGCATCTTCTTAACCTTTTCAGGCCAGTCAAGCTTATCCAAATCCTCCAGCAAACGATCCGCATACGCAGTAATCTTAAGCATCCACTGTCTAAGATTCTTCTTGGTTACCTCTGAATGACAACGCTCACACTTACCATCCACAACTTCTTCGTTGGCAAGCCCCGTCTTGCAGGATGGACACCAGTTGATTGGCATTTCCTTCTCATAAGCAAGACCTTTCTTGAACATCTGAACAAAAATCCACTGTGTCCATTTATAGAACTTAGGATCTGTCGTATTCACCTCACGGTCCCAGTCGTAAATCGCAGCGATCTCTTGAATCTGTCTCTTGATATTTGCAACATTCTCTGCTGTAGAAATTGCAGGATGAACGCCATTCTTAATGGCATAATTCTCTGCCGGAAGCCCAAATGCGTCCCATCCCATTGGATGAATCAGATAATATCCCTGCATTAATTTGTAACGGCTCCATACATCCGAAATAACATAACCTCTCCAATGTCCTACATGAAGTCCGTTACCGGATGGGTATGGAAACATATCCAGACAATAATACTTTGGTTTCTTTCCATCTTCCACATTAATCGGGTGTTCTTCCCACTGCTTACGCCATTTGCCTTCAATCAGCCTGTGATTATACGCTGTTGCCATGATTCTCGTTCCTCCTGCTTCTATAATTATGTGCAGCATTCCTCTCATCAGAATCCCTGTGCACAATATTTGTCTTTAACTAGTACATTTTACCATACAAGCCTGTTTTGTCAAGGATTCCCGCATCTTTAAAAGCGTTTAATCTTTTTCGTTGTGTTCTTCTCAAACTCCACCTCACGGATTTTCAGTTTGAAGATTTTTTTATAAGGAGGAACCGTCTTGTTATATGCATCAATGATGCCTTGAAGTTCACTATTCATATCTTTAATCTTTTTCTTTTTTGCATACTCATAATCCGGGAAAATCTCCGCTTCGATTACACCTTCATTATCGCGCACCAAAACCTCCTGGACAATACGGTTTTCCCCAATCTTATTCTCGATTTCCTCCGGAGATATATTCTCGCCATTTGCTGTAATGATGAGGTTTTTCTTTCTTCCTGTCAGGAAAACAAAACCATCTTCATCCACATAGCCGAGATCTCCGGTCTTAAGCCATCCATCCTCCAAGGTATCAGCTGTCTCCTCCGGCATTTGGTAGTATCCCTGCATAACACTAGAACCCTTCACCCACAACTCTTCGTCTACCGTCTTTGCTTCACAGTTCGGCATAAGTTTACCAACAGAACCTTTTTTACTGTTCCAGCTGAGATTCGTACTGATAACCGGTGAACACTCTGTCATTCCATATCCCTGCAAAATAGTGATTCCAAACTTTTTAAAGGTATCCAGATATGCAGGATTCAAATAGGCACCACCGCTGCAGATTGTGTGAAACTGCTTACCAAATACCTTTGCTTTTACAATTCCGGCAGGCATCCAGGCCGCTTCCTCTAATTTCTTTGCCAAGGTCTCAATCATAAGGGGAACCATCAGGATCATATTCGGCTCAAATAGTTTGATATTCTTTGCAACTCTTAACAGGGAATCATTAATGCAGATTACCATTCCTAAGGAAAGACCTTTTAAAATATCCATGCTCATACAATAAGCATGATGTATTGGTAACACAGACAAAATGACAGTTCCCGGTTCAATCTTCATATCCAGGCAGGTTGCATTCTCTGCCAGATTACGATGTGTCAGCATAACGCCCTTGCTCTTTCCTGTTGTACCGGATGTAAACATGATGGTTGCCAGATCCTCAGGCTTTGGAGCATAATCGTACCCCGGCTGCTGTTCCTTCAACGATTTCCAGAAGGATAATGCACCCTCTACCATTCCCTCGTCCTTCATGGAAATAGCATGCTGTAACTTCGGACAATTATTCATGGCTTCTTTTGCTAATTGTGTTTTTCCTTCATCATACACCAGTGTAGTCACATCTGCACGGTTAATCAAATCACACAAATCTTCCACCGGGAGCTGTGCATCCAAAGGCACCGCCACACTTCCACTATTGACAGTTCCCATATATGTAACCACCCATTCATAAGATGTTGCACCAACAATGGCAATATGTTTTCCGTTTTCCTGCAAACCAGTTAACATTGCAGAGAAACACTCTGAATCATTCTTCAGATCTGTATAGGTTTTGTTTTCGACTTGTACCGCCTTTTTCCCTTCTCCATCCGGTTTCCGAACCTTATACCGGAATGCATCCCATGAACCATATGTGGCTTCCGACTTAACTAAAAGCTCCCGAATCGTACTGCTCAATACATCCATATTAACCCCTCCTGCTATCTAGGCTGAAATCTTCTCTAAATAATCTGCTGCCTCCTGTACCGTGCGGATATCTGCTGCCTCCTCCTGGTCAATCTCCACATCCAGTTCATCCTCAATCTCACCTAACATACTCATAAAATCAAAAGAAGTAAATCCCAGATCCTCCATAAATCTTGATTCCGGCTTAATATCCTCTTTGTCCACCTCAACATACTGCACGATGATATCTGCTAATTTTTCAAACATATCTTCATCCTCCTAAATTAATTTAATAATATCTCCAATACTCATATATGGCTTTTCTATGCCCTTGAACATAATCTTGCACATATAGTAGTAAAAATACTCTAAGGTTTCTCTTGAAATGGCCTCTACCTGGTGTTCAAAATTAAAATCCAGTCCGTTATCATCCGGTCTGTGCATAACAGTCAGGTACATTGCCTGTGTTGTTGCCCCGTTTGGATACCATTTTGTCTTGTACTTAATATCCCCTAATTTACTTAAACCCTGGTCTTTCATGGTCATTGGCTGGTAGGTCAAAGACATTGGCTCATAGGAACATCCCGGATCAACCGGATATACCTTGCTTCTGTACGCACGATACTCTACCGGGTCGAAATTGGTATGGCGGAATATCTCATTCTGTCCGTCCCGGATCATATGAATTCCTTCAAGGAACGTCTTGTCCTCCGGAATAATGGTTCGGAATGGGAAGGAATGAATTCTGGTACCACCTGACTTCTTCTCTGCCAAGGTTGCTCTTCTTGCATATGCCACATTGATGGATACATCATCATTTCCATTCATTTTCTGCAAAAAGGTGCGGATTCCCATAATCAGAAGACATTGTAACGAAACATGCTGTTCCTCACAGAATTTCATCAACCGGGCTGTCGGTTCCTCCTCCAAATGAAAGATATCCAGCGCCGAGTCAACATTCTTGGAAATAAATTTCGCAGCTCTGGCCTTTGGATTATGCTTACGTTCCTCAATCAATGCCTGAGGTCCTTCTATTCCATTATAGATCGGTTCGGACTGTTCAATCAGCTTGTAGAAAAATTCTCTGTCCTTTTGTTGCGCCTTGCTTCCTGCCTCATAAGCAAGATCCTTTTGCAACTGTTCAATGTAAGAACGCATCTCTTTCGGATATTCCACACCTTCAAACATGGTATTACAATATATCTGAATAACATCCTTCAGAAAGCAGATCAGAGACTGTGCATCAATGGTGAAATGGTCTCCTAATAGATAGATTCCCTGATTGCCGTCCGGCGTCTTGATAATGACTACCCGATTCATCGGTGAATCTTCTCTTTTAAACGGAACCTGTGTCCATTCTGTCATGATTGCTTCCGCTTCTTCCATGGTCTTTCCAGAGAAATCCACATACTCAATCTCTCTTTCTTCCTTGTCCACCACATACTGATACCACTGCTCTTCCTTCTTATCGTATGCAAACCGCAGACGCATAGATTCGCAGCGCTCATAGGCTTTATAGATTGCCTGTCTTAATACATCCACGTCCAGCTCATGTTCAATGGTAAGACTGGTTCCAATATTCACAACCTCTTTTTTCGGACAGAAATTCATATAATACGTATGGAACTTCTGTGCCACTGTAAGTGGATACGTTTTGTAACCTTTTCTTGTCTTCATACCTTTTCCCTCCTATTCTTTTTCACAATCGGCTATAAATGCATCCAGGTTCTCTTCATACAGTGCCCTGTTCTTATAATAACTCTCTCCATGGGCTGCATCTTCTACAATCAATATCTTCTTTGGTGAAGCACAACAGTCATACAGTTCCTGACACATTCTGGTTGGAACAAAGGTATCCTTCGATCCATGAATGAATAAAATGGGAACCGTAGCCTTTGCTACTTCTCGTTTGGCGTTGCACTCATCCATGCCATAGCCTGCCAGTTTGCGGTTCACAAGATCTGCTCCCTGCATAATTGGAAAAGACGGCAAATGATACATACTATGTAACACATGGGTAAAGACCTCCTTCGGAGAAGTAAATCCGCAATCCGAAATAATGCCTTTCACCTGTGGTGGAAGTTCCATTCCACTCGCCATAAGTACGGTAGCTCCACCCATAGAGATTCCGTGCAGATAAATCTCAATATCCGTTCCATATTTCTCAATCACCCAGTCAATCCATCCCATCGCATCCTGTCGATCCAGACAGCCAAACCCTATGTATTTACCTTCACTGTCCCCATGTGCCCTGGCATCCGGCTGCAGCATGGCATATCCTTGCTTAAGATAATAGCCTGTAAGACCTGAAAAATCAGCCAGACTTTTACTGGTATATCCATGGAAGCATATAACGATTCTCTTCTTTCCGGAAGTCTCTTCTATTGCAGGGAAATGTACTGCATGTAACTTCAACCCGTCAAAGGAAGTCTGATACACATCCTCATGTGGCTGCTCCAACATAAAAGCTTTTCGCTGTGCCAAAAAATCCGCATATTGTGACCAATCTGTACCAGCCATCTTCATGGTACGCTCCACCTTGGCATTCTGTCTGATCATGGTTCGTCTGTAAAAATATGTGATTTCAATTGCCCCGGCAGCAACAAGTGTCCCGGCACATCCCAATCCTATCTTGAAAATTCCCATTTTTCCTCCATGTCCTAATGACGATAACTACAATTATTTTTTGCTCTTAGCTGCTTTCTTAGCCTGTTTTTTCTTGGAATCAATAATCTCCTTTAACTTCAGAGCTTTATCAATATTACCTTCGACTTTCAACCTCTGTGTCGTAAATGCCCATATGGGATCCACTTTTCCCTCCGCAATATTCATAAAGGTTTCCGGATCTGAAATAAACACAGCATCTCTGTCATAATATTCATATGGCTCCACAAAAAGCTGTCCCTCTTTTACTTCCACATAAAATATGCCACCAGCTTCCTCATCTTCAATATCAAACTGATAGGCCAGATGTTCATGAATATCACTTACATCAGCACCCATAAATCTGTTCTTCACCTCATAAAAGAAATCTGCGTATGTCATATTATCCTCCTTTTTCGACCCACGGTCGATTATTTTTATTCTATTATATCACCCAATTCGACCGGCGGTCAATTGTCAATTCTCTATTGTTGATATTTTGTGAATGTGATACAATGAAACATATATATTCAGACAAAAGAAAGGTAACATTATACGATGTCGACTCCGAACAAATCCGAACAGATTCTAGATGCACTGCAACAACTGCTAGAAGAAAAGACAATACAGAATATTTCCGTAAGTGAAATTGCCAGCAGGGCAGGAATGGGAAAGGGAAGTATCTATTACTATTTTCCTTCCAAAGATGCCATTGTAGAAGCCTTAATACGACGCAATTATGAACAACCTTTACAGATTGCAAAGACACTGTCATCCCAGACCAACATTTCTTCTTTTACCCGGATGGCCATGCTTTTTCAAGCCTGCCGGGATTCTTCTGCTGTTTTTGCCAAACAGAAATATGCTTCGGATACCAGTGTGCAGAGCCTCGCGCTCTTACGGCAAAAACATATCAATTATCTGATCACAGAATTAAAACCGGTATTAACCGATATCATATCCCAGGGAATTGAACGCGGAGAAATCCACTTTGAATATCCGGCTGCATTAGCCGAAATTGCACTTATTATCATTACAGAAAAGATGAATCATTTTTTAGTACCTTCCACTCCGGAAGAGACACGGGACACCTTAAATGGTCTTATTGCCCTATTCGAAAAGGGCACCGGTGTACCAGCCGGAGCCCTTCAATATCTGACACTGATTGAACCTGTTTCATAAACTTACCGCATGGTCTGCATCGGCGTAAGCTTTGTTGCCCATCTTGCAGGGAAGAACCCTGCCAGAATACCAAGCAGCACAGCAAAGAAAAACGCACCAACTGCTAACCATGGCGGTATGATGGCAAGTTCTGTTCCTTTTGGCATATTCAGAAGACGGATTGCGATCCGGTTGATTCCAATCTCTGTAATTCCAAAGGACAACAGGATTCCAACCAATCCACCCAGTCCACCTAATATCCCGGATTCTAACAAAAAGAGGAACAGCAGCTCCTCCGGGTCGCATCCAAGCACCTTCAATATACCAATTTCCTTCAGCCTGTCATAGACAGATGTTGTCATGGTATTTCCGATTCCAATTACCGCTACAATCAATGCAATCATCCCAATCCCACCAAGGAGTATCTGAACAATTTTGACTTCCCGCTGCATGGAATCTAAAAGTTCCTTATTATTTTCAGTCTGAAATCCCATATCCTGAAGTTTTTTAACAATCTGATCCACATGTTCTGTATCATCCACCTTTACCATGACACTGTCATAAATCCACTCCTGGTAATTGTTTCCGTTTGCATCCACCGGCTGCCCCGCTATCAACCCTTCCTCAGAATTCTGCTTTAGATATTTTTTTAGTACTTCTATATTGCAGTAAATATCATATGACATCGTATCTGTCATCCCAGATACTTTTAATCTATGCTCTAAAGCATCTTCCTCCAGACCAAATTGCACCTGCATGGTTTCCCCTGTCAGATTATTTTTATCCTCATCTTTATCATAAGCTTCCATATACCCCAATCCTGTATTCATATTAAAGAACATGTCCATTGCATAGTTCCCTATTAACAATTCCGGTTTTCTACTGTCAGAAGAGGGAATTGTTCCCTCTTTCACCTTTATCTGCTTCAGATATTCCTCAGACACACCTATAATCTGTCCATAGCCGGTAAAACGCTCATACTGCATAACCGTAGAGATTTCCAATCTGGGATATACCATTTCCACATGCTCTATTTCAGCGATCTCTGCCACCCTACGGTTTGTCAACATTTTATCTTTCCGTTTCCCCTCGGTAATGCCATAGGCAGTAATCTCCGTTACACTGCCTGTGGATTCCACCGTTGACAGCAGTTCCTTTTTCACCCCAATACCAATCGCCAAAAGGGATACAATGGAGATTACGCCAATCACCACACCCAGAATCGTTAGAAATGTCCGCACACCTCTTTGCTTCATATTTGCGAAACACATATGCCAAATCCAAGCCATAAACTCGTCTCCATTTCTTTCACAACCGTCCCAATCATCTTCCGTTTAATTGATAAAATCATCTAACATCTTCTGCTTTTTCTTTTTTCTCCGGATATACAACCAGACACAGGCCGCCAGCACCGCAAACATCACTATTATTTCCACCAGCTTTTTCACTGTCCCCGTGTAATCTTTGGATTCCTTTACCTTTTCCAAATTTTCATATACCGGTTCTACCACCCTTACATCAATATTTGTCTTTTGTTCATAAACTTTTCCATCTTTATCTTCATAAGTAATCATCATTTCATTGATAATATGCTCCCCCTCTGTTACAACGATTGCTTTCGTCAGTACATCTATGGTGCCGCTTTTTCCAGACTCAATATTCCCTATATAAGTCTCGGTCTCCTTCAGATTATCCCCTGTAATATATGCTGCCACATTATAAAGATTGCCCTCCCCTAAGTTATTGACAACCCCGCTAATCTCCACGGTATCTCCTACCTCCACCTGCTCCTCCGCCAGAAAAATATCCGTTACGGACAACCTCTGTCTTAGGGAAACCGGAATATACAATGCATCCTCTGAACTAAATGCCTCCGCCTTTCCATTTTCATATTCTGCTTTCATTATCACGGAATAAATTTTTTCTTCCAGTCCAGCCGCCGCCCGCAATTGAAATGTTACATCTTTATCTTCTCCCGGTTCCATACCATCAATAAATACATTTCCAACCCCTCCATCCGGAATAAAGTTATTCTCCTCACTCACTAATGTAAGTTTTATATTAGAAATAGAAGTCTTTGCGGTATTTTGCATATGGACATTTAAAGTAAATGGCTCATTGGCATAAATGGTATCCTTACCTGTTTCATAACCAGCCACCATCAGCCTCGGCGTACTAGTGTTGCCGGTAGCACCACCCGACCCGTTTTCTCCGGAAGCTGCTCCCTTCTTTCCTGTTAGTTTTACATTTATGGAACGTGTTGTTTCATAAGTCTGCCCATCTTTTTTATAGACAATCATGAAAGATACCATCTGATAACCGGTAGCTACATCACTTCGCACTTTAAAATCATACTCACATTTTAACGATTTTGTTCCCTTAGAAGTCGTGGACCGATAAGCATCCCCCTGTGTTTCAAAAGGGAAAACATCTGAAATAACCGGAGTAACACAGGTGATTTCCCCTTTTTTTGCCTTGGTCGTAAATTTCACCTTACAGGTTTTATCATAGGTTCCGGTTGGTGTCTTCTTCACTTTCAAAGAGATATCGTCCTCTTTGGCGGATGTATCTTCCGTCATTTTAGCGTTAATCTTCACACTGATGGACTTTGTTATACAAAAAGAATCAATCTCCCCTGTACCATATTGCCGTTCATATGTAATCGCAAAATTTACCGGATAATAAGCTGTTTCCAGATTATCCTTAGCCGTTAAACTATAACTTACTTCCACCGAAGTTCCCGATGCATTTACTACTTTATAGGCTTCATTATCCGTCTCAAAGGGAAATGTTTCCTCTAATACCGGACAAATTTTTGTAATATTACAAACCGTGTACTGACTGTCACCTTTCCCTGCACTAACATTAAAATGAATGGTTACATTTCCTCCCGCCTGCTCACCACTGACATTTACACTACCGATTACAATATCTGTATCCAGACCGATAGTGGGATTATTCTCTTCCGTATTCATTTCCGTTGCAGAAGCCATCCCAGGCTCCGCTAAAGTCATCAACAGTACCAGGCACAACAACATTGCCATGATTCCTCTGCATCGTCTCATTCTTCCGCCCCCTTTTACTCCACAATTTCACCATCCGCAAGTTTTACAATCCGATCCGCTTCTCTGGCTAAATCCACGTTGTGTGTGATCAGCACCAAAGTCTGATTTAACTGTTTCACCGAATTCTGTAACAACGTAATGACCTCATTTCCGTTTTTGGAATCCAAGGCTCCTGTGGGTTCATCTGCAAGAATCAGGGATGGACGGTTTGCAAGGGCTCTGGCAATGGCAGCACGCTGCTGTTGTCCACCGGAAAGCTGGTTTGGAAGATGTTTCCTTCTGTCCTGAAGCCCTAATAACTCCATAATATGTTCTACATATTCTTTATCCGGTTTTCTATGGTCAAGAAGAATCGGCATAGTAATATTTTCCTCCACCGACAATACCGGAATCAGATGATATGCCTGAAACACAAAGCCAATCTTCCTTCTGCGGAACACAGCCATCTGTTCATCATTCATTTTCGTAATATCTTTACCATCTACCACTATCTTACCGCTGGTAGCTGTATCGACTCCTCCCATTACATGAAGCAAAGTTGACTTTCCGGAGCCGGAAGCACCCACAATAGCAAGTGTTTCTCCCTTCTCCACCGTCAAATCAACATTATGTAAACCCCATACTCTTGTTTCATTTTCTCCGTAAACCTTTGTCACATTTTCCATCGTTACAATATCCATCGTCTCATCCTCCTTCTTTTCTCTTTCCAGCCAATGCAGTACTATCCTTCCTATTCTGACTTATTAAATTCCAACTTATGTTAACGTTATCAATCCCCGCCTGCGGAAAGGTCACTTGCCACATCCTGTTTTAATCTTCTAAGGGGCATATAGATGGAACCGCAAAGAATCAGCACCGACATCACCATTCCAATCACCATTCCAGCCACGGAAAAAGCATATTGGAACCCATATAAAGTGGTCATAACCAATCGGAACAGACCATAACTTAACAATGCACCCAGTCCAATCCCAATGATATTTGCAACAATAACAGCAATAACCCCTTCTAACATTACCATTTTCATCAATCTCTTCTTTGATATTCCAATCACACGAAGCTGAGCAAATTCTTTCCTTCTTAAATACAGGCTGCTTGCTGTAGTATTAATAATATTGAGGGTTGTCATGGTCACCACAAAAAGAATCACCAACATTCCACCCACAATGAAATATTTGAAGCCTTCTAACGTGGACATGGTTAATGCATAACCGGATTCCAGATAATACGTATCATTCTCCGCTTCAGCTGCATATATATCATTCTGGATTTTCATATATTCCCTTGCGGGGAACCGGTCAAAATGATACTGCATACCCACCGACATGGTTTCATCTGTCCCGGTAAAGATATAATATTTATCCAAAGGAAGGACAAAATGAGGACCTACCGAATAGGTATTCACATCTTCATTCACAATTCCTTCAATGGTATAAGTCTGGTAAGCTCCTTCTGACTGCAATTTTTCTCTTGCATCTGCCACGATCTGATATTTTTGCAGATTGTATTCTTTCATAAGCTCTGTTTCTTTTGTATCCTTTTCCTCCTGTGAAATGTTCTTAAGCCGGAACTCTTCTGACAACTTCTCTGTCTCTTCCTTATATTCCTTATCAAGCTTTGACCGTTCTTCGGCAATCAGTTGCCGCAGCTTAGCCATATCCATCACATCAATGGTATCTCCCACCTTAAAATTGGTATATTTCATCTCCATGTATTCTGCTACCGCTGTTTCACTTTCGTACAATACATCTTCATTTACCGGAACTGTTTCATGATTCACCAAAACGATTCCATGGTCACTGACATCCAGGGTACCGGCAACCAGGGCTTTTTCATACCGCTGGTAGTCTTCCTCATCATACCCATAGCAGTCTATTTCTGAATATATATTACTTAGCATTGCATTATCTTCCTTATCCATAATAGTTTGTAAATAGCTGCCATACTCAGATTTTGTCATGAACTCCTCCGTCAAGTGTCCATAAAAACCTTTCGGATCTGTCAATGCTACCGTGGCGCAATAGATTCGTTTTGCTTCCGTAAGGCCATCCAGCTGCGATATTCTTTCCAAAAATGTGGTAGGCGGTATCTCGCTTTGTACCTCTTCCATCGTCTTGTCCAGTGCCAAATAGGATTCATAAAATACATGATAATATTTCCACAGCTTTTGTTTATCTTTTATGATTTCATTGAAAGATGTGGCAAGCCCTGCCATCATAATAAATGCACCCATACCAATTCCGATAGACCATACCGTTTTCCAGAATCGTCCCGGATTCCGCATAATACTCTTATATGCATAATCCCCTTCTACCCCGAATAGTTTTCCAAAGATCCTGCTCTTTCTTATCCTGATCTTTTCCTTGCGGATACGGTATTCTCCACGAATTGCGCTGATGGGTGACATATTGGTAATGATCTTACAGTTTTCTTCCATTGCAAACATCAGATCCCCCAGAAACGCCACTGCAATGGGAACAACCGGAACCAGATGGAAACCGGCAGACAGTTTCATAAAATGCCCTGCTACCATGGTACAGAATGTCCCCACAATTACTCCCGCTATCATTCCTGAAATTTCCAAAATCGCACCCTCCATGTATATGATGGATTTCAGTTCTTTCTGCGTGGCACCTATACACCGAAGATTACCATAATCTTTAATCTGCTCTAGGGTAGAAAGCTGAATGGAATTTCTGACGATCCCTACCCCAAAAATGGCAAAGATAAAGGAAACAAGCAAAAGCGTCAAGATCATAATTACTGTAGTATTTCCTTCTCCTCCCTGCAAATAAGTCCATGCAAGTTCCCAGTTTTCTTCTCCTCCCACTTCATAGGTGCTTTTTAGCTGTTCCATAATGGAATCCATACGATAAGGCTGACTGGTATTGATATAAAGAGCATTGTTATAGGTTACCGGCTCCTGATAATCATAAAAATAATAGGAGCCCACATATGCACTCTTCACCCTTTCATCCTGAAGAATCTCATCAATCTGAGTCTGTGTCTCCGTAAATAACACAATCTCATAATCTCCCTTTTCCCGAATGGTATCCCTATACTTTAATAAAGCACTCCATCCCAGATTTAACATCACATAAAGCACAGTCGTTGCAACGATCACACCGAAAATCGTAACCAGACTCCGCCGCTTATTCATTGTCAAATACCGGATTGCAAGCTGTCTGTAGTTTTCCATGATTCTCCCTCCAAAAAAAAATGAGTATAATTCACTTCGAATTATACTCATTATAAACCAGAAAGGTTACAATCCCGTGACAGAGATTCTTACAGTTTAGTAAGATTAAGGGGGATTCATCCATTTAGTCACATTTTTTGCCGGTTGGAAGCTGTGCAAACACGATTGCTACAAAAATAAGAGCACATCCGGACAACTGTCTCAGTCCCATTCTCTGCCCTAATATCACCCAGCCTGCAAGAACAGAAAAGACGGATTCAAGGCTCATGATCATGGAAGCAACCGTGGGATTCAGACCATTTTGTGCAATAATCTGCAACGTATATGCCACACCACTTGACAGGACTCCGGCATACAGAATTGGAATCCACGCATCCATGGTTGCCAGATTCGGCAGCCATCTTAAAATTCCCTCTATGGAATGTCCCATTTCAAAGAAAAACATGGGAAATGCACTGAATATTCCACATACAAAAAATTGTATGCAGGACATCCGCACCCCATCTACCAATGGAGAAAAATGATCAATCACAAGAATATGAACCGCGAATAGCAAGGCACACATGAGCTCTAACAGATCACTTACTTTGTACGAAGCCAACATTTCTTATTGTACAAATGTCAGGATAAAACAGGTTCCCTTTCCCTCCTTGCTTCGCACTGAAATCCGTCCATCCATT
Source organism: uncultured Clostridium sp. (assembly GCA_945915475.1). Taxonomy (GTDB): domain Bacteria; phylum Bacillota; class Clostridia; order Lachnospirales; family Lachnospiraceae; genus CAG-590. Next base: position 27,854 of record CAMEFI010000025.1, on the reverse strand, counting down.
CCCTCTACAATGGACTTTGCCAGTGACAGACCAATCCCAACGCTATTGGGATTCACTTCATTGTGTACGCGGTAAAACCGCCTAAAAATATTGGGTAATTCTTCCTCCGGAATTCCCATCCCTTCATCCTCTACATATATCCTGGTATAGACATTGCTACTCTCCACCCTCAGCCAGATTCTTTTTCCTTCCTGGGAATAATCCGATGCATTTTTTAAAAGATTGATCAGTGCCTCCGTGAGCCAGTCTGCATCACACTCTAACATACTGTCTTTGTCTCCTTCGATCAGTAAATGCTGATGCTTGTCTCGGATTAACTGTTTCACACCATTTTCCGCCTGCAAAAAAATGGTGTCTACCGGTATCATTTCCTGTTCAAACTGAATGGATCCAGCCTCAATCCTTGCAAGCTTCAGCATCGATAATACCATCCATTCCATACGGTTTAACTGATTCTCCGCCTCTGCAAGGATCTGCTTTTGCTTGTCCTTATCCTCCACCTTGTCCTCTAGCAACAGATCAACAAACACATTAAGAGATGCCAGTGGTGTCTTTAACTGATGAGAAATATCTGAGATAATGTCTCTTAAAAATATCTTCTCCTTCCACTCACGATCATGGCTTTCCTTCAGTACCCCAACCATTTTGTAGAAGTTTGTATATAAGATTCCTACAGTTCCTTCCAGATACTCCTCCTCCACAACATCCGCTCCCTGCTCCATCACCTGCGTCATTAACGTAGAGAGCTGTTCCATCTCCCGATAGATTCTGTTCATCTTAGAAGCAGACAGCAGGTAAAAAAACAGTAAAAAGAGCAGAACAATTCCAATGCAGCCGGCACCCATAAAAGAGATTCTGTTGTCGCAAACCCATAACCATATGACCAGGGCAAAGATACAGATAATGGAACCAACGATATATTGTATCTTATATCTGTTACGTTCATAATCACTTTCCATTGCCCTCTCCTTTCCTGGTAAACCGGTAACCCACACCTCTTACCGTTTCAATACAGTCTGCATCCTTTCCTAATTTACCTCGTAACCGTTTCATATAGACAGACAGAGTATTGTCATCTACAAAGGATTCCTGCGCATCAAATAGCCGTTCTAAGATCTGTCCCCGTTCCAACACCTGACCTTCATGGGCAATAAGCTCCCCTAAAAGGCGGAGGTCATTGGGCGTACAGTCCACCACCTCACCATTGCAGAACAGCCGGAATTCCTTTGGGTGAAAACAATGCTCCCCGAAAAAATAGTTCTCCTCCTTCTTATTCTGTGTCAGCCGGTATCTTCGAAGATTTGCTGCAATTCGGGAAAGCAGTTCCTTCACCCGGTACGGTTTCGTGACATAATCATCTGCACCACACTCTAATCCCTGTACGATATTCACTTCCTCTCCTACTGCCGTGAGAAAAATGACAGGAACCTGACAACCTTCCCCTCGAATCTTCCTGCAGAACTCAAAGCCATTTCCATCCGGGAGCATCACATCTAATAAGATCAGATCCGGTTTCTCCTGTTGTTGCATCTGGTAAGCCTGTCCCATTTTCCCGGCACTGACCACTTCATAACCCTCTGCCCGCAATGCATATTCTGTTCCCATGGCTAATGCGTAATCATCTTCCACTAATAATATCTTGTCTGCCATATGCCACCTTCTCCCAATGTACTATATTCAATTATAACAACATCCGGCTGATTATGGCAACACTTATTCTGCATATGATTCCTGCATTTTGTCATATCTTTTTCCACGAAAATATGCTAGAATATTCCAAGTATGATTACCAATTTCCGAGGTGATACAAATGAGTGAATTATCGTTTGGGGCAGATGCGATTCATGTATCTACAAGAGATGCAGCCCATCGAATCCCCCTTGAAGACATACTATATATTGAAAGCAATCATCGGGTCATCACGATACATACAGCATCGGATGCATACAGCTGTTACGAAAAGCTTTCTACCATTGAACAGCATCTGGATTCCTTTATCCGGTGCCATCAAAGCTATTTAGTAGCCATTTCCCAGATTACCGGTTATGATAACCAGTGTCTGATGCTTAAGGATACCAGTGATGGAATTCCCGTCAGCAGACAATACCAGAAAAAAATGCGGAAATTCCTGCAAAATGATTCTGCTGCCGGCACTTTAATCGGGATATCCGGCATTTATTCTGACTATATCATCCGCCTTCAAAAGGAACAGCCTGTGCTCATTGGCAGAGACGAAGAAGCCGCTGACATTATCATACAACTTCCCATGGTAAGCCGGGTACATTGCAAGATTACCTACCATGCGAAGGAACGAACTTATACCATTGTGGATGATTCCACTAATGGAACGTTTGTCCAGGAAGGAACAAGACTGGTTCCCAGGCAGGAATATCTGTTGCAACCAGGAACCCACCTGTGTTTTGGTGACCAGACATCGGTATTCCAACTATTGTAATGGCACACCAATCTTTCACGTAGTATATTAGAACCCTATACAAGGAGCATACAAGACCAATGAATCTTATCAAATGTCCCAACGGACACTTTTATAACGCCGATAAATTACAGACCTGTCCCCACTGTGCCAACGAAAAGATACATATTACCAATGACACAGCCCCAGCCACAAAGCAAAAGGACATCGACACCTATGTACCGGACAATAAGCTTGCCGATACCTACTCACAGATGAGCAAACGCCTTGTTTCCGGATGGCTTGTATGTATCGCAGGCAACATGAAAGGCGATTGTTTCTCATTATATACCGGCAACAACCACATCGGTCGCGATACCAGCATGAATGTAATGTTATTCAAAGAACCAACGGTATCCCGCAACAACCATGCCCTTATCCACTATGACACAGACACCGCAGTATTTACACTGACAACCCAGTGCAATGGCGTATTGCTGAATCATGTACCCGTCACAGCAAAACAACCTGTAACCCTTTCCCATCACGACCATATTCAGATTGGAGACTGCATCCTCATCTTCATCCCGCTATGTGGTCCTGACTTTAACTGGAGTGAATCATGAACAAAGAGACACAAGCTTTCACGCGGGCTTTGGCCGCCGGAACAATTCTTCCACACAACTACATAACAGACCGTGTTATCGGGGAAGGTGGATTCGGAATCACCTATTGCTGCAACATTTTACATACCGAAGAAAAGGTTGCCATCAAGGAATATTTTCCCGACAACATCGCATACCGGGCATCTGACAATAAGGTACTTCCCTATACTCACCAAGCCGACCTGTTTGAACGGGAACGCCGGCATTTTCTGACAGAAGCCAGCATTTTACTGGAATTCCAGAATTTGGAGCATATTGTAAATGTGAAGGATATTTTAGAGGCAAACGGAACCATTTATCTTGTTATGGAATATATTGAGGGCATTACTTTAAAACAGTATGTTACGGACAATGAACCACTTTCCTTCGATGAATTATCAAAGCTTATGCTTCCGGTTCTCCGTGACTTAATCCAGGTTCATGCAAAAGGATTACTTCACCGGGATATCAGCCCGGATAATGTTATTCTTGGAACAGACAACCAGTTACATCTCATTGATTTTGGTTCTGCCGCATTTGAAAGCGATGCCACTCCTGACAACAAAACCATAATCCTAAAATCCGGCTATGCACCACCGGAACAATATCTTGCAACCGGAAAGCTGGGAGCATGGACAGATGTTTACGGAATCTGCGGAACTATCTACTTTGCCTTGACCGGCTTTCCTCCAACAGATGCTTTGGAACGGTTACAGGGTGCGAAGTTACCACCTCTTACAAATCACGCACAGATTCGCTCCTGGCAGGCAGATATCATAACAACCGGCTTACAGCTTGCTGCCGGAGACCGCTATCCCACCATGGAGGCCCTGTATCAGGCACTCTGCATTCCGCCACTGGCAATAACCAGCCAACGGGCACAGGCAATTCACCAGTCTTACAAAAGTGAGAAGACCATGCTTCCCACTTCTATTTCCTATGTCTCAAAGAAAAAGTATCCTTCCATAAGAATAATGTCAGGAGAATTACAAAAGAAGAAAGCTATCCCCCTGATTCTTCTTGCCCTTTTTTTGCTCTTTATCTACTGTGGACTTGGATTCTCAGGCATAGCGGTTCCATTCTGGCCACAACACCGGGTTCCATCCCACAATACATCTACTGAAAAGAATACTGAGAGCATCTCTGCAAAGGACAACCCAGAAACTACCGGAAACAGTACCACCTCTGAGTCAAGTTCCAATACAGACTCTGGTACAAATGAGAACTCTTCTACTACACAGGCTACCACCCATGCCACCACAGAAAGCACAACCGAAACTACCACAAAGCAGACAACACAAATCCAGACTTCAAAGGAAGGCAACCAAAAGAAATCCTCTGAACAAAGCGATCATTTTATCACTCTTCCAGAGGATGACTCCTACGATTCCTTTACCAATTAATCTTATGCGGCCTTTTGAAATAGCTTCTGATACTTTGCTTTTTTATTCTTAGGCACAACGATATTCTTACGATTTGTGCCTTTCATACAGCCTTTTCCCACTGTCTTTAGCTGTTTGCTGCGAATGACCACTGTCTTAAGCTTCTTATCCTTGGCAAAGCACTTTGCACCAATGTGAATCAATCCCTTCCCAAAAGTTATCTTCTGCAGCTTCGTACATTCCGCAAAAGCCTGTTTGCCAATATCCTGTATCTGATTTCCTAACTTTACCTGTTTCAACTTTTTACATCGATAACAGGCTTTCGATTCCACACCGATAACCGGATACTTTATTCCTTCTATCGTAAATGTATCCGGTATGACCAGACGGGTAATGGTCTTCTTCGCCGGTTTCACAAATATCACCGTCTTGTCATCCTTCGCCTGATAGATCAGACCTCCAATGGTATATTGTCTGCCAATCATAAGACCGGTTTTCTGTTGCTCATTTGTATTACCTGTCTCCTGTGTGGTTGCATTATCATTTCCCTTTTTATCACCTTCTACATCATCGTCTTCAGATACATTCACAGATGTACTCACAAATGTATTACCATTATTAGTTGAATATATATATGCCGTGGAGCCTGTTTCCGCATAGATCACCGTAGTCCTGGAGAAAGCATTGTTGGCAATCACCACCGTACTATTCTCAATTCTCACTGTTGCTAATGTACTTTGTTCCTGTTCGTCACCAGAAAATGCCTGTTCACTTATCTTCTTGCAGTTTTGTGGAATCGTAAGATCTTCTATTGCCGTACCATAAAATGCCTGTTTTCCAATTGTAAATTCTCCGGTGTCTGGTAGTGTAAGCTGGGCTAAATTATGAGCATTTAAAAATGCACAATCTCCAATGGAAGTCACCGCATCCGGAATGATTACAGACTTCATAGGAGTACCTTCAAATGCGTTGGCACCGATTTTTGTTATCGTTTCCGGCATTGTAATCTGCAACATTTTTGAATTGCGAAACGCTCCGTCCGCAATCTCCGTCACTCCGTCCGGAACAGATGTCATCCATATTTCGGAACCCTCAAATGCACTTTCCCCAATAGTCGTTACTTTGTCCGGTATCATAAATATACCTAACCCGGTATTTTCAAATGCCCGTTCTCCAATGTCAGTCAGCGTATCCGGCAACGTAACCTTATTCAGAGAAAAACAATTACGAAAGGTTCCTTTCCGAATCTCTGTCACTTTATCCGGCACCACAAAATCAGATATAAATGTTCCACTAAAAGCATATTCCCCAAGCGTAGTAAGGGAATCCGGGAAATGACAGATATCGGAGGAATCCTCCTCTTCCTCTAAAAACCTTCTTAATTTCTCAGCTCCCATAAATGCATGATCTCCGATATATTCCAGTTGAGAATCCGTGCAATACCGGATTGTCGTAAGTGCTTCTAGATCCTGAAATGCCCCATCTTCTATCCTTCTGATATCAGAGGGAAGATATACACCGGTAATGTCGGGACTATTCTGAAAAGCATGGGAGCCGATAGATGTAATGGTAATATCATATTTCTTGGCCTCATCTACAATCCACGTCAAATCAAGACCTCCGCTGGCCCCTTTCACATAATCTAATTTCCCATTCGCTATTACACCATACTCAATATTATTCTCATCATCTAATATACTATAAGCCGTCGTATCCTGTTGCGCCCTCACATTCCTTATAGGATACAATAGACACACCAAGGCTGCAAAGCATATTCCAAGCACAATCTGTCTCATTCTTATCATTATCATTTCTCCCTGTCTTCTTGTGTAATCTAAGATAATCTGTCTTTCTCTAAGGTATCACACAATGGAGAAAATAACAAGAAAAATGAGCCTCAAAATGTAAGCAGAGTTGATTGCAATCAACTTATATTATCACCGAAATATATTTTTCTTGCTTTTATTGAATAGGAATGTTAGAATTCTAGCAAAGCTTTATTTTCATATTCGGTATGGTCTTAGGTACTGCATACTTGTCGTTATAGTTTACGTTTATTTCAATTATCCCGAAAATTCATGCTTTTATTATCCCAACAATTATTGAATCAGGCAGGAATTTTCAGGTGCTTACGATACGTATTCTGGTGCATACTTTTTATTCCTGCTATAACAAAGGAGGAATGAAAATGTCTGGAAACAGAGAGTACAAAAGTGATGTGTTTAGTATGTTAATGGAGGATCCTAACAATGCCCTCAGCCTGTATAATGCGATGAACCATTCAGATTATACAGATCCTGGCCTTGTTGAGATATGTGTGTTAGAAAAGGGAATTTCCCTTACGGTGCGTAATGATGCTTCGTTTGTATTGGATATGAATTTGAGTATATATGACTTTCGTAGATTATGTACGACAAAATCACCGTGCAAACGGATTTGATGATTTAGAGCATTCCATTGAAACAGCAATTGACCGGTGTATTGAAGAAAATATATTACGGGATTTTTTAATGGAACACCGCTCGGAGGTGGTAAAAGTGGTGAAATTAGATTACACATTTGACAGACAATTGATGATGGAACGGGAAGATAGCCGTGCGGAAGGTCGCGCGGAAGGTCGCGCGGAAGGTCGTGCGGAAGGACGTTTAGAAGAAGGCGTCAAATGCTTTCAGCATTTAGGCAAAACAAAAAAAGAAGCAGAAGCCTATTTGATAGAGAATTTTGAATTAACCGAAAAAGACGCACAGGAACTGGTTAATTCCTATTGGAATCAGGAATAGATCTATATTCTATTATTGAATCATAACATTATCCCCAAAAAGAAAACATACCACATTGTGTGATATGTTTTCTTTTTTCATGTCCTCATCAACTATTTTATTTAATTTTCACTGACTTACTTGTACCTTTTCCATACAATGCCTTCTGATATTCTTTTATTTTCTTCGTCGGTACTTTAATCACTGCCTTTTTATGAATTCCGGAAAATGCCTTCTTACCGATTGTCTTCTTTGTAAGGAGTGTAGTCTGAATCTTCACATTCTTCAATGCTTTGCATCCGGCAAAGGCATTGGCACCAACGGATTTCACATTCTTACCGATTACCACTTTCTTAAGCTTTGCATACTTCTTGCAGGCATTTTTCTCAATGGCTGTTACATTGTATGTCTTGCCATCTATCGTAATGGAAGCCGGAATGGTAAGGGAGGTAAGCTTCTTCTTATCCTGGATGGATTTCACAAATGTTACCGTACCTGTTGCATTTCCTGCCTGTGCAGTAATCTTGTACTGTGCGTTGCTACTTGTTACAACGGTGCCCACCGTTTTCTCCTGTATACCTGCATCCGGCATTTGTGTACCCGGTTGCGTTGTTGTCTGATTACCAGAATCCAGAATTTGTACATCACTCTGTTCCTGTTTGCCTGAATCTGGAATTGTAGAAGTTCCGGATTCCTCATTTCCAGCATCCTGATTCGTTGTTCCATCTTTCATTTTCACAGTTAAATCTTTCAAAGCAAATCCATAACATTCCATGCCTTCATCCGATACCAGCACTAACCGGAATCCACAATCCGGAATGGTAATGGACTGGTTCATTAAAGAATCATGGGTATATCCTCCAATTCCTTTTCCTTCATATGTATATACATACAATTTGTCATAATCTTCTTCAAAATAAGTCTTATCATCAAATGTAAGGGTAACGGATTCTGCACCCGGTTTCCGATAACTCCACACAATCACACAATTACTCTCATACGGATGGGCAGACTGAAGCTTCTCTACCGTCATCTGTTCCGCCGGAATTCCATTATTACCATCTGAATACTCCGAAAAATCATTACAATTAGAAATATTATATTTTTTCCCTGGATTTTTAGGATTTACATGCACCAAAATCTCCTGACTACAACTTCCCGATGGTGTCTTAAGTGTTAATACAGTGTCTCCACCATGATAGGCACCTATATACAATCTTCCATCATCATTAATATATCCATATGCAACAGATTCATCGCTGGATTCTACAATAATCTTTTCTGTCTGATTCGATGGTTCCGTAATGATGGAATAACTGATATCTTCCTCACCAGTCATTGTAATCTTCTCAACTTTATTCCCATTATCCTCTACAGACAGCGATGTCATAGGAATTCCCTTAATAGTAACCACGGCTGTCGCCTGCAATCCTGAATCTGTCATTGCCGTAACTTTGGTTACTCCATTCGTTATTGCGTACAACAGTCCATTATATCCTATTGTTGCAACAGACTCATTCTCTACTGTATAGGTTACGTTATCAATTGCATCAGATGGTGATAATATTGCTTTTAACCTTGCACTATCTTTTGTATACTCCGTAAGATCCAATGTAATATCACTGAGTTCTATCTTTTCTGCTATATTACCGGTTACAATCCGCTTTACCCGGAATCCATATCTTTGCATACCAGCTTCTGTTTCTACCTCACGGCTCCGTAATTCATAATCCGAATCCTCCTCTTCTTCTTCGGTATGTGTAACATAATGAATCTGTGCAATCTTACCCGGCACCGTTACCGACTGTCCACCAAACTCATCCCATTCATTCTCATCCGGCCATTTTCTAATTACATTTTGATTGCCGTCTAGTACTTCGATATAATCTTCTGAACATTTCAGCCGAGATTTTTCATCAAAATACAGACGTATACCCTTTGTATCCTCTGAAGCCACGTATGTATAATATTCATCCATTCCTTCCACATAAGTATGTACCGACTGCATATCTGTAACTTCCATGGATTCCGGGGCATTTACCGTAACATGTGTGATTGCCTGACACAATTTTCCATTCATGGTCACCTCTGCCGTAATCATTGCATCATTTATCACACCTGCTGCAATAATATGACCATTTTTATCAACACTGACTTTTCCCGGTGCAGAAGAAGAATATGTAACATCATATCCCTCCACCGGCTGCTGAAATGCCAGATCCAGTTCTTCATTTCGTTCCATGGTAATAGCATCCTGTGTAAACGATATCTCTTCAAAGGTGTCTGATTCCTGTATGACAACCTCTGTCCTGGTTTCCAGTTCACCATATGCCCCCTGAGCAGTTATGGTCGCCGTTCCCGCTTTCTTAATTGTTACAGATCCATTACGGTTCACCTCAACCACAGATGGTTTGGAAGAGATATATTCAATTTCCTCATTTGCATCAGCCGGTTCTGTTTCCGGAAGTAACTGTACATTTTCATCCCCCACTGACCAAACATACTGTGATTGCTCATACTTCAAATATGTCAAAGGTTTGACCTTTTCCACGGAATCCACATCAAAACCATATTCTGTATCCCCCTCATCCTTTGTAATCAAAACAATGGAAAAGGATCTACTACTCACATAAAATGTCTGATCCGATAATTCCACATCTGTATAGGAACCAATCAAACTATCTGCATACATATAGCCATACCCATACTCATAGTCTGATAACAGATACTCTGATATCGCCTCCTCTACCTCCGTCGTTCCTTCAAACAAATACACATAACTGTTTTTTTTCTGTAATTTTGAGTCCTTGGAAAAATGTATTTTCAATGGTTTCTCTTTTAAAGATCCCTTATAAGTATATACCTTTACTTCATTCTTTCCGTAAGGATGCTGACTCTGCATTAGCGATATATCTGTGCTGCAATCCGTAATATCCAAAGATGCTTCTACATAATACTGTACAAATGCTCCACTTGCTGCAGTTGCTGTAATGACATAGCTGCCTGGTTTTGTCGCTGTAAACGTACCATTTTCTTTCAAAATTGCCGATGATTCTCCTTGTACCGCCATATTGCCATCTGTTACCTTCCACTCTACCGCTCCGGCACCATACACCGGTTCTTTCTTATAAGGAAATGTAACCACCTGACCTACCTTCGCCGCAAACGGCATATCTGCCGTTGCATAATTATCCTCTTTTATCAAACGCGTAATCGGCTCTTCCTTCACAACTACCGTACATTCTGCCTTATCCTCACCACAGAATGCCACCACTTTGGTCACTCCGTTTGTCTTACCATAAACCCTTCCCATTCCATCAACAGACGCAATCAGCGAATCTTCTACCTGAAATGTCAATTTCAGCTGATCATTTACTACCTCCTCATCAGAGAGAATATTGAGCTGCTGTGAACAGTTTGCAGTAACCGAATACCGCTCCTGTTCAAACCTCAACTCCCCCGCATCTGTTTCATTTCCATCTGTGGTAAACGCTTTTATTCTAACGTTTGTTTCTCCATCTGCCGAAATATCAGTCCAGCCATCCTCTCCGTATAAAAATGATTCTCCTTTTTTAGCTTTACATTGGGAATATACCCACGAGTAATCTGCATCACAGTCAATATACATCCGGGTATTGTTGCCTTTTACTTGTTGTTTGACCACAACTGCAAAACATTCTCCCTGAGTTAGCGGAACCACTTCTTCCAGATCCAGTGTACAATATCCCGGCAGCGGCTTACTTCCTGATAATGTTGCCACCATTGTTCCACTTTCCGGATTTTCCTCCTCTTGTAGATCTGTATACACTGTAACCTCATAATCTGTATCATTTTCCACTGTAAAAAAAGATACAGCCTTTAACTGTTCATCCTTCTTCCGGGCAGTAAAAATATTGGCCATTTTGCTATACTGTCCAGCCGGTGTTACCTCTAATCCCATGGCACCATCATACTGATATTCATTCTCATACTGATCATCATCTTCAATACTGAAAAAAGCAACGGATTCGTTCTGAATACTCGATTCATCATAAGACATCCAGAAATAACCATCATTTCCCCATTGCTCCCCCCAGGAATTCTTAATTAACCATGCCCCATCATGCTCCGGCTCATATATAAATTTCTCTCTCGGATAATTATCATCCCAACCTACTATACTAACTGTATGTCCTGCACCGCTACTTTCCGGGTTATAATAATTAAATTCTCCATAATCATAACACTCAGCATCACTCTGATAAGATATGGCACCTGCGCCGTACTGCATAATCATCTGCTTTAATAATTCTGTCTGCTGTACAGACACAATATCTACAGATTCCAAACGATAGTCATTTGCAAGATAAGCCTTATCTTCATTTAGAAATGCCTTTCCATTCTGATTGATTGTTTTCATTAGTTCCGAATAAGAAGCGTCTGATTCTTCTGCAATGCCAATGCCCTTTGCAAGACTGAACATAGAAAACCACCGATTACCACCCTCATAGTATTCTGATGATCCTAACTCCAGTACCTTTCCAGTTTGCTCATCTATTCTCGTAACCGTATCCCCTTCTGTCAGCGAAAGTAAATCCACCGGTTGCTGATACGCAAAATACGCCATCTGCCATTCGGACAGATCTAACGCTTTTCCGCTATTTTTTATATATCCCGCCTGTGCAGCATCCAAAATAGCATGTGCCCAGCAGGTTCCTAGTAACCCCTGATTTTTTACAGGCGTCTCTACACCATGTTCCCGACTGTCATAGCTAATGGGAATCACATTTGCCCGAACCAATCCACTTTGGGATCTCTGAATACTTTTCTTTGTTAAATCAAAATATTTCTGTGGATATGGAATGTCAATATCTGAATCCATCAACGTTTTCTGATATTTTTTTGTCATTTCAAAGGCTTTTTTCTCTTCCTCATTCAACGTTGCCTCAAACTCTTTTTCGTTCATTTTCTTTGTTGCTGCCACAACATTATCAAAGGGCTGCAGCAACGCAGCCCCCAATATTCCGGCAAACAACAATGTTCTCCATGTTTTTCTCATTGTATTCTCCTATCTGTCGCCTATTCCACCGTTTGAAATGTAAATATTCCATTTGATAAGGTGAGGGTTCCTACTGCCGTAAGAGCAGCCGAAGAATTTCCATAAAAGATTGCATAGGTTCCCTCATCAAACAAATTTACAACATACTTTCCATTCACAGAATAGATGCTTCTTTCAAACGCATTCGGGAAATTACCCCCTTTTTGAATATCCTCAACTGTAACCTGATCTGACATATGCAAATTTGAAATATCATCCCTTGTGAACGGTAATTCATAAGTATATATATTCGATAATGTTCCCTCTAAAGATATCGTATCATTTTCCTCAGTCCCATAGCAATATGTATCCGTTACTAATTTACGTTTTCCTGCACTATCCTTAACATAAATGCTGTAGACAGAATCTCGGTCTAAATAATAAGAAAAATAATATGCTCCATAAAAGTCCTTTAAAATTATAGTTGAATAATAACTTATTTCTCCGTCATACATGGCTACATATATATTATTCCTATCCAATCCCTCCGGACATATTACCTTAATATTAGCATAAACTCCTATTAACTCTCTCTCTACCTCTGCCTCTTCTACTTGCACATTCGCATAATAAATCACACGCAATCCGGTGGTTACTTCAAATCTATATTCTCCCTTTTTTAATTTCACACTGTAATCTGCTTCATAATATCCCCGCCGGTAATTATCCGGATCATATACCCCTTCTACCTCAGTCACATTTTCTAACGGAAACTCTGCAATTTCTTTTGTCCGATCTCCTTTTTTATATACGTTCACAACAAATGCGGAATCCTTCGACCATTCCGATGTACCAGCGGGAATCTGCACCTTTCCCGTAACAGTTGCCAGTTCCAGGTTCCAGATTGCAGTTCCTGCTTTTGCCTCTTTTAATGTCACCTGGAAGGTTTCCAGCTTATTCATAGTTTCCGCGTCTGTTTCTTCATATAATGCATAGGTTCCTGCACATAAGTTCACACTGGCTGCCCCTGCAGCAACCTCAATTTCATTTCCCCATACATCTTCAATAATATAATCACCAATCATCAGATCCCTATCAAAATTCTTCAGGCTGACTGCAGCTGTAGAAATATTCAGTACAATATTACCATTCTCATCAGCAGAAGATGCATCTACCCTATAAGTACCAATCGATGTTCCCACCGTCATCTCCCCAAACTGATTACATCCATGTTGATATATCTGATAATCACCTGCCACCAAGTCAACAAAGACCCCATCATCCGGAATGGAAACATCCGTCATTTCTCCCACTTTCCTGATGACATATTCAGAAAGAGATACTTTCTCACCATTCTGTTTCAGGGAAACATGAAATTGAGGTTGACTGATCGTGAGTTCTTCCATATTCTCCGTAATCACCACATTCTTCTGAATAAGATATCCGTTGCAATATACATCATAAGTTCCTGACGGTGCAATAATCTTGTATTCATCGATAACCCAGTCATCATCTTCATCATAATGTCCAGGGCACTGCAATTTTGCAATGACGGAATCCGATCTTAATTCAATCTCATTATAATTGATATCATCCCAGGAATTGTTCTCAAATCCCTCCAGGTTAACCAATACTGTCTGAAGTGATGTACTCACATTCGTCTGAATGGAAGAAGGTTCCGCTTTCCCTCCCTTAACGGATACAGAAATTGCCTCACGTTTTAATCCCATTGGAAGAACCTTATAATCATATCCCTCTGGCAGATATAACGTATAATTTCCATCTTTATCTACATTTACGGATGAACTATATTCTTTTCCATCCACGTTCTGGGTTACAGTTACATAACTGTCTGGAAAAACATTACCGCCTACTGTCAGTGTTCCTGCAACAGATTCCATACGAATCGTACCCAGATCCAGATCTGCAAAATATTTATTTTTTTTATATTGTAGTTTGCTATTATATATCATATTGGAAAAGTCTTGCTCAGTAACCGTTCCACAATAAAATCCATTATACAACACGATATAATGACCTAACGGCAGGCTGATTGTTCCCTGTAAAGTATGCCCACCGGATGGAGTATCTGCTTTACTCATCCAATAGCTTATATATTCTTCTCCAAAATCATTCACAAAAGTAAATCCTTTACATGAATCATTCTCACCATCTTCATCCGCATCTACACTCAATGGGAAACCTGTATAATCCTCCACATTAACAGAATACGACACTATAAATGAACGCATAGAATATCCATTGTTATCAAAGGTAATCTTCGAGAGATCCAGCTTCTCACCTTCTTCAGTATCATTTCTATTATCTTCATCTGTATTATCGTCCTTGTTATCATCATGGTCCTTATTACCATCATCCTGGTGATCCCAACCCGGCTTATTATTATTGTTGTTACCTGGTCCAGGTATCACCATATTACCCGGTGTTGCCGGCGTCGGTGTATTCTTCTCATTATTAGCCGGCGGTGTTGTCGCAGCCTCTGTGGTTGTTGCCAACTTGTTCTTCGGAACAACTTTCACCTTACAGATAAATTTCTTACCTGCAACCTTTGCTGTAATCTTCGCATTTCCTTTTCTTAATGCAACTACTTTTCCGGCTTTACTTACCTTAACAACCTTCTTATTGGACGTTTTCCAGGTAACTTTTTTTCTGGCGTTCTTTACTTTCAATTTTGCAGATGCACCTACCTGAAGCGTAATTTTCTTCTTGTTCAATGCCATCTTCTTTGCTGCATAGGTTTCTCCCATTGCAGGTGTGAACCCAAGTACTAATGATACTGCCAGTACCATTGACAGAATTCTTTTCATTGCTGCATTTTTTTTGTTTTTCTCTTTCATATGTCTCCTCCTATTTCCAGCCACTTATTATGTGGTTTTTATCCTTTCCCATTCTATCACAAAACTTCCATTTTGGACACTATATAACTTCTATTTTGGATAAAATAATATAAATGTTGTTATATTACTTTTATCAACAATCGCCAGGAGGTAATCGTCATGTCTGAACGCCTTACACAAACCAGTCATCCAATTATTGGAACCAATATCCGACGTCTTCGCAAAGAACGCAACCTACGGGCAACTGACGTAATTGCTCAATTACAGTTAAAAGGTATTAAAGTGAATACCGGTATCTTCAGCAAAGTGGAACATGGTCTGAATAACCCAACGGTAGAAATGCTGATTGCGTTAACAGACATCTTTCATTGTGATTTTAATGAATTCTTTCAGGAATAACCCCTTGGTTCTTATAGGATCAAGCTTCTTCCTGTGGTATGATAAGTTTGCCATCCAAGTCAAACACCGGTTTTAGATAATCCCGGATAATTCGTATATCCTCTTCTCTTATGGAAATGTATTTTCCCTGCTCTTTTCTTACACAGATTAAATTGCCTGTCAGTATTTCCTCGATCTTTCCATTGCAAACCAGTGCACGATTCCTCGAAGAATGTGGTGTCTTCTCTGTCAATACCACAATTCCGTCTTGTAAATCAATTTCCCTCATATATCTGCCGATATACTCTTCCATTGCTTCACATGTGCTATTGATTTCGCCTATTCTTCCCGAGTACACAACTCCATTCTTATTTACTTCCATGAAATACGCCTGAATTATCATATGTCCACCCTCTTTCCGTCTCCAAGTCCACTGAATTGTACCATATTCAGGCACTAAAAAACGGCAGATGTAATCATCTGCCGTTTTTATGTACAAATCTGCACGAATGTAATTACTTTACACATACAAGAATATCATCTATTTTTTGCTGGTAAGTAATTGTAAACAATATTTTCCTTATCTACGCCATATTGTTTTTTCATCCTTTCTCTTTTCTTGTCATAATATACTGAATAATCCTCTTTTTCCAATATTTTCTTTCCTTTTTTGATATACACAGTTGTATTGCTGCAATCATCCGTACTGCACTAAATGATCTGAATTTGGTTTTCTTATATTGTGCCGCTTGCGTTGTCATAAAACATGCTGGTACAACCAATACTATTGTCATTAAGATGAGAATACCCATCATAATCTTGATTAATCTTTTTTACATAAAAAGCAACAGATGTACTCATCTGTTGCTTTTATGTCATATTCTGTATCTTTGCAATGTCTTAATACTTATATACCTTCACAGTCTTGCTACCATAAGCAACTGCCTTTTCATGTGTGGCAAAGAAAATGTCTATATGATTCCCTCTGACACCGCTGCCACAATCCTCTACCGTATAGACAACTCCATCAATCACAACCTGAGAGCCATATGGTAACACGCTGGTATCTGCTGCAATAGTTCTTCCCTCTGTCGGAGTCGTGCCACTTGCTGTCTTACCATTGCCACCGCTACATTTCTTACAACCACAATATGCCGTTACCGTAAATGTACCAATACATTCGCCAGATGATGTTGCCGTAACCGGTGTTGTTGTTGCTCCCTGATATTCTGTACTTGAACTTGAATCAGAACTTGTACTATTGGAACTTGTGCTTGTTGTGCTCTGTACTACCTGTGTCTGTTGCTGTGCTGCAAGGGCTGCAGCTTCTGCTGCTGCTTTCTCAGCTGCTAATCTCTCTTCTTCTCTTCTCTGCAACTCTTCTGCGGATACCGCAATCTCATATAAACGATCAATATCTACCAGATCCGCAGACACATAACCAGTCTGACCATCTGCTAACATAACAGGAAGCCAGGTAATCTCTGTGTCAGCACTCTCTGCAGCTGCCTGAGCGACAGCCTCACTTGTTTTCTGTGTTGTGGATGCTTCTGAATCTGCTTCTGTGGAGATTTCTGTATCGTTTTCTGATGAAGCAGTCTCAGAACTGACTGCCTCTTCTGTATCTTCCATCTGGGTCTGTACTTCTGTACTGAGGGTCTCACTTGTTGCAGTCTCTGTATCCTGTGTCATTACTTCCTCTGTGGATGCTGTCTCCGTAGAAGTCACCATCTCTGTTGTCTCTTCTGTATTCTCTTCTCTCGGATCCTCTAAAACTATTACTGTAGCATCTTTATCCAATACTGTAACAATATTCGAACTGGTGGATTCTTCTGTTCTTACATTCACACCATCCTCTAATATCGTTCCCTGTAAAGTAACATAATCCTTAGCAAATTCCTCTGCACTCTTACCGGTTAATATATACTGTGTTAAAACATATCCTTCCACTTCACCGGACTTAATCTTCGTCCAGTCACCATCTGTGCCTTCCACAATTGCAATGGCACCTGCATTCATCGAGCCAACGAAATCACCCTCTGTACTTGGAATGCTTCTGATATTCAGTGTCTCTTCCACATTAGCAATGCATTTCTCATCGAACTCACCCTCAGGCTGACTTGCAACTGTCTGTTCCGTATATGCAACAATGGGTTCCGTTGTCGGTTGCTCTGTAACAACTGCCTCGGTAGCAACTGCCTCGGTAGCAACTGCCACTTGAACTTCCTCTGTTGTGACAACTTCTTCCGTTACCTTCTCGGTAGTTGCCTCTGTTATCTCCTCATTCTCTCCAAAAAGTGCATCCATTACACTGATTTTATCATTCTTTGCAAATTGTTTCTTATCCTCATTGCCGGAATTAGCAAGTACGATTCCACCAATCACAATAGCAATCAATGCGATTGCGCAGAACATAATCTGCATATTCCGAACAAAATATCTTCCGTTAAAGATGTTCTTTCTCATATAAAGTTTATAGCGTTCTGACATTACTGCTCTTCTGTTATGTCGCATAGTATCTTTCCTCCATCAACAAAACAATTCTGTTAATATTGTATCCTCTTGTTGATATTCTAAACTTCATGATAGTAATACGTTATTATAACTTCATACCAAAATGTTACAAACTTGTTACAAGATGTAATATAACACTTAACAAAATAAATGTCAATATGTCATTTTTCACCTTATTAATACGCTTTTTAGGGCTTTTTGTATATTTTCCTTACTTATTTCAATGAATAAAGCCTCTAGGATTTCCGGCTCCAATATGTTAAGATATCGTTACAAGTTTATACATAAATAAAAATATATACTTATTACAAGTAATTGCGAAACACCTAGTATGTGATTGTATGCTTTTTTAAACACATTTACTCTTCCTTAGTGATGCTACATGGAACGTGTTTCTAATATTTTTTCTTGACGCGCGGCCTTTTAGAAATTCACTGCTTTGTTCGGCTGGCTGCAAAACGCATGCCGGATATATGTCTGAAAGCACGGTTTAGAAAGGTATCTTGTTGACGCAGGCACGCTTGCGCTACGTCTCGTACGCAGCGGTACTAAGAATGTGCATCTAATTCTTTGTATATTGTAAATAATGAGCGCACATTCTAAGGACCGGCGTACTCAAAGTGCCTGCCGTCATACAAGACAACCTTTCTTGCCGCGCTTGAGTTTATAGGAGGCATGCGTAATCAAAGCCGCCAGCCGCAAAGCAGTAGAATTTCTTAGAGGGCGAAAACAGCGCAGAAAAAATATAGAAACATCGTCCTGTAGCATTTTAAGAAATCCAATGTGTTTTAAAAAGCATACAATTGCATATTAGGTGTTTCGCAATTGCCTATATACTTATTATATATAAAGGAGAATCTATATGGCACTTATGCGTCTTGATAAATATCTGTGTGATGCCGGTATTGGCACTCGCTCTATTATTAAGAAGGAACTCAAAAAAGGGTATGTTACAGTCAATAACGAGATGATACAGAAACCGGATTACAAAATTGAACCTGCAATGGATATCATTACTTATCAGGGAGAAACCATTCATTTAGACAAATATGAATATTATATTCTGAACAAACCTGCCGGTTATGTCAGTGCAACAAAGGATAATACGGCTCCCACCGTTCTGTCTTTGATTAACAGCCATAGGAAAGACTTATTCCCAGTAGGACGGTTGGATAAAGACACTGAAGGATTTCTTCTTATTACAAACGATGGTGCCCTGTCTCATCGGCTTCTTTCCCCAAAACGGCATGTATCAAAAACTTACTTTTCCATTATAAGGGGACAGGTTAATGATGAGGACGTTGAGGCTTTTGCGAAAGGTCTGGAGATTGGCGATGAGGATCTCAACGTAGCACTGCCGGCTGTTCTTTCTTATTATACATATGATGTGGCAATAAAGAATCATCCGTGGCTTTCTGACTGCATGAAACGTTTGGACTTAGAACAGATATCGGACTCTCTTTCTTTTATAGAAGTAACACTTCATGAAGGAAAATTTCATCAGGTGAAACGTATGTTTCATGCCGTTGGCAAAGAGGTCCTTTACCTAAAAAGAATTCAATTTGGTGCACTTACCCTGCCAACAGATCTAATGTCGGGAGAAAGCCGTCCTCTGACACCGGAGGAGCATGCACTGCTGGCGGAATCATAAGGCGCTTTAGCAATTTAAAGTGTTGACATATCAGATTTCCCATACTACAATAAGCATAATACAAAGCAGGGGTTGTACAAATGCCTGCTTACATTAAGAAAATGGAGAATGAATCTATGAATACAAAAGAACAATTCCGTATCGGTTTTATTGGTCTTGGTCTCATTGGAGGTTCCATTGCCAAATCTATCCGCCGAATCTTTCCGGATACTGAGATCCTTGGATATGATGTAGACCAAAAGGCATTAGCTTTCGCTTTAGAAGACCATACTCTGTCAAAAACCATTACCTCGATTGAGGCCATGCATGATTGCGATTACATTTTTTTATGTGCCCCTGTTCATTACAATATTGCATATCTTCCTATATTAAAGCGTATCATGAAGGACACCTGTATTCTTACTGATGTGGGAAGTGTCAAGAGTGATATCTATAATGCAATCCACGACCAGCAATTAGATGATTACTTTATTGGTGGACATCCCATGGTGGGGTCAGAACGAAGTGGTTACGAGGCGGCCCATGACCGTCTTATAGAAAATGCTTACTATTTTATAACGCCTTCTGAAACGGTAGAGGATGATAAAGTGTCTGCCTTCCGCACATTTATTGAGGATCTGGGTGCCATTCCCATTCTATATAGTCCGCAACGACATGACGAGATCACCGCATATATCAGTCACATTCCACATGTCATAGCCTCTTCCCTTGTGAATCTGGTGGCTGCACAGGATGATGAGAACGGAATGTTAAAACAGTTAGCTGCTGGCGGTTTCAAGGATATCACACGAATTGCCTCCTCCAATCCTGTTGTATGGGAGCATATATTACTGAGCAATCCTGATAACGTCATTGCAGGACTTCGTACTTTTCAGAAAGAATTAGATACCATGATCAGCGCCATTGAATCAGAAGATGCCCGGGAGATCTATACCTTTTTTGATCAGGCAAAAGATTATCGCAATTCTGTACCGGAACATGCAACCGGTGTCATTCGTATGAATTATGAAGTATATATTGATATCCCGGATGAACCAAATGCCATTGCCAAAGCTGTTTCTATTATCGGCAATGCCGGAATCAATCTGAAAAATATCGGTATTACCCATAACCGGGAGGATAACGAAGGTGTTCTTCGTCTTTCTTTCTATGATAACGATAGTGCAATTGCTGCAGCCGAATTATTAAAGCAACATCTATATACAGTATACAAACGTTAGGAGAATATTATGCAGATCAGACATTTTAACCAATTACGTGGAGAACTCACCGTGCCCGGTGATAAATCCATTTCTCACAGAAGCATTATGCTAGGCTCCCTTGCCAAAGGAACCACGGAAGTAACCGGCTTCCTACAGGGGGCAGATTGTTTATCTTCTATTTCCTGTTTTCAGAAAATGGGAATTGACATTGAGAATAACATTGCAACCAATACGGTACGGATTCACGGAAAAGGATTACACGGACTGACCAACCCAACTTCTACATTAGATGTTGGCAACAGCGGTACCACTACAAGACTGATGTCCGGTATTCTTGCTGCCCAGCCATTCCTGTCTACGGTTGACGGAGATGCTTCTATCCGCAAACGTCCAATGGGACGTATTATGAAACCACTGACACAAATGGGTGCCCACTTTCAAAGTCTTGCTGCGGAACAATGTGCACCATTTACCATTACCGGCGGACAATTACACGGAATTCACTATGAATCTCCTGTGGCTTCCGCACAGGTCAAATCGGCAATCCTGTTAGCAGGCTTATATGCAGAAGGTACGACCAGTGTAACGGAACCGGCACTTTCAAGAAATCATACGGAATTGATGTTTGAATCCTTCGGAGTGGATATCAAAAGGGAAGGCACCTCCGCAACCGTTCATCCTGCAAGCCAGCTGCACGCACAGCATATAGATGTTCCCGGCGACATTTCTTCTGCTGCCTACTTCATTGTGGCAGGACTGATTACACCGAACTCAGAGATTACCATTCGTAACGTGGGAATCAACCCCACACGGGATGGTATCTTAACTGTATGTAAGAATATGGGGGCTGACATCACTCTTTCCAATGTGAAACAGGATGTTGGGGAACCGGTTGCCGATATCACTGTCCGGACAAGCAGCCTGCACGGATGTACAATTGAAGGGGATATCATTCCAAAACTGATTGATGAGATTCCAGTCCTTGCAATCATGGCTGCCTTTGCAGATGGCACCACTATCATCAAGGACGCACAGGAATTGAAAGTCAAAGAATCCAACCGTATTGATGTGATGGTACACAATCTCTCCTCCATGGGTGTAGAGATTGAGGGAACAGACGATGGTATGATTATCCACGGTGGTAAGCCACTCCATGGTGCCACCATCGATTCTAAGCTTGACCACCGCATCGCCATGAGCTTTGCCATTGCAGGAGGACTTGCAGAAGGGGACACAGAAATTACCGGCGCAGAATGTGTGAACATTTCCTATCCGACCTTCTATGCAGATTTAGAAAAATTGTGCCTATAATCCATAGCGGAGCGTTTTTGCTTTATTGGGAACAAGAATTTATATTCTTCTTATTTTTCCCGTTTCTGAATGAACATAGCATCCCCAAAGGAGAAGAACCGGTATTTTTCCCGCACAGCCACCTCGTAAGCATGCAACATATGCTCTCTGGTTGACAGGGCAGATACCAACATCAGTAACGTGGATTCCGGCAAATGGAAATTTGTGATTAGGGAATCCACTACCTTAAACTGATAACCCGGATAGATGAATATATCCGTCCATCCACTCGCTGCCCGCATGACACCATTCTCATCTGCCACGGATTCTATGGTTCTGGTACTGGTGGTTCCAACGGCAATAACCTGATTGCCTCTGGCCTTTGCCGCATTCATCTTATCCGCAGCCTCCTGCTCTACCATATAGAATTCCGAATGCATATGATGCTCTAATATATTATCAACTTTTACCGGTCGGAAAGTACCTAACCCCACATGCAATGTCACATGTGCAATCTCTACTCCTTTATCTTTAATTTGCTGTAATAATTCCTTTGTAAAATGCAGACCCGCCGTAGGCGCAGCAGCCGATCCCTCATGCTCTGCATATACCGTCTGATATCGGTTCTTATCCTTTAACTGATGGGTAATATATGGGGGAAGAGGCATCTGTCCTAACTGATCTAACAGTTCCTCCCAGATTCCTTCATATTCAAAACGAATGAGGCGATTTCCCTCCTCTACAATATCTATCACCTCACCGGTGAGTAAGCCATCACCAAATGTAACCCTTGCTCCAATCTTCATCTTTTTCCCCGGTTTTACCAGAGTTTCCCATACTTTTTCTTCTTTTCTTTTTAATAAAAGCACCTCAATGGATGCCCCGGTATCCTCTTTTACCCCCATTAAACGGGCTGGGATTACCTTGGTGTCATTGATCACAAGGCAGTCGCCCGGATTCAGATAATCAATGATATCATAAAAATGTTTATGTTCTATGGAACCATCTTCTCTTCCCACCACCATTAATCGGGAATCACTTCGTTTCTCTAACGGATCCTGTGCAATCAATTCCTCCGGTAAATCATAATTAAAATCAGTTAGTTTCATCTTATTTCTCCTAATATTCTATATAGTACAATATGATAATACGGCATCCGGCATTTACACAAATGCATTTCAACTCTAATTGATTATCATATCACAATACACTATCCTTGTCAGCCGTTATTTTTCACCCCAAATAAATCCTTACAAAATACCAATTATTTCTAAAATACTATGTCTTTTCTTAAGTTAATGTGCTATACTATTACCTAATCAGATAATAGTTTGTTATTATACTTATGAATAGATGACCTCTGATAGAAAGGATGATGTATATGGATACCAATCAAAGAGAAGAAATGCTCAATATACCAAGAATTCGCCAGGAGCATTTTGATTCTATATATTTTTATAAAAATATAAAGACCGGCTTCTGCTTTGTAGAGAATAATCCATATACTTGTGATTTATCAGAAATGACCTCTCAGGATATATTGAAAGAACTATATTCCGGTACCCGGGTATGTCCGGAAGATCGTGGTAAGATCATTAACTTATATGAACGCTTGCAACAGGGAATTCAGGAACCAATTCACATGAATGAACTATCTGTTAACCTGCATCTGCAAAGTAAGTCATCTTCCAGGAAATTATGCAGTGTTGTCTGCTATCTGGATTTAGACGAACAGGGATGTATTTGTTCTTATGTTGGCAAGTTACGGGCATTCCACACACAGGAACTTCGAACGCTCCAGATTGTCCAGTCTTTCACAAATGACAAAAATCCTTCTATTTTTTTTAATCAAATTGCAGATTTTTTAGGTAAAAATCCCAACCGGGATTATGCATTTATTCAATTTGACATTCGCAAATTCCGTTATATCAATGAAGCTCACGGCAGTAAAATCGGCGATAAGATCCTGCAATATGTTTTAGATACTTTGAAAGTCATGTGCGACCGGGATCACATCTATTGCCGTATGTCTGCTGATGTGTTTGAAATTGTGACATACTATACCAGCAGGGAGGATATTCTGGATTTCATTGAGCATCTGGATGCGAGATTACACCGCTGCGGTGACATCCGGTTCAGTATGTCCTATGGAATTGCCATTGTACCAGGTACCACAAAACGCTTTCGTTCCAGTGGAGATCTTGCCGGCATTGCAAGAGAATACATTAAGAATTCTGTTATTAAGAAGGTGGCATTTTACGATGAAATACCAAAGGATATTCATAAACAGACTGCCATTATTGAAGATATTGAAGAAGATGCATTGAACAATGGTGAATTTCATGTATTTTTACAACCAAAGTGCCGCTACAACAAGACGCACTCCGAGATCATTGGTGCCGAGGCGTTGGTGCGTTGGATTCCGGATAACAAACAGATTATTCCCCCTTCTGAATTCATCCCTGTTTTTGAAAAGAATGGTTTTATTCTCAAGCTGGATCAGTTTATGTGGGAATCTGTATGTATATTGCTGCGGAAATGGTTAGATGCCGGTATTACACCAATTCCGATTTCCATTAATGTATCCCGGACTTATCTGGATAAGATCAATGTTGTAAACTACATAAAACATTTATTAGAGCAGTATCAGATTCCGATTCATTTATTACAGATTGAGATTACGGAAACAGCAGAAAATGATGAAACCATCCAATTCGCAAACGATTTCAAAGAAGCAGGATTTACATTGATGATGGATGATTTTGGATCTGGTTTTTCTTCCCTAAGCATGTTAAAGAATACACCTTTTGATGTTCTTAAGATGGATCGGATGTTCCTAGATACCTGCTTTGAAAATACCAATGGGCAATCCATTGTATCACATGTCATTTCCATGACGAATGATTTAGGATTAGACATCATTGCAGAAGGTGTGGAGACAAAGGAGCAGGCTGATTTCCTATTTGACCATGGCTGCTCGGTATCCCAGGGATATTACTTTTCCAAACCAGTTCCTATTTCTGAATTTGAGGAACTGTGGAATCCGGATGTTATCCACGAGAACGGGCAATAACTATCCAAAGTAAAAAATACACAAATTGGTGACAACAAAGAATGTGTCAGGCAATTTGTGTATTTTTATTATAATCATATAACAAATAGGACGACTCTATCCTTTTATGCTCTAAGCTCAATTCCAAGTTCACCCAAAGCACTTAAAACCTTGTCAACAGCCTTATCAATCTCTGCAGACTCCAAATTACGATCCTTTGCACGGAAAATTAAGGAGAATGCAACCGATTTCTTACCTGCTCCTACCTGCTCTCCTTCATATACATCGAACAGTTCGCAACTTTCTAATATCTTACCTGCATTTTTCTTAATCACATGCTCAATCTGACCAACAAACATACCTTTATCCATTACCATGGACAAATCTCTTGTACTGGCAGGGAACTTAGCGATACCCTCATACTTGCGGTCAAAGTTGGCAAGCATCGTAATTGTCTCCATATTCAGAACAGCCACATAGGCTTCCGTCTTCAGATTATAGTTATCTCCAACTTCCGGATGCACCTGACCAAGGAAACCCAGATTCAGTTTGCCTTTCTGAATACGAGCCTGACGTCCCGGATGTAAATATGGAATATCATTACTTGGCTCACATTCCACTCCGGTTATACCTAACTTATCAAAGATTTCTTCCACAACACCCTTCATATCAAAGAAATCGCCGGCACCATACATGCCCAACGTCAAACGCATTTTTTCATCTGGAAGCTCTGTTAGCGGTAATGCTTTTGGAAGGTATATATTACCAAGTTCATACAATCTTGCAACTTTATTTCTTCTATTATAATTAGTAGCAAGTGATGTCAACATGCCATTTAAAGAAAGAGTTCGCATAATCGAGAAATCCTCACCTAACGGATTTGCAATCACAATCGCCTGACGCTCCATTGCATCCTCCGGCAATAACAATTTATCAAATACCTTGGGACTCTCAAAGGAATATGTCATTCCACCGGAGAAGCCATTGCGTTCGCAAATCTCTCTGGCAACATCCTGTACTCTCTGGTCAAATGGTTTTTTACCCACAGTAGCCTCACCCTTTGGAAGAGATACCGGAATATTATCGTATCCATAGAATCTTGCCACTTCCTCTGCAATGTCCGCAGCACAATTTAAATCCTGACGGAAAGTTGGGATGGTAAGTGTATTCTCTTTCTCATTATATACTAACTCTAACTTTGTAAGATAAGTAAGCATCTCTTCCGGTGAAAGATCTGTTCCCAGCAGCTTATTATAACGCTCCGGCTCAAATGGCAATACTTTCTCTTCAACTGGTTCCGGATAAATGTCAACAACACCACCAACCACATCTCCACAGCCCATTTCCTCTACTAACTGGCAGGCACGGTTGATTGCTTCCATTGCCGTGTTCGGGTCTAGTCCCTTTGTAAATTTGAACGATGCATCTGTCTGCAAACCGATTCTTTTAGAGGCTAGACGGATATTCGTCCCATCAAAGCAGGCTGCCTCAAATAATACAGTCTTAACATTATCTGTAATCATGGAATTCTCACCACCCATGATTCCGGCAATACCAACTTCCTTTTCTCCATCACATATCATTAAAATGTTGGAATCCATTGTACGTTCCTGTCCATCTAATGTTACAAAGGTATCTCCATCCTTTGCCCGTTTTACAATAATCTCATGATTAGCAATGGTATCTAAATCATATGCATGCATTGGTTGTCCATATTCTTCCATAACATAGTTTGTAATATCCACCAGATTATTAATAGAACGGATACCCATTGCTTTCAACCGATCCTGCATCCACTTTGGAGAAGGCCCAATCTTAATATTCTCTACCACTCTGGCACAATAACGGGAACACAAATCATGATCTTCTACACGAACCTTAATGAAATCATTGACATCCTTGTCATTTGCCTTAACGGTTACAACCGGAGGATAGAATGGTTTACGGAATGTTACCGCAACCTCTCTTGCCATACCAATCATAGAAAAACAATCCACACGGTTGGAAGTAATCTCATACTCTACGACAGTGTCGTCTAACCCAAGTGCATGAACTGCATCATCGCCAGGTTTCACATCGGAACCTTCCGGGAATACATAGACACCATCTTCCGGTGCTTCCGGATAGAAATCTCTAGAAGATCCTAACTCCTCTATTCCACACATCATACCGTTACTTTCAACATCACGAAGTTTACCTTTTTTTATTTTAATTCCATCCGGATACACATTATCATCTCCATGTGCAGCGGCTACCTTACCACCATCTAATACCAGCGGAATCCGATCTCCAACCTTCACATTCTTAGCACCGGTTACAATCTGAAGTGTCTGCGAACCAATATTCACCTGACAGACAACCAGCTTATCCGCATTCGGATGCTTCTCCATCGTTTCAATCCGTCCTACCACAATTTTCTCTAAATTTTTATCCTTCTTCTCATATCCTTCTACATGCGAACCGGATAATGTCATTTTATCTACAAATTCCTGTACATCCACGTCAAGGTCAGGGACATACGCTTTCATCCATGATATTGGTGTATTCATAATTCATTTCCTTTCATTCATACTAAAATTAATATTAAATAAATTGCTCTACTCGCAATGCTTCGCTCGTAACCTCCGGTTACTTTTCTCATTGCTCTACTCGCAATGCTTCGCTCGTAACCTCCGGTTACTTTTCTCATTGCTC
>CAMEFI010000024.1 GCA_945915475.1 uncultured Clostridium sp. | reverse complement strand
AGCTGACGGGTACTAATCGGTCGAAGGCTTAACTTAGAAATGTGGAAGAGATGGCAGATCTTTGTATGAAGTTCTGAAGGCACATGCCTTTATGAGATTACCTGTAAAGGGTAATTTTCTTATATGTAGGGGATTGGTCAAATGGTATGATAGGGGTCTCCAAAACCTTTGGTGGGAGTTCGATTCTCTCATCCCCTGGTGGTTGAAAAGCTTGCAAGCTTTGTAGATAAAAGGTTGCAGGCTTTTTTCATTGTTGAAACAGGAGATGATATTGTGATTGATACATATAAAATTTCATTCAATACACCTGCCTCTAATTGGAATGAGGCATTACCTAACTTGTTTGATAATCATCCTCCATTTCAGATTGATGGAAACTTTGGATGTACCGCTGCAATAGCGGAAATGCTTGTGCAAAGTCATGATGAGAAAATTGTAAATGTTGAATTGGAAAAAAGCTAGGAGGTATTATTATGAACCCAATGGATCTTATGAAATTAAAAGGATATTTTGATATTTTCAAACGTAATCACCCGAAAGTGCCAATGTTTTTTCAAGCAGCAACACAATCAATCGGGGAGGGCTCCGTTATTGAAATTAGTGTAACTTCGCCAGAGGGAAAGAAAATCTGCACGAATATGAGAGTAACAGAGGCAGATATGGAATTAGTACGTAATCTTAATAATCTGAACAGATAATCAAAGAAAAGCCGGGATATCAGTGTGTGATTTTTGAATGTATATTATTGAAGTAAATCTGACATACCTTTATAACGCTTTTTGTGTTTCCGAAGGTCTTCCTGTAAGTATGGATCTAACCCACTATAATTAGACTGATGACCACCCGGATCGGAAACCATAGTAGTTGCATCTGTTGTAAATCTATATTCCGGCATTGCTTCAGATTTGTTTTTACGTGGTTTGTTAGGTTGTGCAGAAGCCTGAGATTTCTTTTTGTAATGTAAGTAAAGATATATTCCTGCTGCAATAAAGGCAAGAATTGGCGAAAAAGCAAGCAACACAAAAAATATAATAATTGGTTTATATTTTGAAAAAGACTGTTTATCCATAAAATCTCCTATTCAGACATATTATTAAATTCATCTTCATCCAGTAATTCTTCAAATTTGTCCTCTACGGCTTCCCATTCGGCATCGGATTCAATATCCGATAATTCTACATTTTCTCCATCAGAAGCGTAACGGTAAAGAAAATATTCGCCTTCTTCATATCCTTCAATAGGTTCTTGTGGCATCAGGGCAACATAGAATTGTTCCTTTAATGGAAAGATGGCAAGAATATCACATTCGACTTCTTTGTTATTGTCTAAATAAAGTGTAATTGTATCTTCTGTAATCTCCGTATTATTGTGATTCATTGTGTAATCCTCCTGGTATTTATTTGTCATAGATATATAATCAAGGTTATATCAAAATTATAAAGTACAAATGGTATTATGTTTATCCTATGTTATGAATTATGAGTTGATCTTCAATAATTCAATAAAGTCTTTTTCGGATATTGCCCGGCTAAAGAAATATCCCTGTAACACATCACACATCTGGCTTTGTAAAATACGTAATTGTTCAATGGTTTCCACACCTTCTGCAATGACGGTAATGCCTAACTGATGAGCAAGATTGATAATAGTTCCTGCAATGTAAGTGTCATTTTTATCTTCGCAGATACCTGCAATGAAGGATTTGTCAATCTTCAATGTATTAATCGGAATTTTGGTCAGATAGCTGAAGGATGAATAACCGGTACCAAAATCATCTAATGCAATATGGATATCTAATTCCTTCATGCGGTTAATGAGGGCTAAGTTATGATCAAAGTTTTTCATTAAAACACTTTCTGTCAATTCAATCTCAAGATACTTGAGAGGCATAGAAGTTTTTTGAGGAAGTGCTTCAATTGCTTTGATCAGACGATCACCCCGCAATTGTGCAGTGGATACGTTAACCGAAATACGTAAAGGTTTGAAGCCTGCATTAATAATCCTTTGATTGAACTGGCAGGCCTCTAATAATGCCCATTCACCTAATTCATCAATCAATCCGCATTCTTCGGCAACCGGTATGAATTCATCAGGAGAAACGAAGCCGACGATTGGAGAATTCAATCGCATTAAAGCTTCACAACCGATAATTTCACCGGTGGCAATATCTGCCTGTGGTTGATAGAGTAGATAAATATCTTTATTTTCGATGGCATCCCGTAAAATGTCAATTAAATCATTACGACGGTTCACCTCATCTTCCATAGTGGAATTAAAGAAGGTGTAACTGTTCTTACCGTTGCCTTTGGAAGTGTACATGGCGATGTCGGCATTTTTCATTAATTCGCTTAATGAAAGACCATTTTGTGGGAAGAGAGCAACACCGGCACTGATGGTAACATGTACGGTTTCATCGTCTAAGACAAACGGATGGGAGGCAATGGATACGAGAGAGTCAAGAAAACTCTCTAACTGTTCTGTGGATTCTACATGATTGCGAAGAATTACAAATTCGTCACCACCATTTCTTGCCAAAATATCATCCTGATCGACAAGAGTAGAAAACTGTGCAGTTACTGCTTGTAAAAGCAAATCACCATAATCATGTCCTAATGTATCGTTAATTGCTTTGAAACCATCTAAGTCAATAAAAATAATGGCATGCTTTATAAGGCCATTCTTATTATTGGTAAGAATCTCATTGGCATACTTGAAGAATGCCATACGGTTATATAGACCGGTTAAAGCATCGGTATATGCCAGTTTTTCAATGTGTTTGTAATTGTTTTCCAATTCTGATTGACTTTCTTCTAACTTTTTTCTTGCAGAAGATATTTCGTTATAGTTGGTGGAGATAATGTCCATCATCTGGTTAAAACTATTGGATAGGTGACCAAATTCATCTTCGCTTTCTACAGGACAATGTACATTTAGCTGACCATCTGCAGCCTGTTGCATCTTATCGCTTAAAACAAGAAGCGGTTGAGTGTATTTGGTAGCAAGATTCCGACTTAACACAAAGGATAATATAATAACGATAGCTAATAAAATCAGAAAAATAAGTGGTAAGGTGGAGGCAACGTTGGAAAAACTTGCCGTATTCTGTCTGGTTACATAAATCCAATTATATTCCGGAATGGTCGCATAACCATATATATAATCCCGATTACCGGAGAAAGCACTGCTCGTTTGGGTATAATGGTTATCATTGTCCCTTTCAATGGCTGAAAAAAAAGTAGACTTAAGATGGGTAAAGAATAGCTCGTCTTCTTCGGAGGTGGCATCATATTGAAAAAGACAATTGCCATTATCATCAATTAAGAAACATATGGTATTGCTGTTTGAAAGAAACGCATTAAAATAGTCAGAGGAAATATTAGCACGCACCAAACCAATCACTTTTTTCTTGACAATGACAGGAACAACAATATCCAAGGTACCCTTGGTGAATTCTGACTGAGAAATGACGGTTGCCTGATCGTATGATTGAATGGGATTCTGCATGATCTCTGACCAATCGGAGGCAGATTCCTTAGAGGAAGTAATTGTCAGATATCCATCAATATCATATACATAATAATTCACTTTATAATCAAAATTCTTTGATAATTGGACGATAGAATCTTTGATCATATCAGCAGAACCGGTATTCAAAATTGTATCCGGAGAATTCACTTTTTCTAAGAGATAATTTTTTACGTTATTTGTGTCGGCAATAGCTTGGGATTCTACAATCTGCGTCTGTAATTGGGAAACAAGTCCACGACTATAATCATATGCCATTTGTGTGGTATTTTCTTTGGTAATATTGGCATATTTGGTAACAGTAACAACGTATGCAAGGATTGCCATGAGGATAACCGGTATGACAGCCATAAATAAAATGGAACCCTGTAGTGATTTCTTGATTGACATATTAATACTTTCCTTTCCCATATTGCTTTGCTACACTACATTATATAAAATAAGAAGATATTATTCAATGAAAATTAACATATTTTATTGTAATAAAATAATTATTCAATTTTATCTTGTGAAATTGTACAAAATCATTGGAAATAATTTGATTTTTATATGCAATGTGTGTTATAATGATGGTGTTTGGGAAGCAGCGATTTTTGCTTTCGGAACAAGGAAAGCCATTCGTATGCAATGTGGCTAATAATATTATACATAAGGGGGCCAATATGTTCGGCGTATATTTTGGTAAGTATCTTGAAGGCAAGGGAATTTTGACACCAGAACAGTATAGTTCCATTCTATCTGATAGCAAGAATAATAAGGTGAAGATGGGATTGCTTGCTGTAGAGTCTGGTTACATGAGCAAGGAACAGGCTGATGAAGTGAATATGTTACAGCAGATGCAGGACAAACGATTCGGTGATATTGCTGTAGAGAAAGGATATTTGACAGATAATCAGGTTTCTGAATTATTAAAGAAGCAGGGGGATGAATATCTGCTTTTTGTTCAGGCGCTAGTGGACAATAATATTATGACATTGGATGGCATTCAGAAAGAGATGAATGCATATAAGAAGTCAGGGCGATTTACTGCACTTGATATTGAAGCATTAAAGAGTGGCGATATAGACAAGATTGCGCAGGTATTTTTGAAAGATGACAGTATTTTACCAACAGTTACAGACTATATTGCATTAACGGCAAGGAATATGGTTCGATTTATCGACCGGCATTTCCGTATGGAGAAGGTTGAGAAGTTGAATGAGTATACAGCTTCTTTTGTAGCTGCACAGGAGTTAGATGGCGATTATCGGTTCTTTTCCGGATTTTGTGGAGACGGACAGGGAATTAAGCTGATTGCAGAAGCATATGCCAAGGAAGAGTTTGAAGAAGTCGATATGGATGTGTTAGATGCTGCTTGTGAGTTCCTGAATTGTAATAATGGATTGTACGCAACCAAGTTAAGCCACGAAGATGTAGATCTGGATATGTTACCACCAATTATGAAGGATCAGGTGACAACAATTCATTCAGAAGGTAATATGTATAGGGTTCCATTTTATATTCAGGATAAGCAGGTGGATTTAATTATTTGCATCGAATCGAAATGGAGCTTGAATTAAGGAAAAGGATGAAGAGGTATTGTATTATGGCAAGTATTTTAATTGTAGATGACTCTAGAACTTCAAGAAAGATTTTGAAGGGAATTTTGGAGAGCGAAGGTTATGAAGTGGTTGGCGAAGCAACGAATGGCCAGGAAGGTTATGAGCGTTATGTTGAATTGAAACCGGATGTTGTTACAATGGATATTACAATGCCGGTTTTAGATGGTATTGAAGCGCTTAAGAAGATTAAGGGCGAGTATCCGGATGCAAAGGTTGTTATGGTAACAGCAGCCGGACAGAAGACAAAGATGGTAGAAGCAGTGCAGAATGGTGCCAGTGAGTTTGTATCCAAACCATTCGAACCGGAACAGCTTAAAAAGATTATTGATAAGGTAGTTGCGTAGAGAAGATGTAATTTTTGAAAGAAGAGATTATCTGTTGGATAATCTTTTCTTTTTTTATGAAAAAAATACCAAGAAGGTTTGACTTCACTATCAAGTTATTATATAGTAGTAAGCGAAGTTCACAATACTATATGGAGATACTTTAGGAGGACATTATGAGTAAGGTAAAGAGAGTATATGTTGAGAAGAAGCCTGAATATGCTGTAAAAGCAAAGGAGTTATTTGATGAGTTAACAGAATATTTAGACTTGAAGATTGAGAAAGTCAGAGTGCTGATTCGCTATGATGTAGAGAATGTATCAGATGATACCTATAAGAAGGCATTGAAGACTGTATTTTCTGAACCTCCAGTTGATTATGTATATGAGACAACATTTCCTTATGAGAAGGATGACAAAGTCTTTTCTGTAGAGGCTTTACCCGGACAATTCGATCAGCGTGCAGATTCTGCAGAACAATGTGTCAAGCTGTTGAATGAAAAAGAAGAACCGGTTATCCGTACGGCAACCACTTATGTGATTAACGGAAGTATAAGTGAGGCACAGTTTGAACAGATTAAGGAATATTGCATTAATCCGGTTGATTCGAGAGAGACAGATGATAAGCAGATTCCGGAGACTTTGATTCAGAAGTTTGATGAGCCGGCAGATGTTGAGATTTTTGTCGGCTTTCAAGATATGGATGAGTCTTCACTGAAAGAGTTGTACGATTCTTTGGGACTTGCCATGACGTTTAAGGATTTCAAACATATACAGAATTATTTCAAGAAGGATGAAAAACGGGATCCATCCATGACGGAGATTCGTGTGTTGGATACTTATTGGTCTGATCACTGTCGTCATACCACATTTGCAACGGAGCTTACAAATGTGAAGTTTGAAGATGGATATTATAAGAAGCCGATTGAGGATACGTACAATGAATATTTAGAGGATAGAAAAGTATTATACAAAGACCGTGACGATAAATTTGTCTGTCTGATGGATATTGCCTTAATGGCAATGAAGAAGCTGCGCTCGGAAGGAAAGTTACAGGAGATGGAGGTTTCTGATGAGATCAATGCCTGTTCCATTGAGGTTCCGGTTACAATTGATGGTGAAGAAGTCAATTATCTGATTCAGTTTAAGAATGAAACACATAACCATCCGACGGAGATTGAACCATTTGGTGGTGCGGCAACCTGTCTTGGCGGATGTATCCGTGATCCGTTGTCAGGACGTTCCTATGTATATCAGGCAATGCGTGTAACAGGAGCTGCAGACCCGACAAAATCGCTTTCTGAGACATTAGAAGGTAAGCTGCCACAAAGAAAGATCGTAACAACTGCAGCACATGGATATAGTTCCTATGGTAACCAGATTGGTCTTGCAACAGGATTAGTCAACGAGGTATATCATCCAAATTATGTGTCAAAGCGTATGGAGATTGGTGCCGTTGTGGCAGCTGCTCCAAAAGGGAATGTGAAACGTCTTACCTCTGATCCGGGTAATGTCATTATTTTAATTGGTGGAAGAACCGGACGTGATGGAATTGGTGGAGCAACCGGAAGTTCAAAGAAACATACCACAAAGTCAATTGACACCTGTGGTTCAGAAGTACAAAAGGGTAATCCGCCAACTGAACGTAAGATCCAGCGTTTATTCCGCCGGAAGGAAGTTGCAAGTATTATCCGTAAGTGTAATGATTTTGGCGCCGGTGGTGTCAGTGTTGCGATTGGTGAATTAGCAGATGGTCTGATGATTGATCTGGATAAGGTACCTAAAAAATATGCGGGTTTGAACGGTACAGAGATTGCCATTTCAGAATCCCAGGAGAGAATGGCTGTTGTAGTAGATAAGAACGATGTGGACACTATGCTGGGTTATTGTGAGGAAGAGAACTTAGAGGCAGTTGTGGTTGCTGAGGTGACCGAGGATCCACGTCTTGTTATGACTTGGAGAGGGAAAGAGATTGTGAATCTTTCCAGAAAATTTATCGATACAAATGGTGCTCATCAGGAAAGTGATGTAACTGTTACAATGCCGGATGAAAAGAATAATTACTTTGATCAGAAAGTAGATTTTTCCAATCCAAAGAAAGCATGGCTTGATACATTGAAGGATTTAAATGTATGTTCACAAAAGGGACTTGTGGAGATGTTTGACAGTTCCATTGGAGCCGGAACCGTTGTTATGCCGTATGGTGGTAAATATCAGTTGACACCAACCCAGACAATGATTGCAAAGCTTCCACTTGATCATGGTAAATGCGATACTGTTACGATGATGTCATATGGTTTGGATCCATATATGTTGAGCTGGTCACCATATCATGGTGCTATTTATGCAGTTGTTCATTCTGTTGCAAAGATTGTAGCTTCTGGCGGTGACTGGAAGAAGATATACTTTACATTCCAGGAATATTTTAAGCGTCTTGGTGAAGATTCAAAGCGTTGGGGTGAGCCAATGGCAGCGTTACTTGGAGCTTATTCAGCACAGATGGGATTCGGTCTTGCATCAATTGGTGGTAAGGATTCTATGTCAGGTTCCTTTAATGATATTGATGTTCCACCAACCCTCTGCTCTTTTGCAATTGATGTGGCAAAGGCAGAAGATGTAGTAACACCTGAATTCAAGGAATCTGGAAGTGCTATTATCAAGATCAATATTAAGAGGGATGAATATGGTCTTCCGGATTATGAAGATATGAAGAAAGTGTATTCTGCATTATACGAAGATATTCAGGCAGGTAAGATTCTTTCCGCATTTGCTGTATCTTTCGGTGGCGTTGTGGAGGCTGTGTCAAAGATGGGATTTGGTAACCATATTGGTGCGACGATTGCAGAATCCATGCCGGAAGAGAAGATGACAGCGAAGGATTATGGTTCTATTATTTGTGAGGTGAAGAAGTCAGACCTTACAGAGTTAAAGGTTCCGGCTATCGTAATTGGACATACAACAGATGATGGGGTATTTCGTTATAAAGAAGCAGAAATTACAATGGACGAGGCACTTGCTGCATGGACGGATACGTTAGAGAAAGTATTCCCAACTGAGTCCGGTGTGAAGCAGGAGATTGTTAGAAATGATATATATAAGGCTGATGAGATCTATGTTTGCAAGAATAAGGTTGCAAAGCCGAAAGTATTTATACCGGTATTCCCAGGTACAAACTGTGAGTATGATTCCACAAAGGCATTTGAACGTGCAGGTGCTACGGTAAAGACAATGGTATTCAAGAATATGACAGAACAGAATATTCTGGATTCTGTAGAAGCGTTTGAGAAGGAAATTGCACAGTCGCAGATTGTTATGTTCCCAGGTGGCTTCTCTGCCGGTGATGAACCGGAAGGAAGTGCAAAATTCTTTGCAACTGCATTCCGAAATGCAAAGTTGAAGGATGAGATCATGAAATTATTAGACGAGAGAGATGGATTGGTACTTGGTATCTGTAACGGTTTCCAGGCGCTAATTAAGCTTGGTTTAGTACCATATGGTAAGATTACTTCTCAGAAGGAAGATTCACCAACTCTAACGATGAACAGTATTGGTCGTCATCAGTCAAAGATGGTATATACAAAGGTAGTTACCAATAAGAGCCCATGGTTGCAAAAAGCAACATTAGGTGGTGTCTACACTGTTCCGATTTCTCATGGAGAGGGACGTTTTGTAGCAAGTAAAGAATGGATAGATAAGCTGTTTGCAAATGGACAGGTTGCAACGCAGTATGTAGATATCAATGGCAACCCAACAATGGATGAGGACTACAACATCAATGGTTCCTATGCAGCAATCGAGGGTATTACAAGCCCGGATGGACGTGTGCTTGGTAAGATGGCACATTCTGAACGAAGAGATGATTCGGTTGCAATTAACATTTACGGAGACCAGAATCAGCTTATTTTTGAATCCGGTGTTGAATACTTCCAATAATTCCATATAGATTCATATAGATGAAAGAGAGATTCCAATAGCAGGAAAACTGTGAAAGGTGTGTAAAGGCAGCATAGCAGTTTTTCTGCTATATTGCTTATTGTGATTAGATAATCTTATTGTATAAGAAAGGGGATGAGGTAGCTTGCAATATATTGTAACAAAGAAAGAAATGCAGGCAATTGATGCATATACCATTGATAAAATAGGAATTCCGTCTGCTGTATTGATGGAACGTGCAGCTCTTTGCGTTGTGGAGGAGATCGAACGATTGAATCCGCTAAAGGGACGTGTGTTGGTTGTCGTGGAAGGTGGCAATAATGGCGGTGATGGTCTTGCGGCAGGAAGAATGTTGTTAGAACGAGGATATCAGGTGGATATTTATTATATTGCCGGCTTTGAAAAGGTATCACAGGAATTCCAGCAACAAAGAAATGTTTTACATCATTTAGGGGTGCGCTTTCGGAAATCTATTCCGAATAAGGAATATGCAGTAATTGTAGATGGTATATTTGGCGTGGGACTTTCAAGGGAAGTACAGGGAATTCAGAAAAAGGTAATTGATTCTCTTAATCAGATGCAGGGTATTAAAGTTGCCATTGATATTCCGTCGGGAATTGATGCGACAACCGGAGCTATGCTGGGTACGGCATTTCATGCAGACTATACGGTAACATTTGGACTTGTAAAGCTTGGAATGTTCTTTTCAGAAGGAATTGATGCCTGTGGAGAGATTATCTGTAGATCCATAGGATTTCCAAAACAGTCCATAGAGCATGTAAAACCGATGATATATGCCTATGACAATTCCGATCTGGATAAACTTCCAAAACGGATCAATAATTCTAATAAAGGAACATATGGAAGGGTGGCAGTAATCGCAGGGAGCAAGAATATGTCAGGAGCAGCGTTTCTGTGTTCCAAGGCGGCATATTCCACAGGGGCAGGTCTGGTTAAAATATATACCCATGAGAGTAACCGGACAATTTTGCAGTCCCAGTTGCCGGAAGCAGTGATGATGACTTATGAGGATTATGAAGGTGCACTTGCCTGTGTAGAGGATGCACTTCACTGGGCCACGGTCATTGTGGTTGGTCCCGGACTTGGTGTGGATACGGTTTCGGAGCGTATGCTTTATGAATTGTTGATGAATGCCGAAGTTCCAATGGTTGTGGATGCAGATGCGCTTAATATCTTATCTAATAATATAGAACTGTTGCATACATCGTCGGTTCAGATTATTATGACCCCGCATATGAAGGAAATGAGCCGCTTAATAAGGAAACCGGTGGAAGAGATTATGAAGAATCGCTTTGCAATTTCCAGAGAATTTGCTAAGAAAATGCAGGTGACACTGGTGTTAAAGGATGCGAAGAGCATAGTAACCAATGGCGGACAGCAGACCTACATGAATCTTGCCGGTAATAATGGAATGTCCACAGGCGGTTCTGGTGACGTGTTAGCCGGTATTATTGCCGGTATGCTTGCAGGTGGATTATCCCTTGCAGATGCTGCGAGAATGGGAACCTACATTCACTGTCAGGCAGGTGATCTGGCGGCTGCACATAAAGGAAAATATGCAATGTTGGCATCAGATATTATTTCTTATATTGGGGAGGTAATGAAAGATGAGTAAATACTATAGAGTTTGGGTAGACATTGATCTCACTGCAATTCGAAAGAATATTATGACGATGCGAGGACGGATTCCCGAGGGAAAGAAACTGTTAGCTGTAATCAAGGCAAATGCTTATGGACATGGTTCCATTGAAGTGGCAAATGCGTTGGATGATCTGGCTGATTATTACGGAGTTGCCTGCATAGACGAGGCTGTGGAACTGCGTCTAGCCGGGATTACTAAACCGATTCTGATTCTTGGGGTAACGGATGAAAGCCTGTTCCCGGATCTTGTAAAATATGATATTACACAGACGATTTTTACACTACAACAGGCAAAAGCCCTTTCTAATGAAGCAGGAAGACAGGGTAAATCAGCTAAATTACATATTAAGGTTGATACCGGAATGAACCGGATTGGATTTGCCAGTGTGAAAGAAAGTGTTCCTGAAATCGTAGCAATCAGTAAGCTGCCAAACCTGAATGTAGAAGGAATCTTTACACATTATTACAAGGCAGATGCAAAAGATAAATCGTTGGCATTTGCACAGTTAGAGAAGTATACACAGATGCTCCAATGGTTAGAGGAGGCAGGTGTGAAATTTGCCATTCGACACATTTCCAATAGCGCAGGTATTATGGAGATGCCAAATGATACATACGATATGGTTCGCTCCGGCATTTCAACCTATGGATTATACCCTTCGGATGAGATGGATACGGAATTAAATGTATTGTATCCGGCAATGGAATTAAAATCACATATCACCTATGTGAAGAAGGTTCCGGCAGGACAGACCATCGGTTATGGTGCTACCTATACAGCACCGGAAGAGAAAATCATCGCAACGGTTGGTGTTGGCTATGCAGATGGATATCCAAGAGCATTGTCCAATCAGGGAAGAATGTTAGTGCATGGGCAGTATGCACCGATTGTGGGACGTGTCTGTATGGATCAGACGATGATTGATGTCAGTCACATTCCGGATGTACAGGCAGGAGATGAAGTTGTATTAGCAGGTTGCCAGGGAGAGAATCGGATTTCTGTAGAGGAACTTGCCAACATGTCTGCAAGTTTTAATTATGAGTTTGTCTGTGACGTGAACCGACGGGTTCCAAGAATCTTTCATCAGGATGGGAAAGTGGTTGAAGTAAAGAATTACTTATTTCCGGAACGGTTAGCATAATGGTTGTCTGTTCTCATCACCTAAAATTGGGGAGAAGGAATTTGTCACAGATGGAATAGAGTCTGAATACAATGGTAATACTTAGAGTACCTGATGAAGCATAACGCATTAAGGTACATTACA
This sequence comes from uncultured Clostridium sp., assembly GCA_945915475.1. Taxonomy (GTDB): domain Bacteria; phylum Bacillota; class Clostridia; order Lachnospirales; family Lachnospiraceae; genus CAG-590. Next base: position 32,665 of record CAMEFI010000024.1, on the reverse strand, counting down.
TAGAATACGTGTACTTCGCAGGAGTCAGAAATCTATATATGGAGAGTGGTATTATTGTTAGTGACAAGAGGGGATATCTATTATGCAGATTTGAGACCGGTGATTGGATCAGAGCAGGGTGGTGTACGGCCGGTATTAATCATACAAAATGAAGCAGGGAATCGCTATAGTTCTACCGTGATCTGTGCAGCAATTACAAGCAGACAGAATAAGGCAAAGATTCCAACCCATGTTGAGCTTGCGGCAAATCGTTGCAATATTGCAAAGGATTCGGTTATTTTATTGGAACAGGTGCGTACAATAGACAAACAGCGTTTAAGGGAAAAAGTATGTCATTTAGATGATGAAATTATGGGTAATGTGAATCAGGCACTGAGAGTAAGTCTGGCATTATAAACTGGTGAAATCTGTTAAAACGTGGTAAAATGAGTTGACCGGAATATGAAAACGTGATATATTCCTTAGAACATGAACAATACATTTATGTAGGAAAAGAGAGGAAGAGTATATATGGCAATTGGTGGGCCCGGTAGCTTAAAGTCATTTTTCAATAAACGTAATGGAGAAGATCAGGCAGAAGCCGTGGAAGAAGAGATACGTTCCATTATCGAAGAAGGACATGAACAGGGAGCAATAGAGAGTGACGAGGCGGAAATGATATCCAATGTATTTGAATTTGGTGACAAGGAAGCCCGTGATGTTATGAGTCCAAGACAGAAGATTGTTGGGATTGAGTCGGATAAGGATATTACGGAAGCACTGAACATTATGCTGGAAAACTCCTATTCCAGATATCCAATTTATGAAGAGGATCTAGATAATATAATAGGAGTTTTACATATTAAGGAAGCGGTAGCTGCTTATTTGGAGAATTCCCATCAATCTGTTGGTGAGTTAGGAAGTGAGCCATTTTTTATTCACCCGACACAGAAGATTAGTAAGTTGTTTAATGAGATGCAGGCCAATAAGATTCATATGGCTATTGTTGTGGATGAATATGGACAGACAGAAGGACTTGTGGCCCTGGAGGATATTCTTGAAGTAATTGTTGGTGATATATTAGACGAGCATGATGAAAAAGAGACGGATATCCGGAAGCTGGCAGAGGGTCAGGGATATATTGTGAATGGAAGCACGGAATTGGAAGAGTTAGAGGATTTGTTTGGCATTACATTCCCGGATGAAGACATTGATACTGTGAACGGATTCATGCTATATGAAATCGGACATTTACCAGAGGACAAAGAAACGATCCAATTTACATATCAGGGATTTGTATTCACTGCAATTGCGAGACAGGGGAAAATGATCAGTAAAGTGCGGATACGTAAAATGCCGGAGGCTGAATCCGTTCAGGAAGAGGAATAAGAATGTGGAAAAGACTGGTACATTTAAAATGATTTTATGTGCCGGTCTTTTTTTAAAAAACTGTTGACAAAATTGTCATAATGTATTACTGTACTAATTAGATAATACAATAAAGGAGGAACCATATGGACTGGGAAATCAAATCAGGCTTGCCTATATATACGCAATTATTAGAAGAGCTGAAACGCAGAATAGTTTCTGGCCAATATCAGCCAGGTGAGAAGCTTCTACCGGTTCGGGAATTGGCACAGGAAGCAAAAGTGAATCCGAATACGATGCAGAAAGCCTTAGCGGAGTTGGAAAGGCAGTGTCTTGTATTTGCGGTACGTACAACAGGAAGATATATTACGGAGGATGTAGTATTGATTGAAGAGACAAAGAAAGAATTTGCACAGTCCCATGTGAAGGAATATTATAAGGAGATGTGTGCATTAGGATATCAGAAAGAAGATATGATTCGTATGCTTACGGAATATAGTGAGGAGGATGTGAAATGAGTTTATTAGAATGCAATGGTCTGGTCAAGTGTTATAGCGGGAAAAAAGCTCTGAACGGTGTGAACTTGAAATTAGAGCCGGGAAGAATCATCGGTTTACTGGGACCAAATGGAAGTGGTAAATCCACATTTATCAAGTTATGTGCAGGACTGCTGACACCAAATGCAGGGGATATCCGGATTTTAGGATTACCGGTTGGTCCGGAAACAAAGGCAATGGTTGCATATTTACCGGAGCGAACTTATTTAAGTAAATGGGCAAAGGTAAGTGAAATTATTGATTTCTTTGATGAAATGTATGATAATTTCCAGAGGGATAAAGCATATCAGATGTTAGAGGATTTAGAAATTAATCCGGAAGATAAGCTGAAAACAATGTCTAAGGGTACCAGGGAAAAGGTACAGTTGATTCTGGTCATGAGTCGTAAAGCGGATCTGTATCTGTTAGATGAGCCAATGGGTGGTGTAGATCCTGCAGCAAGAGATTACATATTAGACACGATCATTACGAATTATAACCAGGAAGGTAGTATTTTGATATCCACACATTTAATATCGGATATTGAGAATATTTTAGATGATGTCATCATGATCAAAGAGGGTAATATTGTGTGTTATGATTCGGCAGATAATATTCGTACCAATTATGAGAAATCATTAGATCAGGTATTTCGGGAGGTGTTCAGATGTTAGGAAAATTGTTTAAGCATGAGATGAAATCATATTGCTTGCCTGCAGGGATTACTCTATTGGCAGGCGTAGTTGTTACTCTTTTGATGAAAATTATCAGTTTGTTGCCAGTGGCAGATGAGAATGGCAGATATTTATTACAAATGTTGTCTTTTTATGGTTTTTATTATCTGATCGCCCTGGTGGGTGTAGCAATGGAAGTCTTTGTAGTTGTCCGGTTCTTTAATACCATGGTTGCGGATAGAGGATATCTCACATTTACATTACCGGTCAAGACGTCTACCCATATCTGGTCAAAGCTATTTGCAGGTGTTTTATGGCAGTTGATTGCAAGTGCGTTTGTCATGATAAGTCGTTTGTTATTTATGGCAGGAGGTTACTGGTGTGATGAGATACAGGAGTTAAAGGATATCTTTCATGAACTGAGTGATGTGTTACCGGAATTTCAGGCAAAGTATATTGTTACGATACTCCTTGCTGTACTGTTGATTATCGTATGGAATTTTGTTCCGTTTTTGATGATTTATATGTGCATTGCAATCGGACAGTTATTTGGAAAATGGAGAATTTTTGCTTCTATCGCATCCTTTTTCATTCTTGTTATTTGTTTGTATATAGTGGGAATAGCAGGAATTATGAGCTTAGTAGTTGCAGCACCGGATGTAAGCTTTGATTTCTTTGCAAATGCTAGTGCATATGCCATTGTGAACGGTGTAGTTGGAACAATGTTGGGTGTTGGGGTGATTGCATTTATTGTGTTCTTTGCCATCACAAACCGCCTGTTTGATAAGCATCTGAATCTGGAGTAGATGTGAAAAAAGAGTGAAATGAAGCATTTACGCTTGCAATTCATTTTATATTGCACTATAATAAAGTTCGTTGCCGAACTGTTTGGAGACAAACGATTCGGCGGCGAACTTTTTGCGTATATAACAAAGTGATTTATCGAAAAGATATAGGTATTGGTGAAACGATAGAAGGAGAAAGTGGAATGAATGACAATGAATTGTATATTGCTTCCGAATCGGAAGAAGAGCGGGTTGGATATCAATTAAAAGTGTTAGACCGGATGTTTAAAAAGCGTATGGAAGAAGGAATGCGCAAGAATGGATATGACAACCTGACAATGATGAATGGATGGATCATCGGGTATTTAATCCGGCATGAAAAAGAAACCGTATATCAGAAGGATTTAGAAAAGAACTTTAAGGTTGGCAAATCTTCTCTTTCCGGGACATTGAAAATCATGGAGGAGAAGGGTTTTATTGAAAGAAAGGCTGTGCCTGGAAATGCAAGAGTGAAGCAGGTGGTACTGACAAAGAAGGCAAAGGAGTATCACTGTAATATGGAGCAGGACAGGTTGCGGGCGGAAGCCCAGGTGACAAAGGGGCTATCTGAACAGGAACTTCAGAACTTCCGGGATATTGTTAAGAAGATGCAGCATAATCTTTTAGAGTGCATGGAGCAAGAGGATGACAGAAAGGAGTAAGAATATGATTCAGACATTAGGAAAACAGTTAAAAGAATTCAGGAAGGATTCCATTTTAACTCCCTGTTTTATGGTGTTAGAGGTGGTCATGGAAATGATCATACCATTAATGATGGCATCTATTATTGACAAAGGAGTGAATGTAGGGGATATCCATCATATATATAAAATGGGTGCCTTTATGGTAGTTGCAGCTGCCGTTGGTCTGTGGGCAGGTCTTATGGGAGGTAAGTATGGTGCCCGGGCTTCGGCAGGATTTGCAAGAAATTTAAGAAAAGGAATGTATGAAAATATACAGACATTTTCCTTTGCGAATATTGATAAATACTCAACGGCAGGGCTGGTAACCCGTATGACAACAGATGTAACCAATATCCAGAATGCTTATCAGATGATTCTTAGAATGTGTATCCGTGCCTTTTTCAGTTTGATCTGTGCCATGGGAATGGCATTTTTTATCAGTGCAAGGCTAGCGAGCATTTATCTTTGTGCAGTCATTATTCTTGGAAGTATTCTGGCAATTATCATTTTTTTTGCAACAAGATACTTTAATCAGGTATTTCCCAAGTATGATGATTTAAATGAGAGTGTGCAGGAAAATGTGTCTGCTATTCGTGTAGTAAAGGCATTTGTCAGAGAAGATTATGAGAGAGAACGTTTTACCACAGCAAGTGGCAATCTATATAACATGTTTGTAAAAGCAGAGAGAATCGTTTCCATGAATTCACCGGTGATGATGGCAACGGTATATACATGTATTATGCTTATTTCCTGGGTTGGCGCAAAAATGGTTGTTCATTCTTCCCTTGAGACCGGACAGTTAATGAGTCTGTTCACTTACTGTATGAATATTTTGATGAGCCTAATGATGCTTTCCATGGTGTTTGTTATGATCTCCATGAGTACTGCAAGTGCAAAACGTATTGCAGAAGTGTTGGAAGAAAAGAGTTCTCTTACGAATCCGGAGAATCCGGATAGGGAAGTATCCGATGGCAGCATCGCATTTGAACATGTTAATTTCCGTTATAAAGAGGATGCAGAGGAGTGGGTACTGAAAGATATTAACATAGATATTCACTCCGGTGAGACCATTGGTATTATCGGTGGAACCGGTAGTGCCAAGTCTTCCCTTGTGAATCTCATAAGCCGTATATATGACGTGTCAGAAGGGAGTGTTAAAGTTGGTGGCAAGGATGTTAGAGGATATGATCTGGAGACACTTCGTAATGAAGTTGCAGTTGTGTTGCAGAAAAATGTGTTGTTTTCCGGCACAATCTTAGAGAATCTTCGCTGGGGTGATGAAAATGCCACCAGGGAGGACTGTATTCGTGCATGTAAGCTTGCCTGTGCCGATGATTTTATCGAAAGTTTCCTGGATGGATATGATACCTATATTGAACAGGGTGGTTCGAATGTGTCCGGTGGACAGAAACAGAGATTGTGTATTGCAAGAGCATTACTGAAAAAACCTAAAATTCTGATTTTGGATGATTCTACCAGTGCAGTGGATACTGCAACCGATGCAAGAATCCGTAAAGCTTTTCGGGAGGAAATCCCGAATACGACAAAGATTATCATTGCACAGAGAATTTCCAGTGTGCAACAGGCAGACAGGATTCTTGTTATGGAAAATGGTGAAGTGAATGGATTTGGTACACATGAGGAATTATTGCAGAATAATGAAATCTATAAGGATATCTATGAGTCTCAGACAAACGGAAATGGAGATTTTGACGAGGCAGGAGGTGCAAAGTGATGGAAAGAAAGATAGAACATGCAAAGCCTGTGAAGGGAATGGGCGGACATCCACCAAGGGGGCAGAAACCCTCTGTAGAAAATCCGGGAAAAGTGTTCGGGCGGTTGATGGATTATGTGATGCGCCATTACCGTATTCATGTGATTGTGGTGATTGTCAGCATTTTTGTCAGTGTAATCTGTAATGCACAGGGAACTATGTTCATGCAGTCATTAATTGATGATTATATTGTGCCATTGATCAATACATCCAATCCGGATTTTTCCGGTCTGGCAGCTGCCATCGGACGGGTGGCCTGTTTTTATGCGGTAGGTGTCTTTACAACATGGTTATACAATTGGCTGATGGTTAATGTGACCCAGGGAACTTTACGGGATCTGCGGGATGATCTGTTTACCCATATGGAAGGACTTCCAATCAAATATTTTGATACCCATGCACATGGAGATATTATGTCTGTATATACCAATGATATTGATACATTAAGACAGGTCATTTCCCAGAGTATGCCACAGTTTTTAAATAGTGCAATTACGATCCTTACCGTATTGATTTGTATGATACGGTTAAGTATTCCACTTACCATTGTGACATTATTGATGGTTGGAATCATGCTCGTGGTAACAAAATATGTATCAGGAAATTCCGGCAGTTATTTTGTAAAGCAGCAAAAGGATCTTGGTGCGGTAAATGGATATATTGAGGAAATGATGTCCGGGCAGAAGGTGGTAAAAGTATTCTGCCATGAGAAGACATGTATGGAGGAGTTTAACCGGTTAAATGACCAATTGTTTGACAGTGCATATAAAGCGAATAAATATGCCAACTTTTTAGGTCCCATCAATGCCCAGCTTGGAAATATGAGTTATGTGGTATGTACCATTGTTGGTGGTGTTATGGCATTAAATGGATTTGGTGGATTAACATTGGGAACCCTTGCCAGTTTCTTAAGCTTTAATAAGAGTTTCAATATGCCCATCAATCAGATCAGTATGCAGTTAAATGCCATTGTCATGGCGATTGCAGGAGCAGACCGGGTATTTCGGTTGTTAGATGAGACACCGGAAGTGGATGATGGATATGTGAAATTGGTTGTTGCAGAGGAAAAAGATGGACAAATTACCGAGAGTACCAGGAAGTATACCGGAAAATGGGCCTGGAAGCATGAACATCAGGCAGATGGTAGTGTGACATATGAACCGCTCCAGGGCGGTGTCGTATTGGATGGTGTGGATTTTGGATATGACGACAGCAAGATGGTATTACATGATATCAAACTCTATGCAAAACCGGGACAGAAGATTGCCTTTGTTGGGTCTACGGGAGCCGGTAAGACGACTATCACGAATCTTATCAACCGTTTCTATGATATTCAGGATGGAAAGATCCGGTATGATGGAATTAACATTAACAAGATTAAGAAAGCGGATCTGAGACATTCCCTTGGAATTGTATTACAGGATACGCATTTATTCACCAATACGGTAAGAGAGAATATCCGTTACGGTAACTTAGATGCTACAGATGAAGAGGTGGTGGCGGCAGCCAAGCTTGCCAATGCCCACAATTTTATCATGCATCTGCCAAAGGGGTATGATACGGTGCTGACGGGAGACGGCGCAAACTTAAGTCAGGGACAGCGCCAGCTTCTAGCTATTGCAAGGGCAGCTATTGCCAATCCGCCGGCACTGATCTTAGATGAGGCAACTTCATCTATTGATACCCGTACGGAACGTTTGGTACAGGACGGTATGGATAAATTAATGGCAGGCAGAACCACATTTGTGATTGCACACCGGCTGTCAACCATCCGGAACAGTGACTGTATTGTGGTGTTAGAGCATGGACGGATTATCGAGAAAGGTACCCATGAAGAACTGCTTGAACAGAAGGGCAAATATTATCAGTTGTATACAGGTAAGACAGCATAGATAGAATAGTGAGGAAAAATATGGACAAAAAAGATAAAACATTAGAGATTTTTGAAAATGCTCCGGTTCCGAAGGCGGTACTTAGCAATATTGTGCCGTCAATTATCAGTATGTTGATGGTGTTATTATATAATCTGGCAGATACATTTTTTATTGGTCAGACAAAAAATGCATATATGGTGGCAGCAGTTTCCATTGCAACACCGGTATTTCTGCTGTTTATGGCGGTGGGGCTTTTGTTTGGAATTGGTGGTACATCATTGATTTCCCGTCTGTTTGGTGAGGGAAAGGAAGATAAGGCAAAGAAAACTTCTTCTTTTTGCTTCTGGACAGGACTTGGCATTGGTGTGATTGCCATGGTTTGTATATGGATTTATGTGAAGCCTATTTGTCGATTGGTGGGAGCCAGTGATGATACGATACAGTATGCTTCCCAGTATCTGAATATTGTGGCAGTGGGAATTCCCTTTTTGATTGTTAGTAATGCATTTAGTAATATTATTCGTTCCGAAGGACGTGCCAAAACTGCTATGAGTGGTATGATCATTGGGAATCTGGTAAATATCATTCTGGATCCGGTCATGATCCTGGGATTGGGCTGGAATGTTGCAGGTGCTGCTGTGGCAACTGTATTGGGAAATGCATTTGCTGCGGTTTTTTATATCATTCATCTGGTTTCCAAACGCAGTATTTTATCGATCCGGATAGGGGATTATCAGGCAACAGATAAGATTGCGTCAGGTGTGTTAGCGATTGGAGTTCCTGCATCTTTAAATAGTGTGTTGATGAGTGTTTCCAATATATTGATCAATAAAGTAATGGCAGGATATGGAGATATGGCGGTTGCAGGTCTTGGGGTTGCCATGAAGGTCAATATGATTGCAGTTATGTTGCTTATTGGATTGGGAACAGGTATCCAGCCGTTACTTGGATTCTGTTTTGGAGCACGTAATAAGAAACGTTACATGGCAGTTTTACGGTTTTCGCTGTGTCTCGCATTTGGGTTAAGTATGGTTATGACTGTAATCTGTTATTGCTTTGCAGGTCCGCTTGTCACGGCATTTTTAGATAATGCGGATGCATTTACTTATGGAATGCAATTTGCAAGGATCTATATTTTGTCCGGACCGGTTTTGGGAATTTTATTTGTGATGATCAATGCAATCCAGTCTACCGGTGCGGCAATTCCATCGTTAATTCTTTCCATTAGCAGGCAGGGACTATTGTATATGCCAATCCTTTTTGTGTTCAGTCATATCTTTCATACAGCAAGATATGTTGCGTTAGCACAGCCGGTTACGGATTATTTGGCTGCAACATTGTCCATTATCTTATTTATTGTTACCTATCGAAAATATTTTGTGAAATTTGAAGCAATAAAAAAGGAGTGATGGTTTCCTGCCGGTTGATTTTTAATCGCAGAATATCGCTTTGCTCCATTGAATTAGAGCCTTCTTTTGGTTATGATAAATCAAGAGGAGGTTTTTTCATGAATGCATTGAGTATAGCAGAAAATATTATCAGGTTTCGGCGTGAAAAGAAAATTACGCAGGAACAGTTGGCAGACTATGTGGGGGTGACAAAGGCATCCGTTTCGAAATGGGAAACAAAGCAGAGTATGCCGGATATTTTGTTACTTCCGAGACTGGCATCATTTTTTGATGTGACCATTGACGAATTGTTAGGATATGAACCGCAACTTAGCCGGGAACAGATACAAAAGATATATTTGGAACTGGCAGAGGCTTTTGCAAAGGAACCCTTTGAAGAGGTGGTTGCAAGGGCGGGGAGAATAGAAAAGGAATATTATAACTGTTATTCCTTCCTATATCAGCTTGTCTTATTGTATCTCAATCATTTTATGTTGGCAGACAATCCGCAACGTCAACAGGAACTATTGGAGCATGCGTTGCAAGTGTGTGATCATATTCTAGGATTGTGTAAGGAAATCAGCATTTGCAATAAGACGGTAGTAATGCGTGCCATGATTTTGCTGCAACTGGGGAAAGCAGCAGAAGTAATCGAAACATTGGAAGAGATTATGAATCCCATCAGTGAAACAAGGCAGAGTGCAGCATTACTGGTTCAGGCATATCAGATGACAGGCGAGCTGGACAAGGCAGATAGTTTCAGTCAGCTTAATATGTATCATGAGGTGATCAATCTGATTGGATGGGCGACGGAATATCTGTCGATTCATGGTGGAGATATAGATGTTTGCGAAGAAACCATCCGACGGGTGAGTATAGTGGCAGAAGCTTATGATCTGCTTCATTTAAATGCAAACAGTATTGCACTTTTCTGGTATCAGGCAGCTATTCTTTATGCGGAACAGGGGGACAATGAGAATGCATTGAACTATCTTAAACGGTTCGGGAAAGCAATAGAGATTTTGTTGACGGGCGAGGAAATTATTATTCATGGAGATTCCTATTTTACCAAGTTGGAGCAATGGCTTCAGGAACAGGAGCTTGGCGGAAATGCACCCCGGGATAAAAAAGTAATCTGGGACAGTGCAATCCATGCATTTAGCCATCCGGCATTTGCTTCTTTGGAGAGGGAAAAGGCATTTGTTACATTGAAAGAAAGAATAATACAAAAAAGAAGAGAGGAAATAGGAGGAGAATGAACATGCAGGCACAATTTAGTCAGTTAACAGAGTTTTTACCATTTTTAATACCACTTATTATTCTGGAGTTTGGATTATTCGGTTATACCCTATGGCACATTTTGACCCATAAGACCTATAAGAGAGGAAATCGAACCCTTTGGTTAATCATAGCCATTGTGGGGATGAATTATGTGGGACCGATTCTTTACTTTATTTTAGGAAAAGAGGATGCGTGATGGATATGCTTACATTAACCAATGTATCAAAGTCCTTTGGCGAGAGAAGGATTGTAAAGGATATCAATTTTTCGGTGCCGGAGGGTTCGGTGTTTGGCTTTATCGGACAAAATGGTGCAGGGAAAACCACAACCATGAAAATGATACTTGGATTATTACAGATGGATAGAGGAGAGATTAGCGTAAATGGAAAGAAGGTTCGTTATGGACAGAATGAAACCAATCGTTATATCGGATATCTGCCGGATGTACCGGAGTTTTATGGATTTATGACCCCGGGAGAATATCTAATGTTGTGCGGAAGTATTACGGGATTATCTAAGACGGAGTGTAGAGAGAGAACGGACGCACTTTTGGAGATGGTTGGTCTCAAAGAGGCGAATAAACGGATTCACGGATTTTCCAGAGGAATGAAGCAACGGTTAGGGATTGCACAGGCATTGTTAAACAGACCGAAACTGTTGATTTGTGATGAACCCACGTCTGCATTAGACCCGGTAGGGCGAAAAGAAATACTGGATATTTTATCTGCAGTGAAAGATGAGACAACGGTTATTTTTTCCACACATATCTTATCCGATGTGGAACGTATTTGTGACAAGATTGCATTTCTTCATAACGGAGAGATTGCCTTACAGGGAACCTTGGAAGAAGTGAAGAGACTTCGGGGAGGAACGGGATTGGAAATCGAGTTCTGTAAGCCGGAGGATGCATGTCGTTTTCAAAAGCTGTATGCAGAAGGAAAACAGGAGTCAGCACTGAGACTGATTTATGAGAAAAAGACAGAGCAGGATATGATGGAAATCATGCATATCTTAGCCAAGAATCATATTCCTGTACAGAAGTTGGAGATGCTAGAGCCGGATCTGGAAGATTTATTTATGGAGGTGGTAGGCAGATGACACAGTTTATGGCGTTTATGAAAAAGGAATGTATGGAATTATTACGTACCGGTAAGTTCCTGATCATTACGGTATTGTTTATTCTATTCGGTGTTATGAATCCTGCCATTGCCAAACTGACACCATGGATGATGGAGACTATTTCAGAAAGTCTGGAGGGCTCCGGACTTACGATAACGGAGGCAAAGGTTGATGCGCTTACTTCCTGGATGCAGTTTTACAAAAATGTTCCCATGGCATTAATCGTATTCCTTCTGATGTTTAGTGGTATTCTTGCAATGGAATATCAAAAAGGGACGTTGATCAATATGATCACAAAAGGGCTTTCCCGGTGGAAAGTTGTTGCGGCAAAAAGCGTGGTGCTACTTTTATTATGGAGTTATGGATACTGGATGTGTTATGGGATTACCTATGTGTATAATGCATATTTCTGGGAGAATGGGATTGCGAAAGATCTGGGGTTTGCTGCATTTTGCGTCTATATGCTGGGGGTGTGGCTCATATCCCTTCTGATGTTTTTTTCCACACTTTGTTCCTCAGGCTCCGCAGTGGCAGTGGGAACCGGCGGGGTATTATTTATCCTTTATCTGTTCAGTATTGTGCCGGATTGGAAAGAATATCTTCCGACATATCTGATGGGTGCCTCCGGTCTGTTATCCGGTACGGGATCAACCAATGATTATGCCACGGCACTGGTGGTAACCGGAATCCTAACGGTGGTGCAGCTTGGAGTGGCTGTGGTGGTCTTTAACCGGAGAAATGTGTGAGCATAATAATGAGATGCGCTCATCTATACGATGAAAACGATTCATATTTTCACTTTACATTTTTGCCCATAGCACCTATAATACCGAATAGTGCGCTATGGGTTTTTTAATGAAAAAAGGAAAGGCAAGGAGTGTAAAACGTGAAAAACACAGTAGAAATCAGATGGCATGGCCGTGGTGGCCAGGGCGCCAAGTCAGCGGCACTGATGTTAGCGGATGCCGCATTTATGACAGGAAAACATGTACAAGGGTTTCCGGAGTATGGTCCGGAACGAATGGGAGCACCGATTACGGCATATAACCGGATTAGTGAGAATCCGATCCGTGTACATTCCAATATTTATGATCCGGATTATGTGGTTGTGGTAGATGAAACATTGCTAGAGAGTGTAGATGTGACCAATGGATTGAATCCGGAGGGTGCCATTGTCATCAATACCACAAAGAGTGTGGAAGAGGTAAAACCATTTTTGAAGGGATATACCGGTAAGGTATATACCTTAGATGCAAGAAGAATCTCTGAAGAGTGCCTGGGAAGATATTTTCCGAACTCCCCGATGTTAGCAGCCATTGTTGCAATCAGCAAGGTTATGACAAAGGAGGATTTCTTTCGGGAGATGGAAGGTTCTTACAAACATAAATTTGCAAAGAAACCGGAAGTGATTGAGGGTAACTTAAAGGCATTACATATGGCATTTAAGGAGGTGGAGTAGATGGCAGCAACGGATATTACAAAGATTACAGAAAAAAGCGAATGGCAGGATCTGACGGAGGGAAATCAGGTATATGGTGCCGGAACCTCCAGATTATTCAAAACAGGTGAATGGAGAACACAGACGCCGGTATTTCATAGTGAGAAATGCAAGCAATGTCTTCTTTGCGTTCCAGTCTGTCCGGATAGCTCCATTCCGGTAAAAGAATGTAAGAGACAGGATTTTGACTATGACCACTGTAAGGGATGCGGCATATGTGCAAAAGTATGTCCTTTTGATGCTATTTCAATGAAGGAGGGACAGTAAGATGGCAATTCGAGAGCGTTTATCGGGAAATGAAGCCATTTCCTATGCAATCAAGCAGGTAAATCCGGATGTTATGCCGGCATTTCCAATTACACCTTCCACGGAGATTCCACAGTATGTGGCAAATTATATTGCAAATGGTGAGATGGATACGGAGTTTATTCCGGTGGAGAGTGAACATAGTTCCATGAGTGCTACCATTGGTGCTTCCGCAGCCGGTGCAAGGGCATTGACTGCTACTTCCTCCTGCGGTCTGGCTTTGATGTGGGAGGAACTTTATGTGGCAGCATCGAACCGTCTACCTTTGGCACTTTGTCTGGTAAACCGTGCATTATCCGGTCCGATTAATATTAACTGTGACCATTCGGATTCCATGGGCGCAAGAGATACCGGATTTATCCAGATCTATGCTGAAAATAATCAGGAGGTATATGACAATTTCGTGCAGGCATACCGAATTTCGGAACACAAGGATGTAAGACTTCCGATCATGATCTGCCAGGATGGTTTTATTACCAGTCATGCGGTAGAGAATATTGAGTTATTAGAGGATGATAAGGTTAAAAGGTTTGTTGGTGAGTATGAACCGGAGAATTATCTGCTGAATGCTGACCAGCCAATGGCTGTTGGTCCATATGCAGTTTCCAATTATTATATGGAGACAAAGATGGCACAGAATACTGCCATGCGGAATGCCAAGAAAGTAATATTAGACGTTGGCAAAGAATATGGGGAAGTTTCAGGAAGAAGCTATGGTTTCTTTGAGGCATATCGTTTGGAGGATGCAGAGTATGCGATGGTGATCATCGGTTCTGCAGCAGGAACCGCCAAAGATGCAATCGATGAACTGCGTGAGCAGGGAATGAAAGTTGGTCTGTTGAAGCTTAGAGTATTTCGTCCGTTCCCGGATGAAGAGATTGCAGAAGCACTTAAAAATTGTAAGACAGTAGCAATTATGGATCGTTGCGAGAGTTTCCGGGGACAGGGTGGTCCCCTTGGTGCAGAGGTGAAGTCGGCCGTTTATGATTATGCAAGAAATGTGACAGCATTTAATCTGGTATACGGATTAGGTGGACGTGATTTTACTGTGAAAGAGGCAGAACAGATTTTTAAAGATCTGGAAAGTTATGATCAAGAGGGTAAGCCATTTGCAGAATATCGTTATATAGGGCTGCGCGGCGAAGGTTATGTTGCTATGCGGGAGAATCCTGCAAAAAAGAATTAGAGGGAGGCAGATGAGATGAGTTATAATTTTAAGGAAGAAATGAATAAACCGGAACGTCTGGCTCCTGGACATAGAATGTGTGCCGGATGTGGCGGAACCATTGCAGTACGTGCGGTACTTCGTGCCCTTCACGAAGGAGACAAGGCAGTCATTGGTAATGCAACCGGATGTCTGGAAGTATCTACCTTTATGTATCCATACACAGCATACGAAGACAGTTATATTCATAATGCATTTGAAAATGCAGGCGCTACCATGGGTGGTGTGGAGACAGCATATAAAGTTTTAAAGAGAAAAGGAAAGATTGATGATACATACAAATTCATTACCTTTGGTGGTGATGGAGGAACTTATGATATCGGATTACAGTCCCTTTCCGGTGCCATGGAGAGAAATCATGATTTCGTTTATGTGTGCTATGACAATGGTGCCTATATGAATACCGGTATCCAGCGTTCTTCTGCAACTCCAATGTATGCAGATACCACCACAACACCGGTTGGAAGTGAGTCCAATGGTAAGATGCAGAACCGTAAAGATCTGGCATCCATTATTGCAGCACATGATGTTCCCTATGTAGCACAGACAACATTTTTGAATAATTTCAAAGATTTACATACAAAAGCAGAGAAAGCAATCTATACGGAGGGAGCCTGTTTCTTAAATATTATGGCTCCGTGTCCAAGAGGCTGGAGATATCCCACAGAGGATATTATGGAAATCTGTAAGCTTGGTGTGGAAACCTGCTACTGGCCATTGTTTGAAGTAGACCATGGTAAATGGATTCTCAACTATGAGCCAAAGAAAAAGCTTCCGATAGAGGATTTTTTAAGACCACAGGGAAGATTCAAACATTTATTCAAGAAAGGAAATGAAGACCTGCTTGTTCAATTCCAGGAGGAAGTGGACAGACGGTGGGAAGAGCTACAGTATAGATGTGCACAGTAATAAAATATTTTGACTAAAAACTGTGACAGGAAACAATTTTCGGATAGAACATAAAGACACAAATTTACAAAGACTTCTTGAAGTTGGCGTGGTAAATTTGTGTCTTTTGTGTATACAAACGGCGTAGGAGAGAAGCATATTATATAGGAATGGTTATTGAGCTTTCCATCAAAATATGAGAAAATGGAATATATGTACAAGGTACTTGTATCAATAGCTGAAAGAGTCTGAGAACGATATGATAACAAAAATACAAGATAAAGAAGAATGTCGGAAACAAATATATAATGAGCAACCGTTTGCAGATGGCATTGTGCCCAGGAAATATTGTCTGGGTAGCAGGAGACTCCGGCAGGTGATACTTCCGTATAACATTCACAGTATAGAGGACTGGGCATTTGCCCATTGCAGGGATTTAAGAGAACTATGGCTGCCTAAGAAAAAAATCAAAGTAGGACAGGGAATATTAGATGGCTGTAACCAGCTTTCTAAGATTATCTTTTATGAGCTGAACAATGGTAATATTCGGTTTTATGAACAGGAAGGAGAACTGCTCGCATGCGCTGAAAAGTTTGCTCCCGGCAATGAGGTGTTTGATGGAACGGAAATTGGAACAGCAAACTGGTATGAATGGCTGGACAGGCAGATTTGCAGATATTTGAGAACTCCGGATGATGAAGGGTTTGACCCGTTCCTGGCAGGAGGGGAAGAAGATTATGAGGAACCGGAAAATCATTTAGATTATTATATGTTTGCAAGAAAGCAAAAGAAAATTTCTGTTTTATTTGCAAGATTCCGACAGGAGAACTATCTTTCAAAAGAAAGACAGGAAATCTATGCATCCTATCTGTCGGAACAGGAAGAAGCGTTATTTGCGGTATTGCTTGAGAAACGGGAACAGGCATATGAATCTCTTGTATTATGCGAAAAACAGGGTGTGCTTACATTGGAGAATGCTGACAGGCTTCTTAGGAAGATGGTGGATCCGTGTTATACGGAGAGCAGGGGGTATCTGCTTCATATCAGGGAAATGATGAGACAATCGGATATACAGGGGAAAATATGGAAAGAATGGGATTTGTAATTGCCGGAAAAGAGCTGGAAAGGAAGAGTTGGAATGGATAAGAAAATGAATATGGAACCAAGTGAAATAGTCAAAGCATTGCGTAAGGAATTGAATTATAACCGTAGAGAATTTTGTGATTATTTCTGTATTCCTTATCGTACGGTACAGGACTGGGAATGTGGCAAAAGAACGATGCCGGAATATGTACTGCGGCTGTTGGAATATAAGATACGAACGGATCAGATGCTTGCAGAACAAAAAGGGAAGGAACTTAAGGATAGAGGCGAGTCGGGTATCCGAAAGATGAATAAAAGTGATTATGAAGAGGTTCATAAGCTGTGGCTTTCCTGCAAAGGTATTGGATTAAATGAATTGGATGATTCAAAGGAAGGAATCGAGCGTTTTCTGCTTCGTAATCCGGACACCTGTTTTGTTGAAGAAAAAGATGGAAAGGTTGTAGGTGTGATACTTGCCGGTCATGATGGAAGAAGAGCGTATATCTATCATTTGGCTGTTGCCAATGAATATAGAGGCAGGGGTATCGGAACACAACTGGTGGATGCTGTTATGAATGCATTTGACTTTTTGGGAATCCAGAAGGCTGCATTGGTGGCATTTAAAGAGAATGAAGATGGTAATGCATTTTGGGAGAAGATGGGCTTTACGGTAAGGGATGATCTAATATATCGGAATCGAATAATTTTGGAGAAATAGGGGGGACAGAAATGGATTTTTTATTTACGAAGGACAACAAAGTGCTGCAGGATATGGAAAAGGAGTGGCTCGCAGGGCGTAAATTTGGTGCCTATATGCTGGTTGGGAAAAGTGGCAGTGGAAAAACAACATTTTTAAAACAATTAGACGCCGATTGGCAAAAGCAACAGAATAGGAAGATGATTACATGGATAACAACAGAATATGCAGTAGATTCTCTTTTGCATGATAAGGATATTTTAATGGAATTGCAGACTCCTGTTGTGGTAATGGAAAATATGGAGGATCTGAAAGGAAAGGATAGTACATTTACCTGTATTTTTGATTGGATTCAGGGCTGGTTGAAGCAGGATAATAGACTGTTTATAGGTACTACAATTGATTATACGATTGCTTTTCCAGACTATGTTACTATATTAGAGAATAAGGAAATAGAGGTTACTCCTCAGATTGTTGAAGCGGTTGCAAAAACGAAGAATTTGCAATTAGATAAGGATCATATATCTCTGATTATACAAAAGACAGAAGGGAAAATGACAAATTTGCTCAGTTTGTTGAACAGAGAAATATTAGCTGGACGTTTTTAAGGGAATTTACAATTTTATGTTACAATTTGACGGCAGATAAACTACATTTTTAACTTGACACAATGCGTGCAAATTGTTAAGATGTAAATGATTCATTTTCTTTTGTGACCTTCTTTTGTGACCTTCTTTTGTGAACGAAAGGATAATGGAGAGGGGGAAACCTGTTACTTTACGGAGAAAGGAGGGAGTGTATGACTGATCAGGAATTATTATCTGCAATTTCAAACATGCTGGATAAAAAAATTGAGCCGTTAAAACAGGATATCTGCTGTTTAACAAGACGAATGGATGCATTAGACAAGAAGGTAGAATGCTTAACAGGGCGAATGGATGCATTAGACAAGAAGGTAGAATGCTTAACAGGCCGAATGGATTCACTTGAGAAGGAAGTAAGACGTAATAGTCTTATACTTGAAAATGATGTTTTACCAAGACTTCAGACGATTGAGAAATTGTATGTGGATTCTTCTAAGATTTATATGGAAAAGGTTAAACAAATTGATGATATGCAGAATGATATTGATACTATGAAAGTTGTAATTCAGGAACATAGCGAAAAGTTAGAAAAGATATCATAATACAGAATGCCAATATGAAGACAATCGTGAATAATTCAAGAAAACAATAATAAAAGGGTACTTTGAAACATTATATGGGTTTTAAAGTACCCTTTTAACAGGATAGGTATTTATCTTTCGAACCTATTATAATGGCTTAAAAGAAGGGGAATACTTTTGTTTCGCCTCATCAATCTTGTTTTGTTCTGCATCGGGAGTCGGATAGAATCCTCTCTCATGCATAGAATAGAATACATCCTGCTGCATAGTATGTTCGTCGGCAAGGATGTCTAACATGGTGGAACGAAGCCCCTCGTGAACACATTCATTGGAAGACATGTTAAACAGATTGGTTGCTGACTTTTGTGCAGCTAATGCATCACCTAAAATTTCTTTTTCTTTATATAATTCCATGATTGCCTCCTAGTTTAAATGATTATATAATTTGTTAAAATGTGACTGATGTCTCATAGAAATCTCTTCCATTTCTCTTCTGACAGTCGCATCGGTTGCATGACTTGCCAGCATTTTAAATTTCTTAACCAGCAGTTCTTCTTCGGATAAGCAATCATTCAATGTAGATAATTCTTTTTCTGATAAATTACTCATTTTCTATCTCCTTTTCTATTGATATATGGTTAGGCGTTTGCGAAACGCCTGTTTCTTCTATAAACGTTGTGCAATTTGACAATATCCTCACAGGCACGCTTGCGCTGCTCTCGCCTCGCAGCGGTACTAAACTCGTGTTTCACACTCGTTAAGTACCGGCGGTCTCAAAGCACCTGCTTAGGATACTTGTCAAATCTGCACAACTCAATATGCATTTTCAAGAGTTTCGCAATTGCCTATGATATATGGTAGTATGATAAAAAAGAGATATATTTATTCACATTTTACAGAAAAAAGATGAAATCAAATCTTTAGGATCCATCGGATGCAGTGGTGGGAATCAGATAATTACGAATGGTGTCAAAATCAGCAGGGCCAATGTCCAGAAAAGCTTTGTGGAAATCTTTTTCAGAGAATTGTTCCATTTTTAGATTCTTATAAGCAGTTTTTAAATCCTGGATTTCCAGATAGCCGATAAAATAACTTAAATAGTTCGCAGGAGCCTCCACTACATAAGAATAGACATTTTCTGCGTAATAATCACGAAAACCGTTTTCTTCAAAAAAATGTCGGGTGTCTTCTAATGTCCAATTTTCATAGTTGACACCGAGGTCAATACGAGAGCAGAGTGCAAGGTTAATAATGGTGTCGTTTTGATAAAGTTTACATAGGGAATCTCCCACGATGGGATAATCCAAAAAGGTGAAGGCATCCATCTCTACATAGGTTGCCCAGCCTTCCACATAGCCGGGATAGTCAAGAATCTGGCGGATGGGATCGGGTTTTGTTTGATTGAAGTATACAGTTTGATAGAGGTGGCCTGGAAATCCTTCATGAGCAAGGGTAGTAAATAAGTTACCATTTTCTTCGTTAGTATATAAAGAGTTGATATAAATGGTATTATGCTTGTAATCATCCATTGCCGGAATCATGTAAAAGGCAGGACTTAATGAAGAAGCAAGACTTTTGGGAACATTTTTTACGGTATATTGAGGGGTCGGTGAAAGAACAGGATAATCCTCATGAATCATAAGGGAAAGGGATTCTAAGATGGCTTCCGGGGATTCATAATAGCTTTCTAATGGATGCTCGCAATAATATGTGTATGCATCAGGATCGGTTAATGCAATATTTAAAACATTGCCCAAAGCCTGTTTTAAAGCAGAGTTGGTTATGGCAATCAGTTCAGAAACCGATCGGTTTGAGCCGGTACTATTCTTTACCAGAAGGGTATAGTAATCTGTACCCTTTGGAAATGTAGATAGTCCATATGCTTCATTTGCGTGGCTGGATAAAGCAGTATTGTTATCAGATGAATCAGAAGACTCGTTTGAGTCCTTTGTATCAAGAGTGGAATTGACATACTGATACAAAGTTTCGTAGGCAGGGAGAATATATTTTTGAATAGATAGCTGGTTCTGTTTTTTGTATTGTCGCTTTTTTTGGTCAGATAGACTACCGATATCAGAAATACGCTGATGAAAAGTGGAAACAAAACAGTTATCATCCTGTTTTAGATTTTCAAGCAAAGACTTCATTTCTTTTTTGGTAGATGCAAGAATAAAATCCGGTGTCTGATAACCAAGATTCTTTCGCTTTTTTTCGTAAAGAATCACATTTTCAAAATAATCCGGAACCTGTGTCAGCAGGTTCAAATAAGTTTTTACGGCATTTTCATCGGGAAGAGGATACTCGGAAAGAGTAACAGGAAGATTTGCCTGAATACCGGTGGTGCTTCCTAAAAGTTCATCGTAATACGCATAGTAGGTCAAGGAATTGTTTAATTGTAAATGATTTTTAAGAAGATTATAAGTGAGTTGTTCTGAGGAGGAAAGCTCGGAATAAGGAAAACGGGTTAATGAATCAGAGAGAATGGCAAGTCTCTTTTGACTGGCATTATTCTTACGGTCTTTTTCGTATTTTTCGTAGGAAAAGCCGGATAATACAGCGGGAAGTTCCGGGATATCGTAAGAAGAAGGTTGTCTTAGATGATAAGCGGTGGTAATGGAATCGGATGTTACTTCATAACAGAAGAGACAGGAGGTAAATTCACGAAAGGAATCAGAAGTTGTCATTTTGTCTAAAAGATGTTTATGGTATTGCTCTCTGGTGGTATTTCCCTGATATTGATTAAAAAAGAATAAGGTAATGAATAGAAGCAGACAGAAAATGATAATAGAGAGAAATGTAATTTTTTTTCGTGTGAAATGATGCATATACTGCTCCTGTATTGGACTTTTATAATGTATATGAACAACAATGAAAATATATGTAGGGATATGATGTTTCAGTGGACTTTTCGCAAAAGGTAAGGTATACTAGATTTAGTTATATATTGTCAGTTTGGTGCGAAGTGATGGGCTGGCATTATGAAGATATATGGTAAAGGAGAAAAGATATGTATAAGGATTTATTACCGATTGGTTCTGTTGTAAATGTTAAGGGAGCAGAAAGAAATCTGATGATCTGTGGAAGGGTTGTTGCAAGAGATGGTGCAGATGATGTGTATGATTATGTGGCATGTTTGTATCCGGAGGGTTTGATTGATGTTTCCGAACTTTATTTCTTTAATCATAATGCTGTTGTGGAATGTTTGCATAAAGGATACGAAGCCCAGGAGGAATTAGATTTTAGAGAACATGTGTTGGGTTCCTTAAAAGAGGTGGAAGTTGTCGATGGGCAGATTGTACCAAAAGAATAAGATAGGAGTGAGCAAAATGATGGCTATTATCATTTGTGGTGGATTATTACTTGGCTTTTGGGGAATGGCTGCACTTATGCATGTATTATGTAAGCATTCGATGGCTAAGATTGAAGAAAGAAAGGCAGCTTGTGTAACAGTGACTACCGCAACAGTACAAGAAATTAAAGAGGTTCGTACCAGAAACGTAGATGAATATAATTATTCATGGTACCCAATTTATCAGTATTATGTTAATGGAGAGATGATTGTTCAACAGAGTGAATTTGGCAGTGGCCAAGATACGTTTCAACAGGGGCAGCAGGTGACGCTTTATTATAATCCGGATAACCCGAAAGAAATCTTTGTACCGGAGGAAGAACCGGAAGCGGCTGCGAAGATTTTTAATATTATGTATGTTTTATTTACTATATGTGGATTTTTAATCGTTATTACTTTTGTAGTGTTATTAATTATGGGAATGGTATAAGATTGCGTCAAACATATGGAATGTGTAAATGGTGAATGCCAAGGGATTGAGGAAGTGTGGGAGGTCGTTTATTTATGGATGCAGAAACACATGGAATGCGAGGAAATAAAACGGATCATTCAATAAGTGGAGAATTATATGGAGGAAGCTTTTCGGGTTCCGGAACATCTCAAAGGGGGACAGAGAGGTCGGTTAGTGGAGGTTCTCAATTTGTAAGCGGTGAAGTGAATAAAAGCTTTAAAGGTGTAGGGAATGTTAAATTCGATAAAGATGGAAAGATAGATGAAGCTAATGTATTAGATGCTTCTGTTCAGGCAAAAGGGAGCTTGGCAACCGGTCATGTTGAAGGCTCTTATGGGATGGCATCAGCGAATGCAGAAGGCAGTGTCGTTGCAGGAGAGGCCAAAATTAGTGGAAAGATAAAGGTTTTTGAAAAAGGAAAACTGGCACCACAGGCTTCTGTTGAAGCTAAGGCATCTATTGATGCAGTAAAAGGAAGCATAGGTGCAACATTAGGAAGTAAGAAAAATAATGCCCATGTCAAGGCAAATGGAGTAGTGGGACATGCTGAAGCAAAGGCCGGAGCCGGCATTGGAAAGATTACATATGAAGATGAGAACGGACAGACAAAAGCGGAGTATGGAGCTTATGCAGAAGTTGGTGCGGAGGCATACCTTGCGAAGGGTACATTGTCTGGCGGATTAACTATTTGTGGTATCAAGGTTGATGCCTCAGTTGATTTTAAGGCCGGTGGAGCAGGTGCTACAGGAAGTGCAGAAGTTAAGTCAGGTGGTTTGAAAGCCGGACTTGGGATAGGGGCTTTAGTTGGATTGGGTGTGAATGTTTCCATTGACTGGACAGAATTTGAGTGGCCTTGGTCGGATAAAAAGAAACAGAGTGAGTCAAAGAAGAGCAGTTCCTCCGGTGGCAATGGAAAGACCAATCTGGATGTATATCCGCAGAAACTGAAATCGGATGCCCAGACATTACAGGATATTTCCAAAGAAATTGAAAGATTGTCATCGCAGGTTGACCGAATAAAAGGAAATTTGGAAATGGATGGCGCTTCGGCTGTTCTTTTGAAAAAACAGATGAGCAATGTTGTAGATAATATGAAGGAACAAAAGAAGAATCTTAAGAACATGTCACAAACACTTGAAGATATTTCAAAATTATATACAGATACAGAAAATACTATTGCAGCAAATGCGTAGGGAGATGGAAGAGGATACTTGTGATTTGTCTTCATTTCGGTTACAATGGTAATAATAAGGATGATATGGATGGAGGTGAGATCTTATGATAGATTCGGTAGGTATGAGTAACAGGTATATTATTCCAATTGCAAACGTTGATACTGTAACACCTGTCAATACGGATAATACAGTATTTAGTTCCCGCAAGGTGTCACCGGTAGAATGTCAGACCTGTAAGAACCGTCGGTATCAGGATGCTTCTGATGAGATGGTATCCTTTAAGACTCCGGGAAAGATCTCGCCGGGAGAGTCTTATGCAAAGGTGATGTCGCATGAGCAGGAGCATGTAACGAATGCAATTGCAGAAGGGAATGAAGAGAATAAAGAGTTGGTATCTGCCACCGTGTCACTTAAGACAGCAATTTGTCCGGAATGCGGAAGGGTATATATTGCAGGTGGAACGACGAGAACGCTTATGAAGACATATTCGGAGGATCCATACGGAAAGAATCAGAAGGCATTTGAGAAAGAGGCAGCAACAGGTAACCGGATTGATTATGTAGCATAGATATAGGAGCAGATGATGAGTTACGCAGATGATGTATTTATTAAAATGTGTTCAGACATTATAGAGAATGGTTATAGCACGGAGGGAGAGAAGGTAAGACCTAAGTGGGAGGATGGAACCTTCGCGTATACAATCAAACAGTTTGGAGTTGTGAATCGCTATGATTTGTCAAAAGAATTTCCTGCCCTGACTTTACGGAAAACCTATGTCAAATCAGCAGTGGATGAGATGTTGTGGATCTGGCAGAGAAAATCTAACAATATTCATGATCTCAAAAGTCATGTATGGGATGAATGGGCAGATGAGAGTGGCTCCATTGGTAAAGCATATGGATATCAGATGGGAGTGAAACATCAGTATCCGGAAGGAATGATGGATCAGGTGGATCGTGTCATTTACGATCTGAAGAACAATCCGTACAGCAGGCGGATTATGACCAATATCTATGTACATGCAGATTTGCATGAGATGAATTTATATCCCTGTGCTTATAGTATGACTTTCAATGTAACGAAAAAAACCGGGCACGATAAGCTTACTTTGAATGCGATTTTGAATCAGCGTTCCCAGGATATTTTAGCAGCTAACAATTGGAATGTGGTACAATATGCGGTACTTGTATATATGCTTGCCCAGGTATGTGATATGGAGCCGGGGGAGCTTGTGCACGTGATTGCGGATGCACACATTTATGATCGTCATATTGACATTGTGAAGGAGCTGATTAAGCGGCCTACATATCCGGCACCAAAGTTCCGCTTGAACCCGGATATTCGGGATTTCTATGAATTTACAACAGATGATATTGTGATAGAAGATTATCAGGCCGGTGAGCAGATTAAGAATATTCCAATTGCAGTATGAATACAGCATATGAAAAGGAGAGATAGAGAATGCAGTTAATCGTAGCAGTAGATGAACATTGGGCAATTGGTAACGGAAATAAATTATTAGTAAGAATCCCGGAGGATCAGAAATTTTTTCGTCAGACCACAATGGGAAATGTAGTGGTGTTAGGAAGAAGAACCTTAGAAGAATTTCCGAATGGACTGCCTCTGAAGGGAAGAACGAATATCATTTTATCAAGAGATGAATCGTTTTCTGTAAAGGGTGCCATTGTTGTACATTCCAAGGAAGAATTGTTAGAGGAGATTAAGAAATATGAGAGTGATAAAGTGTTCATTATCGGTGGAGAGAGTATATATAAGATGATGTATGAATACTGCGACACGGCTCATGTGACTAAGATTCAGTATAGTTATCAGGCAGATAAATATTTCCCTGATCTGGACAAAGAAGAGAATTGGAAGATTGTCGGGGAGAGTGATGAGCAGACATATTTTGATTTGGAGTATTATTTTTATAAATACAGTAATAGTTGTCCGAAACCAATAACGGAATAGAAAAGTAGAAAAAGAGTCCCTTGGGACTCTTTTCTTCTGTTTTGTCAATATTACACAAAATATCCTAGAAAAAACCACAAAATGTATAAAAAGTGCTTTGTTAATAGATAGAAGTGTGTTATAATATGAGAGGTTAAATGCATAATCGATTTATCGAAGTGCAGAAGGTGAGAGAAACTCACATAATGAAAGATTTATTTGGGAGGATATGCGTTATGGGCGAGATTATGTTAACAACTGGGAGTGGATTTGAAGGATATGAAGTGGTGGAATATCTGGGATTTGTTAATGGCCAGATAGCACTGAGCTCGAATTTTTTCAAGGATTTATCTTCCAATATTGCAGAGTGGACTATGCAGGAGAGTACAACGGTTACGAACAAACTTGAGAGCGCAAGCGAGAATGCTATTGAGAATCTGACACAGGTGGCAAAAAAGAAAGGTGCCAATGCGGTTATTGGTGTTCAGCTTGACTATACGGGATTTTCGAATAATACGATTGGTACAGTTGCTTCCGGTACAGCTGTGAAGCTTCGTAAGAAAGAGCCGATTCACAAGATTACAGCTGCGAAGATTTTTGTAAGTAATTATTATAATATGCTTATGCCAAGACCGGTTGAAGTTACACTTGCCGGAGAGGATAATATCGTTAAGATTTCACCATTGTTTTATAATTATAACCAGGATGAGATTAAGGCGGTTCGTTGTGATATTGAGTTGACGAATTATTATGAGGAGAAGCTTCTGCTGCAGGGGATTGATTTTGTGTTTGAGAAGAATAATGTAACGAAACTGCGTGCAGAATTTGTTGAGTGCAAGCTTCCGATGAAGGATATTCCTCTGATCAAGGATGTCAAGATGTATGTTAAGAAATATGTAACTGCAAAGGGCGTATTTGCACCAGATGTAGATCCGGTTGATGTAACACTTTCTAAGAGAGGGTTAGAGGGTCTGAAAGATAAGAGAGGTAAAGATGCAGTAGAACGTTATAAGTCAGATGGCACTACCTGGCTTTGCAATTGTGGCTATATCAATGCTGCCGGAGATGAGGAGTGTGCGATCTGCGGAAGAAAAGAAGAAGATCTTCGCGTAAATGTTGGATTTAACTATGAAGCAATGTGTGAACGTATGAAGAATTGTGAGAACGTTGCTGCCATGAAAGACATTTTGATGGAGTACATTAAGAAGGGTGCTATCGATGCGAAGTATCGTATGGAGCTTCTTGAAATTATGGAATCTGGTCTGCAGTACGAAAAGACCCGAGGAGATATGAGAAGTACGGTATTAGATAAAGTTTTGAAGGTATTTGAGAATTAACATATTTGAGTGTTGTGGTGTGTGTAGAAGCGAGGAGGTGACTGAACTGTGATTCGGTCACTTTCCTCGTGTAATGCTATAATGTATATTCAAGGGGAAAAGAAAGGCATACACTATGAAGACGGATACAGTAATTTTTGATTTGGATGGAACATTATTGAATACACTTGAGGATTTGGCTGATAGTACGAACTATGCTTTGCGAGCGTTTGGACTCAAAGAACGTAGAATTGAGGAAGTGAGACAATTTGTAGGTAATGGCGTGGATGTATTGATTGAACGCGCTGTAGGCGGTGCATTGCCAAAAGAAAAAGAAAAACAATGCTTAGAAGTATTCAAAAAACATTATAGTAAAAATATGGATAATAAAACACGTCCGTATGACGGTATTTTAGAGTTGATCAAAGAATTGTTACAACGAGGATATCATATTGCGATTGTTTCTAATAAGTTTGATTCTGCTGTGAAGGGATTGAATGTTGATTATTTTGAAAGTCTGTTTCCTGTTGCGATAGGAGCTTCCGATACCGTTGCGAAGAAACCGGCACCGGATTCTGTTATTACGGCACTGAAAGAATTACATAGTACGAAGGATAGAGCAGTTTACGTTGGAGATTCTGACGTGGATATTATGACGGCGAGAAATTCCGGTTTGCCATGTATCAGTGTGACATGGGGATTCCGAGATGAAGAATTGCAACGCTCCATGGGTACAGATTACATTATTCATAAGCCGGAGGAATTGTTAGAAGTTTTGGACGGGAGGAATCAGGCTTGTTAGAGCGGATTATTGAATTATTATATAAAAAGGGGTATCGTCCGTTTAATGAGAACGATGGAGGAGTTCTAATCCGTGAGACTGAGAATATAATTTATGTTGTGACATTAAGTATGTTTCGAGAAGATATGTCGGCTCAGGTATATGAAAATGCAGCTGACCGGATTCGTTTTCAAGTGGCAACAAAATATAAGAAACCGATCAGTCTGTTGAATCTTGTTGCAACAGAGGATGGAATGTTTGATGATGCTGCAATGCAATTTGTGGAGGAACTGAGTAATGTGTGGCTTGTTGCAAGGGATACCGGGCGGATATATATTTTTGAAAATCAACCTCGGGAGTTTGATGAACTGTTTTCCTATTTTGAAAAAGGATTGGCAGACAACAGAAAGGAATCAACTTTTTATCTGACTCCGGTGAATATGGCAATTGTAGCAATGAATATCATTTATTTTCTTGCTGTGATTGTAATGAATGGTGGATATGATGCGGTGTATGATTCTGATATCATGCTTCGGATGGGAGCATTAAGTTATGAGACATTTATGGCGGGAAAATGGTATGAGCTTGTAACATCCCTGTTTTTACATTTTGGCTTTTCCCATTTATTTAATAACATGATTTTACTGGTATATGCAGGATGTCAGTTAGAGAGAATAATCGGTAAGATACCATATTTTGTATTGTATTTGTCATCTGGTCTGGTTGGGAATATTGCATCACTTTGGTATTACCATTCTATTGGAGAATATGCAGTAAGTGCCGGAGCCTCTGGAGCCATATTCGGTGTAATTGGCGCATTGTTGATTGTTTTGTTTATGAATCGTTCAAAAACATCAGAAACAACACCAAAAAGATTGTTTTTTTTGGCATTTTTTACAATTTATTATGGAATGACTACAATTGGAGTTGATAATGCTGCACATATAGGTGGTTTTATATGTGGAATAATTGGTGGTTTTTTATTGTCAAAGGTTTCACAATATGGTAAACTTAAAGAAGTGAGCTAGTTTTTGAGAGGTGAAATTTGTGAGTACGGGAATTAGTATAGCTAGTATCAATCGTATAAAGGAATTGGCGGAAGAGAAGAAATTTGCCCAGGCGCTTGAGATATTGGATACCCAGAATCTGGATAAGTCGATTAACCCGCAGTTTTTAAGAATAAGTGGAGAGATTTTTCGTGAGAATAAGCGGTATTATGATAGCCGGAAGTATCTTATGAAGGCCCATCAGATGTCTCCACAGGGAACCCGTATCATTTATGAATTAATACAGCTTTATTTGGAGTTAGGATATTATACAAGAGCACAGAAATATTATGAAGAGTACATGTTTTATGTAGCACCGGAGGATACGCTGAAAGAGTATGTGGAATATACTTTTAAGAAATCACAGGGTGCCGATGTGAAGGATATAGCGGCTATTCTGATACCGATTTTAGAGCGTATGCCGGATGACAGATGGAACTTTGAAGCGGTACTGTTATATGACAAGATGGACCGCAAGGATAAGGCATTGGAAGAATGTCAGTATATTTTGGAACATTACAAGGATTCTGTTTATATTGATCCGGTTATTCAATATATTGATGATCAGTTAGACGTCGATCAATATTTCTACCAATATCCGAAGGAAGAACAACCGGAAGATAAGGAACTATTTGGGGATTTGATTGCTCAGGAGGATGCGATACTAGAAGCAGATTATTTGCGAATGTATCCCCCAGAGGCAAGAATCATGGTGGAAGCAGATGATAAAGACGGCGTTGATGCGAAACCGGTTAAAGAGAAGAAGAAAAAGAAAAAGAAACAAAGCAAGAAGAAAGAAGAAACAGATGCTTCGGCAGAAGAAATATCAGATTCTGAAACAAAAGCAGAGATAACATCAGAGGATAAACCGAAAGCGAGTGTAGACGAAGAACAGAAGGCAGAGAAGGATGCCGGAGATGATCACAAACATGGTAATAAGGATGTGGAAGATTCTTCCGAAAATGAGCAGATAGAGGAAGCTTCTGATATGAAAACAGAAGAAGAACAGCGTAAGGAAGAACGAGAGGCAGCGTTGGAGAAGATTCTTTCCAAAAAGGTGGATAAGGATGTTATTAAGGCAACCGCAAAACATGTAGCACAAAGTGTAAAAGATATTGATACTTCGAAAGCGAAATTACAGGTTAAGAATGTTGCTGAGACATTGAAAGATAATGTTGCAAAAGCAACAGAGTCATTTGGAGAGGTTGTAGCTGCAAAGATTCCGGAATCTTCAGAGGCCTTGGAGCCTATATCAGAGGAGTTTGTTGATGGAATTATAGAAAGTGTGCTTGATCCACCTAAAAAGACAGTGGGACAGGTTGTCATGAATGAGGAACTAGACGCTTTGATTCCGGATTCGTTAGAGGCGATGTCGGCGCAGGAAGTTGCTGACATAGAAGCAAAGAAGGAAGAAGAGGAACGATTAGAATTAGAAGCATTGGAAGCCTCTGTGCGACTGGAAGAGGAGAAAAAAGAGGCAAAGAAAGAAGCGAAGCTCCGCAGGAAGAATCGAAAAGCATCTGAAACAGAGACTAGCGATGATCAGGTAGAAACAGCAGATGATATAGAGAATTCTGAAGACAGGACAGAGAATGTTATCAAGATTCCAGAGGATGTTGTTGTTCAGGAAGGAATGGCAGCAGAAGTAATTGCAACAGTATCCTTTGAAGAATTGAAAGCCAGATTTCTGGCAGATAACAAAGAAGAAGAACCATTGGATTCGCTTGGATTTATGTCAGTTGTGCAATCTGATGTGGATAGTCAGATGAAAGAGGATATTCCTCAAGAAGCGGAAATGCTGCATCGGATGATAGACAATAAAGAATATTATTCCGGTGAAGATTCTACAGATTTTGAGTCTCGCGAAAGCTATCAAGATAGTGAGTTTGAGGTAGAAGATTATACATTTCGAACATATGAAGCATTTTCTTCAAGTGTATTGGACGGTGGGGATGTTCAGAGCAATAATGTAGAGAATCTTTTAGTCAAAGAGATATATGCGGAAGAACCAATTGTTGATTTTGATGAGATGATACCGCCTGTAGAGATTGAAATGTCACAGCAAGGGGATTTCATTAATGAAGACACTGATACGTTGTTACAGGCAGAGGGCATACAGATATTTGAAGAAGAGATTGCCGAAGAAGACATTATAGCAGAAGAGATTACAACAGAAGCGATCGCAACAGAAGAGATTCCGGCAGAAGAGATCACAACAGAAGAGATTACAACAGAAGCAATCGCAACAGAAGAAATGGCGTTCTCAACAGGTGAGATATCTGAGATGATAGAAGATGAAGAACCTGTTGAAAATGAGAAAGAAGAGGCTATACCATCACAAGATGAAACGGCTGAAGAATCATGGGATGTACAGATGGAGGTGGAGCAATCTATACAATCACCGGATGTACAGGAACAGATGCAGCAACCTGTAGATGATAGAACAGATAGAGATAAGTTGCGTGTTCGTATTATTTTGACGGATGCAATGCTTGAAAAATTGTCAGTATTGAAAGAAAGTGGACGATAAGGTATGGGGATTCAGTTAAAAGGCGGTAATGGAGGGAAGAATAAGCGTTCCCTTAACATGAATAATAATTCTTTTGGCTCAGGTGAAATAGAGGAAACTCCTCAAATGAAAGAACTTCGCATGAAGAGAGAAGCAGAAGCGGCTGCAGCCAAGGAAGCATTAGCAAAAAAACAGGAAGAACAACGCCTGAAAGCGCTGGCATTTGAACAACGAGATGCTGCAAAGCGACAAAGGGAAGAAGAGGAACGGATTAAAAAGGATCCGAAGCTTGCAGCAGAACGGGAGAAACGTTTGGCGGCTGCCAAAGCGGAGGAAGAACAAAGAGCTAAATTTAAGGCGGAAGAGGAAGCTAAGATTGAGGCAGAAAGGCGGGTGCAGGAAAAGAAAATGGATCAGACAGAAGCATTAATTGCAGCAATCAGAGCGCAAGTTGAAAAAGAAAAAGCGGCGAAAGCTGCGGCAAACAAAAAAGAAGAGGAAAAGAGGACTGCGGCAGGACAGTCATCTTCCAGTGGCAATTCTAAGCCACAATTTCGTACTATTTCTCCGGAGGAGATGGCGAGATTAGAAGAGAAGAAGAAAATGAAAGCAGCAGGAATCACTCCGGTAGAAGAGAAGAAAGAAGAGAAGAAAGTTTCTTCAGGTCTTGGTGGAGGAATTTCAGGTGGTCTTGGAGGACTTGGAGATGGTCCTACTTTATCAAATCCTAATGGAAATGGTCCAAGTTTATCAAATCCAAATAAAGGACAGGAGACTTTGAACTCTGTTCATAGTGGTGGATTAGGAATTGATATTACACCAACGGAGAAATCCAATATATCGATTGGAGCAGAAGAGAGTACGGTTACACTTAGTGCAGATGAAATTAATGCAGCAGTGGAAAAGTCAAAGGAACCGGTAAAACCTGCCGAACCGGTAAAATCTGCAGAGCCGATTAAACCGTCTGTACAACCAAAACCACATACGCCGATTCCGGAGCCGGTACAGGTTGTGGGAGGCGCAAGTACAATTATTGTAGATGATGGTAAGAGCAGCTGGGGCGAAGAGAAGAAGGAAGAAGTAAGCTGGGTGTCTTCAGGAGCAGAACCACAACATGTTCAGCCGAAGAAGGAAACGACAAAGAAAGATTCTTTTGTAGATGAGAATGGAGATGTGATCAGTGTTGTTCCAGTTCGGCAGCGTCCTGTTGAGTCCGATGATGTTCAAAGTGCATATAATATCGATTTTGATGATGATGATGATGACATTATGAGTTTCTCTTCTTCTGATGCAGAAAAGAGCGAAGAAGCATCTCGAAGAGCGGAAGAAGAGAGAAAAGCTGCTGAAGAAGCTGCCAAACGCAAGGCTGCTGAGGAAGCACAAAAAGCGGAAGAGGAAGCAAGGCGCCAGGCTGAGGAGAAGAAACGACAGGCGGCTGCGGAAGCAATGAAACGTGCGGAAGAAGAGCAACGCAGAATTCGTGAAGCTGAGATGAAAGCACGTGAAATGGAAGAGGCTCGTAAGAAAGCCGAGGAAGAGGAAAGACGTAAGGCAGAGGAAGAAGCCCGTCGGAAAGCGGAGGAAGAAGCAAGACATAAGGCAGAAGAGGAAGCCCGTCGGAAAGCGGAGGAAGAAGCAAAGCGTAAGGCAGAAGAGGAGGCACGTAGAGCCGAGGAAGAAGCGAGACGTGCGGCGGAGGAAGAAGCCCGCCGTAAGGCAGAAGAGG
>CAMEFI010000023.1 GCA_945915475.1 uncultured Clostridium sp. | reverse complement strand
TGCCGGTAACAAGCCCTTCTAGGGCTGGAGCAAACCACCGGTTCAACCGGTGGTTCTGATTCGATCACAGATATACTATCGATGTTCGTTTACATATGTTTGACAGCGTTTCTGGATGATAGCTACCGTTTCGTCTAAGGTCTTTTTACCCTGGAAGTATTTTTCGGCTTCATCCCAGATGATCTCATCCATCAAAGCATCCTCTGTTTGATCTCTCTTATGAGTGTTTTCTATTATCTGTCGTAATATAGGTACATCTTGTGCATATTCAGGGGTATCTGCAACCGCGTCAGCAAGCTTTTGCTCATAGCAGTCGGATCTGCTTGGCCAGTCGCAGAAGATATTATCCTTCTGAAATGCCTGTGTCATAAACATGCGCAGAAAAGACCAAGCAGCATCCTTTTTCTCTGACTTGGTATTCATACCAAGCATTGTGCTGAATTTCATATAATTTCCTTGGCGGTCTGCACAGGGATATCCAATATAGCAGATCTCCTCCTGAAACATCTCCCGGTTATATTCCATATTTCTGAGGTCTGCCTCTGTTAGGACAAACAATTCTCTGCCGGAGGATACTAATTCGGGTTCTTCTTCCTCATAATCCGTGAGATCATTTTCGCCCCATTCATTACACAATTGAAGAATTGTCCGGAATTCTTCTCCGTCGAAGGAGCAGGTTCCGGTATTCCAGTCGATATAATCACCAAGATTATAGCAGCATAGGGTGGACAGAAGATGTCCCTTGTATGTACTATAGAATGGCTGGATATCCTTATTCTTCTGCGTCTCTAATAGATCATTAAATTCCGTAATGGTATATCCGCTATGATTTCCGACTACACTCTGTCCTGCCCCGATTGTAAATACAGCAAACCCTGGTGAGGTAAAATATAGACCATCGTTTATTCTCATGTTATCATATACATTCGGTATGAGATCCTCTACCGAACAGTCCGGATCCTGCTCCATATATGGTGTTAAGTCTTCTAACAAGCCCTTTTCCACATATTGTTCAATGGGAAGTGTATTCAGAAAGATAATATCCGGTGTAGAGCCGGTCATAAGATCCGTAATCATCTTGTCAATCGCATTGTCCTTGCTCCCGTAATCCTTCAGAACAATCTGATAATCATTGTGGGAATGGTTATATGTGGCAACAGCTTCTTCAATGGATTGACCACCGCCGGATAGAACCCCTAATACAATAGTATGTTCATCATAAGATAACCGATTCCCACATCCGGTGGTTACGAATATAAGTATCAGACACATTGTAATTCCCATGACATAGCGTTTCATACCATAAGCCCTCCTGTTTACTTTATTTTTGTCAGCATGCCTGCATCCATTTCATAGACCTCATCACACAAGAGACGGATATCTTCTGCATTATGGGATGCGATGAGAATGGTTTTGTCCTGCTTTTTCAGTTCGAGCAAAAGATGGCGGATATCCTCTACTCCTTGTTTGTCTAGTCCGTTCATCGGTTCATCTAATACAAGTACATGTGGGTCTTCCATGATTGCCTGCGCTAAGCCTAGTCGTTGTCGCATGCCAAGAGAATATTTCTTCACAGGTTTGCGCTCTTTTTCGTCCAGACCCACCATGCGAATACACTCTATGATACGTTCTTTCTTCACCCCGCCTGAAATGTCAGCTAAAATCTTCAGATTCTTATATGCGGAATAGTGAGGTATGAATCCCGGTGTTTCAATGATAACGCCCATATGTCCCGAAAAATCGGTGTCCTGTCCGATCTGTTCTCCAATCACTTCGATATCTCCGTGTGTTGGCAGGATGAATCCGGCAATACATTTGAACAGCAGCGTCTTGCCGGAACCGTTGCGTCCGATAATGCCATATATCTTTCCATAATCAAGATTCAGGGAAATATCCTTCAACAACTCCTGCTTGTCAATCGTGAGTCCCACTTCATGTAATTCTACTGCGTATACTTTTTCCTCCATCGTCTTGTCCTCCTACAGATTGTCCGATACATAGATTGGCGTCCTGCGGATCTTCCAAAACAGGAAGCCATACAGGATCAATATCAGAATTACAAAATATGCCACGGAATAACCATCTGTTAATATTGTCTCCCGTAATATGTATTTGTGGTGCCATCCGAGCTTACAGTTTGCATAGGGAAAGATCCACATGATATTTCCAAGAAACTGATTTGTGATCCAACCGCCAACCAGCAATAATACGTTGCATATCATGCCAAGATTATGCTTCTGTAATACGTTGCATAACAAAAAGATACCGGATATGGTAAGTCCCATTAATATATTTAACAGTAATGTATAGCCTAATGCTTCATACGGACTATAATGCATGTACAGCCCTGCATCTAATACTTTATCCTCTCCGAATGCCATAAGCTGTGTATTATAGTAGTATTTCATCTTTCTGGTATACAGGCTCCAGCCGTTGAATACAAAGCTTTGCTTCTGGCACACGATTAGCGACATAACAAAGATACTGCCCATGTATACAGTAGACACCAGCATGGCAAACAGACAATTTCCCCAGATCCAGTTTGCACGTCCGGCTCTTACGATCGTATATGTGTAATGTGAATTGGATCGGGGATAATCGCAGAAGATAACCAGATATGTTAATGGGATCAGCAGTGCTTCCCATTTGGAGTTACAAAATGCAATGAAGGGTTCAACAATATTCAGTGCCTCTCCAATCTGGTCAGATAACCGGAGCATAGGGAGCAGACTGCGTTCCACGATACATATATAGGAGAATAGGATCAGGTAGAGCTTAGGGCTCCTTACAAATTCCGTCCAGTTTAGGCGTATAATATTTCGAATCCTATGTCTTCGCGTTCTTTTAATATGCAAGGCAATCCACCCCCCTATCTAATATTCTTACAAAAGCTTCCTCGGCTGCCACTACGATGAATATGGAAAGACTGAGCACCACAATCAATGTCGGCGTATGTACAAACCATGCAGCCGGTGACAGATATTCTGCCCATCCGAATCCTCTTTCAACTAGGGAGTCTGCCGTCTTCACCAATATATATAACACCATACAGGGCACAAACAGAGAAAAATATTTGTTCTTTGTGGCTGCGGCAAGCAGGAAAGAGATCAACCCCTCTAACAGCATAACAAAGAGGATCACCAAGTTATTACGCAGCAACGGATAGATATAATTCCATATAGTCGGATCAGAAGTACCGGCGTATGTCTTCCGCCAGATCGCTTTATACAGCATTGCGGCCTCTTCGTGCGGCAGGTCATGTATGGATAAGCATGTTACCCTGCAGAAGATGCCAAACAGGAGCAGTGCCGTAATACCGATTACCAGAATAGCCAGTATTCCGCAACGGAACATCCGGCGCAGATAGCGCCGACTTCCCATCCGTACGGCTGCAAGTCGTACAAAACCAGATTGAAAATCATCACAGAGAACTGTGACAAAGGAGTAACCGGCTATAAATGGAAAGAATATCACAAGCCAGTCACTTACATTGCCAATATCCGTAAGCTGGAATACGGCAGTTCCAATCAGACCTGCCTGTTCAAACGCAGCTTTGCCTTCCTTAAAGATCTCATAGAATAGGGTTCTTTCCGTTTCTGTCGTCATAAAGGAATTCTTCATGGTAAGCAGTACGACCATCAGGAGGATCATACCCGGCATATGTATACCGCCTGTGTACCTGCAGCCTCTGTTCAACCATTGTTTCATTCTATTCATCATTCTCCCCAATCTCCTGTGTAATATTGAAAAGTTCCATCAATTGCATCAATCAGTACCGTGAGGCTACGTCCGTTTAGACGGTTCATATCGTTATATTCCGGAACTCGGCTCCTATCGATTGAAAATACCCAGGTCGGTCTGGCGATAACGGTGGAATCAACGTAATTAATTAATCCGCATCCAAACGGATACTTCCGCTGCCCGGTCTCAACATCCGTCAGAATATCCTGCCGCAGGGTATAGCAAAGCGATACATTGTCAAAGGAAAACATATTCTTTGCCGCTAATTTCGAAGAGACAAGCTGGATGGCTGAGGCTAAGGACAGGTAGGAATTCACCTTCTGCTGCTCCGATGGAAGCAGGGAATATGCTTCCCGGAGAAAGCCGATGGTGTCCGGTTTGAACATCTGTACGGTCAAAGGATAGCTTCCATACAGATAATCCTGTTCGTCATATAGTTCCTCTGTCTCGTTCGGATAAGCAGGAGCGTCATCAAAGAGGACACCGTTATATGTTCGGTTCAATACCATGGAATAGTACCAGAGGTTGCCGTCGGATATCACAAAGAGCCAGTCTACCCGGTAGTCATAGACCTTTCGTCCATAGACAACCTCCATCCACTGATTCACTGTAGTCTCTGTATATGCAACCGCAGCTGCCACGGATTCCTCCTGACCGGAGAGGGAGTAGCTCTGATCCGGGATTCCCTCCTTACTGATATGGAATGCTGCTACCCGCTTGATATGGTCGACATCTGTATCCAGTTGATCTAATGTGGGCTCCCAACCGTTAGCATAGAAAAAGCGGCCATACGTATTTGTTCCCAGCCTTCGATCGGGAGAATCAGCATATTTATCAGTGGGTGGGGTATTCCATATCTTATAGTCTTGCGATGTTTCATATTCCCAGCCTTTGAATCGTTGCTGTGTAGACTGAAAGGCATCCTTATATTCTGCGGAAGCAGTCAGATACTCGGGTAAAAAGTATTGCAACAGCCGTTCCGATTGGGAATAGGTATCCACAAAATTCCCCATATCCAACACTGCCATATCGGAGGGTGGGATGCTGATCTGATTCGGCAACCCGATCTGGTTATAAGTTTTTCCCTTCCATTGCTGTGCCTCCTCCTGCAGCTGTGCGAGCGATACATACGATAGTTTGGAGGTATCCGTATCCTCTTCATTTGTTAGATTTTCATACAGCCCGGCATTGTTACGTACCTCTTCCGGTACCGGGACACAGCCCGGTACCGAAAGCAGGGTTAGAAGCAGTGCACATATGCATAAGCCCTTATTAGAATTCATATGCACTTGCCCTTACGTTAGTTCTGTTGGTTGCACCGCCTAATCTAGCATTTACCTGAACTTTATCTCCTGAACCGGGAGTAGATGAATACTTAGCTGACGATGGAGAGTCATTCGGTCCGGTTATGACAATGGTATGTGTCAATCCATTGGAAGGGCATGTAACATATAATATTGCACCACCTGGCATACCACTCCATTGTGCTGCTAAATTGGATTTGCCTGTAGAAGTAAAAGATGTAGATGCACTAGAGTGAGCATTGCTCAATGTTCCAAATGAATTAGATCCTGTAGCTGCAAAGACTGTTGTAACACTTGTTGCTGCAATTGCCACAATTAATGATAATCCCATAATTTTTTTCCTAAGTTTCATGATGAATCCTCCTTTTTCTTATAATGTAAGATTTCGTCTAAAATCTATGGGTGAATTATAACATGAAGAACCCTTTCAAAACGATTTTTGGGGTAAGTGGTCGAAATACGGGGGGTGAACGGTAACATGTTTAATATGAATATGCTTTTTGACCGTTCACCCCCCGTATTTCGACCACTTACCCCAAAGACCAGAGTACATAGATAATCTATGTTATACTACAGAATATAAAATAGTAAGTAAAGTGCGGAAAGGGAGTGCAGAAAGATGTCAGGGAATTGGATCGCACAGGTTTTGGTACAGAATCACACAATAAACGAAAAGGAACAAGCCATATATGCATATATATTTGATTATATAATAGAAAGCATTCTGTATAGCGGCAGTCTTGTCCTGATCGGGTTATTGTGTGGAAGATTAGGAATTGCAGCATGTTATCTGTTGGTGGCAATGACACTGCGTTTTGTTGCAGGAGGCTATCACGCAGATTCGAAGGAGATATGTAGTGTCTTATCTTATGGAGTATTTGGGATTTTTTTATATGTCACACCTTATGTAGTCCCATGGTTTCATGTCACTTGGATCATTTTATATGGGATAGGCTGTATTGGGATACTTGCGGTAGCACCGGTGGATACTCCGAACAAGAGATTTTCCTCCGAACAGAGAAAACGGTTACATAGAAGATGTGTTATATTGTGTGTCGGATTGAGTGTGGTGGAAGTCTGGTTCTGGTTTTGTGAGTGGAATCTGTATTATGCGGCAATCAGTATCTGTGTTATAATTGAATTAATAGGGCTGATTGCAGGAATTGTGAAGAACAGGAGGGGATTATGAAACTACGGGTTGGAATCTGCGATGATGAAGAGAGTGTAATCTGGGTATTGCAGCAATATATGGAACGGTACCAGATGCAAAAAGATATAGAATTTGAGATCGAATCATTTACGAATGGAAAGGAATTGCTGCAAAGCAATCAAAAGAATCCATATCATATTGCGTTATTGGATGTTGAGATGCCGGAGATAGATGGTTTAGAGGTGGCAAAGAAGTTACGGGAAGATGTGCAGGATGACATTATTATTGTGTTTGTTACTTCTTATCCGAAATATATGCAGGATAGTTTTGACGTTCAGCCATTTCAGTTTCTAGTTAAGCCAATACAATATGAACAGATGGAGAAATTGTTTCGGGATATTGTGCATCGATATGAACATTCCCGTATTACAAAAGTGATTGTTGAAACAGATGGAGAGAAGCGGGTAATCCAGGTTAGAGATATTGTATATATGAAGACATTGAAAGATAAGAAGCCGATCTTACAATATGTACTGCAAAATGAAACAATAACTGGGGAGGGAACAATTCAACAGTGGGAGGCAAGTTTGCAGTCATATGCATTTATCTCTCCGTGCAGGGGATATCTGGTGAATCTGAAATACGTTGTGGCAGTGGAACGGTTGGGGCTACGGCTGGTGGATGGGATGACAATTCCGATCAGCAGAAGAAGAGTGAAGATGGTACAGGATCTATTCCTTGAGAAAACGATGGTTGTGATGAATTAGGAGAACGGATGTATGTTGACAATATTAGATTATATAACAGGGGTGTTGGATGCAGTAGTAATGTATATATATTATCAGACACTGTATGATAAGCGGAGACAGGATGTAAGCTCCGTATGGGTTATAACGGGGTGCATTGTTACAGAGATTGCTTATGGAATAATGACACATTTTTTGCTGGGTAATACTTCGCAGGGCGCATTTTACCTAAGGTCGTTGTTGTCAATAGTGACATATTTTGTATTAACATATTTTTATAGGCTGAAACTACAAGAGAGAGTCTTTGCAGTAGTAAGTATTATGATAATTAGTTTTGTTTTTGAAGATGGTTCATATTATCTGGTAAGCCATATTACCGGAGTAAAAGATCAGATGGATCGTCTGCCTGACTGGTCATTTGTTGCGATAAGTTATGTGAAGGGATTGATTTTGTTAGTAGCTGTTTTGCTGTTTCGAGCAGTGTGGAAGAGAAAGGAAAGAGTGCATTCTAAGATGTATTCGTTGCTGCTAATAATAATTCCTTTATTATCGTGTGTTTTGTTTCTTATGCCACCCTGCTCTGAAATGATCGTTAGCAATCCTCAATTTTATATCACGCTGATGCTTTTTCTTTTTGTAATCAATGTGGTGAATTATGTATTGCTTGGGAATGTGTTAAAGGCAGAAGAGCTGGAACAAAAGAATCAAATGTTAGATGATCAGCTGCTAAGACAGAAACAGCGTTATGATCAATTAGGCGAAGCCTATCGGGATATCCGGAGTTTCGTGCACGATACGAAGAAACATTTTAACTGTATTAATGAATGTGTGAAAAGGAAAGAATATGATGTGATCACGGCATATACACAGGAAGCAATGGCAGATCTGGAATCAAGATATGCAACAGTGAATACAGGATGTCTGGCAATTGATGCACTTGTGAGCAATTTTATGTTACAGACCAGA
Organism: uncultured Clostridium sp.; assembly: GCA_945915475.1. Lineage (GTDB taxonomy): Bacteria > Bacillota > Clostridia > Lachnospirales > Lachnospiraceae > CAG-590. The sequence continues at coordinate 42,879 of CAMEFI010000023.1, read as the reverse complement.
TCTAAGGGAATTCAATTGACTGCGAGTCTGAAGGTGGAGGCACAACGGGTTCCGGTTAGTGATTATCATTTGGCGATCATATTAGGGAATCTGTTAGATAATGCTTTGAATGCCTGTCAGGGACAGCTTGATCCCAAGATCGTGCTTAAGATACAACAGGTGGAAAACAATGCATTTGCCATATATATTGCAAATACCTATGTACCCGGACCGGATGATAAGGTGGTACAGAATTTAGACGAAATCGATTTTATTCACGGATATGGTCTTGATAATGTGAAAAAGTCGGTAAGAGCATATAACGGAATTATGAGAGTAAAACATGAGCAGGATGTGTATAGTGTTGCGATTGTATTTCCGTTTGATGCATTGCATTATATAAGACCGTTGTAAAAATAGTGATTGACATTTTGCTGCAATTCCCCTATAATCATATCTAGAGTGTTACTGATAAAGCAGGCATGACCATATTCGTAGAATGATACGTTTTTTGGTTATGCCTTTTTGTATATCCTTGAACCGGTGGGAGAGAGGATGTATGAAAGAATCAGGTGAACGAGAGGAGGGCAGAAACAATGGAGTTGATTAAAGCATTGAACAATAATGTGGCATTAGTCTATGATGACAACAAGCAGGAAGCAGTTGTTATGGGTAGCGGGGTTGCATTTGGTTTGAAACCCGGCGGTTTTGTCAATGAAAGTCGTGTGGAAAAACTCTTTGTCCTCGATGGTGAGAAAGGTCACAAAGACTTTAACCGTCTGTTGGAACGTATCTCGTTAGATAATCTCGAACTGGCCAGCGATATTATCAAGCGTGGGGAACAGCAGTTGGGATACCATTGTAATGACAGTATTCTATTAACTTTATCAGATCACCTGGGAATGATGTTGGAACGTGTGAAAGAAGGCGTGTATTTCGCTTCTCCATTAGAGTGGGATATCAAATTGATCTATCCGAAGGAATATCGATATGCGATGACAGTGGTAGAAGATCTGCAACGGGATTTGAATACCGAGATTCCAAAGCAGGAGGCAGCATTTATTGCATTGCATTTCATCAATGCGAACCTTAACTTGGAAGGAATGCAGAACACCATTCTAGGCACAAAGATAATTCAGAACATCTTGAATATCTGCAAGATATACTATAAGAGAGAGTTTGATGAGGATGATTTTGATATCCGCAGGTTCATCTCTCATATCCGGTATTTCGTGCAGCGCCAGATGAAGGGCGAAGTGTTAGATATTGATGAGACAATCGCAGAGGCGGTGATCGTAAGCTGTCCGGAAGATTATAAGTGTTCGTTGAAGATCGCAGACTTCCTGAAACAGACGTATCACTGGGAGATCAGCAGAGGTGAGATCTTATATCTGACATTACATTTGAACCGTATAGGTAAAAAAGCATAAAGGTGTTACTAGTACGACTAGGCATGACTCGAACGACACGATGTGTGTATAATTTCATACATTGTGTCTGTTTCGGGTCATTTTTAATTCCGGGTAAAGTAATTGCGGAACTTATAGAAGTGAAGGGAGTGTTGTGCAAGTATAACAGTTACTATAAGCAGGTACTTCAGAACCGCCGGTACTTAGCGAGGTTATTTCGAGCTTAGTACCGCTGCGAGTGATGAGTAGCGAGAGCGTGCCTGCGATAGTATTGTTATACTTGGGCAACGATCTTAAGAATATAGACGGTTTCGCAATTATGTAATCAGGAAATGACGAAAGGAGAACAGAGTATGAAATTTGAAAATGAAGCAAAGACTATTGTAGAATTAGTCGGCGGCGAAAAGAACATTAACAATCTTGTACATTGTGCAACAAGACTGCGTTTCGAGTTAAAGAGTGACGCAAAGGCAGATAAGGCAGCTTTAGAGAAATTGCCATATGTTATGAAAGTAATCGTAAGTGGAGGTCAGTATCAGGTTGTAATCGGACCGGATGTCAACAACTACTATAACGCAATTTTATCTGTAGCTAATATTGGAACAAAGAAGGAGAGCAACGAAGACAGCGGCGAGAAGAAGAGTGCGATCGACCGTCTGATGAAGGTTATCTCCGGTGCCTTTTCTCCATTGATCCCATTACTTGCCGGAGCAGGTATGGTAAAGGCATTACTTACCGTATTGATCGAGTTACATGTATTAGGCTATGAAGATCCAACGTATTTGATCTTATCCGCAGCAGGAAATGCCGTATTCTATTTCCTTCCAATCTTCTTAGGAACAACACTTGCTAAGCAGTTTGGTGCAAATGCATATGTTGGTGGTGCGATTGGTGCAGCTTTGTTAGAGCCGAACTTTACCGGCTTGTTATCCGCAGAGGGCGGTGTGAATTTCTTAGGAATTCCGGTTACGCCGATTGATTATGCATCAACGGTATTCCCGATCTTTATTGCAGTTATCGTATATAGCTTCTTAGAGAAGGGTCTTAAGAAGATCATTAAGAAAGAATTACAGTTGTTCTTAGTTCCAATGATCTGTCTGATGGTTATGGTACCATTTACAGCGATCGTATTCGGTCCGGTTGGTACAACCGTTGGTAATGTAGTCGCTGATATTGTTGTAAAATTATTCAGCTTTAATAAGATTATTGCAGGTTTACTTCTTGCAGCAGCTTATCCATTCCTTACAATCTTTGGTCTGCATTGGGGATTTACTCCGATTACGTTACAGAACTTAGACCAGTATGGTGGAGATATGATCGAGGGTGTTTGTGTATGTGCGGTATTTGCACAGATCGGTATTGCAATCGGTGCTTATCTTAAGGGTAAGAAGGGTTCTAAGATTCGTTCCGTAGCAGGACCTACTGTTATCACTGGTATTATGGCTGGTGTTACAGAGCCAATCCTTTACGGTATTGTTATGGAGTATAAGAGATTAATGGCAGTTGTTGCAATCGCCAGCGGACTTGGTGGAGCAATCAATGGTGCACTTGGTGTTACGATGGATGAGTATGTATTCCACAACATTTTTGCTATGATCATGCAGACATATTCTCCATTTGTTGGTTATCTGATCGGTATTTCGGTTGCCCTTGTTGCAGGTGCATTACTTACTTATTTCTGGGGTATCCGTCCAGAGGATATGAAAGACTTTGTTCCGGAACATGAGGAAGCAGAGCAGATCGAACAGGCACCAGCCGTTGAGAAGACAGATGCAGTAGTATGTGCACCAGTAGCTGGTGAGGTAGTAGCATTAAAGGATGTTCCGGACGAGGTATTCTCAAGCGGAGTAACCGGAGATGGTCTTGCAATCAATCCAAGTGATAACAAGATTGTTGCACCTGCTGATGGTGTGATCAGTGCATTACTTCCATCCAAGCATGCGATTGGAATGACACTTGCCAATGGTGCAGAGATATTGATTCATGTAGGTTTGAATACAGTTATGTTAGAGGGCAAGGGATTTGATGTTAAGGTAGAAGAAGGACAGGAAGTGAAAGCAGGAGAGACATTGCTTACATTTGACCGCAGTGTGATCGAGGGTGCCGGATATTCCCTGATTACTCCAATTCTTGTTACAAATACAGATGATTTTGCATCTCTTGAAAAGACAGATGCAAAGACAGTAAATGCAGGTGACAGCTTATACAAGATTATGGCATAGGAGATCAGTTATGAGAGATCATTTTTTATGGGGCGGCGCAGTTGCCGCCCATCAGGTAGAGGGTGCATATGACCAGGATGGAAAAGGACTTAGTATTGCTGATGTGATGACTGGCGGCAGCCGCGAAAAGGCAAGAGAGATCACAGATGGTATTGTGGAAGGTAAGTATTATCCGAACCATGAAGGAATTCATTTCTATGAGTTGTACAAGGAAGATGTGAAGCTCTTTGCCGAGATGGGCTTCAAGAGTTTCCGTACCAGTATCGCATGGAGCCGTATCTTCCCACAGGGAGATGAGACAGAGCCGAATGAGAAGGGCTTGCAGTTCTATGATGATCTATTTGACGAGTTATTAAAGTATGGAATTGAACCGGTCATTACGTTGTCGCATTTTGAGATGCCGTATGGATTGGTGAAGAAATATGGTGGCTGGCGTAACCGGAAGATGATCGAATTCTTTACCCGGTTTGCGCTTACTGTGATGGAACGGTATCGGGATAAGGTAACATACTGGATGACATTTAACGAGATCAATAACCAGATGATCTTAAGCAATCCGATCTATGCATTTACCAACTCCGGTATTGTGTTCGAGGAAGGAGAAGATCGTCAGAAGCTGGTATACCAGGCAGCACATTATCAGTTTGTGGCAAGTGCCAATGTGGTGAAGTTAGGTCATGCGATCAATCCGGAATTCCAGATTGGTTGTATGGTAGCGGCAACACCGGTATATGCATATAGCTGTAATCCGGATGATGTATTGCTGGCACAGAAGGAAGATCGCAAGAATCTGTTCTTCACGGATGTACAGGCAAGAGGTCATTATCCTGCTTATATTATGAAAGAGTGGGAGAAGAAAGGATATGAGATGGATGTAACGGACGAAGATCTACGAATCATTGCAGAGGGTTGTGTGGACTATATCGGTTTCAGCTATTATCTGAGCAGTGTAATGAGTGCAGATGCCAATATCGAGAAGTTAGGTAATGATCTGGCAGCCAGTGCGGACGCTGTACCTAATCCATATCTGGAAATGACACCATGGGGCTGGACGATTGATCCAAAGGGACTTCGTTATGTCCTGAATCAGTATTCAGATCGTTACGAGCTGCCATTATTTATCGTAGAAAATGGATTCGGATACGAGGATGTCTTAGAGAATGGAGAGATTACGGATGATAACCGGATTCAGTTCTTAGGAGATCATATCCGGGAAATGATGAAAGCCATCGAGGAAGATGGTGTAGATGTGATGGGATATACCGTATGGGGCTGTATTGACCCGGTATCCTTCACAACTGGCGAGATGCGCAAGCGTTATGGCTTCATCTATGTAGATAAGATGGATGACGGAAGCGGCACCTACGCCAGAAAGAAGAAAAAATCATTTGACTGGTATCGGAAGGTGATTGCCAGCAATGGACGAGACCTATAATTTATTTACGTTATCGAATAAATATAAACAGTAAAATAGATTATCCGATCAACCACTTATACTTTTCGACACTATAAAGTGGGATGAGTGGTAACAGGATTGGGGTATGCTGCACATATGCCTGATACTCCGGGTCGGAACCATAGTTCTTGTTCTGCCGAATCTCCAGACGTCTGGCACCGCCGAACATGATGTAGACGATGCAGGCCCAGCCAAGGAGTGCACATACCCATTGTAATGCTCCGGTGAGAGTTGTTACACCGGATACGAAAACGCCGGTCCAGAACAATACTTCCCCAAGGTAATTCGGACAACGGACGATTTTGTAGAGCCCGGAATCGCAGAAGCGGTTCGGGTTCTTTTTCTTTGCTCTGGATTTCTGAAGGTCAGCAGTGGATTCTAATATAATACCGCATGCCATGATCACGATACCGACGATTGTAACAACATCTGTCTTGCCACCGTTGTATAAGCGGAAGAATACTGGCGATACCTCTAAGACGTAGAGTAATGCACAGGTGATCCAGATGCTTACCTTTGCAATCATTTTCATATCGGAACCGTCCTTAATCTCACGTTTCATGGTACTTCGGTAAGATGCACTCCTGATCTCACGCACCAGAAGATATCCACCAAGCCGGCAGCCGTAGATAATAAACAGGATGCAGGCAAGAATGGTTGGAACGGTTAACTGCTCCGGGTAGAGAATGAGCAGGGCAATGCCGATTCCTGCAATCGAGAAACCGTAGCCTAAGGATATAAAGTACACATATTTGTAGAAACCGATGCAGCTGATCACTAATGCAACAGCAAGAAAAATTAAGAAATTCATGTTATTCACCTCGTATTTATTGATAAAATCAAGTGTAGCACGATTGCGGAGTGAGGGCAAGGGAAGAATAAGATAGAAGTAATAAGTGTAGAATAATGTTAGATTGAAAGAAAAGTTCGTGCATTTTAGTGTAATTTTTGAATGAAAATACGTTGAATTTGACATGAATATATTATATACTACAAGAAAATGGATCAGGGTGGTGACATTATGTATAGAAAAATTATGAATTTCTTGGAGGATTGGAGAGAGACCCCATATCGTAAACCGCTTATTATACAAGGGGCAAGACAGGTTGGTAAGACATATTCCATTTTGGAGTTTGGAAGGACGCATTATGATAATGTTGCATATTTTAATTTTGAAACGAATCCTAAATTGTGTGAAACATTTGAGGAGAATATCAGTCCTAATTATCTGATTCCGATCTTGTCACATATTGCAGGGCAGACGATCATCAGGGAAAAGACATTGATCGTGTTAGATGAAGTTCAATTGTGCGAGCGGGCATTGACTTCCTTGAAATATTTCTGTGAACAGGAGCCGGACTATCATATTATTGTAGCGGGAAGTCTGTTAGGAGTAGCGGTGAATCGGGCACAGTTTTCATTTCCGGTGGGAAAGGTAGATATGAAAACGATGTATCCAATGGATATGGAGGAGTTCCTGATTGCAATGGGGGAGGAGAAGTTGGTTGAACGAATCCGAAAGCATTTTCTCACCAATGAACCAATGCCTTCTGCATTGCACGATCATGCAATGCAACTGTATCGGCAGTATCTTGTTGTCGGAGGAATGCCGGAATGTGTCATGCAATATGTACAGACGAAGGATTATGTATTGATCCGTCATACACAGGATACGATTCTTGCAAGTTATCTGAATGATATGAGTAAGTACAATAATACCAATGAGATTAAGAAGACAAGATTGGCATATGATAACATTACAGTACAGCTTTCAAAGAAGAATACCCGTTTCCAGTATAAGTTGATCAAGAAAGGGGGACGTGCTTCGGAATTTGAGAATGCAATAGAGTGGTTGTGTTTGTCAGGGGTTGTTTCTAAGATATACAGAGTGGAACAGATTAAGAAGCCGTTGGAAAATTACAGGGATATAGATGCTTTCAAAATCTATGTGTCAGATTTGGGCTTGTTGTGTGCCAAGAAAGATTTGGCAGCAAATGATATCTTGTATATGGTAGATGAGATAAATGATTTTAAGGGTGGTATGACTGAGAATTATGTGAATGCACAATTAATTGCAAATGCATATCACACATATTATTGGGAGTCGGAGCGTGGAGCAGAAGTTGATTTTGTGATTCAGCGGGAAGGGAAGATCATTCCGATTGAGGTTAAGTCAGCGGATAATACAAGAGCGAAAAGTTTGAATGTATATATGAATACTTACAAACCAGTATATGCGATCAAGTTATCTTCTAAGAATTTCGCTTTTGAAGACAATAAGAAAGTAGTTCCGCTTTACGCAGCATTTTGTATTTAATCGATTAATATAGGAGATCATGAAAGGATTCTTTCGTGATCTCTATTTGTATCTAATACAAATAAACCACCTGCTATGCAGGTGTGTCCACAGATGCTTTAGCTTACAGTGAAAAACCTCCAGTGATATAATAAGTACAGGTTCGCCAACCGTACATATATCAAAGGAGGTATCCAAATGGATATAAATAGTTTATCACATAGCAAATGGAATTGCAAGTATCATATTGTTTTTGCACCTAAATTTAGGAGAAAAATAGCATATGGTCAATTGAAGCAGGATATAGCGAATATATTGAGTATGCTATGCAAAAGAAAGGGAGTAAAAATAGTAGAAGCTGAAATATGCCCTGATCACGTGCATATGTTGGTGGAAATACCACCGAATATTAGTGTATCAAGTTTTGTGGGATATTTGAAAGGAAAAAGTACCTTGATGATATTTGAACGCCATGCAAATTTGAAATACAAGTATGGAAATCGACATTTCTGGTGCAGAGGTTATTATGTGGATACAGTTGGAAAAAATGCAAAAAAGATACAAGAGTATATTCAAAATCAATTAAAAGAAGATTTGGAATATGATCAAATGACACTGAAAGAGTATATAGACCCGTTCACGGGTGAGCCAGTAAAACAAAGCAACTAAAATAAGCCCTTTAGGGCTTAGCAGATGAATGATGTTGCGGCTGGCGGACTTTTCGATGAGTCTTTAGACTCCAGTGCCGGTAACAAGCCCTTCTAGGGCTGGAGCAAACCACCGGTTCAACCGGTGGTTGATGGAAAGTTAGTAAATGATGACATCATTGTAGCCAAAAGAGGGCTGGATGAAAAGAGCATCGCAGTGGGAGAGAAAGTGGATGTGTTCTTGTACCGGAGAATTATATTTTTCCTGCTTGTGGTCATATAAATTATATGATATGATTTCTTAAAGATGTACGAATAATAGCGAAAAGTGATGTATTGTGTTGTAGACGTAATTCATAGTTATGACATTGCGATATATAGGATTATATATTTATATCAAGAGAAAGGATTCGCAACTGTAACAGATGGAAGAGAGAAGAATAGAAGGTTTGTGGGACTGTGTATATTGTGACCGGAAGGGAATTCGAGCCAGATTTGATACATGTCCCAGCTGTGGCAAGGCAAGAGGGATTGAAACCTGCTTTTATCTACCGGACAATCTCGAGGCTGCAACCTTGACACAGGAGGAAAAAGAGAAGACCACCAATGAACCGGATTGGTTATGTGAGTATTGTGGTGCATACAACCGCAGCGATATTTCTTGCTGTACCAAATGCGGTGGAGACAAAGCGGAGTCGAAGAAGCATTATGGAATGCTCCATAAACTTACAGGAAGTCTGTTTAGAAAGAAGAATTAGCTGGAGAAGACGGAAATGGCAATTCAATTGATTGTAGATTTATATGAATGTTCGGATATGATAGATGATAAGGATGCCATCAAGAAAGCTGCACATCAGGCTATCAAATTTGTGGGTGCAAAGATTGTGGAAGAATGCATACATAAATTTGAACCTATTGGCGTAACTTATTTTGCGGTAATATCCACATCTCATTTTTCGGTACATACATGGCCGGAATACAAATATGCGGCAATTGATATTTTTTCCTGTAAAGATGAGGTGGTGGATGGTATTGCCCAGGAACTTGAGAGGTTGTTTGGTGCGGGAAGAGTTGAGATTCGTACAGTGCAGCGGGATATAAGTGCAGGGAAATAAGTTCAATAGAGCACAATTGTTAATTGATAATGAAAAGGAGGGAGGATATGAGTTATCGGATTGGTACCTTGCTGAATGTTAATGGTTTGGAGGCAAAGGTAATTGGATTTATTCAGTATGAAAATCTGCAAGATTTGGGAAAAGAATGGACAGAGTACCGCTTACAGACGAAACAAGGGGAACGATGGCTTTCCTGTGATGAACATTATCGGGAATATTCTATTTCGTGGCCGGCAAATGATGTCAGAGGAAATATTGGTCCGGAATGGCATAAGGTAGATGAAGGAACACAGGTTGTCCGAAAATATGGCGGTGCAGTGGATGTTGATCCGGGAGAAAGGGCTTCCTTTGTGGAATACGAGGATGAATCAGAGGATCATACACTTTCCGTTGAAATGTGGAGTGATGGAACAGAGTATTCCAAAGGGGAATATATAGAATTAAGCGACATACAAGAGGTTGGATTTGAGGAGCCGCCGAAACAGAAGAACACTTTTTCTGCAGCAATTTTGATTCTTGTATTTTGTATGTTTTTTCTCAGTTCCTGTGGTTCCATGATAAGCTCTATCAGCTCTGGTATACAAAGTCGCAGGGCAATCAGCAAATATTTGGAACAGTCATCAAGTTATACATATAAGACCTCTTTAACAGGAAATGAAAAACAGGAAGCGACAGTATATTATTATACATTGCAATCGACAACGGATAACGTAGCCATGGATATTATTGGGGCAATTAACGGAGATACCGAATCTGTTACCCAAAAGGATGATAAGACAGATTCAGAAATTGCCATTCTGACAAAGAAGGAATATTGTCTTATATATCACCCGGAGGGGGACAGTAACACGGTCTATGTTCAAATTTCTGACAGGAAATATAATTACACATCTGACAATGAACCTTATCGGTCTTCTTTAGCAGATAGTCACTGGTACAGAAGTCATTATTACAGTTCCGGATATGCTTCAGATGCGGGGACTTACAAGAATTCACCATCTGCATATTCCATGTATAGTGGTGATACTATTCATAACATCGGAAATGGATATTTTGATTCTTATTCCAATTCCATCAGACAGTCAAGTGTGAATAACAGGGATTCGTCCGGTGGTGGATTGAGTAGTGGAAAATAAATATAGGTTTAGAGTGAAAGGAGAAAAAAGATATGTTAATGGTAGCAATTGAAACACTGATTTATCTTTGTGTTGGTCTTATTATGATGATGTTGGGATACTTTATTATCGATTTACTTATTCCGGTTGATTTTCCACAGGAAATCAGAGAAGGTAATAAGTCAGTGGGATGGGTATCAGCAGGTATTTATGCAGGACTGGGATATGTGATTCGTTCTGCTATTATTTCAACGGAAATTGGTGAAGTAACAGAGCTTTTGCAGGGTGTGTTGGATACGGTGGTTTATGCAGCTATTGGTATTGTGGCTTTTATTCTTGCTTATTTTGTTATTGATATTGTCAATAAGAAATTTAATTTTAATGTTGCCTTGAAAGAGAAGAATGAAGCTGCAGGTATCATGGTGTGTGGTATTTTCTTGGGAATCGCATTTATCGTGAGTGGTGTAATTCAGTAAGAAAATAAAATGATAAAGAGTTAGGTAAAAGGAAAGAGTATGAGTAAGAAGTATAGACTTTTGATGTTGACAACGCTGATTATTTCTGGCTGTTCCATGTGTTATGAATTAATTATCAGTGCAGTTAGCTCCTATCTTTTGGGAAACAGTACCTTGCAGTATTCCATTACAATTGGATTATACATGGCAGCACTTGGTTTTGGCTCCTATATATCCAAGTTCTTTCAGAAAAATCTGTTTCCAATATTTATAACCATAGAGTTAAGCATAGGCGTAATTGGGGGCGTAAGCTCCCTTTTACTTTTCTTGTCTAATATTTATATTTCGAATTATGCAGTGGTGATGTATATAGAAATTATTCTTATCGGTACGTTAGCAGGAGCGGAGATACCGATTATGACGAGAATTATTGAAGCAGATGAAAATAACTTGTCCGTGACACTTTCTTCCATTTTCAGCTTTGATTATATCGGAGGATTGCTGGGAGCAATTGCTTTTCCGCTTCTGTTGCTGCCGAAGTTGGGATATTTTGCTACATCATTTCTTTGTGGACTTTTGAATATTATTGCTGCCATGCTTATTTTGTGGCGTTTTGGAGAACGTGTGGCACGTATTAAGGTTTGCCGTGTTCTGGCAGTAATACTTGCTGCCTGTATGATGATTGGAATTGTGTTTGCAGACAATGTTTCGGAGATGATTGAAGGTGGCCTTTACAGAGATCATGTTATCTATATGGAGCAGACGGAATATCAGAAGATTGTGGTTACAAAGCATAGAGATGATGTGCGTCTTTATATTGATGGGAATTGTCAGTTTTCCACAGTGGACGAATATCGCTATCACGAGGCACTGGTTCATATTCCCATGAGCGAACTTTCAAATCGGGACGATGTGTTGATTCTTGGAGGGGGAGACGGACTTGCAGTTCGTGAAGTCTTGAAATACGAGGATGTGAAAAAGATTGATTTGGTCGATTTGGATGCGGAAATGATTCGAATTTGTTCCACAAATGAAAATATTGCGTCTATCAATCAAGATAGTCTTCAATCGGATAAGCTAACTGTACATAATGAAGATGCTTATGAATATCTGGAGCAATCTCAGGAACAGTACGATTTAATTATCGTGGATTTGCCTGATCCTAACTGTGAATCCCTCAATAAATTATATTCTAACGTGTTTTACAGAATGTGTGGTAACCGGTTAAAGGATACCGGAGTGATGGTGGTACAGTCCACAAGTCCATATTATGCAACAAAGGCATTCTGGTGTATCAATCAGACGATAGAGAGTGAAGGCTTTTTTGTAAAACCATATCATTTACAGGTTCCGGCTTTCGGTGATTGGGGCTTTAATATGGCATGTAAAAGCGAGCTTAAGGATAATTTGACATTTGATGTGGAAACAAAATATTTGACACCGGAAAATGTTTCGGCACTTTTTTGTTTCGGAAAAGATGAAATGGACAAAGAGGTAGAGATTAACCGGCTCACAAAGCCTGTATTGATGGAATATTATAACGATGCAGTTGAAAAATGGAATTGATTAGGAATAACTAAAGGGGTGTGGCAGTACTATTGGAACCCTGATTGTTGCGGTAGGAGGGGGTAGTGTGGCAGGATATCCGGTCTTTATATGGGCAAAAGATCATAGAATGTTCAACATCAGGAATTATCATTATCCGCTGACAGCGACCTTGATTATGATTGCAGTGCTTGTAGTTGTTCAGATCATTATGATTTTTACAATCGGAAAATCTGTAAAAAAAGATTCTCTCATTGACAGAATACGATTTGATAATTGAATGCTGCTGGATTATTACAAATATATTGATTCTGCAATGGATTCGTATTATTCTATAGTAAAAAGTAGGAGATGTTCATAAAATCGAGAATGAGGAGGATGCAATGTGAATATTGGAATTCTTGGTGCCGGTGGGATTGCAAAGGTAATGGCACGAACCATAAATGAAATGAAGGATGCAACATTATATGCTATTGGTTCCAGAAACTATGAGAAAGCACAGGCTTTTGCTGAAGAATTTGGAGTAATTACAGCTTATGGCAGCTATGAGGAGCTTGTTTCCGATGATAATATTGATTTGATTTATGTAGCAACGCCGCATTCCCATCATTTTGAGCATATGAAGTTATGCATTGAACATGGAAAAAATGTGCTTTGCGAGAAGGCATTTACATTTAACAGCAAACAGACAGAAGAAATCATTGCCTTGGCATCTGAAAAGAGAGTCTATCTCGGGGAGGCAATCTGGACCTGATATATGCCTTCAAGAAAGATGATTGATGAATTGCTTAGGTCCGGTATTATCGGAGAAATTAAAACGGTTACCTGCAATTTGTGTTATCCAATTTCAGATAAGGAACGTCTGATTAGGCCGGAGCTTGCAGGTGGTGCACTTCTTGACTTGGGTGTTTATGGACTTAATTTTATCATTATGCATTTTGGTAAGAATTTCACGAATATAGAATCTTCTGTGGTCATGACGGAAACCGGTGTGGATGGTCAGGAAACCATTACTGTAAAATATCCTGACGGAAAAATGGCGGTTTCTACTCACAGCATGTATGGTCGTTCCGACCGAAAGGGAATTTTTTATGGTGAAAAGGGGTATATCGTTGTAGATAATATTAATAATCCAAAGGCTCTGGATGTATTTGATTGTAATGATAATTTGGTGAAACATATGGATGTACCGGCTCAAATTACCGGTTATGAATATGAGATTATGGAAAGTATGGATATGATTCGGCAGGGAAAATTGGAAAGCGAATCAATGCCGCTTTCTGAAACTTTATTTATTATGAATATCATGGATGATTTGAGACAGCAGTGGGGGATTATGTATTTATCTGTATGTCATTAAATAATGATTACAATTCAGCTGTATATTCATAAGGTAAAAATAACCCACAGTTATTGTTGCAATTTTTGAGAAAAATAAAATAATTGCAATGATAACTATGGATTTTTCTTTTCTGAGCGGATATAATAATATGATATAGGTGTCAAAAGTCCAAAAAGCTTTCTGCTTGCAGAAAAAGCTTTTTGACTTTATGACACGCAAAAACATGAGGAAGTAGCAATTTACGTAGTAAATTAGCGGATTCCGAATGTTTTAAGAATTGCGAAAGTTGCAACACAACGAAGCAATTCGTTATATCAGTGAGTGGCAAAATTACTTTTGACACTCACATCATAATATTAAAAATTTTGGTGCAAAGGAATTTGAAATCAGCATGGAGTTATATAAACGTGAAAAATATTTAAAAAAAATAAGACCTTTCTATGATGCATGCGATTTGATAAAGGTTATATCTGGTGTTCGAAGATGCGGTAAGTCAAGCCTTATGGAGATTATTGCAGATGAGATTAGCGAAAAAGGGGTAAAAGATGAAAATATAATATATATTGATTTGGACTCGCGGGCTTATAACAAAATCAAAACAGCAGATAAATTGGAAAAATTGATAGATTCAAAACTGAAGGGGAATGGAATTCATTATTTGTTTATTGATGAAGTCCAAAATGTAAAAGGGTTTGAAGAAGTATTAAATGGTTTTAGAACAGATGGAGGGGTGTCTATCTTTATTACAGGTTCAAATTTCTATATGCTGAGTGGCGAGTTGGTAACGAAGCTCACCGGTCGTTATATAGAGTTTGAAGTATATACATTAAGTTTTGAAGAATACGTGCATATGAAAGAGTTCTATCATAAGGCGATAAATTCCAACCTCATGATTGAATTAAATCAGTACATTCTTGAAGGTGGCTTCCCTAGAACAGTACAGATTGAAGAGATGGCTGCGAAAAGGACTTATGTAGATGAAGTAGTGAGAGAAATATTTGAGAAGGATATACGCCGCAGAGTGAAAATAAAGGACATAGCAAGCTTTGAAATTGTCCGAAATTTTATTATCAATAATTTCGGGGCAACAACAAGTATCAACAGTTTACATCAAGCACTTAGAAAAAATGGAATTGCCATTGGAAGAAGTACGGTATCAAGGTATATTCAGATATTAGTTGATGCAAAAATCCTTTACGAATGTAACCGGTTTGATATGAAATCTAAACGTGCTTTGTCAGGTGAGAAGAAATACTATCTTGCAGATCTTAGTTTTTATTTTGCATTAAATACAGATAACAGAATAAATTATGGACCGACTTTGGAGAATATGGTTTATTTTTATGCAAGAAGTTTGGACTATGCTGTTAGTGTTGGTCGAATTGGAAAATTAGAATGTGATTTTATATTAAGAGATAAGGAACTTAACTATTCGTACATTCAAGTTGCATATACAATTGCTCTTAGTAAAGAAACAGAAGAACGAGAATATCGTGTCCTTGAGTCCATTAGAGATAATTACAAAAAATATGTTGTCACTACCGATTATTTATTACAAAAGCGCAACGGAATAGAGCATGTAAATATTATGGACTATATGATGCGGGAAGAAAAATTTTAAGTTGTGTTGTGAGTTGCAAATCGGAATTTGTCAGTAGAGTTGAAAATAGCATAATTCTAACGGAGGATAATTCAAATGAGAAAGATATTGATTACAAATGATGACGGAATCGATGCAGATGGCATTGTCCGTCTTGCAAAGACAGCGGTGGAATTTGGCGAAGTGTGGGTAGTAGCTCCGGATAACCAGAGAAGTGCAATGTCTCATGGAATTACATTACGACATAGTATAGAATGCTGGAAAGTGGATTTCCCTGTGCCGGGAGTTCATGCATTTGCCTGCGATGGACAACCTGCGGATTGTGTGAGAATCGGCGTATTGAATATCGTACCAGGAAAACCGGACCATGTTTTTGCTGGAATTAATTATGGATATAATACTGCTTCGGATTTACAGTATTCTGCTACCGCAGGTGCGGCATTTGAAGCAGCATTTCAAAAAATTCACACCATTGCATTTTCGGAAGATGCCAGTGAGATGCACGAGGTTACAGATCGTTATTTGAAGGAAATCATGGGTGAGTTATTAAACAAGCCACTTGCAATCAATCAGATTTGGAATGTTAATTTTCCCGGCTACACCTTAGAAGAGTGTAATGGAATACTGTGGGACAGAACGGTATCCACAGATGAGTTTTATAAGGACCGGTATCATGAGACCGTGGTTTCGGAAGGAAGAATATCTTATATGGTAGAGGGGATTCGGAATTATGAGGCTTCGGAAGGCACAGATTTGAAAGCCATATTTGATCATTATGTTTCTGTTGGAATCGCTACAAATATTTCGTAGGGATTATTGAATGAAAACAAAATATAAAGATGATATACATTGACTTTCTTTTGCTGAAAAGCATTTTCCAAATTTAGACCGCAAGGATATGAAGAGAATAACTGTCAGCTTTATTGATGATAATTATGACCGATTGCCAGCTATGGCGGCATTAGGGTTTATTTTTGCGGTTGTATTTATTTTGGGGGACATCAAAGCCGATTTCTATTATCTGAATTTTCCAATTTCTATTTTGAATATCATATTTGAAGGACTGTATTTTGGGGTTGTTCTTTTTCTTTAACCGGACCATTTATCTGCGTTTTCGTATTACACAGAGGGAGTTGAAAAAAGCAAATCAGGAGCTGATGGAGATAACCATTACAGATCCGCTTACGAAGGTTGGTAATCGTACAAAGTTGTATCGTATCTTTGAAACAAACCGGGAGAAATGGCTGAAGGATAATTGCGAAATCTGTCTTGTGATGTGTGATATTGATAATTTTAAGAATTATAACGATACTTATTCCTACCTTAAGGGGGATGAATGTCTGGCAAAAGTTACGTAGGCAATGAAGAAAAGTTTTCCAAGTGATGAACCCTTTTGTGAACTGATCCGTTTTGGAGGTGAGGAATTTCTGATTGTTCTTGCGGGATATCATCTTGCAGATACACTGGATACCATGTATCAGCGGATGTCAGAAAATATACAGGCACTGCAGCTTCGTTCTGGAATGGGTGCGGTACACGAATATGTCACGCTTAGTTTTGGAGCATATATTTCTCGTTTCAATGAAGATTTGGTATTGGAGGAACGGATTCGCCGTGCCGATGAGCAGTTATATATTTCAAAGAACAACGGGCGGAACAGAATAACAGTGGAGTCTGAATAAAACATGGATATTTCTTCTTGACTCGTCCCTTAGGGGAGGTTATAGCATAGCCTCATCAAGAAAAAGGAGGAAATATTATGAAGCATTTGAGAATGAAACAGCAGCATAAATCCTTTGACATCAAAGAACAGCCTAGATTATACAGGATTGGAATGTTTGCAAATATGAATCGCATTACCATTAAGACACTTCGTTACTATGACGAACAGAATCTGTTAAAGCCGGTGTATGTGGATGAAGAAAATGGATACCGTTATTATGAGGCTGGACAGATTGCAGATCTGCACCGGATTCTGGCACTAAAAAATATGGGATTTTCCATAGAAGATATCCGTAGCATTATTAACGGCGAAGAAGAGAAAAATCTGCTGCAGCGAAAAAAACAAGACATATTAAAAGAGATTGCACGACTGACGGCAGAATTAGCAGAGGTGGAAAGTTATCTGACAAAGGAGAACGTAGACTTATCCGCACCGGTTCTAGTTAAGAAAATACCGGAAGTAATTGTGTGCTCCATGGAAAGAAGGATTACGTCTTATGATTCATTGTTTTCCCTTATGCCGGAAATAGGAAAGGAGATGGAACGGCTTGGATGTGTATGTGCCACTCCGGAGTATTGCTTTACGCATTATTTAGAGCCGGGATTTAAGGAAGAGGATATTCTGGTTGAAATCTGCGAGGCGGTAACGGAGAAGAAGGAAGATTCTGATAAAGTAACGTTTCAGGTGTTGCCGGAGATTTCTAAGGCTGCCTGCATTTTCCACAAGGGTTCTTATGATACTTTACATAAATCTTACACAATACTGCTTCAGTATGTAGAAGAAAATGGATATGAGATTTGTGGAAATATCCGAGAGTCCTATATAGATGGTGTATGGGATAAAAAAACAGAGATGGACGGGCTTACGGAGATACAGATTCCCATAGCATAGAATTTTGCGGGACAAAGCAGTGAAAGGAGAATTTTGATGTTACTGAGTATTTCTTTAATTTTGATTGTCGGCATGTCTATGGGATGGATATGTCAGAAAGTTAAGCTTCCGAGTTTGTTGGGAATGCTGATTACGGGGATTGTTCTTGGTCCGTATGTGCTGAATCTGATAGATTCAAGCATATTAGGCATATCAGCGGAGTTACGGAAGATTGCGCTGGTTATTATTCTGACCAGAGCCGGACTGGGATTAGATCTGTCTGGATTAAAGAAAATAGGAAGACCGGCGATTCTCATGTGCTTTGTTCCCGCATCATTTGAATTGATAGGAATGATTTTGATTGCACCGAGACTTATGGGAGTGACCGTTTTAGAGGCGGCAATTATGGGCGCTGTTCTGGCTGCAGTATCTCCGGCAGTAGTTGTGCCAAGAATGGTTAGGCTGATGGAAGAGGGGTATGGAACCAAAGAAGGAATTCCACAGTTGATATTAGCTGGTGCTTCTGTGGATGATGTATATGTTATCGTACTATTTTCGACCTTTGTGGGAATGATGCAGGGAGAAGGAGCGTCCGTGATTCGTTTTATTAATATACCAGTGTCCATTCTTCTTGGAATAGGGATAGGAATATTGTCAGGTGTACTGTTGGCATTCTTCTTTCAGAGAGTACATATAAGAGATACGGTGAAGGTGCTTATTATTCTTAGTATATCTTTACTGCTTGTGGTGGCAGAGGATGTATTGACAACACCTGTCACATTTTCTGCACTCATTGCGATTATGTTTATCGGAATAGGACTGCAAAAGAAAAGGGAGAATGTAGCAAAGAGGCTGGCAGTAAAGTATGGAAAACTGTGGGTGGCAGCAGAGGTCTTTTTGTTTGTATTGGTTGGTGCAACTGTGAATATTAGTTATCTGGGAAAAGTTGGTTTGAAGGCACTTATCCTTATTGCAGGAGCGCTGTTATTTCGGATGCTTGGTGTATATGTGTGTCTCCTGGGAACAAAGTTAAAGGGGAGAGAACGGTTGTTTGCGATGATGGCTTATATGCCCAAAGCAACAGTACAGGCTGCAATTGGGGGTGTTCCGTTATCTCTTGGATTTGCATGTGGAGATACGGTTCTTACGGTAGCAGTTCTGGCAATTGTGCTGACCGCTCCGTTGGGTGCATTTGCAATTGATTTGAGTTACAAGAGAATGCTGACAAAGAATTGAGAAAGTGACAAACAAACTTGTCAAAAAAGTGTTGACAAGAATACTTGTCATATGGTATAACTTTATCATAAGATGACAAGAAAAGTTGTCAAAATGACAAGAATGGTTGAAAAGGAGAATGGAACTATGATGATTAGTACAGTAAAACAGTTCAATACCCATACAGTGAATCAAAAGAGATTGAATAGGCCGGAGTTTGGAAAAAGGCTTTCGGATATCACAGACGTAGAGGAGTTAAAGCAAGAAATTGCTGCCACCTTGGAGAAAAATGGACGGGTATATGGCATTTACGAAAAGAAAGAGCTGGTGGGTGTCTATCTCTTTGAAAGGCGGGAGGACTATTTTGTAAAAAAGGATTCTGGTGTAAAATTGGGAGATAAAGAATTTGATTTTGAAAAATTCTGGTATGGGGACAGCACCGCTGCATTGCAGTTTAAGAAAGCAATTTGCATAGAGGACTTGGATGAGTATAAGGAAAAGATTGAAAAGGATATAAGATTTGATTTAAAAGATCAGATTGAGTGGGTACAGGTGGCAGGCGTGGAATGGAACGAAGAACTGATGTACCGTAAAAATCTGCAGAAACCAAAGAGCGGTGCCTGGGGATATGTTGTGGGCTATGTCATGGGGTTTGTCATGGGATGGATTATCTTTGACAGCATACCTATGGGACTCAGCTTTGGGCTCATGTATGCATGTATGTGGGGTGGCATTAGTGTTGCAACGGCAAGTGGCACAGAGATAGATACATTGGATTTTGTCCAGAAAAGTGGGGTGGAAGAAGATGCCGCTAACTAATCACTTAAAGGAATACCGGGCAAGGCTTGGTGTGAATCAGCAGGAGATGGGCAGATTAGTCCAGACATCCAGACAGACCATCAGCCAGATTGAGAGGGGAGATTATTCGCCGTCGGTGACGCTGGCATTGAAACTTGCTAAGGCATGCGATTGTAATGTAGAAGATATTTTTGAATATGTGGAGGGTGAGGAAAATGAAGAATAAGGAAAACAACAAGAAAATATATATTACCTTTATTGCGGTTATGGTAGTGTTATATGGTGCAGGATATATGGTAGGAAGACTGGTGGCAAAGGGTGAGAAAAGCGGAGGTCTGGATACCATGTTGAACGCTGTAAAAAGCAGCTTAACGAAAGCTGTGCCGCCGCTTTATCTGGTGCTGGCTGTGTTTTCCCTGATTGCAGTATGTGTTCTCTTTTTGTCCTGCAAAAAGATGTATCAGAAGCTGCAGGATAATTCGGAGGATGATGATTTGTGGGATACCTTAGAAGAGAAGATGAATTTTCCTATGATTCTTTCCAATATAATGCAGATTGCAAATATTTTCTTTTTTGCCTGTATTATCTGTATAGCAGAGTTTAACTTCTATGGGAAGAATGGCGGTTATGAAATGGTTGTTATTATTGCAGATTGTGTGTTGTTTTTTGTGGTTCTTGCAGCCGGTATGCTGATTCCAAAAGGAATTGTGGACATGGAAAAGCATTTAAATCCGGAAAAGCAGGGCAATGTCTTTGATTTCAAATTCAATGAAGTCTGGCTGGCAAGCTGCGATGAGGCACAGAAAATGATGGCTTACAAAGCGGCTTATAAGGCATTTAAGGATACCAATATTACATGTATTGTGGTTTGTATTCTTTCATTTGTAGGGATGTTTATCTTTAAGACCGGCATTTATCCGATACTCTGCGTGTGTGTGATCTGGATGGTAAATAATACAAGTTATATGCTACGGGCTGCAAAATTGGAACGCAGAAAATGAAAAAAAGTTTGTATTATAATGTGATGAGATATAAGAAAATGGGGGGAGTTTTTACATGAAGAGGGTTATGCAATGGAGAGTGGGAAGTTTTCTGGCAATTGTGATTTTGATTGCTTTATCGGTGGAATTGACAGGAAGACGAATGACAGAAGAGCGTTCAGAACTGGGGACGACAGTAATGGATTCGAAAAATGCGATTACGTATTTGAATGAGTGTGATTGCAGTTTCAGTACACCGAAGATGTGGAAACGTTTCTTTCGGGATACTGGCAATCAGGGTATTCGAGGACAGCTGGAAAAATATAATATGCAGTTTGCGGCGGTTCAGGAAGGATATTTGTATACATTAGAGGTATATGCAGATACGATTCCGATAGAGCAATGGAAAGGAATTGACAATCTGGCGGATGCAACAGAAGCACAAAAAAAGGCGTTTATGGATGTTGTGCATCAGTATATTATATCTGGACAGGATGAAGAGTATAAGATGGATAGTGATGTAGAATGCTATTTGCTGGAGAATGAGAAGGGATCTTTTGCGGTAGCAAAATACTTGCGTTCCGCAAAAAAGTACAAAGAATATGACACAACAATGGATTGTTGTACGGTGGTGAATGGAAGATTTATCCGCTTCAGTTATTATTACATGAGTGAGATAGAGCAAGGAAGAGACGCGTATTTTTCCAATCTGGAAGAATATGTTATGGAATCTTTAAATGATTTTATGGTGGGAGATGCGACTGTAGATAGAGAGCAGATAACCGATGAGGATAATCTGTGGAGCATGATTAAGAATTTTACTTTTGAATCATGGATATTTCTTATTCCATTATTGTACATTCTGCTGTCTAATATGGAGATTGCAAAAGAGGAAAAGACATGGAATGAAGAAATATTAGAGCTTTCTTGCTCAAAAAGTTTGTTGGGATTCTTTGCACTACTTATCGTCATGCATCATCTGGTCCAACAGATCGGTAGTGAACAGGCGGGCGTTTTTGGTATTTTAGAGAATTTTGGTATCTGTTTTGTGGGAGCTTTCTTCTTCTTTTCCGGATACGGCCTCATGACCAGTTATCATAAGAAAAAGAATTATTTGAATGGATTTTTTAAGAAACGTCTTTCTACTATTTTGATTCCGTTTTATGTCTGTAACCTCATGTTTTTGATTGTAGAATGTTTGAAACATCCGCAGGTATCCCTGGGACAATGGATTGGCTGGATTACCGGATTCCTTTTATTAAACACACAGATGTGGTATATTGTTGAGATTGCAGTACTCTATACAGTGTTTTATATTTGTTTTCGCTATCTTAAGAAGGAGAATGTGGCAGTTCTTGTAATGGGATTTTTTCTCGCGGGATTCGTAATTGGAAGTCTGATGTCTGGGCATGGAAATTACTGGTTTCAGGGGGAGTGGTGGTATAATGCAACTATGATATTCTTCGTGGGAATGTTGGTAAGTTGTTATCAAAAGCCGATTATGCAATTCCTTAAGAAATATTATGTGATTGCACTTTCATTTGCAGTTGTATCATTTGCGTTGTTATATAAACTTACAATATATACGTTGACTCATTATGGATATTGGACAGAGACATCGGATAATCCAATGTATGGGGATAAGTTTCGGAGTTTGTTTGTGCAGATCCCATTTATTATGAGTTTCCTCTTATTGGTGCTTTTGATTGGCATGAAGGTGAGATGTAAGAATGAGGTATTAGATTTTTTGGGTAAGATTTCATTGGAGTTATATCTGATTCATAATATTTTTCTGCAGAATTTTACTTTTATCACAGGAAGCGGTATGTATATTCTGGTAGTATTCATCAGTTCCGTTGTTGCAGCAACGATTCTTCATTCTGTGGATCAGAGACTGTTGTGCCTTGTCCTTCATCGACCGTATGTAAGATCGATGATATTGCCTAAGATAAAGAAATTTTGCAAGGATATGGGGCATAAGGGAAAGAAGTTGATGCAGTATGTAAAGAGACATCCGAACTATGCAATCCGGTATTTATGGCGGGAGAGTATAGCTATTTTGATTGCGTTTGTAACGGTGTTACCCATCTATATTCTGTTTATCAATGCTACCCGGACGTCTTATAGTCTGGTACATGGATTATCCTTTGTTCCGGAAGGTCATTTTATGGATAATGCGAGAGGTTTCTTAAGTTATGATACTACGTCAAATGATTCGGTTTTAAGAGCTATATGGAATTCTGTTGTCATTGCAGGATCAAGTTGCCTGTTGGCAACCTATTTTGGAGCAATGACTGCATATGGATTTGAACTGTTCCAATTTAAAGGCAAAAAGATACTGTGGAGTTTCATTATTGCAACACTTGCCATTTCTCCAGTGGTGAGTGTAATAGGATTCTATAATCTGATGTTTAAGCTTGGACTCATCAACAATTTTTTGCCGTTAATTGTTCCGGCAATTGCAACGCCGTCTACTGTATTTTTTATGCGGATGTATCTGCGGACACTTCATCTCGATGAGATTGCAGAGGCGGGAAGAATTGATGGCTGTTCAGAATATGGTATATTTAATCGCATTATTTTACCGGCTATTAAGCCTGCGGTATCCTTGCAGATTATATTTACCTTTGTTACTTCCTGGAATAATTCCCTGACACAGACTATGATATTGCAAGAGAGGGAACTTAAGACTATTGCTATTTATTTAAGAAATATGGCAGGGAATAAGGGTGCAAGCGCCAATCCGGCAACTTTTGTTATGTTACTTTTTGCAACGATTCCGTCAGCGGTAGTTTTTATTTTATTTTCAAAAGGAATTGTTTCCCAGATTGTATTAGGCGCGGTAAAAGAGTAATATAGGAGTAAGGAAAGAGATATATGTTGAAAATAGAATAAAGGAGGCATCTCTGTGAAAAGAGAGAAGAATTATAATATGGAGTTTCTCCGTGTCCTTGCATGTGTGATGGTGGTATGTATTCATGTGACAAATTACTATAGCAGAGGATACGGAGAGATTAGTCATGCATCATATATATTTTCTATCATTGTAAATGGTGTATGCCGGCTGGCGGTACCATTGTTCTTTATGATTAGTGGTTTTTTGTTGCTGCCGGAAGTGCTGCTTATTAAAAAAAGTATTAAAAGGGCATGGAATACCCTGTGTGTACTGGTGCTTTGGAGTGGAATTTATTATGTTTGGAATTTGGTATATCGGGAGAAAGGGTATGATTTTTCGCTGATATTTGAGGAACCGGTAAAGAAGCATCTGTGGTTTCTGTATGCAATTCTCGGCATGTATGTGGCACTCCCGTTTTTGCAGTGTATGCTTAAGAATATGCCGGATCTTTTAATGCGCTATTTTGTAATTCTGTGGTTTGGTTTCATGGCTTTGGATTATGTGATTGCACTTTCGGATATGGAAATTACTTATGAGATTCCGTTAGTAGGAAGTTCCTGTTATCTTGGTTACTTTATGATGGGATATATTATCAGTCATACTTTGAAAAAAGTTGTTATTCCGAGGTGGGTTTGTTTTTTGGGGGCGTTACTATGTGTAGCAATTGTTATTGGTGCAACGTATTTGAGAACCATGGAAGCCGGTGAACACAATGAGGATTTCTTTGAGTATAGAAATGTGTTGATTGCGGTTGCTTCCTGTCTAATCTTTTATGATGCCTCAAAAAATGGGAAATATATGTTGAAGGAACGTATGAAGAAGGTGCTTTCCTTTCTTGCAAAACATTCTTTTACAATATATTTATGTCATATTCTATTCCTTGATATTGTGAAGTTAGAATTACATCCTAGAGAAATGAGTGCATTTATTGGTATTCCATTATATACAGTGGGGATTTTTGCGACATCATTGCTATTTTCCGTGATATGGGACAGGATATGCGGCAGTCTGCGCAGTGTGGTAAACAAGAAGAAAGAGGGAAAGATTGCATGAATGAGAATCCATTAGGATATGAACGAATTAATAAATTACTGCGGTCATTTGCGATACCCAGTGTTATTTCGATGTTAGTTGGTTCGCTTTATAATATAGTAGATCAGTTCTTTATTGGACAGAAGATAGGAGAGCTGGGAAATGCTGCAACCAATATTGCGTTTCCGCTATCGACATCCTGTCTGGCCATCTCTTTACTGTTGGGTATTGGTGGTGCGTCGGCATTTAATATTGCCATGGGAAGCGGCGATGAGAAGAAAGCTGTGGGATTCCTTGGTAACGCAGCAGCGTTGCTATTCTTATGTGGATTGGTATTATGTGTGGCTGCAGAGGTATTTTTGGAACCAATGCTTCGATTTTTTGGCTCACCAGAGGACGTGTTAAGCTATGCAAAAGAATATACGCGGATTACGGCATTGGGATTTCCTATGCTTACTCTTGCAACGGGTGGTGGGCATTTGATCCGTGCGGATGGCAGACCCAGGATTACAATGCTTTGCAATCTGAGTGGTGCCATTATCAATACCATTTTGGATGCTGTCTTTGTATTTGGACTTAACTGGGGAATGTCAGGAGCCGCATTTGCTACGATTATGGGTCAGTATGTGTCCGGTGGTCTTGTCATCTGGTATCTGGCACATTGTAAAACAGTGAAACTTCAGCGGAAGCATTTCCTTGTGAAAGCAGAAAATGTCAGTCGAATTGCAGCATTGGGCATGGCACCATGTAGCAACCAGATTGCGATGATGATTGTGCAGATTGTTATGAATAAGTCTTTGAAATATTACGGTTCCATGTCTGTTTATGGAGAATCCATTCCCATTGCATGTGCGGGAATTATTACAAAGGTAAATATGGTCTTTATGTCCTTTGTTATTGGAATTTCACAGGGATTACAGCCTATTGCAAGCTTTAACTATGGGGCAAAGAAGTATAAGAGAGTGCGGGAAGCATATTTCAAGGCGATTGGATGGGGTGCTTTGTTGGCAGTGGTTGCATTTATTGTTTTTCAGATGTTCCCAAGACAGATTATTTCTATCTTTGGAGATGGATCGGAGACGTATTATTCTTTTGCGACAAGTTATTTTCATGTATTTCTTTTCTTTACATTTGTTAATTTTTTACAGCCCATCAGCTCAAATTTTTTTACATCAATTGGTAAGCCGAAACGGGGAAGCTTCCTGGCGTTGACAAGACAAATTCTGTTTTTGCTTCCGCTCATTGTTATTTTTCCGTTATTGATGGGGATTGACGGAATCATGTATGCCGGACCGGTAGCAGATCTGATGGCAGCAATTGTATGTGGAATTATGGTTTGGAAAGAATTATCGCGTCCGGAATACCGAATAAAAACATATGCATAAATTTCCTTTGAATACAAATACTACCCTCATTAAGGAAAAATTTGTTTCAGGAGGAATTTTTGTATGAAAGCAACAGGAATTGTACGAAGAATAGATGAATTAGGGAGAATTGTGGTTCCAAAGGAAATCCGAAGAACCTTGCGGATCAGGGAAGGAGACCCTTTGGAAATATTTACCGATAAAGATGGAGAAATTATCCTAAAAAAATATTCTCCAATTGGGGAACTTGCAATTTTTGCACAGGAATATGTAGATGCAACAGCACAGATTCTTGGATGCCCGGTTTGCGTGACAGACAGAGATCAGGTGATTGCGGTGTCAGGAATGCCCAAGAAAGAGTTGCTTGGAAAGTCACTCCATAAGCAGTTAGAGGAGGCCATTAATGACCGCGAAGCTATTATGGCGAGAAAAGGAGACAAGAAATATATTCAGATTACCGGAGAGGGCGATGATCTGTATGAAGGACAGATTGTGCAGACCATTATCAGCGAAGGAGATGCCATTGGAGCTGTCATTGTACTCAGCAAAGATAATAGGAACCCCTTGACGGAAACAGAGCAAAAAGCGGCAATTATTGCTGCAAATTTCCTTGGGAAACAGATGGAAGGTTAGAAATTTTACGAAATCCCTAAAAAAGTGCGAAAAACCAAGCAATATGACGACAAGGAAAGAAAAAGAAAATTGTTAATAATTCACATAAAAGATGCTGCAATTTGTTGAAAAAACATAAAGACAAAAGGCAAAATATATAGATTTTACAAGGAAACACCCAGGAAAATTCTACTAATTTGTACAAAAAAACGAAGAATATGGCTATTTGCTTGACAAACAGGGGGCAAACGAGTATAACTACTACTAGGACTTGCCTCTTTTAGGCAGGGAAACAAAGAAATACTATATAATATTTAA
Organism: uncultured Clostridium sp.; assembly: GCA_945915475.1. Lineage (GTDB taxonomy): Bacteria > Bacillota > Clostridia > Lachnospirales > Lachnospiraceae > CAG-590. The sequence goes on along the minus strand of CAMEFI010000023.1, from coordinate 15,890 downwards.
GAGGAGGAACTATTCCTATGAACAAAACAGAATTAGTTGCAGCTATTGCTGAGAAGACAGAATTATCTAAGAAAGATGCTGAGAAGGCATTAAAGGCTTTCACAGATGTTGTAGCAGAAGAGTTAACAAAGGGTGAGAAGATCCAGTTAGTTGGTTTTGGTACATTCGAAGTATCTGAGAGACCAGCAAGAGAGGGTAGAAATCCTAGAACTGGCGAGACAATGAAGATTGCAGCTTCTAAGGCACCTAAGTTCAAAGCTGGTAAGGCTTTAAAGGATGTTGTTAACAAATAATTTCGATTTGTTATTAGAATGATGAGGGCTGTTGCATATGCAACAGCCTTATTTCATTTTTGGAGGGAAATATGCGATTAGACAAATATTTAAAGGTTTCTCGTCTGATTAAGAGAAGAACCGTTGCAAATGATGCCTGTGATGCGGGACGTGTTATGGTGAATAGCCGGGTGGCAAAAGCATCAACGGATGTAAAGGTAGGAGACCGGATAGACATTGAATTTGGCAATAAGAATGTATCTGTTGAGGTTACGGCCATTGTGGAGTCTACAAAGAAAGAGGATGCAAAGGATATGTTCAAATATCTGTAGGAAGATATGCATTTTTATCCACTGTCTGACATAGAATACATCAAGTAAAGTCAGACAGGAGGGTGGACACGGTATGGAAGAGGTAAGAAGTGGAAAATCCCACAAGATTACACTGAATAACCGGGGTGCAGGCTTGATTACGGGAGTCAATGCTGTCATTTCCTTTGATCCCAATGAGGTATTGTTGGAGACGGAACAGGGAGTACTTTTGATTAAGGGTACGGAGTTAAATGTAACGAAACTGACTCTGGAAAAGGGAGAGGTAGAAGTGGATGGCAGGGTAGATTCCTTTACATATTCGGATCTGAAACCGGGAATAAAGGGGGAAAATGGGTTGTTCAACCGCCTGTTTAAGTAAGGGGGATGGATGGCTGATTTAATCTACGAAGAGACAGAACTATTTGTTGTCTGTCTGTTACTGGGAATGTTGCTTGCATTTGTGTATGATGGAGTGCGTATTTTCCGGATGATGTTCCGTCACAAGGAGATTGTGGTGGATATAGAAGATCTGGTATTCTGGATGTTTACGGCATGGATGGTCTTTCGGACATTGTTTTACTATAACAGAGGTGCGTTAAGAGGATATGCTTTCTTTGGTATGTTTTTGGGTGTATTGTTTTACACATTAACACTAAGCAGGCTGATATTATTTATCGCCGGTAAATGGGTACCCTATTGGCGAAAGGCGCTGACAGTGGGAATGAAACCATTCCGGTCTTTGAAGAAGTCTGTTATAAAGGCATTGAAAAAAGCACTGGAAGAGGTTAAAATAGCAGTAAAGAGTAGATGATTAAGAAACAGGTGAGAATATGAGCAGACGTCGTAAGAGAAAAAAGAGAATAAAAAAAGGACTTCCGTTTATTGCATTTGTGGTGATGGTGTTTGTCATCTGCATCGGTGTTTATTCCGCATCCCTTAAGAAGGAAAGTAAAGAACTTTCCAAGAAACAGGAGGTTTTGGAGAGCCAGATTGAGGATGAGGAACAGAGAACTAAGGATTTAGAGGCATTAGAGAAATATATGCAGACGAAGAAGTATATGGAGGATATTGCCAAGAATAAGCTTGGACTGGTTTACCCGGATGAGATTCTGATCGAGCCGGATAATAAATGATATAATAGTGTAGTTTGGCAGTACATGGGAAGAATCTGTCGGAAGTTGCGGGCCGGTTCGTGGCAAATTGACAGAATATGTACGAGATATCTGCTATACTCTATCCCACTTTGAGATAGTGGGAGGGATGCCATATGCGGTATAAGATAGAATATTTAGGGATACATATCCTTGCGTTTCTGGTAGCACGCTGCTGCCTGCTTGGGATGTATCCTTTTGTTGTGCCTTTCTTTATGGGGGCATATTTGCAGGAACGAAGTTCTATGGGGATATTTATTGCGCTAATGCTGGGAGTGGCAAGCAGACTGGACGGAACGGCCATGTTGAGATATGCCCTGGCGCTCACTTTTTTGTTAATACTGTTGAAGGGTACCGATCGCCAAAAGATCTTTTCCAATAATTATCAGATAGCCTTGGCTAGCGGAGGAATTCTGTGGGCAGTCAGTATGCCGTATCAGTTTCTGGTAACAGGCAGGGAGATCAGTGTTATCTATACATTGCTGGAGGGAATTCTTTGTGGCTGTATGGTGCTTATTTTTGAACAGGGATTATTGGCATTGCAGACAGGGACAAGTCGTATGTTTGCAGATAATAAAAGGTTTGTGGGTATCTTTGTGCTGATGGCAACCGCATTGTTTGGATGTCCGGCTATAGACAGTCCGGTGCCTCTTTTATTTGTTCTTTGCGGATATCTGCTTCTTTACAATACGTATCGGTTTGATGGCAGCATCGGAATTGCAACAGGAAGTGTTACCGGGCTTGTTCTGGCATTTTGTGAGGGGGAAGTGTCCTATCTTGCAGTGATGATTCTGATAGCGAGCCTTGTTGTCATTATGCGGGAACTGGGAAAGCCGGGGGTGCTGTTATCCTATCTTGCGAGCTATCTGCTGATAGGAATACTCTATGAGCGTGCATTATTAGAGCCGACGATGCTGATAGGAGCATTAACAGTGCTGGTGGCTTTTTTGTTGACTCCTGCAGTGCGGTTAAAGAGGGTTCCGGAGAGGCGGGAGAATGTGACACAGTTGTCCCAGGATATCCTGATTCAGGAGGCAAATAAAGAGCAGATAATTAATTTTGGACAGGCATTTCTGGCAATGGAAAAAATGTTAGAGATACATGAAGAGGAACATAAGCAGGAGTTACCCTCCGACCTTAGTAACATGTACTTAAGTGGAGATGGTATATCCCTTTTAAATGCGGTGGAATCCCAGAGTAACCGTTTAGTGGAGCTGCGAAGAAATTTTATCCGACAGCTGGGAGAAATTGGTGAAGTGATTCAGGCATTTCCGGGAACGCTTACAGAACGATCATTGCAGGTGGAATTATTTGAGGGAAGAGTCATGAACCGTTTTGCCAGAATGGGAGTCATTGTAACAAAAGCAGTTATGGTAAAGGATGCAAATAACCGATTGAAGGTGTATCTCAGCTGTTATCTTGACCGGGAGAAGGTGGTGACCGGAAAGAGACTGGCACAGGCATTAAAAACTGTTACCGGTAAGGATATGGTATGCCTTAACCGGGGGGAAGATGCGGTGGGAAGAAGAATTAGCACCTTTACGTTTACGGAGAAGGCAGGGTATATGTTAACCACCGGAATTATGCGCTGCAACCGGAAGGGGGAGGAGCATTGCGGAGATAATTTCTCCGTTATTCGCCTGGAAAATGGTAAGGCAGTTATGATGATCTCAGATGGAATGGGGAGTGGGGAAGCTGCTAATGTAAAAAGTGCGCAGGTGGTGGATTTGTTAGAACAGCTTCTGTCGGCGGGATTTAGCAGAAAACTGGCAATCGAACTTTTGAATTCCTTTATTAGCTTTCTGGATGATGGCAGCGCAAGCTCAACGTTGGATTTGACGGTATTAGATCTTTACACCGGAATGACGGATTTTGTGAAGCTGGGAGCATCTACAACCTTTATCCGCCGGGGGGAGCAGGTGGAGTATATTCGTTCTACATCCCTGCCGGTGGGGATTTTAGAACAGGTGGAATTTGACACCTGTGAAAGAAAGCTTTATCATGGAGATATGATTGTGATGGTAAGTGATGGTGTGTTAGATGGCATTGTATTTGAGAATAAAGAGACATATCTTGCAGATCTGATTGTGCATATGCATACCAATAATGCACAGAAAATGGCAGAATTGATCATGGAAGAGATTACATCCATGCAAAGGGGACAGATGCGGGATGATAGTACGATATTAGTTGCAGGAGTGTGGGAACGGTGAGAAGGAATACCAAGGACGACATGCAGGGAGAAGAACATGACGGATAAAGTACGAACGTATATGGAAGAACAGCATATGATAGAGCAGGGGGACCGGATTGTGCTTGGAGTATCGGGTGGAGCAGATTCGGTTGCACTGCTTATGTTGTTGGCGGAACTAAAAGAACAGTGGCAGCTTCGTCTTTTTGTGGTGCATGTCCATCATGGGATTCGAAAAGAAGCGGATGAGGACGTCCGGTATGTACAGCAATTGTGTGCACAATTTAACCTGCCTTGTTCTGTTTTTTATGAGGATATTCCGGCACTTGCAAAGCAACAGAAGATGTCGGAAGAAGAGGTGGGGAGAGTATGCCGCTACCGGCATTTTTATGAGGTGGCCGGGCAGGTAAATGCAAATAAATTAGCGGTGGCACATCATATGGATGATCAGGCTGAGACTGTGCTTTTCCACCTGGTGAGAGGATCCGGATTGTCCGGAGTGAGGGGGATGCAACCGGTAAATGCCTGGGAAAAACTGCCGGATGGAAACAATCTTTGGATTATCCGTCCATTTCTTTGTTGCCGGAAGAAGGAGCTTACGCAGTATTTACAGGAAAAAAAGGTGGACTGGCAGGAGGATACCACGAATGCGGGAAGTGACTATGCAAGAAACCGAATCCGCAACCGGGTGCTTCCGGAATTAGAGACAGTAAATGACCAGGCGGTTATGCATATTGCGTCTTTTGCGCAAAATATGTCTGAGTACGAGTGCTTTTTCAAACAGATGGTAAAAGAATATCTGTTACAGAATGTCCGGGAGAATGCACGGGGGGAACGAATCCTCAACCGGGAACATTTATTGAAGCAGCAGCCGGTACTCGGTAGGGAGGTTCTATATGAATTACTTTGCGTAATTTGCGGGCACAGAAAGGATATCTCGGCAGTACATGTCCGGAATCTGTATGAACTGTTAAAGAATCAGAGCGGAAGAAAATGCAGCCTGCCATATGATATGTATGCATATGTTTCGTATGAAAATCTTATAATTGGGAAAAGCTTTCAAAAGGGGAAAACAGAAGATACACCGGTGACATATATGTCGGAGATTGCAATATCAGGTTTGATGTCCGGCAAAGAACAAAGGATTTGTATAGCGGAGGGACAGTATTTATATGCCAGAATACTGGATTTTACCAAAATGAATCCGGTGGACCGGGAGAATTTTATAAATAACATTAGAAATTCAAAAAATAACTATACGAAATTCTTTGCTTGTGATACAATAAAGAATACGTTGCATATTCGAAATCCTATGGAAAATGACTATTTAACCATAGATCAGGAGGGAAACCGGAAGAGACTGAGACGGTATTTTATCGATGCAAAGATACCGGCACATATGAGAGAAAGTACACCGGTGATCGCTTGTGGGAATGATATATTGTGGGTGATAGGTGGTCGCAGTAGTGAAGGATATCGGGTATGCGAGGATACACAATATATATTAGAGTTGAGATGCGAAGGAGTTAATGATGAACTATCATGTTGAAGAAATGATCTCAGAGGAAAAAGTAGATGCCCGGATATGTGAGCTGGCCAATCAGATTAACAGGGATTATGCAGGTAAGGAACTTCATTTAGTCATTATTTTGAAAGGAAGTGTTTTCTTTGCCTGTGAACTTGCAAAGAGAATAACGGTTCCGGTAACGATGGATTTTATGTCCGTTTCTTCTTATGGTGATGGAATGGTTTCAGCAGGCAATATTACAGTCAAGAAAGAATTAGATGAAGATATTGAAGGTAAGAATGTGCTGATTGTGGAGGATATTGTGGATTCCGGCAATACTTTGTTTCACCTTAAGAAACTGCTGGGGGCAAGGAATCCGGAAAGCCTTAAGATCATAACATTGTTAGATAAGCCGGATAGACGAACGGCGGAGGTAGAGACCGACTACTGTGGATTTGAGATTGAAGACAAGTTTGTGGTGGGATATGGTCTTGACTATGCACAGCGACATCGAAATCTTCCGTATATTGGTGTGGTTGTGCAAGAGTGATATAAAGGAGATTAACGAGAATGAACAGAAACTTGAAAAGAAGTCTGGTTTCTTATGTAGTGTTGTTCGCATTGATATTTGGTGTGTTCTATTTACTACAGGGTGGGAATCAGAACGTGGATTTGAGTTACACGGAGACAGAGTTCTCTAAGGACTTTAAGGAGGGCAATATTGCTTCTGTTTATGTACAACAGAATGCAGAGGTTCCCACTGGTACGGTTGAACTTACCATGAAGAACCGGAGCCTGGTGCGTTTTTACGTAACTGATGTGAAGGAATTTCAACAGTTATACAATACCTTGTCAGAAGACAATGATGTGAATGTTGGATTTGAGATGAGCGATGTGGTTCGCCCAAGTATGTTAGAAAAGATGCTTCCTTACGTGCTGGGGTTAGTGGCAATGATTGTTGTTGTGATGATGTTTGCCGGAATGCAGAATGCCGGAAACGGTGGCGGCTCTATGATGAATTTTGGGAAGAGCCGGGCCAAGATGACAACGGACAGCGATAATAAGATTACATTTAATGAGGTTGCCGGCCTTAAGGAAGAGAAAGAAGACTTGGAGGAGATTGTAGATTTTCTTAAGCATCCGAACAAATATATTGAATTAGGTGCCAGAATTCCAAAGGGTATCTTGTTAGTAGGTCCTCCGGGAACCGGTAAGACCCTGCTTGCAAAGGCCGTTGCAGGAGAGGCGCATGTACCGTTCTTTACCATTTCCGGTTCTGATTTTGTGGAAATGTTTGTGGGTGTCGGAGCGTCCCGTGTCCGGGATCTGTTTGCGGATGCCAAGAAGAATGCGCCGTGTATTGTATTTATTGACGAGATTGATGCAGTGGCACGTAGAAGAGGTTCCGGTCTTGGCGGTGGTCATGATGAGAGAGAACAGACACTGAATCAGATGCTTGTAGAGATGGATGGGTTTTCTGTCAACGAGGGAATTATAGTCATGGCAGCAACAAACCGTGTAGATATCTTAGATCCTGCAATTCTTCGTCCGGGTCGTTTTGATCGTAAGATTGCAGTGGGCAAACCGGATGTGAAGGGAAGAGAGGATATTCTTAAGATTCATACAAAGAATAAGCCTCTTAGTGAAGATGTGGATATTCATGAGATTGCAAGAACAACAGCAGGCTTTGCCGGTGCGGATCTTGAGAATCTGATGAATGAGGCAGCCATCAATGCAGCGAAGGATAATCGAAAGTATATTATCAAAGAGGATGTGGATAAGTCCTTTATCAAGGTGGGAATTGGTACGGAGAGAAAATCCCGTGTCGTTCCGGAGAAAGAGCGCAGGATTACGGCATATCATGAATCCGGTCATGCCATTCTTTTCCACGTATTAGAAGGGGTAGGTCCGGTGTATGCGGTTTCCATCATTCCTACCGGACAGGGCGCTGCAGGTTATACCATGCCTCTGCCGGAAAATGATAATGTATTTAATACCAAGGGTAAGATTCTGCAGGATATTAAGGTAAGTCTTGGCGGCCGTATTGCAGAAGAGATGATCATGGACGATATTACAACCGGAGCATCCCAGGATATTAAGCAGGCCACCGCAGCAGCAAGGGCAATGGTTGTAAAATATGGTATGTCGGATGAGTTAGGACTCATTAATTATGAAACAGATAATGAAGAAGAGACCTTTGTAGGAAGAGATATCGGTCATCAAAGAATGCTTGGCGAACAGACTGCGGCTGCAATTGACAAAGAGGTAAAACGGATTATTGATGAATGTTATGCAGATGCGAGAAGGCTACTGGAAGAGAATGTTGCTATTTTGCATAAATGTGCTGCATTATTGTTAGAGAAAGAGCGGATTGACCAGGAAGAGTTTGAAGCTTTGTTTGTGGATCCGGAGGTTGTAACCCCGTAATTGTTAAAAATGTCTCGAAGAAAGAGGGAAAATAAACAATATCAACAAAAATAGGGTGCTTTTAGGTATTGTGTACAAAGAGATTTAGCGAATTGCACAAAAGATTTCCTAAAATAAATAATTGTTTGTGAACACTTTCGAGACAAAATACGTATAATAATACTTGTAACCCCCCCAATACATTATATAGTTTTTTTGCTACACCCCATAAGTAACAAAAAAATACCTTCTCCAGAAAAGGACAGTCGAGCGTTGGCTGTCCTTTTTACTTTTTCGTTGCTATATTTGAGGGAATGGGGTAAAATGAGAAAGATAGAATTTTTTTGTAAAGAATGGATAATGACAGATTGCAATCTGTCATAGTGGAGGAAGATATGGGTTACTCGTTCAAGAATTTTTCAAAAGCACAAAAAGTTCAGACCTATGCTTTTCAAAATAAGCCGGCAATACGTACAGATGCGTTGTTCAGTGATGGAACGAAAGAATATCGAATTCCGGCAGAACCGATGCCGGGAGATCAGGTGAAGATTAAATTTCGGACGGCAAAGTATAATGTGGATGAAGTTTATTTGATTTGTGATGGCGAGCGGTATGTGATGACAGTGGGGGAGCGCGACCAGGCATTTGATTATTATGAAGTTACACTTCCGGCACTTGCTGAGAAAAGAACAGAATATTATTTTGAGATCACATCAGGTAATGCAACCTGTTATTATAATAAGTTAGGAGTGCAGCTGGATATCAATCATAACTATAATTTTTGCATTATGCCTGGATTTACAACACCGGATTGGGCTAAAGGGGCGGTCTTCTATCAGATATATGTGGACCGGTTCTGCAATGGCGATCCAAGTAATGATGTGCTAGATAACGAATATTGTTATATTGGCGATTATACCAGGAGAATTACGGACTGGAACAAATATCCGGACGCCATGGATGTACGGTGTTTTTATGGTGGAGATTTGCAGGGGGTTATGAACAAACTGGATTATCTGCAGGATCTGGGAATAGAGGTTATCTATCTGAATCCAATCTTTGTGTCTCCATCTAATCATAAGTATGACATTCAGGATTATGATTATGTGGATCCACACTTCGGGCGGATTGTTAAGGATGAGGGGAACTGTCTGGCAGATGGAGATAATTTGAACAAGAATTCCACCCGGTATATTGACCGTGTGACGAATAAGGAGAACTTAGAAGCCAGTAATGAGCTGTTTTGTAAGCTGGTGGAGGAGATCCATCGCCGTGGGATGAAGATCATTTTAGATGGAGTATTCAATCATTGCGGTTCTTTTAATAAGTGGCTGGATAGAGAATTGATCTATGAGAATCAGGAAGGATATGAGAAAGGTGCATATCCTTCTGCAGACAGCCCATATAGGAGCTTCTTCAAATTTTATGATGAAAATGCATGGCCTTACAATGCAAGTTATGATGGATGGTGGGGACATGATACATTGCCAAAGTTAAATTACGAAGGCTCTGAATCCTTATATGATTATATTATGAGAATTGGTAAGAAGTGGGTTTCGCCTCCATTTAATGTAGATGGTTGGAGACTGGATGTGGCAGCTGATTTAGGACATTCGGAGGAATTCAATCATAAGTTCTGGCAGGATTTCCGAAAAGTAGTGAAAGAAGCGAATCCCAATGCGATTATTTTAGCGGAGCATTATGGAGACCCTTATAACTGGTTGCAGGGTGATCAATGGGATACTGTTATGAACTATGATGCTTTTATGGAGCCAATCACCTGGTTTTTGACAGGTGTAGAGAAGCATTCTGATGAATTCCGTGGGGATCTTCTTGGAAATCCGGATGCATTTATCGGTTCCATGCGACATCATATGAGCCGGTTTCATGAGCAGTCGTTGGAAGTAGCAATGAATGAACTGTCTAATCATGATCATTCCCGTTTCCTGACGAGAACCAACCGCCGGGTTGGACGTACCCATACGTTAGGTCCGGAGGCGGCAGATGAGAATGTCAATAAGGGAGTGCTTCGTGAGGCTGTGGTATTCCAGATGACATGGCCGGGAGCACCGACCATATATTATGGAGATGAAGCAGGACTTTGCGGTTGGACGGATCCGGATAACCGTCGGGGATATCCCTGGGGACGGGAGGACAGAGATTTAATTCTTTTCCACCGTGATATTATCCGAATTCACAAAGAAAATGAAGTGTTAAAACGTGGTTCTGTCATGTTTTTGCATGGATCACATAAGGTGGTGGCATACGGAAGATTTGACAGGAAGGACAAGATGGTAATCATCATGAATAACAATTATGAGGAGGTCCAGTTAAGTCTTAATGTAGATCGTCTTGGGATGGTCAATGGAGATAAGCTTCGGCGTTTAATGCTCACGGGAGAAGAAGGATATGTATTAGAACCTGCATTTTACCAGGTGGAGAATAATCAATTGGTTGTTCAGGTGCCTAAAATATCTGCAATTATATTGAAGGCAGAAGGGTAAGACGGGTATAGAAAATGCGTTAAAAAGATTCTTGCAATCTCTCTGATTTTGCAGTATAATGTCTAATTGTCAGTGAAAAATGGATGGATTCCCGAGTGGCCAAAGGGGACAGACTGTAAATCTGCTGCATATTGCTTCGGTGGTTCGAATCCACCTCCATCCAGTTTGCCGGCGTGGCGGAACTGGCAGACGCACAGGACTTAAAATCCTGCGGGACTTATACTCCCGTACCGGTTCGATTCCGGTCGCCGGCATGAAAAAATCTACCCTGAAAGGGTAGATTTTTTTATGTTAAGAGAACGGAATTACTTTATTCTCTATTCTTCTAACGGAAGCACCTGATAATCGTCTTCTTCAATGGGTTCCACTTTGTACGTTTCCCCGGTAGTGGATGGAGTTTCGGTTGCCTGGTTCGGTTTGGCAGAATCTTTTTCGGATGAATCCTTGTGAGGCAGTTTGTTTTCAGTGGAACCTTCGGGTGTAGAGCCTTTGCTGTCGGAAGCTTCCGTAGTCTTGCCGGATTCGGAAGAAGTCCCGGCCGTGGATGCCTTGGCAGTGGATGGTGCTTCGGTAGATACGGACTGAGATGTTTCGGTAGTCATTGTGGAAGGTGTAGTGTGGACGATTCCTGCGCCATCAGTCTGTCTTAATTGTAATATCAGATACGCAGCAAATAAAAGAATTCCTATAACACATACTGCAATCAGAGAATGCCATTTACGGAATCCATGACCGGATGTATGTCTGGTAAGTGCCTGGTATAGAGCAGCCATAGATGGATAACGGTCAGCAATCTTTAAAGCCATTCCCTTTTCAATAACCATTGCAGCATTTTTAGGAATATCACTATTTGATGTCAGAGAAGGCAGTTTCTCTGTCTGCAGGCGGTTCAGGGAATCCGGTGGCTGGATTCTGGTAAGAGCCATGTACATAGTGGCACAAAGTCCATATACATCAATCCATGGTCCCTGTTTGCCGTTTTCTAAATACTGTTCCGGTGGTGCATATCCGGATTTGAGAAATACGGTGGTTGAGGTTTTTCCTGTATGATAGAAATGGGTGGAGGAACCGAAATCAATGAGATGAAGACGGTTATCCATACCGAGAATCAGGTTGTCCGGGCTAATATCGCGATGAATCAGACCGCTTTCATGAATCTGCTGCAGGTCTTTTATGATGGGTAGTATCATGGGAAGTAATTCCTCATAAGAGAGCGCCCCATTGTCCTGTATGTATTTTTGCAGAGTGATGCCTTCGATATATTCCATGACAATATAGATGGTGCCGTTTGTTTTCAGAATATCAAGAACCGTAACGATGGATGGAAGCTGTTCTAAGTTCTTAAGAACCGTGGCTTCTCTGAGAAAGTGTGCTTTGCCCTTCTCGAATGGCTTCTGTGCGGATTGCAATGGATAAATGGTATAACACCGGTTGTTTTCGTCAGAAGACATGGCCCGGTACGCATATTCGTGAGGATAATATTCTTTGATGGCAACTTCTCTGTTTTTAAGAAGATCAAAGCCTCTGTATGTGATGCCGAATCCACCATCACCTAGAACAGAAAGAATCTTGTAGTTGTTTTCCAGTATGGTTCCGACAGGAAGTGTGCGGAAGCCGTCGTTGTTGTCGTGTTTCATATGTGACCTCATGTTTACTGAATCTCTATATTTTTTCCTGTAGTAAATTATATCATAATAATGTTGTGGAAGCTCACATCATTTTATGTACATGATAAAGCTACCAGTGGTGTTCCTCGTTACAAAAGGCAATAAACTGGAACGTGGTGTCGCCGAGTACAATCGTATCATAATTGTGGAGCGGTTGTGGATCTACAATAATCATTCCGTTTAAAACAACATTTGCATGTTGGGAAAATGTTGGCTCAATGCGGAAACGATAGGTCTTGCTGTCATAAATGATTAGAGCGTGATCTTCCGGTAATACCTCTCTTGACTCATAAAGTGCAATATCCATATGGGATTCCCGTCCGATATGGTTCGTGCCTTCATATAAAGGATAGCTCTCGCCTCTGGTGGCACCTTCGGTGCATACAAGCCATCCGGTTGTATGTTGGCAATTGGAAGCTTTGTACTGTAATAACATCTGCTCGTCCGGAATCTCGGTATCTATGGTATCCTGTGTTTTCCCGTATATGTCTGTGGTATGCTCCACTTTGGGAATATGCGTACAGTGAGGACATATGCGGAATTTGTCAGCATCAAAAAAATGATTATTTTCACATTTTGTTAATTTCATAATCCTGTCTCCTAGCCTAATTCATAAAGGGTTGTCTGATCGCCAAAACTTAATACAGTACCGGGAGGAAGCATATAAGGAACCTTTGGTGCAAGACGAAATTCCCGGTTGATGTAAGTGCCGTTAGCAGAATAATCGATAATCTCATAGGTATTGGAATCCTGGTGATAGGTAATCTCACAGTGAACCCGGCTCACCCGTGGAAGATTAATGACCACATCTGCTGAATGGATGGTGCGGCCGATGATGACCGGTTTGTTCGGTTGCAGCCAGATCGTGGATTCCTTATACAGGCCTTCGATGCATGTGATGACACCCTGGGTTGTATCTTCCTCTTCTTCTTTCGGAGAAAGGCTTGTGGCGTCCGAAGAAAAAGTTGTAGAAGCTGACAGGGAAGAATTTTTGCTGGGTTTATGCTCGGTTGCTGCCGGCTGGCAATATTTCACATTGCTATCCTGCAGGATATGCCGTATATATTCTAACCGGCTTCTGCTAATCGGGATTGTTCGGTCATCAAATGATAAACTGGTATCTGAATAGGAAGTGATGTGGGTCACTGCTACCAGATAGCTTTGGTGACACCGTATAAAGCCTTTATCCTGGAGCAGTTGCTCTAAGGTATCTAATTTCTCATAATATTCATAGTGCTTAGATGTTGTATGTATAATCACCTTCCGTAAATTGCTCTCAAAATAGAGAATGTCTTTTAGGGGAATCGAATATTGCATTCCCTGAATCGTAATATATAAGTTGTCTGCTTTTTCCGTATACCCTGTATGGTTGGAAATATATTGCTTTTGTTCCATTACAATCCATCCTCTTCTTTCCTGATTACCCTGTCGGAGGTCAATATCATAATTTGTAGTATATCAAATTTTGTAAGGAATGGCTAGAAAATGACATAAAATGTCAGAAAAAGTAAAAAATACAAACAAGGTGGCATTTCTTACAATACTAAAGATTACAAAATGGAAGTGTGCTACAATGCGAGTGTTGAGAGTGAGAAAACAAAATATGAGGAGTTAAGAAAAGGAGCGTTATTCCCATAGCTTAAGGGATGGAAAAGAAAAAATAATAGTATTAAAAATGATAAATTTTTATGGAGGAAGATGAATGAAGAGAGTAAAAAATTTTATGACATGGCTTATGGTATGTACGATGATTTTATCCTTGGTTCTAGTTACCCCAGGGGTATCCGTACAAACGGAAGCGGCAGCAAAGAAGTATGTAAAATCCTTAACGGTAAAGAAAAATGTAACTATTGAAAAGGGGAAAAGAATTATTGTAAAACCCACTGTTAAGGTGGTGAATAAAGCGAAAAAAAGCGTTACAGTCAAGAGCAAGAATAAGAAAATTGCTAAAGTAAGCTATTCAGCCCCAAAAAATAGTATAACAATTATTGGGGTGAAGGAAGGTAGGACGTTTGTTACAGTAACAACGAAGGAAAAAAATAAAAAGGGAAAGAAAATTAGTAAAAAAATTGGTGTCAGGGTAAAAACGGCAAATTCTTCAACAGAAAATGTGACGGAACAACCTGGTAATACAGAGAAAACGTCTACTGAAAATGGAGATGATACGAGGAAACCAACAGAAGTGACAATGGAAAAAACAACGACAGAACAACAAGGAAGTACAGCGGAAAAAACTACAGAGGATAACAGTAAAAATCCGGAAACGAACAATCCGGCAACAGAAGAAACAACAGGCTATACCAGACTTGAGTGGATTAAGGAATTGCTAAATCAATTAGGTATAGAGTACTTAACAAAAGATAATGTTGCAGTGGATGATAATCAAAATTCATTATATACCTATAGTGATTTGGCGACAGAAGAAGAAAGTTTAATTGTTGAAACAGCTGTGCAGCACGGTATTTTAAAACCGGAAGAAAAAGATGGTAGTGTACAGTTGTTTAACCCCCAAAAAGCGGCTTCCAGAGAATTTGGTGCAGTAACGGCAGTCAGAGGCTTGGGATTTATTGAAAGTAATACTGTTTCTTTAAATTGTGCGGATGTACAGGCTTTAAAGTATCCCGCATTGGATCAGATTGCCGTTACAGAAGGAATGATATCTCTACAAGAGGGTTTCTTTAATGGAGAAAAGGGACTTGATAAGACCGATGGAAAAGCATTATTAGAAGCAGTTTTACGACTTAAATCGGATAATACAATATCAGGTGAAAAAATTGCAGAAGTTGTTTATACAGATAATGTAATCAAGGATGAGATTAGGGATATTACAAATTATCTGGTAGAGAAAACGGATAAGGGATATAAAGTAACCATTCCTGTTATAAATGTAGACGAATTGGGAATTGAATCGGGAAAAACATTATATTTTCCAGAAAATGATACGTATCCCAACGGATTTGCATGTAAGGTAATATCCGTTGAGTCTGGAGATCAGAATACTGTAATAACTGCAGCTCCAATCGAATCACTGGCTGATGTTTTTGATTCTTTTCATATGAGTGGAAGCAGTTCGGAAGGCGAACTGATACCTGCAGAGGGAGTTACCATAACGGATTATAAGGAAGAGGTAACAGAAGAAAGTATAGATATGAATTCAGACGCAGAGGGATCCATCGATATTCCTGTTTCTCTTTCTGGAAAAAAGAAGATTGAAAAAAAAGAAGGGAATGTTACATTTACGGGAATATTGTCCAATCCTAAAGTTCTTTACGACTTTAAAGGTACAAAGGAAGGAATCAGTTCTTTAAAATTATCTGTGTGTAATGATCTCTCTCTTTCCGTCAATGTATCCGGAGAGACGAGTGAACGAATTAAATTATTTGATAAAACAGTACCACTTGATAACGGATTTGAAGTTGTGTTAACGATGTATTTAACATTCAACTTGGAGGGCAAGGCAGAGCTCTCGTTTGATATTACTTCAGAAAACGGAATTAACGTAAATGGAAACCATAATATAAGTCCAATAGATACATTGAATATTGATGTAAAGAAAACCGACGAGGCCTCATATCGAATGGGACCAGAGGCAGAAGCTATGTTAACATGGCTGGATGAAGATATTTTGGCAATAGCAGATGTTCAGATTGGTTTAGGATGTGCATGTGATGTGGATTTGCAGGTTGGTCAAAATGAAAAGGAAGAGGAACTGCATTGTTTGAATGGTGATCTATATGCGTATCTTTCGATTTCTGCGGGAAAAAATAAAAAGTCTTTGCTACATAAACTTTTAGAAAAATATGATATTGATGCAAGTTACGATATATTATAATGGTCTCATAAATTAAGACACTTTTTCGGACAAATTTTAATGAATCTGA
>CAMEFI010000022.1 GCA_945915475.1 uncultured Clostridium sp. | reverse complement strand
AGAGCCGGAAGTAAGCTTTGATCCTATGACAGGAGAGCGGATTGAGAAGAAGGCAGAGCCGGAAGTAAGCTTTGATCCCATGACAGGAGAACGGATCGAGAAGAAGGCAGAGCCGGAAGTAAGCTTTGACCCTATGACAGGAGAGCGGATTGAGAAGAAGGCAGCACCGTCAGGTGCAGGCTTTGATCCTATGACAGGCAGGCCCGTGGAACCAGAACCTGCAGGTGTGAAAAAGGGATTTAAAGTCAATGGTATTGTTATGGGTATCATTGCTGCAGTTGCTGTTGTTGTGATTGTTGTGGCCTGCGGAATCTCGTCAGGTGCATTCTTAGGGAAAGCAGATAAGATTTTACTAGCTTGCGTGAAGACATCTTCAAAGGTGGAATTCTTAGAATTAGAAGATGTTATTTCTGTCTTGGGCAATGACAAGTATACTATTGAAGGTCAAATGTCACAGGATGATGACAAGTTATCTGCCAGCTATAGGAACTATGGAAAAGATAAAGGGCTGGTTGTGGATTATTCCAATGATGATGTTTCCTTTGAACTGCAGGGAATGTTGTCAAAGAATGATGTAAAGGTACAGCTTCCGGATTATTCCAATAAGATTTTTTCTTATAACTACAAAGAAGAGAAAACCGGATATCTCGCGGATGAGATTGGAGAAGACAATCTTGAGATTATGGATAATATGATTGAGTATGTTTATGATAATGATGCAGAAAAAGATGCAAAGAAATTATCAAAAGATGTGCTTGGAGTTTTCCGGGATCTGAAATTTACAAAAGCATCCAAGAAAAGCTTTGATATCAATGGAAAAGATAAGAATTGTAAGGGATATACAACAACAATCGGAGCGGATGAGGCAGAGGCATTTCTTGACGTTGTCTGGGAGTACTATAAGAACCGTATGCGTTCCTTTACAGAAGATGTTACGGGAGAAGATTTTACGGAAGATATGCAGGATGATATCAATGATGCATATGATGATCTGGAAGAAGCGTTAGATGAATTAGACGATTTTGACGTTACTATTTATTTATATAAGGGTTATGTAGCAGCCTTTGTTTTTGAAATAGATGGTGTAGAGGTAGAAATGGTAATCCATAATCCAAAGAGTCCATTAGAAGAGGTTACCATTACGGCTGAATATGGCAGATCCGGTGACATAGAAATTAAGTGGAAGGGTGAAATGGAAAGAGACAGGGAACAGTACACCCTCCGTGTGGCAGGAGAGAGAGTTCTGTCCATCGATTATAATAAAAAAGAAGGAAATGTGGAATTTAAGGTTCCGGGTTCTGTGTCTGTAGACATTGGAATTCAGAAAGTCTCCGGTGGTGTATGCTATGAAGTAGACGGCGATATAGATGGAGACAATGTCCGGATGGCGTTAACTGTTTCTAAGAAAACTGAGAAGCTGGATATGGATGGAGATGTAGTAGATATTGGCAATCTTTCAGAAGATGAGTTAGAAGAGATTGGCGAAGAGATAGAGGACGGACTTTCCTTTTAAAAGATGAGATTGTTATTATATTATTTTCGAATACAGATAAAAAGATGCATGGCTGTGCTACCTGCTTTTTTGATAAGTGTTCTTGCCATTGGAAGTATTTCGGTGATTGGTATTCTGATTGCAGGGAAAACAACAGGCGAAAAGTTTGGCTTTCAGAAAGTGCAGGTAGCAGTTGTAATCCCGGATCACAGTCAGACAACGGAAATGCTCATGAATCTGATTGCAGGAATGGACAGCACGGCTGCTATTTGTGATTTTAACTATTTGTCAGAGCAGGAAGCATATAAGCAATTGGAAGCGGAGATGGTGGATGCGGTCATCAAGGTATCACCGGATTTTTATAATGATGTCAATGATGGGAAGAATAGTCCGGTTGTTGTCTCCATGAAAGAAAATGGCACATTTGAGGATACCGTATTTGCTGAATTGTTAGTGGATGGGGTTCGGCTTGTACAGGTGACAGAGGCTGCAATATATGGTACAACGTATGCAATGAACCGTCATGAGATGGAAACCTCCATTGACGAGATGCAGACAAGAATGACAAATGCCTATGTTGGCAGCGTATTGTTGCGGGCAGGTACTTTTGATCAGAGTGTGTTGTCAGCCATTGGAAAAGAATCCCTGCCGGAGTATTATACGACGGCAGGGATTGTAATTTTGCTTATTATGTTAGGAATCTGCTATGAATTTCTATATCAGAAGGAAGAAATACAGATTATTCATTTATTACAAAATAGAGGGCTGCATGTCTGGAAAGTGACATTTGCGAAGACGATGGCAATGGCGATTCCGTTATGGTTTTTTATGATGATTGCTTACAGTGGTATGCTTATCATTTCTTCCTGGAGAGGCGATCATTTTTTATATGGTGATATCATTATTCCATTCCGACTGTTTTTGGATGCTTATTGTATCAGTTCATATTTCCACATGATCTATAGCTGCTTTGGAAGAAACGGGAAAGGTGGACTTGTGATTTTCGCAGGCAACATACTTATGTGCATTTTGTCGGGTATCCTGATTCCGGGATTTGGCAATATGGATATGGTGGCACATATGCAGAAATACATACCAATTACCATATGGCGTCAATATTTGCAAAGTGCACTCTTTGCGGATGGTTCTGGGATGAATCTGGTTGGCATTGTTGTGCTGATTATTGTATTTGAGGGAATGGGAGCAGCTTGTTTATGCAAAAGAATATAACCTGGTTTGGTATTTTATTAAAGAATGCATGTGCACAGTGGGAAAATTGGATGATCTGTGTACTCATGATTATTTGCATGGTCTTTGTTAACGGAATACAGAAACCGGATGCAGAAAATATGAAGATTGCCATTAGTTTAGAACACAAGGATGATTTGTCAGAGAAGATGCTTGAAAGGGTATTACAGGAAGACAGTCACTTTGAATTCTATCAGGTAAAAGATGCAAAGAATGTGGAAAGAGAGATTCGTGGCGGTCAGGCGTTTTGCGGATTTGTAATAAAAAAATCGTTTACGGATACACTAAAAGAAGGCAGGCAAAAGGATTGCCTGGGCTATCTGTGCCTGCAGGAAACGGCAAAGGGAAGAGCTGCAAAAGAAACGGTATATGCGATATTTTTAGAGTTTTTATCGGAACAGTTGATTATGCAGGAGACGGAGCAATATGGTAAGCAGGTTCAAAAAGAAGCGATGGAAGATAATCGCAAATATTTAGAGAGTGATGAACTTTTTCAGATATCTCTTATACGAGGAGAAAAGGAAGGGACGATACAAGGGGAACCGGTGGAGCAGGAAGATACTTATCCGTTAGAAGGGATATATGCTATGTTCATTTTATTGGAAATGTTGCTTGTAAACAGTGAAAATCAAAGACGGGCACAAAAAAGCATATTACAGCTTTTGGATACAAAGAACCGGTTGCATTTTCGTTTGATTCAATATATAGTTTCTGTTTGTGCTGTGACCGTGACAGGAATGGTGACATTGCTGTTATTAACCTCAGGAAGCCGGGCAACCATACAGGTGATTGCACTGCCGTTTATGATATTCATGAGCGTATTGTGGGCGTTTTTAGCAGACAAAGTATTAGCGAAGAGACGTACTTATTCCGTATGGATGGTGACGCTTTTGCTATTTAATATGTTGACTGCACCGGTATTTGTTCATATGAGTCAGTATATTCCGGGATTGCAGGTATTAGAGTATGTGACACCGGCAGGAATATATATACATGGAATGCAATTCTTGCAACAGTTATTATAGAGTTTTTTTATGGATTATGCTACAATGTTATTATGAAACACATAACCACAATAGGCAATTGCAAAACTCTTTATCGTAGTGAGTATGCTTTTTAAAACATATTGGATTTCTTAAAATGCTACAGGACGATGTTTCTATATTTTTTCTGCGCTGTTTTCGCCCTCTAAGAAATTCTACTGCTTTGCGGCTGGCGGCTTTGATTACGCATGCCTCCTATAAACTCAAGCGCGGCAAGAAAGGTTGTCTTGTATGACGGCAGGCACTTTGAGTACGCCGGTCCTTAGAATGTGCGCTCATTATTTACAATATACAAAGAATTAGATGCACATTCTTAGTACCGCTGCGTACGAGACGTAGCGCAAGCGTGCCTGCGTCAACAAGATACCTTTCTAAACCGTGCTTTCAGACATATATCCGGCATGCGTTTTGCAGCCAGCCGAACAAAGCAGTGAATTTCTAA
The DNA here is from genome assembly GCA_945915475.1 of uncultured Clostridium sp. GTDB lineage: Bacteria > Bacillota > Clostridia > Lachnospirales > Lachnospiraceae > CAG-590. The sequence continues at coordinate 48,409 of CAMEFI010000022.1, read as the reverse complement.
AAGGCCGCGCGTCAAGAAAAAATATTAGAAACACGTTCCATGTAGCATCTCTAAGGAAGAGTAAATGTGATTAAAAAAGCATACAATCACATACCAGGTGTTTTGCAATTGCCTAGATAACCATAATATAAGGAGGAGACATGTATTCAACTACCCTGACGAAATTCATTGAAAAACTGAATCTTGTTAATCATATACCAGAGATTGATACTGACAAGATTTTAATTACGGATCCGGACATTAACCGTCCGGCGGTTCAGCTTTCCGGGTTCTTTGAACATTTTGATGCAAACCGGATTCAGATTTGTGGCAATGTAGAGCATGCCTATATTACAAGCATTCACGACAGAGATGAAACAGCGATGATTTTTGACAAACTTTTTCAGTATAAGTTTCCTTGTCTGGTGTTTTGCCGGGGATTGCAACCGCAGGATTTTGTGTTAGAAGCAGGCAGAAAATATGGGGTTTCTGTTTTGACATCCGATGCAACAACATCAGCATTTGTACATGAAACAGTGCGGTGGCTTCATGTAGAACTGGCACCTCGCATCTCCATTCATGCGGTATTAGTGGATGTGTATGGTGTTGGTGTTCTAATTATGGGTGAGAGCGGAATTGGTAAGTCGGAAGCCGCTCTTGAATTGATCAAGCGTGGACATCGTCTTGTATCAGATGATGTGGTGGAGATTAAAAAGGTTTCTGAGGAGACATTGGTTGGTACTTCGCCGGATATCACAAGACATTTTATTGAGCTTCGTGGTATCGGAATTATTGATGTGAAGGCGTTGTTTGGATTTGAATGTGTCAAGATGAGTCAGTCCATTGATCTTGTTATTAACTTAGAAGAATGGGATAAAGATAATAATTACGACCGGTTGGGGTTAGAAGACCAGTATACAGAATTTTTAGGTAATAAAGTGGTTTCTTATAATATTCCAATCCGTCCGGGACGGAATCTTGCGATTATCGTGGAGTCAGCGGCGGTGAACCACCGTCAGAAAGAGATGGGATATAATGCTGCGCAGGAGCTTTATAACCGCGTAACAAAAAATATGAATAAGAATAAAGATGCATAAGGAGGATGTTATGAGTAAGTATGTATTTGGTGTGGATATCGGAGGAACAACGGTGAAACTTGGTTTCTTTACCGTGGAAGGAGAACTTTTAGACAAATGGGAGATTCCAACCCGTAAGGATGAAGGCGGACGTTTCATTTTACCGGATGTGGCTGCATCTGTGGAAGCAAAAATGGCAGAAAAGAGCGTAGATAAGGCAGAGGTTGCCGGTGTGGGAATTGGTGTTCCGGGACCGGTGAAAGACGATGGAACAGTATTGCGTTGCGTAAACCTTGGCTGGGGTGTATTCAATGTAGAAGAGGAAGTGGAGAAATTATTAGGACTTCCTGCAAAGGTTGGTAATGACGCCAATATGGCATCCCTTGGTGAAATGTGGCAGGGAGGCGGTAAAGGATTTTCATCTATTGTCATGGTAACTCTGGGAACCGGTGTTGGTGGTGGTATCATCATTAATGGCAAAATGTTATATGGAACCAATGGCGCCGGCGGAGAGATTGGACATATCTGTGTCAATGATGATGAGACAGAGGTTTGCGGATGTGGTAAGAAAGGCTGTTTGGAGCAGTATACTTCGGCAACCGGTATTACCAGAATGGCGGAAAGAGCACTTAACAATACGGATCGTCCATCAAAGCTTCGCAATGTACAGTACATATCTGCAAAAGAGATTTTTGATGCTGCAAAAGAGGGGGATGACCTGGCATTAGAGTTAGTGGAAGATCATGGAAGAATTCTTGGTAAAGCACTGGCAACGGTTGCCTGTGTCTGTGATCCGGAGGCTTTTGTAATCGGTGGCGGCGTATCCCGTGCCGGTGACATTTTGTTAAAGACAACGGCCAAGTACTATCAGCAATACGTATTCCATGCCTGCAAAGGTACACAATTTGTACTTGCAACCCTTGGAAATGATGCGGGAATATACGGAAGCGCAAAGGCAATCCTTACAAAATAGATAAGAAATTTGAGGTAAATTGGTGAAAAAGCCGAAAGGGAGAGGGAACTCTCCCTTTTTTTCGTTACTTCTTACATTGATTTTACATGAATGGATATCATATAATAAACAAGAATGTAGTTTTCTGTTTTTCTATTATATTGCAAAGAAAACAGAGAAGTCTTCTTATGAGTATTTGAATGGTTGGAGATTTATGAGTCAGAATTTGATTAACGAATTATATAGAATAGTGGGAAAACAGAATTTGAAATTAGATGAGCCAATGACAAAACACACGACATTTCGGATTGGAGGACCGGCGCAGTACTTTGTTATGCCACAGAGTGTGGAAGAACTGGGGCAGGTCATTCAGTTGTGCCGGGCAGAACAGACATCTTATTTTATAGTAGGACATGGAAGTAATCTGTTAGTGAGTGATTCCGGGATATCCGGTGTGGTGATTCAGTTAGATCAGAATTTAAGTCATTTTTCAATAGATGGGACATCTGTGAGAGCAATGGCAGGAGTTATGCTTGGGAGACTTGGTTTGGCCATAAGGGATGCAGGTCTTACCGGTTTCGAGTTTGCGGCAGGAATTCCGGGAACGCTGGGGGGCGCAATCATGATGAATGCAGGTGCCTACGGTGGAGAGATGAAGGATATCGTGACCCGTGTGCAATTGATGGATGCAGATGGCAATCTGTTTGAACGCAGTGGAAAAGATATGGATTTCTCATATCGACACAGTGCTATTGAGGGTACGGATTATGTAGTAATCGGGGCAACGCTCATGTTAGAAAAAGGAAATGTTGACACCATTACAGAGCGAATGGAGGAGTTGGCACAGGCTCGGAGAACGAAGCAACCCTTGGAATATCCCAGTGCGGGATCCACTTTTAAGCGTCCGGAAGGCTATTTTGCAGGGAAACTCATTATGGATGCAGGGCTTGCAGGATATCAGGTGGGTGGAGCCCAGATATCGGAGAAACATTGTGGCTTTGTCATTAACAGGGGTGGAGCAACTGCCCGGGATGTTATGCAATTAATAGAAGATGTGAGACAGAAGGTGTATGAGAAATTCCAAGTGGAATTAGAACCGGAAGTCCGATTGACAGGTGACAGGTAGGGAAGGTTATACACATGAGATTTGTAATTGTGACCGGTATGAGCGGAGCCGGTAAGAGTACAACATTAAAGACGTTAGAAGATATCGGATATTTTTGCGTAGATAATCTTCCGATTCAGTTGATTATGCGTTTTGCAGAGATTGCCTATGCAAAAGATAATGATATCAATAATGTGGCAATAGGAGTAGATATCCGAAGCGGTGTCTATTTAGAACAGCTTTCCGAATGCCTGCAGCAACTGAAAGATTCCCAGTACAACTATGAAATCCTATTTTTGGATTCCAATGATGATGTCCTGATCAAGCGATATAAGGAGACGAGAAGAAACCATCCCCTTGCACGAAATGGACGTGTGGAAGATGGAATCAAGATAGAGAGAAACCGTATTGCATTTTTGCGCAAAGAAGCGGATTATATCATTGATACAACAAGTCTGCTTACAAGAGAATTGAAGGCGGAACTGGATAAGATATTCATCGAGAATGCAGAATATAATAATTTCATTATTAACGTAGTATCCTTTGGCTTTAAGTACGGAATTCCAAGAGATGCTGATCTGGTGTTTGATGTCAGATTCCTGCCGAATCCGTATTACGATCTGGGATTACGCCCCCTTACCGGTAATGATGAGGCAATACAGAATTTTGTCATGCAGTTTGATGAGGCCAAGGAATTTATGAATAAGATTGTAGATTTGTTGGAGTTTTTAATTCCTAACTATATCAAAGAGGGCAAGAATGGTCTTGTTGTTGCAATCGGGTGTACCGGAGGAAAACATCGTTCCGTTACGTTGGCAAACGGGATATACAAGGAATTGGAGGATTTGCCGTATAGTGTACGGATTGTACATAGAGATATTGAGAAAGATGCAGTTCGGAAGGGTTAGGAGATATGTCATTTTCAACAAAGGTGAAAAAGGAGATTGCAAAGCATGACATTCACAGCCGGCATTGTCAGATTGCAGAACTTTTGGCCCTGTTGCTTGCAACAGGTGAGGTCCTATTTGATTCAGGAGGCGTACGACTTATTATGCGGCCGGAGAATACATTGATTGGTGATAAGATATGTCTGTTGATGGATGAATTGTTTGACCATCAGATACAATATGACAGACATTCCAAATATATAGACATTCAGGATGATAAGATGGTGGAACGGGTTCTTCAGATGGTAAAGCTTTCTGATTATGTAGATTATATGGAGGAAGACTGGCTGGACGAAGAGGAACTTTCCGGTATTGATGAGGATGAGATTGTATATGTATCATCTAGAGGGGTATCTTTGCAGAATTGCCATTTTCCAAGACAGGTGGTGCAAAAGGATTGTTGTAAGAAAGCGTTTGTAAGGGGAATGTTTCTTGCAACGGGTTCTGTAAATGATCCGCAAAAGGCTTATCATTTTGAAATAGTGGTGCATAACAAAGACATGGCACAGGCAGTACAGGAAGTGATTCGAAGCTTCTCCCTGGATGCTAAGATTGTGAAGCGCAAGAAATATTATGTAGTATATCTCAAAGAGGGATCTATGATCGTGGATATTCTCAATGTGATGGAGGCATATGTCAGCCTGATGGATATGGAGAATGTGAGAATACTGAAGGATATGCGTAATGATATCAATCGCCGGGTGAATTGCGAGACGGCCAATATTAAGAAGACCGTCAATGCTGCAAGACGACAGATTGAGGATATTGAATATATTGAGAGGACAAAGGGACTTCGATATCTGAATGATTCCCTGCGGACACTGGCAGAGGTTCGGTTGGAGGAACCGGATGCCAACCTTACCGAATTAGGGCAAATGTTGAATCCACCGGTATCAAAATCCGGTGTGAATCATAGACTTAGAAAAATAAGCAGCATAGCAAATGCTTTGCGAGAGGATAACCAGATTTAAGGAGGAATAAAAAATGGTTAGTAAGACGATCAAGGTTAATTTGGTAGCAGATGCTGAGGCTAGACCGGTAGCAGTGCTTGTGCAAAAGGCTAGTCAGTTTGAAAGTAAAGTGTATATTCAGTCGGGAGACCGCCGCATCAATGCCAAGAGCATTATGGGAATGATGAGCCTCGGACTGGCACAGAATGAGGAAGTGATTGTTTCCGCAGAAGGGACGGATGAAGAGGCTGCTGTGGAGGATCTTGTAGATTATTTAAGAAATGCAGGCTGATATAGTTGGGTCTGCTGCGTACCATCTTTTGTAAGTGAAGAAACATTTTGTTAAGAACGTCAAAGAAGCTTGTCTTTGACGTTCTTATTTTTGTAAAGATTGTGGGTTTTCTTTGCTTGCCCTTTAATATACAGTATGATAAAATAAAACTAATTATATTTAGGTCCAGGTCAGAGGGGTGACTGCGGTTTCATTTGCCGTTTGGATCGTGTGTTGATGGGGTATCCATTTTATAGATTATAGAAGAAGTAGGTGAAAAGAATGGGGCGTTTTTCGAATTTTCTGAACAAGATTCCATTTATGAGGAAGACTGCTACACCGGAAGTGGAGCAGACTAATAATGTTGAGAAGCAGTACAATAAAGCGAAAGAATTAATTGAGCATGGTATTTCGGAGGAAGCTATTAAGGCTCTCAATCAGATTGCAGACATAGGTATGATGGAGCCACAGTACCAGCAATATGGATGTGAAGCACTTAAGATTTTGGGCGAGGTGTATGAGACTGGTAAGTATCAGAATATTAAGGCAAAGGTAGATCGGGAATTAGCTGCGAAGTATTATGAGAGATATATTAAGTTGGTGGAAGATGGTAACCTGTTATATAAGTTAGGTCTTTTGATGTTAGATGTACAGAATTTTTCAAAGGCCATCAGCTATTTGGAGAAAGCCGCAACATATGATGTGAATCAGGCATATATGCGTCTGGGTGATATTTATGAGAAGGGTCTTAACCGGATTGATGAGAATGGGCAAAAGAGTGATTTTGTGATTCCGGCAGATATTGAAAAGGCAAAGTCATGGTATCAGAAATTAGCGGATAAGGGTGATGATAAGGCAAAAGCCGCGGTAGAGCGGATTGAGTATAATGCGACGCATGCAGACAGTATTGAATTTGAGGAAAAGGATAAGATATATTCTCAGATTTCAGAGCGTCGGAAGGCTAAGGGTGTGGAATTCCACTATAAGCCCAATGATGCAACGAAGCTTCAATATCAGTATACATATGTTCATGATCAGGTAGAAGGATATATTCATAAGTTGCCAAAGGACTGGGTGAAGAGTATTGATGTAGATACGGATGAGGAATATTATGCACCGAGCCATACTTATACGGATTTTGCAATTTATGTAACATATACAACGGTTCCAAAGGAATCTGAACGTAAGATTGATGATTATTTATATTATCAGAATGAGGCATATGATTGTGATGTGAATATCACACCATATATAACGGAGTATGCGAATGGTATTTCTGCAAGATTCTATCATAAGGATCTGGATAAAGGTATTGTAACATTTGTATTTAAGCAGAAGAACCGTTGGGCATGCCTGCGTTTCGTATGTTCCACTATGGATATTATGGAGCAGTATAATGAGATTATTTTTGAGGTTGCCAATTCTTTTGCCTTTGTGATACCGACATTATTGAGTAATAAGAGTGCGAATCGTACAGAGATTCAATATTACAATGAGGCACTTTACTATTACAATATGGAAGATTATGATAAGGCAATGGATAATGCATTGATCGCCTTGCAGAATGGAAGTACCAAGGCCAGCTATCTTTTGATTGAATTATATTTTGATGAGGACAGTCCATACAGAGATATTTCGAAGACAATCAGTTATGCGAAGGAATTGTTTGAATCCAATAAAGATCCGGATCTTGCCTTTTTAATTGGTACAATTTATGACCAGCAATTAAAGAATTATAATGAAGCCAAGAAATGGTATGAAAGTGCGGATCGCCTGAAACATAAGAGAGTTCCATTTTACTTAGGCCGATTCTACTATTATGGGTTGGTGGACAACGGCAAGAGAGATGGTGAGAAAGCATTAGAATATTTGAAACGGGCATTGGAGAATGGTATTGTAGAGGCTGAACCATATATCCGGGATATTGAGAGCTTAGGAGAGCCAGGGGAATTACAGTCCACCATTGATAAATGGGAACGTGCAGTACAGGAAGGAATTTCAGAGACGGCATTTAAGGTGGCAATGAATAAGAAAGAGCAGGTATTCTATTTTGCAAGCAATGAAGAGATTGAGCAGGCTTTCTTAAAGGCCATTGAGTTAGGCAGTGTGCAGGCAGCATATGAATATGGCGCATATTGTCAGGCAAAAGAGAAAGAAGAAGATTACAACGGTCCGATTAAGAGTCTTGATTATTTCTACAAAGCATACGAAGCAGGATATCAGGATTTCAGCAAGGAGTATTTGTATCAGGTTATTGATCACAAGATTTCACAGGGTGTCACGGATGCAGAGCGTTTGAAGTTGTATTATGATGTGGCAAGCAAGGGTTCGATTCCGGCTGTGAAGAAAGTACTGGAAAGTGTAGATGTATTAGATGATTCGATCAGAAGTTTATATGAAGGTCTCAAAGAGGTGGTAAAGGCTGGCGATGTGGATGCGTTAAGTTCCATGCATTTGATCGAAGAAAAGTTCAAGGAACTTTTGAATCCGGTAGAGAATAGTTCTTCAAAAGTGATTCAGAATAAGTTCTTCCGGTTGCAGGTACCAAGAAGTTGTACGGCAGTGATCAATGATGAAGGTGGAACCATTCGTTTTGCAGATTCTGCAGTGGAGTTTGCTGTGGCAGAGATGCCGGTACGTGTAGACAGTGAGGAAGAATATAATAAGGTATTTAATCTTATTTACAAAGAATATGCGGGTGAGGAGAATGCAGAGATCTTAGTGGCGAATTCCAGAATGGTCGGTTCCGGTATGCTCACAAGGAAAGCGGGTAATAATAGGTATAGCATTCTGTTGATCAGTTCTAAGAATCAATATTTATTTAAGCTAAGTTCCATTGATCGTCGGGAGTTGATGCGGTTCAAGGAGCAGGCACTTGAGATTGCTCTTACTCTGGTTGAATCAGGAGAGATTTACGTGGCAACCGGTGATAAGGCGAATAAACATATTGGTCTTACATTGCTTATGTCTGGTACAAGTGATAACAGTATGTTGTCTATTAGTAAAGATGATGAGGATGACGGTCTGATATTTGTATAAGATAGATATGGTGAGGAGTGAAAGAGGGGTATGATTGTGTGCCCCTCTTTCTTTGGCAGGGTGAAGGATGATTACGGTATTGATAGATACGGCGAGTAAAGTGCCAATATATGAGCAAATATATATATACTTACGAGAGGAGATCCGTAACGGGAATATCGCCTGTGGAACGAAGCTGCCATCAGGGAGAGGACTGGCTAATTACCTGGAGGTTAGCCGGAATACGATTGATATGGCATATGGACAGCTTCTTTCGGAGGGATATATCGAATCGGTCCCGAAAAAAGGATATTATGTATGTGCATTGGAGAATCTGTATGATGATGGCTGGCATATGACAGATGGAAGGTATGATTATCATAATACAGTGTCTAGACAGAGTAAGCAGAGTGCTTTGGACAGTTTCGGAGAAAAAAAACAGACTTATGCGGTGGATTTTTCCTTAAGTGGAGTGGATATGGATTATTTTCCCTACAGTAAATGGCGCAAACTTATGAAAGAATGTCTGATAGACGATAACAAGGAATTGTTTTTAGCAGGAGATCATCAGGGGGATTTGGAACTTCGGCAGGCTGTTCAGACATATCTTCACCAGGCAAGAGGGGTACAGTGTGATGTGTCTCAGATTGTGATTGGCGCAGGAAGTGATTATATGTTACTTCTGTTAAGCCGGATTATGGGAGAAGGCAAAGTGATTGCTATGGAGAATCCCACGTATACACAGGCTTATACTATCTTTGACAGTGTTGGATATGAAATAGTGCCGGTTGCGGTAGATGACCAGGGAATGAGCATGGATGCCTTAAAGGATACCAACGCGAATATTGCGTACGTGACACCATCTCATCAGTTTCCACTTGGAACGGTTATGTCGGCAAACCGGAAACGGCAATTATTAGCTTGGGCAGCAGCAGAAAAAGACCGATATATTATAGAGGACGATTATGATAGTGAATTCCGTTATTCGGGTAAGCCTATACCGGCATTACAAAGCCAGGATCCTTTTGGTAAGGTGATTTATGTGGGGACTTTATCGAAAGTGATAGCACCGGCGATTCGGTTAAGCTATATGGTACTACCGGAAGAGTGTATGGAGATATATTCAAAACGGGCAGGTTTCTATTTCTCAACTGTCTCCCGAATTGATCAGCGTGTAATCAGTCAGTTCTTCCTGCAGGGATATTTTGAGCGGCATTTGAACCGGATGCGTAAGATTTACCGGTTAAAACACGAAAAACTCTTACAGGAATTGAAAAGTGCAGGTTTTTCTGCCAGAATCGAAGGGGAAAGTGCAGGATTGCATTTGTTACTAGCGTTTGGAGATAAGACAGACCGGGCGGCTGAGATAGAAAGAAAACTTGTGAAAAAAGCGGCAGCAAAACAGGTGAAGGTTTATGCGTTAGCAGATTATTATATTGAGGAAAAGGAACGGATTCCAACAATATTAATCGGTTTTGCAAGATTGAAGGATGAAGAGATTGTGGATGGAGTAGAGCGGCTGAAAAAGGCGTGGTTGTAAGCAGGCAATAAGAATAACAGGAGGGCTTGGTATGTACCGGATTATTATGAATGACTTGGTAGAGTGGTATGAGAAGGCGCAGGACAAGGTGCTTGTGTTAAAAGGAGCAAAGGGTGTAGGTAAGACCTGGACTATGATTGATTTTGGACAGGGCTTTTTCAAACATTTAGTTTATGTGAATCTGGAAAAGGATGAGGAAGCACAGTTTCTGTTCAAACAGGGAAATAAGGTAAAAGCGGACAAATTAATCGGTGCATTATCCATGTTTTGCAGCCAACATTACGAGGAAGAGAATACAATGTTTGTGTTTGATGAGGCACAGCAGTATCCCAAAGCCATTGAGGCTATTATGAGTATGAAACGACAGAGACCGGAGCTTCCTGTTTGTATCATTTGTTCTAATGTTGGAAAAATTGTTCATGAAGCAGAGTTTCAGGATGAATGGCATCAGTTAACGTTATATCCGATGACATTTGAAGAGTTTCTAAATGCCAATAAGGCACAGGATCTGTGCAGGCATATTGAGAATCAGAAACTTGAGCCTGTGGCTTTGGATGTGATCGAAGAGATTACAGAATATCTAAAATTGTTCTATATTGTAGGTGGAATGCCGATTGTGGTACAGGATTATGTGAAGAATAAGGATTTGAACCGGGTGGATGCCATACTGAAAGCACTTTTGATCCGGACAAAAGAATATATTGACCGGGAAGTACCAAAAGCTTATGCTTTGAAAGTTGAGCGCATATGGAATAGTATTCCGGCACAGATGGAAAAAGATAATCGTAAGTTTATGTATCAGTATGTGGATGAGAAGGCAAGAGCAAGGGAGTACGAGAAATCTGTGAACTGGCTTGTGGATACCGGTCTTGTCCGTAAAGTGAACCGGATTAAAGATGGAATTGCTCCCCTTGCATTGCAGATCGATGAGAAATCCTTTGAGTTGTACCATTTGGATCATGGCCTGCTCCGTGTGATGTGTGGAGTGGGATATCAGCAGGTGATGTCTGCAAAGGAACCTATGGAGGATGTAAATGGAGCCCTGTTAGAACAGATGGTGTTATCCGAGTTAACGATGAATCATACAGTGGATAATTTATATTTCTGGATTTCCGGAGCAACGGCAAGAGTTGATTTTGTATTTGAAGATGATGGTGAGGTGGTGCCTGTGGATGTACAGTCACGTATTCATCGGAAAGCACAAAGTATGAAGGTATTCAATGCTAAGTATAAGAATCATATGGCAATCCGGATTTCTTTGGACGAACTGGGATTCTCCAAAGGAATACTCAATATACCACTCTATGGACTTTGGAACTTTTGAAAGCACGAAGCCGGGCAGAAACAGGTACAGATAGTCCGAGTAAGCTAGCTTGCAGAGGACTATCTGAACCTGTTTCTATTGGGCGAGAGCCCAGAAGCGAGAGAACCGGAGGTTATCGAGCGTGTCCGGCTTCGGGAAAAGAAAGCCGGGCAAGGAGTTATCGAGCGTGTCCGGCTTCGGGAAAGGAAAAAAAGGAGGAGCAAACCGCATGAATACCAACTGGTGGAAGCATTTAAAAACAATCAATCATCATAAATGGCTTGTCATGTGTAACTGTTTCCGTCTCGGAATGTACAAACAGGGATTATTGCACGACTTGTCTAAGTATAGTCCCACGGAATTCATGGTAGGGGTGAAATATTATCAGGGTAATCGCAGTCCCAACAATGCAGAGAGGGAGGATAAGGGATATACCTCGGCATGGCTGCATCATAAGGGTCGCAACAGGCATCATCTGGAGTACTGGCTGGATTATGATCTGGTAAATGGTGGAATTACAGGGATGAAGATGCCGGTGAAATATGTAGTGGAGATGTTTTGTGACCGGATTGCTGCAAGCAAGAATTATAACCCGGGCACCTATACGGATCGGATGCCTCTCGATTATTATAATAAGGGGAAGTCTAAGACATTGTTGCACCCGGAATCAGCGGCACTGTTAGAGAAGCTTCTTACCATGTTAGCGGAACAAGGGGAAGAGACGACCTTTGACTATATAAGACGGGAGATATTGACGAAAGAAGTCAGGAGAGAGAAGATATGAGTTTTACACATTTACATGTGCATACAGAATATAGTTTGTTAGATGGGGCGTCTAAGATTCCGGATCTGATTCACCAGACGAAGGAATTAGGAATGGATAGTATTGCAATCACGGATCATGGTGTGATGTATGGTGTGATTGATTTCTATAAGGCCGCAAAAAAAGAAGGAATTAAGCCGATTATCGGCTGTGAGGTCTATGTGGCTCCGGGTTCTAGATTTGACAAGGAAGCCGGTAAAAATGAGAACCGTTATTATCATCTGGTGTTATTAGCTGAGAATGATACCGGATATCACAATCTAATGAAGATTGTATCCCGTGGATTTACAGAAGGGTATTATTATAAACCTCGTGTAGACCGGGAAGTGCTGGAAGAATTTCATGAAGGAATCATTGCGCTTTCTGCGTGTCTGGCAGGCGAGGTGGCAACTTGTCTGCGACAGGGATTTTATGAGGAAGCGAAGAAGGCGGCTTTGGAACATCTTGCTATATTTGGAGAGAATAATTATTATTTGGAGTTACAGGATCATGGGATTGATGACCAGCAGATGGTGAACCAGGGCCTTATGAGATTATCTCAGGAAACCGGAATCCCTCTTGTGGCAACAAATGATATCCATTATGTCAGAAAAGAGGATGCAGAGGCTCATGATATTCTGCTTTGTATCCAGACGGGAAAGAAAGTTTCGGATACCGATCGCATGCGTTATGATGGGGGGCAGTATTATCTCAAATCTCCGGAAGAAATGGAATTGTTATTTCCCTATGCAAAGCAGGCTTTGGAGAATACAGCAAAGATTGCGGAGCGCTGTAATGTAGAGATTGTATTCGGGGAACAGAAGGTGCCAAAATACGAGGTGCCGGAGGGATTTACTTCTTATAGCTATTTGCAGGCTTTGTGTGAAGAGGGACTGCATAGACGATATAATCCCGTGACAGATGAGTTGCAGGAACGCCTGGATTATGAATTATCTACCATTGAAAAGATGGGCTATGTGGATTATTTTCTGATTGTATGGGATTTTATTAAATATGCAAAAGATCATGGAATTGCAGTGGGACCGGGACGTGGTTCTGCAGCCGGCTCCATTGTCAGCTACTGTTTAGAAATCACGAATATTGATCCAATCCGTTTTAATCTGCTCTTTGAACGTTTTTTGAATCCGGAACGTGTCACTATGCCGGATATTGACGTGGATTTCTGTTATGAGAGACGGCAGGAAGTCATTGATTATGTAGTACAGAAATACGGGAAAGAAAAGGTAGTTCAGATCGTAACCTTTGGAACAATGGCAGCCCGTATGGTAATCCGGGATGTGGGACGTGCATTGGATATGCCGTATGCTGCAGTGGATCGGATTGCAAAAATGATCCCGATGGGGCAGAATGGGCATAATCCTACGATTAAGGAGTCATTAGGTATCTCTGCAGACTTGAAAAAAGCCTATGAGGAAGAGTCGGATGTGCGCTATCTGCTGGATATGTCACAGAAGTTAGAAGGACTTCCAAGACATGCCTCCATGCATGCGGCAGGTGTGGTAATCGGTCAGAGAGCCATCGATGAATTTGTACCGCTTTCCAGAGGTTCCGAGGATGCCATAACGACGCAGTTCACCATGACGACAATTGAAGAGTTGGGCCTGTTAAAGATGGACTTCCTTGGTCTTAGAACGCTTACTGTTATTCAGGATGCGGTGAGAAATGTAAGAAAAAGCAGAGGAATCGACATTGATATCGACCATCTGAATATGGAGGACCCAGAGGTATATGATCTGTTGTGTACCGGGCAGACCGATGGCATTTTTCAGTTAGAAAGTAATGGCATGAAGAGTTTTATGAAGGAACTGAAGCCGCGGAATATTGAAGATATCATAGCAGGTATCTCCTTATACCGACCGGGTCCCATGGATTTTATTCCGCTTTATATTAAAGGAAAAGAGCATCCGGAAAGTATTACTTATGATTGTCCTCAATTGGAAAAGATTTTATCGCCTACCTATGGTTGTATTGTATACCAGGAGCAGGTTATGCAGATTGTAATGGAGCTTGCAGGATATACCCTGGGACGAAGTGATCTCGTTCGACGTGCCATGTCCAAGAAAAAGGGCGATGTGATGCAGCGGGAACGTCAGAACTTTGTATACGGGAATGAGGAAGAACATGTTCCCGGATGTATCAGCCGTGGCATTGACGAGAAGACTGCCAATAAGATATTTGACGAAATGATAGATTTTGCAAAGTATGCCTTTAATAAGTCCCATGCTGCTGCCTATGCAGTGGTGGCGTACCAGACAGCATACTTGAAATGTCATTATCCGGAAGAATTCATGGCGGCCCTGATCACATCTGTGCTGGACCGGACGGACAAAGTTTCGGAATATATTGCACATTGTAGAAAGTTAGGAATTCAGATTCTTCCACCGGATATCAACGAAGGATACAGTGAGTTTTCGGTATCAGAGCATGCAATCCGATACGGACTTTCTGCACTTAAAAGTGTGGGACGACCTGTGATTGATGCCATTGTGGATGAGAGAGAAACTCATGGAAAATACAGAGATCTGAAAGATTTTATCAGCCGGCTATCGAACAAAGAAGTGAATAAGAGAACCATTGAAAGTTTTATCAAATCCGGTGCTCTTGACTGTTTCCCGGCAAACCGTCGACAGATGATGATGATCTATGTACAACTGATTGACCAGGTGAATCAGGAGAAGAAGAGCGCTATGACGGGACAGATGTCTCTAATGGACTTCCTTGGAGAGGAAGAGAGAAAGGATTTTGATGTCAGATATCCCGATGTACCAGAGTATGAAAAAGAAGAAATGTTAGCTTACGAGAAGGAAGTGTTAGGGGTGTATGTCAGTGGACATCCGTTAGAAGATTACCGGGAACTGATGGATTGTAATATCAGTGCCACCACCCATGACTTTTTGCCGGATCCGGATACAGGGGAAACTGTGGCAAAAGATCAGATTCTGTACACCGTTGGAGGCATGATTGCGGCAAAGACGGTGAAAATGACAAAGACCAATCAGAATATGGCATTTATAACCTTAGAGGATCTGTTAGGTTCCATTGAAGTGGTGGTATTTCCAAAGAAATATGAGCAGTATCGGCAGATATTAGAGATGGATTCCAAAATATTTGTATACGGAAGAGCATCCATCAGTGAGGATGAGGGCAAACTGTTATTAGAGAGGGCGGTACCATTTGACGAGGTGCCGAAGCATGTCTATGTACAGTGTCTGAATAAGGCTGATTTCAGGGAGAAAGAAAGTGCCATTTATGCCATTATTGATGAATATCCGGGCAATAGTCCGGTGACTGTGTGCCTAAAAGAAGAGCACCAGAGCAAAGATTTGGGCAGACAATTTTTCCTGAATGCGCAGGATGGTGCGATAGAAGAATTAAAACGGTTGCTAGGGGATGGCAAGGTATTATGCTATCAGGAAAAATGGGAGCCGGGACGATAAAGAAAAAGAAGGTTGGTAATGGTATGATCACCAGTACATCAAACAGCAAAATTAAAAAACTGACAAAATGCATGAAGAGTGCAAAAGAACGTAAAAAACAGGGTGTATTTCTGGTAGAAGGTATCCGAATGTTTTCTGAAATACCGAAGAAACTTCATGTGGAAACCTTTGTGACTAAGAATTTCTTTCAGAAGAATGAGGAATTGTTTACAGACATATCTTATGAGTTGGTGGCGGAGCATGTCATGGAATCTGTTTCGGACACAAAGACACCTCAGGGTGTCATCAGCTTAGTCAAACAACAACAGTATACATTAGAGGAAGTATGTACCGGCAGGGGAGGCAATCCACCCCTCATCCTTGCCCTGGAGAATCTTCAGGATCCGGGCAATCTGGGAACCATTGTGAGGACAGCGGAGGGGGCCGGTGTGACCGGAATCGTGATGAGCAAAGATACGGTGGATATCTATAATCCCAAGGTGGTGCGTGCAACCATGGGTTCTATATTCCGTGTACCGTTTTGTTATGTCGAAAATATGACAGAATGGGTCGGAAGGATGAAAGAAGAAAATATTGGTACTTACAGTGCCCATTTACAAGGAACAAGCTTTTACGACTATGATTATGTAAAACCGACAATTTTCTGCATTGGTAACGAAGGAAATGGATTAACAGATGCCCTTTCGACGACGACAAAATACAAGATTCAGATTCCTATGATGGGAAAAGTGGAGTCTTTAAATGCCGCAACTGCGGCAACTGTATTGATGTACGAAGCAATGCGACAAAGAAATACAAAATACCGACAAAACTAGTCCTTTTTAGAAGAAAAATACCCGTTCTATAAATCGACTTTCTGTACTAATATATAGTACATGATAAATGTTTTTCAGACGTTTGAACACAATATGTGGTGTTTGGCATTTATTGTGCAACAAGAATTATGAGGTACATGGAAGGAGAAAGAACATGACAGAAAAAGCATTAAGTAACAATCAGGCAGTGGTAGCAGGAGAGATTATTTCCGAATTTTCCTTTAGCCATGAGATATTTGGAGAAGGATTTTATATGGTAGATCTTTTGGTGAACCGCTTAAGTGATGCAACGGATGTGATTCCATTAATGGTCTCAGACCGTTTGATTGATGTGCACCAGTCCCATATTGGTGAGCATATTGAAGCAAAAGGACAGTTCCGGTCCTATAACAAACACGAGGAGACAAAGAACCGGTTGATACTTTCTTTGTTTGTCAGGGAATTGAATGTATTAGAAGATGGGGAGGAAATGCAGCATCCCAATCAAATCTATTTAGATGGATATATTTGTAAGGCGCCAATTTATCGTATGACGCCATTAGGCAGGGAGATTGCAGATGTGTTGTTGGCTGTGAACCGCGCCTATGGCAAGTCAGATTATATTCCTTGCATCTGCTGGGGAAGAAATGCAAGATTTGCCGGTAAATTAGAGGTAGGGGAACATGTTGCCATCTGGGGAAGAATTCAGAGCCGAGAATATCAGAAGAAGTTGGAAAATGATGAAGTGATTAACCGGATTGCTTATGAAGTGTCCGTCAGTAAGATGGAATGCTTAGAATAATAAAATCATTGACAACATTTTATTAGAAAAGATTGCATTTTCTGGAAGAATATGCTAGGATAGTCGTACTTCTGGGAAATCTTGTGAAACAGATATTACATAACAAGAGAAAGCCATAAGGAAATATTATTGTAGCTCGTGTATGGAGTATACAGATTTTATGAGGTGGACAATATGGAAAATGTACATATTATTTACGGTGCCGGTTATGGTAAGACTGCTGCAGCCATGGGGCTTGCGGTAAAGGCAGCGGGAGCTGGGGAGACCGTGACAATTGTGCAGTTTTTAAAGGGAAGCGATGCAGATTATAGCATCTTAGACCGGATTGATGAGATTAAGTTTTTTACATTTGAGAATAGTGAGAAGCCATTTGGCCAGTTGACTGTTGAAGAGAGGGAAGAACAGCGGGCAAAGGTGAAGAATAGTTTTCATTATGCAAAGAAAGTAATAGATACAGGAAGTGCCGATGTGGTAATTCTGGATGAAGTGTTAGGTTTGATGGATTACAATATTCTCTTTACGGAGGATTTTGAGGAATTGTTGTCATCTGACAGCAAAGTGAAGTTGATATTAACAGGGCGTTGTTGTCCTGATGCAATTAAGAAAAAGGCCTCTATGTTGTCACACATTGAGGCAAATTAGGGATAGAACAATAGAGAATAGTAATAAAATACCCGGAATGAATTGAAAAGTCGTTCCGGGTATTTTGCGTGAATGATAAGAATACAAATAATCTTGATATTTTAATGAAGAGAAAGAATGGGAAGTGCACACGGCTATTTTCTTTTATTTGGATCAAGTCCTAAAATATAATCAGCACTTACATTATATAATTTGCATAGAGCAATTAAGTGTCGAATTGGTAGTTCGTTTGCACCGCGTTCATAACGTGCGTACATAGTTTGAGAGGTACCTAGATAGTGTGCAACATAGTCTTGGGTATAATCAGAATCTTGTCTTAAATTTTTTATCTGTCTGATATAATTCATTCAAATCCCATCCATTATAATATGATATGTATATTATAGCTAGTACAAATGTTTACTATTGATTTTAGTAAATATTTGTACTAAAATAATAATGGAATGATAAATACAATATCCCAAGATTTGATTATTATGTTCGTTTTAAAATAAAAATATGAGAGGAGAAAATATAAGAGGATGGAATTAAATCGAAATATATTTATGACATTAGCTAATTAAAAAATCTTTTGATTTTGTTTCTGAATGACAAAATATGTCATTTCAGAGTTCAAAGTGTATTTGCAGGCGGAAGTGGAACAAAAGCGGATCCGTATCAGATTGAAACAAAGGAACAACTGAATGCAGTGCGTGATAACATGAGTGCGTGCTACATACTAACGAAGGATATTGTTTTTGAGGATCCTGATTTTGCGGAAGGTGGAATATTTTATAATAATGGACAGGGATGGAAACCCATAGGCCGATTTAATGCACTTACCGGCTATGTTGATTATGGAAGTTGCTATTCAGGAGTTTTTGATGGAAATGGACATAAGATTGTGAATTTAAAGCAAAACATTACAACAAAGGATTCTGATTATCTTACTCAGGGAAGCGGTCGCTTTGATTGCAATACCAGTGGTGAAATTGTTGTCAACACGGATGGTTTTGCAGGTGGTGTAGTTGGTTATAACGAAGGACTTGTCGCAAAATGTACAAATGCTGCAAACGTAAGTGTTTTATATCCAACCGAAAGAGATAGGTATACAATGGCTGGTGGTATTGTAGCTTCAAATCCCGGCGAAATTGTATGTTGTAAGAATCAGGGAGATATTAAAATTGTAAACACAAGTGATGGGTACGCTGGCGGTATTGCCGGTGGAGGACAGGAAACGTATTATTGTATGAATGAAGGTACGGTAGAGAGTCCGGTGTTTGCGGCAGGAATAACGGCAATGGGATGTAATTTTAAGGGATATTCCTGCTATAACAAAGGAACGGTGAAAGGAAAGTATGCTGGAGGTATTGTTGCTGAAGTGGATTGTTCGTATGCCGATCAATGTTACAATACTGGTGATATATCCGGAGATTTGGCAGGCGGACTGGCAGCGAAAACATCATCGGGAACCCTGGACCGAATTGTTTCAACGAATTCATATTATTTAAATACCGTACAAAATGGATTGGCAGAAGAAGAGGAATGGGATGGCATGACATCCTTTGCCATTTCTGCCATTTCTTCAAAGGAAACCTTTGTCGGATTTGATTTTGATAATATATGGAATATGTCAGAAAATGGACCGGAATTAAAGAATACTGTTTTTGATTATTATAAAGAACACGATAAAATGTATGATTACAATAAAGGCAAGGATTATCAAGGCTTATTTAATGAATCCTGGTTGAAAACGGATTACTATGTAGGGGATGACATTGATTTAGCAGGGGCAATGTTTACCGGAAGAAATATTGTTGCGATTGTAAAGGGGAATGAAGAACTGATAGAAAGTCAAATAGATTATTATACATTAGATTATGATGCAGATCCTGTTTATCTGGATGATGACACTATTTATTTTGTTAATGAAGATGGAACAAAATATTATTATATACTGCTTGTTGATCCAGATGAATTAGAGGTAAGTGGATTTGATACATCGGAACCCACAACAAAGTCTCAAAAGGTCACTCTTCAATACTATAGATTTACCGGAACCTATAAAATAAATGTATCAGAACGTCCACATGTTCATGCGGCAGATGATGGAACCGTTGCGATTCCGGCAGATTGTGTAAATCCGGGTGAGGTAGTATATAAATGTAAAGATTGTGGGGAAGTGATGAGAACAGAAAACGTCCCTGCACTTGGACATAATCTTGTGAAAACAGCTGCTATTCCGGCAACGACAACAGAAAATGGTAATACGGAGTACTATACATGTTCCGTATGTAACAAGTATTTCAGCGATGCACTCGGTCAGAATGAGATTCAGAAAGGTAGTTGGATTATACCAGTCGTACAGGAAAGTACGAAAGCACCGTCTTTCGATGCAACAGAAGAAAAAACTTATATTCAAAATATCACATTCCGGAAATGTAAGCAGTATAAAGCGAAAAACTTAAAGAAGAAAAAGGTTGAATTCTCTCTGAAAGCGAAAACGACTGGTGATGGAAAACTTACATACAAAGTAACGAAAGGTTCAAAGAAATGTATTACTGTATCAAAGTCTGGCAAGGTGACACTCAAGAAGGGCTGCAGGAAAGGTGTGTATAAGATTATTATCACGGCAAGTAAGACAGAAAAATATGAAAAGGCGACCAAGCTTGTAACTATTAAAGTAAGGTAGCTATTGATTTACCATAGAAACATACATTTATATCTTCCGTGTAAAAGATTACAATTAATAATTTGGTCAGGACAGTCTTCTCTGACACAGTAAATATGCCGAAGGATCTGGTAACCCCGGGAAGTGACTACCGCGAAAAAACAAAGGTGAGCAGGTGGGGAGAAGGAGCCGGTTACAGGAAAGTATGCGAAAAACTGGCTTCCGATAGATGGGGATGTCATAAATATAATGTGGAGATTCTATATACCAGAGGAAGCGTTAATCGAGCATGAATAGGTGACACCGGTTGTGGAAAAGGCTTGAATGAAATGGGGGCTTTCGGAACATAGTTCTGGTTGACAGTATAAGTTTATAGTGTTATTATTGTTTTAGTCATATGAATAGATGTTACGTCGATGTGTAGAGGCGCATGTGTCATCAGTAGCAGTTTGGACAGATAAGGATGGAGGAAGAATTGTGAAAGGGACTCGTGCCGAAGAGGAACATCTCCTTATAGGTGTTCTGTCTGGATGTGCAGTTAAGAACTGTATGTCTGTCACCGAGAGAGAATTCCGGTAAGTGGGAATCAGGTGGAGTGCTACGAATAGAAGAAGGATACGCTTCGTTGGCACTGCCGGCGGAGCGTTTGTTCGTGCATCGAGTAGGAGTCAGCCTACACGATCATAAGTGATTATTATATAGGCAATTGCACAACGTTTATAGAAGAAGCAGGAGTTTCGCAAACGCCTAAGTGATTATTATGTAAGAAAAGGAGAAGAGAGTATGTCAATTTTTACAGGATCAGCAGTAGCATTAGTAACACCATTTAAAGAGGACGGAGCAGTTGATTTTGAACAGTTGAAGTCGTTAGTGGAGTATCATGTAGCAAACAAGACAGATGCCATCGTAATCTGCGGAACAACCGGTGAAGCTTCTACCATGACAGAGGAAGAACACATGGAAGTGATTGCAAAATGTGTGGAATATACAGCAAAGAGAATCCCTGTGATTGCAGGAACCGGTTCTAACTGTACAGAGACAGCAATTAAGCTTTCAAAGGAAGCACAGGAGGTTGGTGCAGATGCTCTTTTGGTTGTAACACCATATTATAACAAGGCAACACAGGGGGGCCTCATCAAGCACTATACTGCGATTGCAAATGCGGTAGATCTTCCGATTATTATGTACAATGTTCCGGGTAGAACGGGATGTAATATCCAGCCGGCAACTGCTGTTACATTAGCTAAGAATGTCAAGAATATTGTGGCCATCAAAGAGGCTTCCGGTAACATTTCACAGGTTGTAAAGTTAGCACAGCTTGCAGATGGATGTATCGACATTTATTCCGGTAATGATGACCAGGTGGTACCGTTGCTTTCGTTAGGTGGTAAGGGTGTGATTTCTGTTACTGCCAATATTATTCCGGAGGATACCCATGATATGGTACAGAAGTATTTAGATGGGGATGTTGCAGGTTCTCTTGCATTGCAGTTAAAAGCAATTGATCTTTGCGATGCCATGTTCTGTGAAGTGAATCCGATTCCGGTGAAGAAAGCAGTTGCTTTGGCAGGTCTTTGCAATGGATATGTGAGAATGCCGATGACAGAAGCAGAACCGTCAAGTGTTGAAAAGATCAAGAAAGCGATGACGGAATATGGAGTGAAGATTGTAGCAGAATAGAACTGCTATAACAATAAATGTAAGGAGGAATAGAGTCATGGACAGATTGAAAGACAAAGTTGCGATTGTAACAGGTTCTACCAGTGGTATTGGTGTGGGTATTGCCAGATTGTTTGCTGCAGAGGGAGCAAAGGTAGTAATCTGTGGACGACGGGAGGAGAAAGGACAGGCCGTTGTGGACAGTATTGCCGAAGAAGGTGGAGAAGCGTGGTATCATTTTATGGATATGACGGTGATGGAAAGCGTGGATAAGCTGTTTGAAGATACTGTCAACAAATTTGGTAAGATTGATATTCTTGTCAATAATGCTGCCAATGTAGGATTAAAGGATGGCCGTGTGGATGAATTAACATTGGAAATGTGGGATGCCATCTTCCAGAGTGATATGCGTGGAACTTTCTATGCCACCAAATGTGTTCTTCCTTATATGCAGAAGAATGGAGGAGGATCCATCATCAATATCGGCTCTATGGCTTCTTGTGGAGGAGATCTTGGCTCTACAGCGTATGCCTGCGCAAAAGCCGGAGTGGATATGTTGACGAAGTCCACTGCTTTACAGTATGGCAAAGAGAATATTCGTTGTAACTGTGTCCGTCCGGGATTAATTGTTACCCCGCAGAACGAGGCTCATGTACCTCAGGCACTTAAGGATATTTTCTTAAGTAATATTATGGTGAACCGTTATGGATGTCCAGAGGATATCGGACATATGTGCGTATACTTTGCTTCGGATGAGAGCGCATATGTAACCGGTCAGGTTGTCAATGTGGATGGCGGATTGAATTCTCATGCGCCTACCGTTGCACAGTTCAGAGAAATGAATTCCCGTACATGGTAAAACAATAGAATACATACTGCAGCTTAAAGCATGAAAAATGCAACTTAACGGTTCCGCTATTGCGTGAACCGTTATTTTTGTTTATAGTAAATATATAAGCACGAGTCCAGCTTTCGTGTGAAGCCATTGACTGCTTGCAGGCAAATGTGCGAATGCGGAAAGATACGAAGGGGAAGAGTTATGAAACTTACCATGAAAAGAATTACAGAGGGTGAGGATGAGGTAATCATCCGTTACCAGCAGATGAATGAAGAGATAGAGGCTGTTGCATCTATGGTACAGACAGCTGGCAGGCGGATTGACGGATATGCAGATGGAAGACATTTTCTTTTGATGCCGGAACAGATTTTTTATTTTGAAAGTGTGGATGGCACAACCTATGCTTATCTAAAGGATATGGTGTGTAAAGTAAATGACAGCCTGGAACGGCTGGCAATCCATTATGAAGACCGGGGGATGTTCCGGTGCTCCAAGTCCATGGTGCTTAATATATACAAAATATCCTATTTGAAAAGTGAGCCGGGAAACCGTATTTGTGCCACCATGGAAAATGGGGAACAGGTTATGATATCCAGACGATATGCAAGAATTTTAAGACAGATATTGAAGGGAGGAAGAGAAGATGAGTAGGGAAGCGAAACATTCCGTAAAAACCAGTAAAAAGAAAAGCAGCTTCATTGAAAATTACAAGAAAAACTGGAATTCCTATCTGAGCAAGGAGATATCCATTGAATATAAGGCGTGCCTGTATTTTTACAGTATTCTTGTATTTTATTGTATTTATCTGGCATGCAAGGGTGTATTTCAGGCGAGTGTACTTTATATGTGTGAAATGATAGCCTCTACCTATCTGATGGGCTATCTGCAAATCTATTGTCTGGATAATTTTGATGAGGCAGAGACATTTGGTATAATAGAATTCTTGAAAACCATGCTTTGCAGCAGCATTTATACAGCAGCATCTTATGTGTTTGGATGGTTTGATAAAAAGTTACTGGTAACGGTATTATTTTTCGCATTTTTTGTATTTGCATACTGGTGCGTATTCCTGATTAATAAGATAAAGAGGAATATTGATACAAGGAATTTGAATGATATGTTAGAGCAGTTTAAGGAAGGGGAGAAGGATTATGCAGCCGATTGAGATTGACCATGTAACAAAAGATTTTGGGCAGGGAAGGGGTGTGTTTGACATCAGTTTTTCTGTAAAAAAAGGAGAAGTGTTTGGCTATCTTGGACCAAATGGAGCAGGAAAAAGTACTACCATACGTCAGCTTCTGGGATTTGTGAAACCAGACAAGGGTTCTCTTCAGATGCTGGGAATGGACTGTTTCCGTCAGGCTGAAGAGATTCACAAGCACATTGGGTATCTGGCAGGAGAGATTGCCTTTGTGGAGAACATGAAGGGTATGGAGTATATTCAGTTCATTGCTCAATTACGTGGCATGAGGGACGATACCAGAATGAAGGAACTGCTTGAGATGTTTGAGTTAAATCCCACGGGGAGAATCCGTAAAATGTCCAAGGGTATGAAGCAGAAGATTGCCCTGGTAACGGCATTTATGGATTCGCCGGAGGTCATCATTTTAGACGAGCCTACCAGTGGATTGGATCCGTTGATGCAGAACCGCTTTGTGGACTTAATTCTGGAGGAAAAGAAAAAGGGAACTACCATATTGATGTCCTCCCACATTTTTGAAGAGGTGGAGCGTACCTGTGACCGTACCGCCATCATCCGCCAGGGAGAAATTGTGGATACGGTGGACATGACAGAGCTTTCGAAGATACGGAACCAGGTTTATACGGTTACACTTTCGGGTGAAGAGCAGGCACACAAACTATCTAAGCAGCCGGAGCTTGCGATACAGTCGGTGGATGGTGCAGTTGTAAAGATTTTGGTAAACAACAATGTTTCAGACAGCCTGAAAATACTGGCACAGTACGAGCCGGTGGATTTGCAGATTGCTACCCAGAGTTTGGAAGATGTATTCCTGCATTACTATGGAAAGGGGGAAGAAAAAGATGCTTAGTATTCCAATGTTAAAACATAATTTTAGGACCTGTCTCGTACCATTTATTATTATCTTTGCCTTTTTGGTAATGTATACAACGGTTATCATTTATATGTATGACCCCGAGATTGCAAAAATGTTTGATGCGTACCGTGAAATGATGCCGGAAATGATGGCAGCGATGGGAATGGGCGGAATAGCAACCTCTTTGTTAGAGTGGATAAAGGTATATCTGTATGGATTTATTATGCTGCTTTTTCCGTTGATTTTTATTATTATTGCCGTAAATAAGCTGGTTATGGGATTCATTGATAATGGTTCCATGGCAGGAATTCTGGCGACACCGAATTCCAGAGGAAAGATTATTGTAACACAGCTATTGTCTTTGTATGTCTGGCTTTTTCTGTTGATGGTTTGCGTAACGGTGGTGGGGATTGTATCCGCCAATGTGATGTTCCCGGAGGAGATGGATGTAGACAAATATCTTTGCTTAAATGCCGGAACCCTTATGCTGTGGTTTGCCGTGGCAAGCATTACCTTCCTTGCAGCCTGCATTTTCAGTGATGCAAAGTATTATTATTTCTTTGGTGCCGGTGTTCCGATTCTGTTTTTTTTCTTTAACATGATGGGAAACATGGGAGAGGATTTGGAGTTTTTCAAGTATGCCACCATTTATTCTCTGCTGCCGGCGGATAAGCTCGTTGCAGGGAACAGTGAGGCGGTACTGCCCTGCGTTATTCTGCTTGTAATTAGTGTTGTGCTTTCGGCAGCGGGAGCAATCTGGTTTACCAAGAGGGATTTGTCGTTGTAGGATAGCGGTTGTATGAGAAGGACTATGGGTAATGCGTTGGAATGCGACATTGTTGATTGTCGGTATAGCAAGTGTTTTTTGAAGTGGGGAGGTAGTCATGAAGGGGAAGATTTTTAAGAATATTATCATATGGTTTGCTGGAATGGTATTGATAGCCCTGGTAATGAATGGGATTGCTACGTTGTTTGTGAAAGAAGTGATGTATGATCAGATTGGCATTCTTACCAATTATGTCCAGAAGGCAGAGTCGCTTCTTTATCCTGAAGAGTATGTAAAAACAATGGATAAGCCGGAGAAGATATCAGCAGTGTTAAAGCTTAGAACGCTGCTGGATGATAACTTTGTGGATTTTGACTGGGGAATCAAAGGAGATTTGGTTTGTACGAATATTAAGGTGGATACGGCAGTTTTGTTTTCTGCAAAAAATGGAGATTTGGAAAGTTTATGGCGAAAAATGTGGGAGTATCTGAGAATTATTCTATGGTCATGGTTCAGGAGATTTCCTATGTAAAATCGGCAGTATTGTATGTATTCCTTTGGGGCTTGGTATGGACGGTAGTATTTTGGCTGGTGGTTTTAAGTAAAAGACGGGAGAAGTAAAATGGAAAAGAAGAAAAGTATCAAAAAAATAGTAGCCATTATCGTAGGTATTGTTATTATTCTGGCTGCGATTTTCTATTTTGCATTTTATAGCCCTGTAAGGAAATATATCGATGCACATACATGGGCAACAATAAGAATTGTGGAAGAGGTAAATGCAGAAACCAGTGATGTCTTTGTTGATTCGAAGGAATATTCAAAAGGGGATACGGTTTCTCTGGATTCTGTAACACTATTGATTGAAGAAATCACCCACGACGGAGTTGTAACAATTTCAAGCAGTGAGGAAGTTACAGATAGCAGAACTGGTGAGGCAGTCAGCAGTTTTACCATTAATTGTGGAGAAAGTTGTAGTTTTAAAGAGAAAAATGGTTCTGTTACAATATTTGTAGATAGCAGCAGATATGAATAGTTTGCGATAAGAGCAAATGCAGAATGGTTTTCCTGAGAGAGTATACAGCAGGATATCATACATAGGTTGAACGATATATAAGAGGGAATAAAGAGAATGAATTATACGATTTCATTGGCAGTGCAAAAAGCGAATTATGCAGTAAGAATGTATAAGCAGCTTGGGTTTGAAATCGTATGTGAGAGCGGAGAAGAATTTATTATGGTGTATAAATTTGATTAATATATGATTTTATTTATTGCAGAATACTTTTTTGTATGCTAACCAAAATAAAAATGATATTGCAAGAATATTACAAGCCATTATTATCCCTGTCTCTGCAGAAATTTTTATGTTTTCTAAGTTGTTTACAAGAAGATATAACTGCTCAGAAAATATGTATTTTGAAAAAGATTTGATTGTATCGTTAAACATGGAAAGCATAGGCAAAAATGAAAGTACCATCATTACAGGAACATTGATGGATGTAGCAACCATCTGCTGATTCATCATTTGCAACGTTGCAATTATATTTTCGATGTTTAGTGTTATTTGTTTACAATGAATGGTAATTTCGGTATCATCTAATTTTTCATTAATATCTACTGTTATTTTCAAGTCAGGCACCTCCTTTGAAATAGTCTATCACAAATTGTCTTTTAAACAATAGCACACAACGCAAGTTGCCATTTCGTGTACATGAGTTTCCTATTAAAAAATTATAAAATAAAGTAGAGTCACCAATATGGTGAGCTATGACAAGGGCTGTGTGCATGCACAGCCTTTTTGTAGTTATAGAAAAAACAGATAATAGTTGACTTATGGTATCATAAATGGTACTATAAGTGTATCACTTATGCTTATTAAAAAACACAGAAAACATCCAAAGCGGAGATAACGAAGGTAAAGCAGTATAGAAGGAATGTTGGGAAAGGATTAAAAAAATGATAGAGTATGATGATTTTTTAGAGGAACAATTACAAGATGAAGAGATAAAAAAAGAATATGAGGCAATTCAGCCAGAGTTGGATGTTATACGTGCGATGGTTGAGGCAAGACTTTCTCAAAAGTTTATTTAAAAATCAGTTAGCAGAGCGAACGGGGCATAATTAAACAGATGTTTTACTCATAATTACATTATTGTTTTCAAAATTTGTGTTGACAGCATCATATGATTTGATATAATTATAGCCAAGAGGAGAGTCCTGCCGATGGAAGTGGACAATTAAACAGAGTAGAGCCGCCTATATGGTGGACTATGACAAAGGCTGTGTATGTACACAGCCTTTTTGACTTATGAGGAGAGATTTATGACAAATGAGAAATTATATTTATATTGGATAGATATGAAGTATATTCGCAATTTGCAAAATTATAGATAAAAGAGTTTATAGCGTCAGTCCGCAAGTTGGAAAGCAGAGTCGTCCATATCTTGGAATAATAGTAACCTGTGACAATTGCAAATACTGCATTCCGCTTTCGTCGGTCAAGGATATACATCAGAATATGTCGGACAAGATAGACTTTTCTCGAATTATTGTAGATGGGGAACTCATTGCTGCAATCAATTTCAGCAGAATGATACCGGTTGGGATACAACAACTTTCAAAAGTTGATACAAGAATTAGAAAACACGATAGTGAACAGACACAAAAGAGAAAAATAACTTTACAGAAAGAACTTGATTGGTGCAATGATAATAAAGATGTTATAGTCAACAAAGCAAATGTTTTGTATGACAAATATAAATCGGGAGAGTATTTTAAGAGAAGAAAAGATTGTCTTAATTTTATAGAATTAGAGTCAGCGTGCAATACATATAATGAATCTTCAATAATAAAAGCGTAATTTCCTAAGGAAAAGCTTTAATGATATTATATTCAAACAGAGGGGTAGATAAAATGGATTCAAGAATCATAATGGACTACATTTATGATAATAATGGAGAGAAGATATTAATTGAGTATGAGCAGAACCGTGCCAAGGAAGAGGTAATAGAGCAATTTGTAAAATATCGTAAGAGTAAGAAGATGACACAGGAGGAACTTGCCAGAAAAGTGGGTGTTCCAAGGACAAATATCACACGCTTTGAAAGCGGAAAGTATAATCCAACATTAGAAATGATGGTTAAGGTGGCAGCGGCTATGGGAATGAAGTTGTCGATCAAGTTGGAGGAAGAGTAGCAGAAGTTGTAATTGATGGATTAAACTCCACTTAATTTTGCAAAAATCGATACATTAAGTAATCAATTTGTGTGAAATGAAGTACTCTGGCTCAGAGTACACGGCAACAGAGAAGGTGGACAGAAGTATCCGGCGCAAAATGAATGATTTAGTGCTGGTGACTGGAACAAAGTATGCAATCTATCCTACATTGATAACGACGTATGGTCTTGTAAGCAATTCTTATGCGGGAAATATCCAGTCAGTAGTAACAATGGATGATTTGTTTGTGTGAAGATAAGGGAGTGACAAATGTCACTCTCTTTTTGCGTGGGTTGGTGACAGATGACATCTAACCGGCAATCTGCCTTTTTCGTATAATAACATTATCAACAAAAAACAGAAAGGATGTGTTGAAAATGGAAACGAAAAAGGATCATATGATTATGTTACAATTGGTGGTAGGGGTGTTATTTATTGTGATATCCGGTGCTATATTTATCAGCAATGCATGGGAGCGTATTCCCCTTCTGGTGAAACAGGGAATGATATTAGCGGGAGGCATTGGATGTTTTGCCGGTTACGCTAACATGGAACGGGTACAGAAGTTTCCAAAGGTGCGGATTGCTATGTATTATTTAGGATCCTGCTTTGGCGGTTTGTTTCTTCTTTCCATGTATGCTTATATAGAGCATGCAAAGGAACTGGCATTTTGTGCAGGGCTGGTGGTCTTGTTCCTGGTGACTTTTCGGTTTGGCCGGACAAAGGAAGTATTTGATTATGTGATGGCTGCAATCATGACCGATGTAACAGCAGTTCTTGGAATGATAGCATTTACAGAGGATGATTGGAATGCATATAATCTGATATTTGCCCTTCTGGTTCTGGTATTTGGTGTGCTGGATTATCATTACGTATCTGCCCAAAGAGACAGAAGCATACGGATTGCCAATCTGGTATTCTATATCTTACATATCATAGAGTTTGTATGGCAGGTGTTAGCAAACCAGTTTCTATATTGGTTAGATGAAACAGAATACAAAGTTGCTTACTTTGGGAATCTTGCAGTGGCGTGCATATTGGCATTTCTGCTGTATCGCTCCAGAGGAAAAGCGGGAAAAATGGTAAGCTGGACGGTCACTCAGTACATTGGATGGCAGCTCGTACACACAATCTGTGAATCGGATCTGTTGGAAGAATTTGCCCTGGAAATCCATGCAATTGTTTTCGCTTTGGGAATTGTTCTTTTAGGTCGCATTTGGTATGATAAGAAAAGAGAAATCCGTTGGGTACAGTTGCTGTTCACCGTTGGTTTGTTTTCCGTGCTGTTATTGTATAATCTTACAGAAGGTGGTTTGTTACATGCGCTGCTTGTGTGTATCGCTGCAGTTGGAATGCTTGGTGTAGCAGTTGTAACAGAGAACCGTGGGTATGGTATACTGGCGGTTGTGGTATTGGTTCTCATGGTATTCCATGTAACATGGGAATTCTGGCGTAACATTGAATGGTGGGTATACCTGTTTGCAGCAGGGGTGGCTCTGATTGCATTAGCAATCCGTAAAGAACGGAAATAACAGGAGAGAAATATGAGTTTGATATTAGGAGTGTTATATATTCTTGTGATCGGGGCAGTCACCGTCAGTATGGCGGTACTGCTCCTGAAAGGGCAAAGAGAGAAAGCAAATTATCAATATGTGGGCTGCCAGACCATGGTAGTCCTTTGGTGCGTGTCCCAGATTCTGATTCTGTTGTCTGATACAACGGCACAGATGGTCGGTTCCTATCTCGTGGGAAATGTTGGAATTTGTTTTGTGGGAGCATTCTGGCTGCATTTTGCGATAACCTATAGTGAAATAAAGATACCGGTGCTATTGCGAAGAGTACCCTATGTCTTGTCGGCGGTACATTATGGGATTGTGCTGACGAATCCGCTGCACCATTTGTACTATACAAGTTTTTCGAAGGATGCGGTGGTACACGGGATATTTTTCTATACAAATGTAGTGGAAACATATGTGTTTGTGGTTGTTGGAGCCGTATTACTGTATCGAAGTGTCAACCGGAAGAATAGTCAAAATGCCATTGCCAGAGGGCTGGTCATTGGTGCGATGGTGGTTCCGGTCATTTTTAATTTGTTTTATCTGACAGGTGTGGTGCAGTCATCTTTTGATATTACACCTCTGGGATTTGGAATATCGGGTATTCTGGTGTTGGTCGCCACCTTCCGTTATCGCTTCATGGAGGTAAATGCTACAGCATTTGGCGACATTTTATCCGGATTACAGGACGGCGTAGGTGTGTTTGATAAGGGAGGAAATGCAACTTTTGTTAATGCCTGTTTTGGAGTGCTGCTGGAGTTCCCAAAGGAAAGTTTGCAAACCATATCCATGGATGATGTAGTGGAATGTATGGAGAGGATGGAATCAGTGGAGCAATCCTTTGAAGGACAGGCTGAACGAGTGCTCTATCAGAATGGGGAAGGAAAGATTCTTCAGATCCAGCGTTATGAGCAGACAAAGACGGTGGCTTTTGTGGTGAAGGATGTGACGGAATATTATGAATTGGTGCATAAGACGAGGCAATTGGCAGTTTCTAACGAGAAACTGGCGTTGGAGCAGGAACGGAACCGAATTGCACAGCAGGTGCATGATACGGCAGGTCATACATTAACGATGCTGCAGTCGTATATGAAGCTTGCTATTGTGGCAAATGAGCAAGAGCAGCGGCAGGAGGCGGCGGAGTATTTAGAGGAAGCACGAACCCTGGCTTCTGAGGGAATCCGGGAACTTCGGATTTCCATTAATCAGTTACGGCAGGAGGGAGAAGCACCAATGATTACCCAGGGTATTCTGCAGCTTGCCAATCAGGTGAAGGAGATTCCGGTGGAGGTGACGGTTCGGGGAGAAGATAAGGAGGAGTATTCTTATCTTGGAAGAGTCTGTTATGATTGTGTACGGGAGTCGATTACCAATACCTTGAAGTATGGCAATGCAGGCAAGATGGATATTGTGCTCCGTTTTTTCAAAGAACATCTGGAATTGATGATTGCAGATGATGGGAAGGGATGCGGCAACATTACGGATAATAACGGATTGCGAGGTATTCGGGATCGGGTAGAAGGACAGGGTGGTACGGTGCATTTTAGTTCAGAGGATGGACAGGGATTTTTGACTGTGATTAAAATTCCGCTGCGTTGATTATAGAATAGAGGAAGGAGAATTGGATGAGTGAGATTCAAGTTTTGATTGCGGATGATATCCGGATATTGCGCCAGGGGTTGAAAGCGGTGCTTTCTGCAGATCAAGAGATTACAGTAGTTGCTTTGGCGGAAAACGGAAAGGAAGCCTTTGAGAAGTGCAGGGTATATGAACCGGATGTGGTGTTAATGGATATGCGCATGCCGGATTATGACGGGGCATATGGCATTCGTGCAATCAAAGAACAACATCCGGATATTAAGGTATTGGTGCTCACAACCTTTGATGATGAAGAAACCATTGCAAAAGCGGTGGATAGTGGAGCGGATGGATATATCCTCAAAGAGATGGAGGATGAACGCGTGATTGCCTCTGTGAAAAGTGTGTATCATGGAATCAGTGTCTTTGGGAGTGGTGTGTATCAGGTGATGCGGAACCAGATGGAGAAACAGACGGTTGCAAGGAAGGATGGTGAGGATGAGGCAGGAGAGCATTTTACGCAGCGGGAACGGGATATTTTAAGGCTGGTTGCAGGAGGATATGATAACAAGGAAATTGCGGCGAAATTGTTTTTGGCAGAGGGAACGGTTCGAAACCAGTTGTCGAGATTATTGGAAAAGCTTGCCCTCAAAGACAGGACACAGCTTGCGGTATATGCGGTAAAGCACGGGTTAGATGAGTAGACGTAGGAATGATATAGGAAATGATTCAGATAAATGTGAGGGAACAGGATGAAGAAAGTAACGAGACTACAGAGTAGAAAACAATGGATCTGGCTGATGGCAGTTCTGATGGCTGTGATTTTTTTTAAGGTAGACAATACAGTTTGTGCACAGGCTACAGTGGCAGGGGCAACAACAGAAGATACAACTACAACTGCTACAGTTACCAGTAATTTATCCACAGTTAAGATTACATCCATTGTCATTGTATCAAAACATTCCTTGAAGATTACGTGGAAAAAGAACAAGAAAGCAGAGGGATATATCATTTATCGCAAGAATGAAGAGGGTGAATGGATAAAGGCAGGACAATGCAGCGGTGGTCAGAAGAGCTGCTATACAGATAAGGGGTTATCCTACAGGAAAACGTATACCTATGCTGTGATGCCCTATGGAATAAAGCAGGGAAAGAAACAATATGATCTGCCCACCGGAAAGGGAACTTCCAAGAAACTGAAGTTTCATTCTAAGTATAAGAATGGCTTGAAATTATATTATGATGCTGATGGCAAGCTCATCGAGGATGTGGAAGGGATTATTGGTAAACAGGATTCTTATGTGCTGAAAGTGAATACGCTGCGTTGTGTTGTGACCGCTTATGCAAAGGATGGAAAGAAAGGGTATACCATTCCGGTGAAATCCTTCCTGTGTGCCCCGAATGCATATACCAAAAGCGGAACATTTCATACCGGTGAGTCACATCGTTACCGTACGCTGTTTTACAATTCCTACAGTCAGTGGTCGGTACAGATCCATGGTAACATTCTGTTCCATACTTCACCCTATACCAGATCCATGGACAGGAAGTCGTTAGATGTAAAGGAGTATAACAAAATGGGAACCTGCGCCTCCCATGGCTGTGTTCGTATGCAGTGTGCCGGCGTGAAATGGATTTATGAGAATTGCAAAGCTGGCACCAAAGTAATCATATATAAGAGTGAAAATGCGGGACCATTTGGTAAACCGGAACTTGAGAAACTTCCATCCTGGCATACATGGGATCCTACAGACCCGGCAAGCCGGAAACTTTGTGCAAAAAAAGGCTGTCATTGATGGGATGAAGGCTTGGATAGGAGATTGTAAATGAAACGTATTGTATTTTGTGATGTGGATGGCACACTGTTAAATTCGGATCATCAGATTTCTAAAAAGACGGTGGATGCCATCAGAAAATTGCAGGAACAGGGCATTCCCTTTGTAATTACATCTGCCAGAAGTCCTTTTGGCATTACACCGATTCTTGAAGAGTACGGATTGAAATGTCCCATGATCTGTTATAGTGGCGGTCTGATCTTAGATGAAGAGGGAAATGTGCTATACCATGGCGGTATGACAAGACAACAGGTAAAGGAGATGCTTGCTTATATGGAAGAACAGCACTTTGATTTGTCCTGGTGCATTTATTCGTTAAATGAATGGGTTGTAAAGAGCCGGAAGGATGCCCGTATTCAGCGGGAGGAGCAGATCATCCATTCGGTGCCGTTAGAAGGGAACGTGGATATCCTTCCCGGGGAGTTGGTCAGCAAGCTCTTATGTATTTGTGATCCGGCAGAGACATTGCAGATAGAGGAGAACTTGAGACAGAGATTTCCGAAGACATATATTGTGTCATCTTCGGATATACTAGTTGAGGTTATGGAAGAAGGTGTGAATAAAGCGACTGCGGTGAAGAAGCTATGCAGCCTTTGGGAGATTCCATTGGCCGATGCAGCAGCTTTTGGAGATCATTTCAATGATGTGGAAATGCTAGAAACCGTGGGGCACGGATATCTTATGGGGAACGCGCCGGAACAATTGCAAAAGAGAATCGGGCTGCACACAGCAGATAACGATCATGACGGTATCTCGAAAGCATTGGTGGAGATAGGATGGATATAAGACAAAACGCAGATTGCGGAATCAAGATAGAAATGTTATGATGTGCATATAAAAAGGGAGAGGCGGCAGTTTTGGAGAGTAATAAGAGTTGCGTCTCTTCTGAAGAAAATGTCAAAAAGGAGAAATGTACAATGGTTAAGATGATAATGCATGGCTGCAATGGACACATGGGACAGGTAATTACGGATCTGGTAGCGAAAGATCCGAATATGGAGATTGTGGCAGGAATTGATGTAGTAGATAATAGAGACAATGGATATCCGGTATTTACCAACATTTTTGATTGTAATGTGGAAGCGGATGTGATCATTGACTTTGCTGCAGCGGTTGCAGTGGATAATCTGCTTCGGTTTAGCAAGGAGAGAAAGCTTCCGGTGGTTCTCTGTACAACCGGTCTTACCAATGAGCAGTTGGAGGCTGTTTCTGAGACAAGCAAGGAAGTTGCAATCCTGAAGTCGGCAAATATGTCATTGGGAATCAATACGTTATTGAAGCTGTTAAAGGATGCCGCCAAAGTATTCGGTAAGGCAGGATATGATATTGAAGTGGTAGAGCAACACCACAGACTGAAAAAGGATGCACCAAGTGGAACGGCACTTGCCCTTGCAGATTCCGTGAATGAAGCTCTTGGAAATGAGTATGAATATGTATATGACAGAAGTAAACGAAGCGAACAGCGTCCGGATAAGGAGATTGGTATTTCTGCTGTCCGTGGTGGTACCATCGTAGGAGTCCATGATGTGATCTTTGCAGGAACAGACGAGGTGATCACCTTTAATCATACAGCATATTCAAAGTCTGTCTTTGCAAAAGGAGCCATTGAAGCGGGGAAATTCTTGGCAGGCAAACCGGCAGGTATGTATGATATGGCGGATGTCATTGAAGCACAGGCATAGAAGAGGGCCATTGGCTCCATGCCGGAACCGTACATTTTCTATTAAACTGAAGGATGGATTTGATGGAAAAGGAGAATGGAATGAGAGATGGATTTATTAAGGTAGCAGCGGCTGCCCCGGAATTAAAGGTTGCGGATTGCGGATATAACGGAAAACAGATAGAGAATATGATTAAGGATGCACAGGAGAAGGGCGTGAAGCTGTTGGTGTTCCCGGAACTTTGTATATCCGGTTACACCTGCGGAGATCTTTTTTTGCAAGAAACACTCTTGAAGGGATGTGAGAGAGAGTTACATCGGTTATTAGAAGTGACGGCAGGAATGGATTTGTTATATGTTGTGGGAATGCCCTTTATGTATCGCAACAAATTATATAATGCAGCGGTCTTTTGTAAGAGTGGGGAGATTCTGGCGGTGGTGCCTAAGACCAATATTCCGAATTACCAGGAGTTTTATGAGGCAAGACATTTTGCAAAAGGATTCCGGGATGCGGTTGTGGTGGAATATGCAGGGCAGGAAGTATTGTTTGGAACGGACATTTTGATGATTTGTGAGAATATACCGGAACTGATTATTGCCGGAGAGATCTGTGAAGATCTGTGGGTGCCGGATTCTCCGTCTGTAAGACATGCGTTGGCAGGTGCAACGGTAATTTGTAATCCCTCTGCAAGTGATGAAATTGCGACGAAACCACAGTATCGTAGGAGCCTGGTTGCCATGCAGTCAGCTAAATTGCTTGCAGGTTACATTTATGCAGACTCAGGAAATGATGAGTCAACCCAGGATTTAGTCTACAGTGGGCATAATCTGATTGCTGAGAATGGATCGGTGTTGGCAGAGTCGGCATTGTTTGAGCATGGATTGACCATAACAGAGTTAGATGTAAAGCGGCTGGCTGCAGAGCGCAGACGTACCACCACCTTTGCAAATGGGGAGGAGAATCATAGTGCAGTATATTTCCATATGGAGTTAGAGGAGACTGCTCTTACAAGAACATTTTCTTCAACGCCATTTGTGCCGGATGATGAGGTAAGAAAACAACAGCGTTGTGAAGAGATTCTGACCTTGCAGGCCATGGGACTTCGGAAACGGTTAAAACATACCGGTTGTAAGACGGCAGTCATCGGACTTTCCGGTGGACTGGATTCCACATTGGCATTACTTGTTACGGTAAAGGCATATGATCTGTTGGGAATGGATCATAAGGGAATTATTGCGGTGACCATGCCGGGGTTTGGAACCACAGACCGGACCTATCAGAATGCCTTGGAGCTTGCAAAATGTCTTGGTACAACCCTGAAAGAGATATCCATTGTGGATGCGGTGCATCAGCATTTTAAGGATATTGAACAGGATGAGAATATACATGATATCACTTATGAAAATGGACAGGCAAGGGAACGGACACAGATTCTCATGGACATTGCCAATAAGGAAAATGGTATGGTGATTGGAACCGGGGATATGTCCGAGATGGCATTGGGCTGGGCAACATACAATGGAGATCACATGTCCATGTACGCGGTCAATGTGTCAATTCCGAAGACGCTGGTTCGGTATCTTGTTCAGTATTATGCAGAAGAAACGGATAGCAGAACGGCGAAGGTCTTGTTTGATGTGCTTGCAACACCGGTCAGTCCGGAGCTGTTGCCGCCGGAAAATGGTGAGATTGCCCAGAAGACAGAAGATATTGTGGGTCCATATGAATTACACGATTTCTATTTATATTATTACATGAGGTTTGGATACCGCCCGGCAAAGATCTATCGTTTAGCACAGAATGCCTTTGCCAGGAAGTATGATGATGCAACGATACTGAAATGGATGAAGACATTTTACAGAAGATTCTTTTCCCAGCAGTTTAAGCGTTCCTGTGTACCGGATGGACCGAAGGTGGGAACGGTGTCCCTGTCACCGAGAGGCGATTTACGAATGCCGAGTGATGCCAGTGTAACACTTTGGATGAGCGAATTAGATCAATTATAATATTCAGCTAGAGGAGTCATTGCATAAACCTTAAAAATTTGTGAACAATACTAAAAAATCTTTTCATTATCGAAAAATGTGCTATAATGTACCCGGGTTTGCTTTCTTTTTAGTAACCCGGGTTTTGTTATTTGAATGAAGGTTTTTTCATTCAAACCAGGAGGATAACAGGTGGAAGAGAACAATACGAAGCACCATATGGAAGATATGGATAACCGTAAAGTCGTAATTCAGGTTAAAAATTTATACAAGATATATAAAGTGGGTTCTACAAAAGTACATGCGTTAAATGGCGTGGATTTTGATGTGCATGAAGGAGAATTTTGTGCCATTATCGGTACATCCGGTTCCGGTAAATCAACCTTGCTTAACATGTTAGCGGGTTTGGAGAAGCCGACAAAGGGAGAAATTGTACTGGATGGTCAACACATTGAACAGATGAATGAAAAACAGCTTGTCAAGTTTCGGCGTGAGAATGTGGGATTTATTTTTCAGTCCTTTAATCTGTTGGGAACGTTGAACGCTTTGGAAAATGTCGCTTTGCCATTAGCATTTCGGGGAATTCCTAAGCTGGTCCGCTTAAAGAAGGCCATGAAGATGCTTCGATTAGTAGGACTTAAGGCACATGCGATGCATATGCCGAATCAGATGTCTGGTGGACAACAGCAGAGAGTAGGTATGGCAAGAGCCCTGGTTGTGAATCCTAAGATTATGTTTGCAGATGAGCCGACGGGTAATTTGGATTCTAAGACCTCTAAAGAGATGATGAATCTGATGCGTCATATTGTAAATGAACACAAGAAGACATTGGTTATGGTAACACATGATGATAGTCTTGCGGCTATTGCGGATAAAGTGATCCGGATTGTGGACGGCAAGATTGTTAAGATAGAGGATAGAAAGAATCCAGATGCGAAGGAGAAGAAAGATGAAACGATGGAATAAACGAATTACAAAGAAGATAGTTACATTTTTGATGTGCTGTTCTTTGATTGGAACAACATTTACACAGATGATTCCGGTATATGCAACAGAGGCAACCACACAAGCAACCACACAAGCGGCAACGGAGAATGCCAATATTGATGCAAATGGAACGCTTGGCAAGAATTCGGATGTGGGTATTGAAGTCACAAAATCCATTACCGGTGTGGTTGGTAAGAGCGTGAAAGTATCATTTAATCTGAAATCCAGTGATCCCAACAGTATCAAATTGAAGAGTGTATATCCAGTGATTGATTCTGCGTTCCCTTTTGAGACAAGTGGAGATGCGTATAAGATTATAACGGCAGATGGTGATGCCGGCCGGCAGTCAGTTCTTGGTGCTGAGTATAATATGATAGCACGTTCAGACTTAGATGCAGGATATCAAAGTGTGAAGTTTATTGGTGAATATACGAAGATTGCGGCGGATGGAACGGCGACGGACTATTATGTGATTAAGACCATTAATATATATTTTTCTTTGACGGGGGCCGCAACAACCAAAAAAGAAACCGGTAAGACTTCTACAACTGACAAGGATACATCAGATGATGAGGATACAACGGATGATTCCGATGACAGTGATGATAGTGATGATTTTACACCAAGTCCTTATACAGGCGGAGATGATATCTCGGGAGATGTAGAAGCACCTAAGTTAATCATTACCGGTTTTGACTCAGATCCGGAGAAGATTATGGCTGGACAGAGCTTTAAGATTACAATACATATTCAGAATTCATCTAAGACAGTCAATGTATGCAATGGTAAGTTCTTAGTTGGAGATGAAGCAGGTAATTTTCTTCCCACGTCTGGTTCTAATGCAGTGTTTGTGGAAAAGATTGCGGCAGGTGAGACCGGGGACGTGGAGATTGAGTTGAAGACTTCGGCAGAGCTTGCACAGAAGAATTACCGGCTGGTGGTAAAAGGCGATTTTGATGATGGAAATGGCAATACATTTAGTGCAAGTGAAAGTGTGTATGTTCCGGTTTATCAGGAAGTGAAATTAGCAATTTCTGATGTCAGTATGTCACCGGAATCCATTGGAATCGGATCGGAAGGAAGTCTGATGTTTACTGTTAATAACCAGAGTGGTGCCGGCATTTATAATGTGAAAGCAGTTGCAAAGGATGATGCGGCAACCAGTGATGAGTGTTATATTGGCAATATTGCGGGGAATTCCTCCGCTTATGCGACTTTGAATGTAACCGGTGTACAGGATAATTCGGATAAAGGAACCATTAAAGTGGTCATTTCTTATGAGGATGCAGAGGGTAATGTACAAGAGATGGAGCAGGATGTGGCCTGCAACGTTGGAGTAGATGCGTACGAAGAACTTACGGATGATTATTATGATGAATATGATGAAGAGTAT
Organism: uncultured Clostridium sp.; assembly: GCA_945915475.1. GTDB lineage: Bacteria > Bacillota > Clostridia > Lachnospirales > Lachnospiraceae > CAG-590. The sequence continues at coordinate 8,589 of CAMEFI010000022.1, read as the reverse complement.
TCCGAGGGAATTCCGTGGTGGGTATTCCTGATTATTGGAATTGTGATAGTTGCAGCTATTGTTGTGGTTGTCATTATTGTTAGGAAGAATAAAAAGAAAAAAATGGCAGCGTTATTAGAAGAGGATGATGATCTATTAGAAGATGAGCTTGCAATGAGTGAGACGGATGAAAGTGATGAAGAGTCTTTTGAGGAAGAACCTGAATCCGGTGATGAGTTGGAGGCTGTCATTCAGGTGGAGGGTAACGAAGACCGGAACATGAATTTTACAGATGGAGAGGATGATAAGGAAGATGAGAATTTCTGATATCCTTGGAATGAGTATGACGAATCTGTGGCGGCGTAAAATGCGGACACTGTTAACCGTGTTGGGGGTTATCATTGGTACGGCATCTATTGTGGTTATGTTATCTCTTGGAATTGGCCTGAAACAGGCGATGGTGGAACAGGTAAGCTCTGCAGGCGGACTTACGGAGATTCTGGTAACCGGTGGAGATGATAGTGGAATGTCCGACCGTTTATTGGATGATGAAACCATGCAGACATTTATGGACACGGATCATGTGGATTCCGTAGAGCCACAGTTGACGTACAGTATGCCAATGCAGATTGGTAAATACGAGTCTGATTATGTGAATGTAATTGGTATTCCAAAAGAGAAACTGAAAGAAATGGAATTATCCCAGGGAAGTGTACCGCATACAGAGAATGGTAATCTGTCTTTGATCTTTGGTAATCAGGTATTGAATGACTCATTCTTTGAAACCGCAACAGGGGAATATCCATATTGGGAGACAAATGAAGCTCCGAATGTGGATTTGATGAAAGATCCATTGTTCGGTGGAATTATTTGTGATGAAAGTTATGAGGATACAGATGCTGCCGAGACAGATGCAGATGCTTCTTTGGTTGATATTGTTGATTCAGCCTTTACAGAGGATGATGAAGATTTTTCGGTGGATGAAGATTTTTCAGTGGATGACGACTTTTCAGTGAATGATTCATCCGGTGATTACATGCAGAAAACGGATGATCAGGCAGAAGGAAATGCTGTAACAGATGATAATTCTTCAATGAGTACAACACAGCTAGATGGAGCAACGGATTCTTCGTCAATGGATGATAATGTGGCATCCGGTGTTATTACTTCCGGTGACAGTGGTCTGGCTTATGATGGAATGAATGAAGAGGACATGAATGATTCCGGTGTTTATACTTCCTTTACATCAGATGTGAAAAAGGTTCCGTTGAAGGTTGCAGGAATTACGGCAGGTGAGGAATCTGATTATACAGAGTATTCCTATAACTGTTATGCAGATATTGACAGTTTGAAAGCTTTTCTCAAGAAGAATTATTCTGAGAACCAGATTATTCCGGGGCAACCAACAGATAAGAGGGGTAAGCCTTACAGAGATTTGAAATATTCGCAATTTGTGGTAAATGTAGATGACTCCTCCAATGTGGAAGATGTTTTACAGGAAATCCAGGATATGGGATACTACGGTGAAACAAACAAAGAATGGATTGAGGAGACGGAGAAACAATTTATGATTATTGAGGCGGTACTTGGAGGTATTGGAGCGGTTGCCATGTTAGTGGCAGCTATCAGTATCGCGAATACGATGACAATGTCCACTTATGAGCGTACCAAAGAGATCGGAGTTATGAAAGTTTTAGGATGTGGACTTGGTAATATTCGATCCATGTTTCTGGCTGAAGCCGCTTTTATTGGATTTTTAGGAGGCGTGATAGGAGTTGTTCTAAGTTTTGTACTCTCTATCATATTGAACCGGTTTGTTGCACCGAATTTCATGGCAGATATGATGGGAAGTGGAACAGAAGTTAATATTTCTGCCATTCCGTTATGGCTCGTTTTGCTTGCTGTTATATTTTCTACATTGATTGGAATGATTGCCGGTTTCTTCCCGGCACAGAGGGCAACCAAGTTAAGTCCTCTTGCAGCAATTCGGAATGAATAAAACAATGCGCATTTTCTTATGGAAAATGCGCATGTTTGCATTATGAGATATTTTGTTTGCTTGCAAAATCAATCTGTTGTATGGCACTTGCAGAGCCGGTGGATTCATGTAAATAGAATCCGGTCTGCCGGATTACTGCCTGTACATCATTGTTTTCTTTGTTTGCGCAGGTAAAAGGAGTGTCCGCGGCACCAAGGTAAATGGCACCGATATCTGCCTGGCCTAAAGACATTAGGTGGCTGTTGCCGTTGGAATCCCTGGTCCATATTTTCAGCTTGGAATATACAGCATCATTTTCATCAATCCAGCCATTGCGGTCTTCATCAAATGCAGCTAATTCGGCAAAACCATTTCCTGTTTTAGCACCAAATAATTCATTGCCATCATCGATAGAACCGTTGTCATTCCGGTCTAAGGCAAGAAATCCGTTTCCGTCTGTTAATTCAGAAATTTCTTCTTTTATACCATCCCCGTTTATATCAAAGAGCCAGGTCTGGTCACTAATGGTATCCGGTGCGTCATCAAAATGAAAGACTAGAGGGTCTGTCAGAATGTATTGTGTACCGGATGTTATACTTTCGATACTTGATGTAAATTCACGGCTCATTTCCATGGTCATGTGAAAACCGATGGAACGACCATCTGCCGTCTGGACGGTTCCTGTTGTTTGAAAACAGGTTGTTTCACTTTCGGTAATTTCCATTTTCTCATAGTCTGTCCTGGTCCACAGACTTCCCGGTTGGGAGGTGCTGGATGTAAGATCCATAAGCCCCTCTGCGTCCGAAGTTGTAATGCCAAGAAGCTGTTTTCGGATCTGTTCCATAAATTCTTCAATCCGTTTGATTAATTCTTCGTGAAATTGTTCCAACGCCGTTTTTACTTCTTCTAAAGAACGACTTTTGTTAAGCATATTGCTATATAGATTGGATGCTAGTAGTGTTCCTTGGGAAGAATTGTCTTCTGTTGGAATATAAGAATCATATTGTTTTGAGGCATTTGATGCTATATGCAAAGTAGAATATTGCATATACTGATAGGAAAAAGAGGTTTCGGAATAGGTAGTGGCACCGGTTCCAATCTGTTGCATCTTAGTTGCCTGTGTGACATTTACTCCTTTGGAGTAGTTGTGTTGTGTGTCCATCTGGACTGTACCTGAATTAATTTTCATGTTTCTCACCCTTTCGAAATGTATTCCAGTCTAACCATTTTCGAGCAGTTGTCCTTTGACGAATCCTGACTGCATCAGGGGTGAACATCCTTGTTCGAGTACCAATCTAACCAATTAATATTTCGGAAGAATAGGCGGAAAAATGTAGAGGAAAACAGAGCCTTGAAAGAAAAGGTTTACATTTGGGAAAGGGCAAAGTATAATATCCGATAGTGTTGTTAGGAAACGTTTTGTCGGTAAGATGATTCGTATCCGACACAGGACTCGCAAAGGAGTCTTGAAAGGTTAGAAAGGAACAGATTATGTATCAGATTATCAAAACAGATGGCAATGCAAAGCGTGCAACCTTTGAGACGGTTCATGGTACTGTGCAGACGCCGGTGTTTATGAATGTGGGAACGGCTGCAGCTATTAAAGGAGCAGTTGCGACAACAGATTTACAGGAGATTGGGACCCAGATAGAGCTTTCCAATACTTATCATTTGCATGTGCGGCCTGGGGATCATATTGTAAAACAGTTAGGTGGACTTCATAAGTTTATGAATTGGGATAAGCCAATTCTTACTGATTCCGGTGGGTTTCAGGTTTTTTCCCTGGCTGGTCTTCGCAAGATCAAGGAGGAGGGCGTGTATTTTAATTCTCATGTGGATGGAAGAAAGATTTTCATGGGACCGGAAGAGAGTATGCAGATTCAGTCTAATCTTGCATCTACCATTGCCATGGCATTTGATGAGTGTGCCCCAAGTCATGCAACCAGGGAATATGTTCAGAATTCGGTGGCCCGTACTACCAGATGGTTAGAGCGCTGTAAGACCGAGATGGAACGATTAAATGGTTTAGAAGACACGATTAATAAGAATCAGCTTCTGTTTGGAATCAATCAGGGTGCTGTTTATGAGGATATTCGGATTGAACATGCTAAGATCATTTCAGAAATGGATCTCGACGGTTATGCAATAGGTGGACTTGCGGTAGGGGAATCCCATGAAGAAATGTATCATATAATAGAAGAGACGGTTCCGTATCTGCCAAAAGATAAGCCCACATACTTAATGGGAGTGGGAACACCAGCCAATATCCTGGAGGCGGTAGACAGAGGTGTGGATTTCTTTGATTGTGTGTATCCAAGCCGGAACGGACGACATGGACATGTTTACACAAATCATGGAAAGCTGAATCTTTTTAATGCGAAATATGAGTTAGACAGTCGTCCGATTTCAGAGGAATGTAATTGTCCGGCGTGCAGGAATTATTCCAGAGCTTATATCAGACATTTGTTAAAAGCAAAAGAAATGCTGGGAATGCGTCTTTGCGTCTTGCATAATTTGTATTTTTATAATAATATGATGAGTGAGATTCGTGAAGCAATTGAACAGGAGCGTTATCAGGAATATAAGAAGATGCGCTTGGATGGCTTTGAACAGGGAGAATAGCAAAAGTCTCACAATTGACGAATATATTTTCTAAGAAGTAAAGGAGAGCGAACTATGTTAACAATGTTTTTAGACAAGGCAGCAACAACAGCACAACCAACCGGAGGACAGTCTGCGTTATTCTGGATCGTATATATCGCATTATTCGGCGGTATTTTCTACTTTTTATTGATACGTCCACAGAGAAAGCAACAGAAACAGCAGGATGCATTGAGAAACAGTATCCAGCCTGGTGATAATATTATGACTACCGGAGGATTTTACGGAGTAGTATTGGATATTGTAGATGATACGGTTATTGTTGAGTTTGGTAATAATAAGAATTGCCGTATTCCAATGCACAAGAATGCAATCGCTGAAGTAGAGAAACCGGATGCTGAGGAGGAAAGCTCTGGTAAGAATAATTCCGGTAAAAAATAATCCAGGAGAGAGGATTAGGGTGTCAAAAGCTCATTTTAATTTGTAATCTCAGAGATGAGCTTGTGACACCCTGAATTTTATATGAAATTCCGGTATTCCTTGATGGTTATCAATATTTTTTCAGGAATACGCAGATTCCCTCTGCCGGTTCCGATGGAGATGTCTGGTTTGACGGCGCCGTGGAAATCAGACCCGCCGGATACAAGAAGATTCCTTTTGTAAGCGATGCTTCGAAGCTCCTGCGTCTGTCCATTATCATAGGTGGAGTAATAGCATTCCATACCGGCAAGCCCCAGAGGAACTAAGGTTTCATCCAGAAGATGTTCCACTTCGGTCCGGGATAGCTTATAGGAGTACGGGTGGGCAAGGATAGCGGTACCACCGGCGTTTAGAATCAGGCTAAGCACGTGCTCTGGTGTTACCTTGGGTTTTGGTAGATAGAAAGGACAACCAATTCCCAGATATTTTTCAAAAGCTTCCTTTTTATCTTTGCATATGCCCTTTTCCACCAGAACTCTTGCAAAATGTGCTCTTGTAATGACACTGTTGGGATTGCCGTGCTTTAATTCTTCAATGGTCAGAGGAATACCGGCATCGACAAATTTTTGTACCATCTGTTGGTTTCTCTGTTCTCTGGCAATCTTCAGATCCTCTAATGCTTTGCAAAATGCAGAATTCTGGTAATCTACAAATAATCCCACAATATGAATTTCCCGGTCGCCATAGTAGCAGGAAAGTTCTGTTCCGGGAATTACTTCAATACCGCCAATCTTCTTTGCGTATTCTTGCGCTTTTTCGATACCGTCAATGGTGTCGTGGTCCGTTAGTGCAAAAGTGCTAAGACCGGCATTTTTTGCCAAATCGACTACTTCTTCAGGAGAAAAAGAGCCGTCAGAAGCGTTAGAATGAACGTGCAGGTCAATATAATTCATAATGAAATCCTTTCTATATTGTTGTTTTACAGATATTTGTGAAACAATGTACTTTGTTGAAAAAGTTGTGTTGCCATGGAAGGCATGATTTTATTATACATCAGGGTGGCAGCGGTTACAATGGAGATGGTTTGCGTTTTTTAATACATGGAAAAAGAATCCTGCAAATTCTTCTATTTTTAACGAAAATAGGACTAGATTTTTTTCCCGATATATGAGAAAATGTAATCAGTTACGGCGTGCAGTCTATTAAGTAGATAGACTGGAACTCTTATGCATAAGATAAGCCGATAATTTTACAATTGAAAGGAGTTTCAACATGATTTATTCACAAGAAGTAGAAAACATGTGTCCAGTTGCTCAGGGCGTACATCATGGTTGTGCACCTATTCCAGAGGAAGCTAAGTGGGTACAGGCAAAAGAAGTAAAGGATATTTCCGGTTTGACACACGGTATTGGCTGGTGTGCACCACAGCAGGGTGCCTGCAAGTTGACATTGAATGTTAAGGAAGGTATTATTCAGGAAGCATTAGTTGAGACAATCGGATGTTCCGGTATGACACACTCTGCTGCTATGGCTTCAGAGATTTTACCAGGTTTAACTGTAATGGAAGCATTGAATACAGACTTGGTATGTGATGCTATTAATACAGCTATGAGAGAGTTATTCTTACAGATTGTTTATGGTCGTACACAGAGTGCATTTTCTGAGGAAGGTCTTCCGGTTGGTGCAGGTCTTGAAGATTTAGGTAAGGGTCTTCGTTCACAGGTTGGCACCATGTATGGTACCTTGAAGAAGGGACCTCGTTACTTAGAAATGGCAGAAGGTTATGTAACAGCAATCGCTTTGGACGCAGAAGATTTAATTATCGGTTATAAGTTCGTTAACCTTGGTAAGATGACGGATTTTATCAAAAAAGGTGACGATCCGAATACAGCATATGAGAAGTCTTGTGGTCAGTATGGTAGAGTAGATGATGCAGTGAAGTTAATCGACCCACGTACAGACAAAGAGATTGATAAGTAATAGAAGGAGGTAACGAGATAATGGCATTATTTGAATCATATGAAAGAAGAATTGATAAGATTAATGAAGTATTGAACAGCTACGGTATCTCCTCTATCGAAGAAGCAGAGAAGATTACGAAAGATGCTGGATTAGACGTATATAATCAGGTTAAAGGTATTCAGCCAATCTGTTTTGAAAATGCATGCTGGGCTTACACAGTAGGTGCTGCAATCGCAATTAAGAAGGGCTGTAAGAGAGCAGCAGATGCTGCAGCAGCAATCGGTGAAGGTCTTCAGGCATTCTGTATTCCGGGTTCTGTAGCAGATACCCGTAAGGTAGGTTTGGGACACGGTAACTTAGGAAAGATGTTACTTGAAGAAGAGACAGAGTGTTTCTGTTTCTTGGCTGGACATGAGTCATTTGCCGCTGCTGAAGGAGCAATCGGTATCGCAGAGAAGGCAAATAAAGTTCGTCAGAAACCATTAAGAGTTATCCTGAACGGTTTAGGAAAGGATGCAGCTCAGATTATTTCCCGTATTAATGGATTTACATTTGTGGAGACAGAGTACAATCCATATACTAATGAGGTTAAGGAAGTATTCCGTAAGTCATATTCCGAGGGACTTCGTGCAAAGGTTAACTGCTATGGTGCAAACTCTGTACCAGAAGGTGTTGCAATCATGTGGAAGGAAGGCGTTGACGTTTCTATTACCGGTAACTCAACTAACCCTACCAGATTCCAGCATCCGGTAGCAGGTACTTATAAGAAGGAGTGTATTGAGAAAGGTAAGAAATACTTCTCAGTTGCATCCGGTGGTGGTACAGGACGTACACTTCACCCAGATAACATGGCAGCAGGTCCTGCTTCTTATGGTATGACTGATACATTAGGACGTATGCACTCAGATGCACAGTTCGCCGGTTCTTCATCTGTTCCTGCTCACGTAGAAATGATGGGTCTTATCGGTGCAGGTAACAACCCAATGGTTGGTATGACTGTTGCAGTTGCCGTTTCTATCGAGGAAGCAGCCAAGGCTGGTAAGTTCTAAGAAATATAGTGAAATTAAGGGCTATCGTTGATGTGAATTGTCGGCGGTAGCCTTAAATTTTGCCACGTAGCATACAAATTATGGACATAAAAAAGAGGGTACAAAAATTTTTGTACCCATCTAAATATTATATTAAATTCATTTCCTTACAGATAGTAAATAATTATAATTTGATGTTAAAATCGATTGATGATATTGGTTTTGGGTGTCTTGATACAACTTGCAAATGGGTGTAATTACAATGGCTGGCATATTTATTTTGTTAGTGTTGATTTCTGCGTTTAAAGAGATTTCTCCAGCTCCACTTGTAAGTATGTTATGTGCTTATAATGGAGCAACATTTATTAGCAAGGCAAAACAAACAAAAGATAAAAAGGCATGTAGTAAAATCAAAGGCTATCGTTGATGTGAATTGTCGATGGTAGCCTTAGGCGAGGCTTTTTTTAAAGGTTTCAATGGGGGGGGGTAGATGATATGGAACATGTAATGAGGATTTAATTGATATTTTCTGCCACTTGGTATATACTATGTATATACTAAATGCGAGGAGGTTTCTATATGCAAGCACAAGTAAAAGAATGGGGAAATAGTCAAGGAATC
>CAMEFI010000021.1 GCA_945915475.1 uncultured Clostridium sp. | reverse complement strand
TATTGTCAAATTGCACAACGTTTATAGAAGAAACAGGCGTTTCGCAAACGCCTAATATAGTGTTTTAAGAGAAGGGAGATATTATGAGCAAATCATCTATCAACAAAGAAGCGATTTATGATGCGAGACAGCTTGGAGTACCAAAGATGTTAATTCTTGGAATTCAGCACATGTTCGCAATGTTTGGTGCTACTGTATTAGTACCGCAGCTTACAGGGTTAAGCATTTCTGCTACACTTTTGTTTGCAGGTCTTGGAACGTTATTATTTCATTTCCTCACAAAGGGAAAGGTACCGGCATTTCTGGGTTCTTCCTTTGCTTTTTTAGCAGGATATGGTGCCATTGCGCCGAATGGTGAACGGGAACTTTTGCCATATGCCTGTTTCGGTGTTGTATTTGCATCATTGTTGTATTTTATATTAGCAGCATTGATCAAGATTTTTGGAATCAAAAAGGTTATGAAGTTCTTTCCACCGGTGGTAACCGGGCCGATTATCATTTCCATTGGATTGACGCTTTCCCAGTCGGCAATAGATAATTGTTCTGCCAACTGGATCGTAGCCTTGGTGGCAATTCTGATTGTAGTGATCTGCAATATCTGGGGAAAGGGAATGATCCGTGTTATCCCGATTATCTTAGGTGCGGTAGGATCTTATCTTGTGGCGGTTGCATTTGGTGATGTGGATTTTACGGCAGTGAAGGAAGCGGCGTGGTTTGGTGCGCCTTTCCATATGCAGGATACCGTGTTTTCCATTTTTCAATCGCCGGATACGTCTTTGATGATTACAACAATCATCACGATTATGCCTATTGCCATTGCAACGATGATGGAGCATATTGGAGATATTGCAGCGATTTCTTCTACAGTAGGACAGAATTTCTTAGAAGATCCGGGACTTCACCGTACATTGGTGGGTGACGGTCTTGCAACCATGGTGGCATCCTTATTTGGAGCACCAGCCAATACAACCTATGGAGAGAATACCGGCGTGTTGACACTTTCCCGGGTATATGATCCAAGAGTTATCCGGATTGCAGCCTGCTTTGCCGTGTTATTATCCTTCTCACCAAAGTTTGCAGCGGTAATCAGTTCGATGCCGGCAGCAACCTGCGGAGGTATTTCCATTGTGCTATATGGTATGATCTCAGCAGTGGGTGTCCGGAATGTGGTAGAGAATCAGGTGGATTTCAAGGAGTCGCGTAATGTTATTATCGCTGCGTTGATTCTGGTTCTTTCCATTGGTATTAAGTATAGTGCAGCTGGTGCCATCAATATTACAATTGGTGAAGTTACCATTGGTTTAAGTGGTCTGGCTGTTGGAGCTTTAGTTGGAATCATTTTAAATGCGGTTTTACCGGACTTCTCAACCGAGGAAGTGGTTGAGGGTAAGGAACCAACATCATTGAAGTAATAAGGGAATAGTCCCGGATAGGAGTGAAGTATGGAAAGAGAACATGTAACCATTCTGGATCATCCTTTGATTCAGCATAAGATTTCTATGCTGAGAGATGAGAAGACAGGAACCAATGAATTTCGTAAACTTGTAGAAGAGATTGCAACGTTAATGGGATTTGAAGCATTACGAGATCTGCCGTTAGAAGACGTAGAAGTAAAGACACCCATTGAGACCTGTATGACACCGATGATTGCCGGTAAGAAGTTAGCAGTTGTGCCAATCCTTCGTGCCGGATTAGGTATGGTGAACGGTATCCTGACATTAGTGCCATCTGCGAAGGTAGGACATATTGGACTTTGTAGAAATGAAGTAACCCATGAGCCGGAAGAGTATTATTGTAAGCTGCCACATCCAATTGACCAGCGCACCATTGTGGTGGTGGATCCCATGCTTGCAACCGGCGGTTCCGCTGTTGCGGCTGTGGATTTTATCAAGGCAAGAGGCGGCAGGAATATCAAATTTATGTGTATCATTGCTGCACCGGAGGGCGTGGAACGCCTGATGGAAGCCCATCCGGATGTGCATTTATATGTAGGACATATGGATCGTTGCCTGAATGAGAATGCATATATTATGCCAGGGCTTGGAGATGCGGGAGACCGGATCTTTGGAACCAAATAGGAAGATGTGGACAAGAAAACCGGGGCTGATGCAAAATGCATCAGCCCCATTCATTTTTAGCTATGTATATCACAACCGGAACTTAATCTGAACCGGTTCTTTCAAATGTTGCCCCCCGCGGGACTTAACCCGGGTCGTTATATTCAGATAATAATCAGTATCTTTGGCATAGGCTTCTAATGGCTCTACCTCAATCTCCATATCCGCATCGTTATAGTTGAATTTGGTTGCCATCCGCATGCCGGTTTCACTCTCCACATATAGATTATCAGATGTGATAGTAGCCGGGTCTAATGCTGTTGTAAAACGGCACCGCCATACAAACTTACCGGTCTTAAAGCTTAAGTTCTGCTTAACACGACCTTCGTACCCTTTTGGGACATCTTCAATCTCTATATAATCACGTGCCATCTGTAACACCTCCGATCAATACCAATATAGCCCATTGTAACATAGAAACATATGAAATTCCAATAGGAATCTACATTTCATATCCTACAAGGAAAGCCTTCTGGTTAATCTCCACTGTCTTAGGAGGAACTGTGTTAGCGATAACCTGCAGCCAGTCCTCTTTTGAAAAATCCATATGTTGTGCAGCAACGCCTAATACAATGTTGTTAAAGACTCTTGAATTGCCTAATTTGAGAGCTTCCGCAGCAGCATCTACAGAGTATACTTTATATGTCTTAGAGAGGTTCTCAATGATATTCTCCGGGTACTGTGCAGCACCTGTAACAACGGTAATGGGATCAATCCGCTGGTCGTTGATTACTAATGCACCTCCCGGTTTTAGGAAATGTGCATAGCGAAGTGCCTCTAAACGCTCAAATGCGATCAGGACATCTGCCTGTCCTTCTTCCACGATAGGCTCTGCAACTCTTTCGCCATAACGCACGAATGTGACTACGGAACCGCCTCGTTGTGCCATTCCATGAACCTCCGATAATTTCACATCATATCCGGCAGTTAAAATGATTCCACCAAGGATACGGCTTGTAAGAAGCGTACCCTGACCACCAACGCCGACAATCATAATATTCTTTGTCTCAGCCATTATTTCTCCACCTCCTCAATTGCATCAAACGGACACAGATTCTTACATAATCCACAACCGTTACACATGGTTGCATCAATGGAAATGGTTCCGTCTGCGTTCCTTGTAAGTGCAGGGCAGCCGGGTTGCAGGCACATGCCGCACTTCTTACATTTCTCTGGAACAGGAACACATTTATTTGGGAAGTGAACTTCCTTTAATAATGCACAAGGAGACTTGGTGATGATAACGGAAACCGCATCTCTTGCCACTTCTTCTTTCACTACTTTTTCCAGCTCTTTGATATCAAAGGCATTGACTTCCACTACATGTTCAATCCCCATGGATTTGCAAAGATGATAAATGTTGATAGCCGGAACTACTTTTCCCTGTAAGGTCTTACCGGTTGCAGCATGATCCTGATGACCGGTCATTCCGGTGGTAGAGTTATCCAAAATGATAACGGTTCCGGTACCCTGATTATATACCATGTTCATAAGAGAATTCACACCGGTATGCATGAAAGTGGAATCACCAATTACAGCAACCCAGTTCTTGATGTAGTCTTTGCCCTTTGCCATTTCCATGCCATGTAAAGAAGAAATGGAGGCTCCCATGCAAATGGTAGTATCCACCACACCAAGGGGAGGAACGGCACCTAATGTATAACATCCGATATCTCCTGCTGCATGAATCTTTAACTTCTTCAGTACGGTGTAGACACTTCTGTGTGGGCATCCCGGACAGAGAAGCGGTGGTCTTGCAGGAACTTCGGCAGGTGTGTTGATGGAAAGATTCTCTTTCAGTACAACTTTACGGAGCATGTTAGCACTGTATTCTCCCTGTACGGTAAATGCTTCTTTCCCGATGCAATCGATTCCCCATGCACGAACCTGCTCTTCAATGACAGGCTCTAATTCTTCAAAAATGTATAGTGTATCTACTTTGGAAGCAAAGTCCTCAATCAGCTTCTTAGGAAGTGGGTGTACCATACCAAGTTTCAATACGGAAGCATTCGGACATGCCTCCTTGACATATGTATAAGGAATTCCACTTGTGATGAATCCAATCTTTGTGTCGTTCATCTCCACACGGTTAAGAGGAATATCTTTGGAAAATCCATCTTTGGCTACGGTTAATGTATTGGCAGCCTCTGACATATCTTTCAAACGCTGTTCTACAAATATGTGGCGTTTGATGGCATTTCCAGGCATCATAACATTTTTTGCGATATTTCTCTCATATGGTTTGTCCTCCGGGACAACGCAATCTTCCAGGGCAACGATACCCTGGGAGTGGGCAAGTCTTGTTGTTGTACGAAGTACCACAGGTGTATCGAATTGCTCACTTAAATCAAATGCGAGTTTCATAAAGTCTTTGGCTTCCTGTGAGTCGGATGGCTCTAATACAGGAACTTGTGCCGCACGGCAGATCTGACGGGTGTCCTGTTCGTTTTGGGAACTGTACATTCCCGGGTCATCTGCAACCACTGCCACAAGACCGCCATTTGCACCGATATAAGCAGCAGTATACATCGGATCTGCTGCTACGTTAAATCCAACATGTTTCATAGAAGCCATTGCACGGACACCGCTTATGGAAGCACCGATTGCAACTTCCATTGCGACTTTTTCATTTGGTGCCCATTCGCAATATATTTCAGGGTATTTTACTAAATTCTCGCTGATCTCGGTACTTGGGGTTCCTGGATAAGCAGATGATACCTTGACACCTGCTTCGTATGCACCACGGGCAATTGCCTCGTTACCGAGCATAACTTTCTTCTCTGCCATGAGAGTCCTCCTTTTTGTAACTTGAAATGTTGAAAAACACCGCAGGATCTTCGGAGAAGAACCTGCAGTGCATTCTGATTACACATACAATCTATTATAACGGAAACGATAAGATTTGTCATTAACAGATTACATGATTTGTGAAAAAACAGAATCATCCGGAATATTGGTGTAAGCCGGTTTGCGTACACGCTGAAAACGGTCAGCATACAGTTCCACATAAGTTGCATTTTCATAGGCAACAAGCGGGTAAATGAGCAGGAGACCAGGAATGGCAAGCAGTCCGAAAGAGAAGATGGCAAGGACAATCTCTTCTAGAACGAACAGACATACCCATCCAAGGAACGAAAGTTCTAACAGGAATATGTTCCATTTGCAGCCATCGGTCATTTCACGGCTCAGATCCCGGGCTTCTTTTGGACTCATTTCCGGATGCTCCGCCATGATATACGGTACAAAATAGTATTGGTAGTATTTTACAAGCCCCGGAAAGTAGAAAAGCAGGCTCCATCCGAAGATACGAATGTTGGTGCTGAACATGGTCTTGACAACATTTAAGTAATGGCCACCGGAGAAAGCGGAAAATACATCATCGATGGTGCCTTTTTCCGTACGGCTTAACAAGAAATATTTCCGCATCCCCACACCGACAGGAGCACCTAAGAAGGAGCCGATGAGGAATCGGAATATGGTGGAAATCATCCAGACCACAACAAAAAGGATGAGAATGATGCCAATCATAACGAGGATGAACCCTACAATGTCCTCCGCGGTAATTCCGTAGTAGTTCAGAAGTGCCTGCATGAATTTCCGGAGGTTGTCTCCTTCTGACAAGGTGTAGTCATAATCATAATAGAAATTCTGACCTTTCTCGGATTCCCGTATTCCCTTTGCAAACTCCTCCAGGAAATATTCCATTGTGAGATCTTCAGTATCGGTTGCTTCATAATCCTCAAGGTGAATAGAAAGGTCTGTGTCATCCGTGTAATCAGTATCGGTCTTAAGTGCTGACCGGATTGAGTCTTCCAGATCGCTGGTAAAATTGGATGTGGAGAATACCTGTGTAAGATTCACAGGTGCCTTGCTCTGTTTCAGACCATTCCATCCGCCTCCTAACAGGTTTCCGATGAGACAGACAAGGCATGCCATCCAGAAATAGTTTTTCAATGTTGCTTTTGCCCGGGCTTTCAGTTCCCTGCGCTCAAATGGTTCCATAGAATTACCCCCTCGATAATTATTTATTTGATTTTCACATAGGCAGACGACATATATCCCTTATAGGTTTTGCTTCCTTTTTTGAAACATACATAGTACCATGTGATGCCGCCTTTTTTCTTAGTATTCAATACCGTTACGATCTTTCCTTTTCCGATGCGGGTAAGGCGTTTAGACAGGATAGAACGGGATTTACGTACATTTACATTGCTTGTTGTGACGGTACCTCTTTTTCCGACTTTTACCTTGTAGCCCGGAACAAATCCGGTATAGCTGCCATAGGTAACCCGGTACCAGCGATTGCCGGCGTCATCATAGGTGCCATAGATTACCTTCATGGCATCATCTTTTGAAGGTGTGCTTACGACGCTGCTTGCCACGTTGATGTCGGTGTATACGATAGCACCGGACTTGGCAAGAGCCATTTTCACCGGATTGCTCTTGGTGTAGCTGGAGACTACAGGAGAATAGTCGCTATAATTATTGCCGCCACCACTGTTTTTAATAAACATTCTGATTTTATAATAGTAGCATTCGGATGAGGAAAGACCGCTGTTTTTATAACTTGTTGTTGATGGATTGGAAATGGTAGCAATCTTCTTGTAGGATCCGTTTGCAGAGGTTGCCCGATACAGTTCGTATCCGGAAGCCATGTCATGTTTGTCCCAGCTAAGAGTGATAAAAGTCTTAGAACGTTGCTTTATACGCAAAGAAGACATTGCACCCGGTGTAATGTTAAAAGTAATACTTCTGGTTCCAATAATACCATTCAAACCGGTAATGGTTGCTTTGGCTGTTCCGATATCTGTGTTATAAGAATATTCTACCGTATAATCCTGGTTCGCAACAAGTGTTCGTCCATTCAACACAACGGTCAATGGTGGTGTGATGGGATTGCCGGTGTACAGCTGGTCCGGAATCGGTGTGATGGTTGCCGCTGCCAGATTGTCTCCGGAGGTATTGTAATAGAAATTCATATCAACATTGCCACTGATGCCGGGAACCGTACCCTTGCTGGAATATTGCCAGAATGTAAAGGTTCCGTTATAAGTTGTATTTGTCGTGTAGTTGGCTAACCAGATCGGATAACTGTTGCTGATGGTAGCAGCATTTAAATGGTTGTTGAGCATATCCGGATTGGCATATACCATTGGCTTATATCCTGCTGCAGCAATTTTATTACAAAATGCAAGACAGATGTTAGTACCATCATCTTTGGATAATTTTGCGTTTTCTAAGCGTCCATTGCTATAGAATTCGTAATCCAGTACCAGGGGCAGACTTACGGTATAGTTTCCAATCCGGTCTAAGATATACTGGGCTTCTTCTTCTGCCTCCGATGTAGTGATAGCCTGGGAAAAAATATAGATTCCAACGTTGACACCTGCTGCAATGGCACCCTGCATGTTTTTATCATAGTATGGATCAGCGATCATACCGCCACCCCCATAACCACGGGCACCGACCCGGATAAATGCAAAATCAATGCCGGACGCTTTTACGGCATTCCAGTCAATGTCTTTTTGATATTGACTTACATCGATTCCGTTTACAATGGGAATTCCTGTAAACTGATCCTGATGGGAATAGGTTGCGTTTGTATAAGGACTATAAGTCTGAAAACTCCCGTAACGGTTAAGGGAAGAGGAATCGGATGCGGCAGAAGGGTTGGCATCTTCATAAAATTCTTTTGGGATGTCACTTCCGGACAAACGTCCCAATCCCGGATCATCATTTGCTGCTGCATGAGCAGTCATAGGAAATGTTGCAGCCAGAAATGTAAAGGATAACAACAACATCTTTGATAATACTTTCTTTTTCATCATGTACTGTTACACTGTATGATACAGTGATCTCCTTTCGGGTAAGATAATATTTCAGGTAATTGCGAAACTCCTGGTATGTGATTGTATGCTTTTTAAAACACATTTACTCTTCCTTAGAGATGCTACATGGAACGTGTTTCTAATATTTTTTCTTGACGCGCGGCCTTTTAGAAATTCACTGCTTTGTTCGGCTGGCTGCAAAACGCATGCCGGATATATGTCTGAAAGCGCGGTTTAGAAAGGTATCTTGTTGACGCAGGCACGAGCCACAGGCATACCTTCGAACTAAGCTCACGCTGTTCGCTAAGGTCTCAGGCATCTCGCTACGTCTCGTACGCAGCGGTACTAAGAATGTGCATCTAATTCTTCGTATATTGTCAATAATGAACGCACATTCTAAGGACCGGCGTACTCAAAGTGCCTGCCGTCATACAAGACAACCTTTCTTGCCGCGCTTGAGTTTATAGGAGGCATGCGTAATCAAAGCCGCCAGCCGCAAAGCAGTAGAATTTCTTAGAGGGCGAAAACAGCGCAGAAAAAATATAGAAACATCGTCCTGTAGCATTTTAAGAAATTCAATGTGTTTTAAAAACATATACACTGCGATAAGGAGTTTCGCAATTACCTAAAGATAATATTTTAGGCGTTTCGCAAATGCCTGGCGATAATACTAGACATCATTATAAGATATGTTAACATAAAATTCCACAAAATATTTCTTAAGATTGCAAAATCTTATTAGCAAACTGTGGAATCGTAGTGAAAAATAAAAAAATTTACCTGAAAAACCTTGTGTTTTCAAGGATTTGTCAATAATCTGATTATTTTGTGAAAAAAATTTGAAAAAAGTACTTGCATTTTGTATTGGATTCATATATAATCGTCATTGTTGTTGAAAACGACAGCAACAAATTTCATAAACGGGCCGCTAGCTCATTTGGTAGAGCACCTGACTCTTAATCAGGGTGTGCGGGGTTCGAGCCCCCGGCGGCCCACTCACAAAAGGATCGATTTGATGTCATTGAACATTGGGTTGGTTCTTTTTCATTATACGGCAAAGGAAATCATACCATGGCAGAGAAATACATTATGATTCACGACATTTTAAGTGAGCATAAAGACCGAATGTTAAACTTAAAAAAATATTATCCTTTTTTCGTGTTGTGCGATACGACATTTTCCCAGTATAAGGAAGGAAAATATTCGAATCTGGACATGGGTTATATCACCATGGCTACCTTGCGTTTTCTGATCAATGAAAACAATTTCCATGAGAGTGAAATTACATATGAACAGTACGAGGCATTTTTATTAGAAGTCCTGCATCGGGAGTTTGACCTTTCGGAGAGCGAAGAGGAAGAGAAAGAACTTTGCGGGTATATTTTTGATAAAATAAAAAATGACGGTAAGGCATTTACATTTCCATATTTTGACCCGGAGGAGAAGAAGAAAAAGACAAGCCGTGTGAAGCTTATCGACAGCCGGATCGTGGATGGCGTGGTACTATATCATGTGACAACAGATGGAATAGAATTCTACCTTGATACAAAGGAGATCAAGGAAGAAAGCAATATATCCGTGCAGCAGCTTCTGTTAGAGAAAATGATACAGTCTGAGAATTTTGCAGGCGGAATTGAAGTTGTGAAACGTATCAATAATGAAGTGGGCAAACTTTCTTTAAAAAAGAAGGAAGTATTAGAGCTGCTTGGCTATGATGTGTTCGCCGGAGCGAAAGCAAGTGAAGAGTATATGGACACGGTAGCACAGTGGTTTGAAGAAGAATCAAAATTGTTTGAGAAGAATCGTGCATTGATTGATAAAGCTTACGCAAAAGCGAATTCTCAATCCGGTTCTGTTGTATGGAAAGAGATTCATAAGTTAGATACGGAACTTAAGAAAACGATCATACGGCATGGTGAGCTGATCCGTGAGACCATTGAATTGCAGAATATTGCAGATGAGATGATAGGACGTGCAAAGCTTCGCAAGTTAAGACCGGTGTTTCAGTTCCGGGATGCGCTTAACAAGATCATGAAAAAGGATCAGGCTGATCAGTTGGGAATGCTGGTTGCACCATTGTTCATGCCGAAACTTACAAAAACATTTGCAGTGGAGAGTATTGATCGTATGCTGGAAAGCAAAGGGGACAATGCAGATTATGGGGAAAAGATTGAGAAGAAACAGGTAGATGAAGATTATGTATATGAAGATGAAGTGGAAGAACAACGGATTACAGCCAATTTTGGACGTCTGTTTGAGGAACTGTTAGAACAGCTTTGGAAACATGGCAAAACCACATTACCGGAGCTTATGGCAATCTATGAGATTAAATTCGGAAAGGAAATCTACCGCAACGGAGATGTCTATTCGTTTCTGGTACATTTAGCCCAGAAGAACCGGTATGAGCTTAGACAGATGCAGGATAAGCAGGATACGTTCTTAGAAGGCATTGTTATGAATCGTTTAAGTGTTGAAAAGAAGGATAAGTATGGTAATATGGTGT
This sequence comes from uncultured Clostridium sp., assembly GCA_945915475.1. GTDB lineage: Bacteria > Bacillota > Clostridia > Lachnospirales > Lachnospiraceae > CAG-590. Next base: position 43,982 of record CAMEFI010000021.1, on the reverse strand, counting down.
TTGAGATATTCTTTGACGTAGGTAACATTCTCCGGTTTGGAGAGAAGCAGGATGAAACATTTTGTATCACGGATATGCGGTTTGAGACCGTGGGATAGAAATGAGGACAATACCATGGAGATGAAGAATTTAGAAAAAGCAATGGATATATACGCAAAGCTTATTACCGGTGAGGAGATTAAGCGGGGTGGCACAAACGGAGGCCTGTATGATGATTATTATGGGAATGCCGAAGTGTATGAGATTGTGGATGTGATTTTGAAGAAAATGAATCTGAATATATATGAATATAAAGAAAGCCTGTTTCTGTCAGCAGGTGAGGGGAATCGTATTTTTGGCTATTCGAATGAAGAGTTGAAACGTGCCATGAATCTGCGGTATAATAAAGAGCTTTATCTTTGCTATTTTATTATGTATGAAATACTGCTGTCTTTCTATACGGACTCTGCATCCTATCAGTTTAAGGAATATGTTCGCTTAGAGGACATCTGTGATGAAGTGACCAAGGCGTTATCTGTTTATACCAGGGACATTGCTATTTATGATATGGAAGAGGAGCAGGAAGAAAGTTTCCGGACGATTGCTCTTTTATGGGATGAACTTCCGGCAAGCAGTGGTGAGAATCAGGACGAGATCCGTGCCTCCCGGGCTTCCAAGGCAAGTTTTGTAAAGCTGACCTTCAACTTCTTTGTGGCAGAGAAATTATTCGTTGAGGTCAATAAGCGTTATTATCCCACAGACCGCTTCCAGGCAATTGTGGAGCATTATTTTGAAGAGTACCGTGGCCGGATCTATGACACACTGTCAGCAACAGACAAGAAGACAGAGTATCCATCCTGATCCATGACCACTATCCTTATATAACACCAAGTTGAAAAGACGTTGTGCAGTGATTATATTTTCATACACAGATTATTGCACAAGGAAAGGAAACTATGCCAAACATTAATCGAATCCGTGTAAATAACGTAAAATATAACTTTGGAACCCAGGGCTATGACGATTTTTCTATGCGTATGTATGGGAAGAACACTCTTTACGATCTTGCAAATGGTGGCGGAAAGAGTGTTCTTATGCTGCTTTTGTTACAGAACCTGATTCCAAATTGTACGTTAGATGAGAAGCAGCCCATTGAGAAATTATTTCGCAATGGTGGTGGCAATACAACGATACATTCCCTTATAGAGTGGAAGTTAGATGACAAGGATATTAAAGAGGGCTTTCGCTACATGACCACAGGTTTTTGCGCCAGAAAAGCAAAAGATACCGATAGTGACCAGTTAGCTGTCCCGGGTACTCCGGAAACAGCGTCACAGACACCGGACACAAAGGACAGTGCGTCCATTGAATATTTTAATTACTGCATTTTTTATCGGGATTATAACGATAATGATATTGTGAATCTTCCTTTGCAAAACAGTAAAGAGAGGATTACTTTTAGTGGACTTAAAAATTATTTGAAAGATTTGTCAAAGCGGAATCTGAATCTTAAAGTGTACATTTTCGAGAGAAAGGGAGAGTACCAGCGTTTCATCAGCCGGTATGGTCTGTTTGAGAGCCAGTGGGAAATCATCCGTGGGATCAACAAGACGGAGGGACATGTCCGGACGTATTTTGAAACACACTACAAGACTACACGTAAGGTTGTGGAGGATCTGCTCATTGAAGAGATTATTGAAAAGGCATTTTTGGTGAAGACCGAGCAAAATGATGTCAATGAGGATATGGCGAAAACACTGTTAGATATTAAGGATAAGTTAGTTGAACTTTCCAGAAAGAAGAGCCAGATTGCCGATTATGATAAGGAGACAGAGCTTATGCACCTTTTAGAGGGAAGGGTTTCTTCATTTCTTTCATTATATGAAGCAAAGGACAAAGTGGCAGGAACGCTTGCGGATATCTACGTGACAGGAGAACATTTAAGTGAGCAGGGTGAAGCAGAGATTGCAGCCATGGAAGAGAAGAAGGCGGCCTATGATAAGCGTCAGATCTTTGAACGCAAGCGGATCGAGGGACTTAAAATTATCCGTGACCAATATGATCTATTCCAGGTAAGGGATGAAATGCAGGGGCTCAAACGCTATGTGGATCAGGCAGAGAGGGAGTTACAGGAGGCAAAGCAGGAGCTGGATCTGAAGGAGAGTATCAATGATTATCTCCGGTATCTCCGGGATAAAGCCCAGATGGAAGAGAATCAGGCGATGATCGATGCGTCTATGGACTCAAATACAGATCAGCTTGCACGTTTACATCAGTATGCTTATACGAAGAAACAGATGGATGACCGTAAGCTTGCGGATATCCGTAAGCAGTTAGAACAGCGCAAGATGGAACTGACAGCAAAGCAGGAAGAAGTGGCACGCCTCACCCATGTGGCAGAAGAAGGCACGGTTGCTCTGGCGGTTGCAAAAAGTCATAAGGAGCACTTCGAAGAAGAATATCACAAATATATGGAAGAGATTGCAGCAGTGCGCAAGGAGATATCGATTCTTGTGTTAAGTGATCTTACTGACCTTGCACATACCTTGCAGGAAGAAGAACAGGAATTGACAGAGAAAAGAGATGCAGCAGAGGCAGCTTATCTTTCTGACAACATGGAGCTGAACACCATTGAACGGAAGCTGTATATGGAGCAGGAGACTTTGCAGAATGCGCAGCACGCATTAGATGAAGCCACACAGAATCATAAGGAATATATAACAAATCAGGAACGTCTTAAGAAAATGGCCCAGGTGTATGGTGTTAGGGATCTGGGTAAGCTATATGCATCCATTAAGGAGAGGGCATTTAAACAGAAGATAACGGTTGCGGAGTTGGAAAAGGAGATCAGCTCTTTGAACCGGCATTTAAACGAGGTACAGGAAGGCAGGATATTAGAAGAATCTGATGCGGTTCGAAAAGTGAAGGACTACTTAGAGAGCCGTCACGGTGATTTTGCATTATCCGGTGTGGATTATCTGTCGGCACTTCCGAAGGCTAACCGTGAGGAATTGCTGCAGTGCTTCCCGTTGTTGCCTTACGGTGTGGTGACAAAACAGTTCCGGGATGTGGAAGAAGATGAAAGAATCGGAACCTTAGAACTTGGTAACCAGGCGGTTATGATCTATGACCAGAAGGTATTGGAGGAACCGCATCTTCCATCCAAAGAAGCGGGGGTGTTGCTGATTGCAAAGAATCCACAGACCTTTGTTGAGGAGGATGCCCTGGCCATGGAGTCGACACGGCTCTCCAAGAGACTTGCCCAATTGCAGGAAGATCTTGAACGGGCGCAGGAATTAGATGCAACTTATGAAGAGGATTTAGATTATACGGCAAAACTTACAGATTCTGTTTTCTTACATGCGGAACAGAATGTACAGGAATTGAAAGAGCAGGTTTTAGAACATGGACGTATGATAGAAGCTTTGCAAAAGGACAAAGAACGGCTTCAGACACATTGCAGGAAACAGCAGGAGATGACGGTTTCTCATAAAGAGGCACTTGCAGTGAATCAGAAAGAACAATTGAAGTTAGCCGGAATCCGTGCCAAGAGTGATTTGGCAGAGGAGACAAAGAGGCAATTAGATTACTATGACGCAGAAGTGAAACGGCTGTCGGTAGAAACGGCTGATGCAGACAGTAAGTTAGACAATGCCCGTCTGAAAGAGGAAGAACTGCAGGGACAGATCACACATATGGAACAGCAGATTGCCGATGTGACAGGAGATTGGGAGAATCTGTACAAAGAATACTATATAGAAGAAAAATTGACTGCAGTTAATATTACGGAGGAACAGTTGAAGGCAGAGTTTCTTGCTGCAAAGGCAGTTGTGGAGCAGGCAACCATCGTGTTAGAAGACAAAAAGAAATTAATTACGGCTTTGTCAGAAAGTATGCAGCGGGGGATGAAATTGATCCGCAGACGTGGCATTTCTGAGGAACAGCTGCTGAAACTGCAGCAGACGGAGGGCCTGCATCCGGTGGATGAAGACCTCCTGAACCGGATGAGTGTGCAGTTGTCCCAGATTTCGGTGCGAAGTGATCAGCTTCGTGGAGATTATAAGAACAAGGAACAGGAAGCATCCCGTTTAGAAGGAAGGATCGAACAGGCAGTTCAGGCACTAAAGGATCGGTTTGGTGAAGATGCTTTTGCAGATCTTTACTTCCTTTCCGAAGAAAGTGGTGATGTGACACCATCTGTTACGAGAGAAGATGCCCTGCAGGGCATTGCAGAGGGGGACCGCCTGCTTCGGCAGCTGCAGGATGAGATTCGTGCATTTGACAAGGAATACCGGCAGTATGTGAAGAATAATGCAGTCATTATTGATCTGTATAAGGATGTGAAACGAATCGTGGAGAGTGAGGAGTTAGATATCGCGGGAGCCAACATTTTGTCTGAGGATCAGGAACGGATCCGTGAGATATTTGAGGAGAGTCTGTTATCCTATGACAAGAGTAACAAAGCCCTTGCCCGTGCGAAACAGGAACTGCTTAATTACAAGACACAGACAGCAAATACCTTTTACACCATGGGTGCCTATGAATTGTCGGATTCTGTGAAAGAAGATATTGCCATACCGGAAACATATGAGGATGCGAAGACATTACTTTCCAATATCCGTGAAATGATTTCATATATTGCACTGGAAAAAGAGCGTGTGGAGCAGGGAATTGAGGATATGGAAGCAATCAAGAACAATTTTGAGAATCAGTGTATTGAACGGTGCCGTGATGTCCGGACGGAACTTGATAAGCTGCCAAAGTTATCCCGTATCCAGTTAGATGGCGAAATGATCCAAATGGTGAGTCTTTCTATTCCGTATGTGAAGGATGAATTTATCAAACAGCGGATGTCAGATTATATTGATGAGGTGGTAAATGGCGCTGATCAGTTTACGGATACGAATGACCGAATCAAATATATGAAGAATCGGCTATTGTTAAAGAAGTTATTTAGTGTTATGGTTACAGATATGAATGCGATTAAGTTAAAACTATATAAGCGTGAGAGAATTAAGGAGCAGAGCCGTTATCTTCGCTATGAAGAAGCAGTGGGAAGTACCGGACAGTCGCAGGGTATCTATATTCAGTTTTTGGTGTCTATCATTAATTATATTTCCGGTATGTATGCGCCGGAGGCAGAAGCAAATGAATTGAAAAAGGTTATCTTTATTGATAATCCATTTGGTGCAGCAAAGGATATTTATATCTGGGAACCGATCTTCGCATTGCTTAAGACGAACAATGTACAGTTGATTGTACCGGCACGTGGTGCCACACCGGCTATTACGAATCGCTTTGATGTCAACTATATTTTGGGACAACAGCTGGTTAATGGTAGGCAGCAGACTGTTGTTGTGGACTATCGAAGCCAGGTGGAACAGGATGAAGTGGAGTATCAGAATTTAGAGTATAGCCAGGGAACATTTGATTTTATATAATCATGGTGTGAATGGAAGGAGAAAGAATATGCAGGTGATTTTGGAAAATGATAAGCTTAGAGTTGCAGTCAATTATTTTGGTGCAGAACTGGCAAGTATGGTGAAGAAAGCAACTGGGGAAGAATATATATGGAATGCGGACGAAAAATTCTGGAAACGGAGCGCTCCGGTGTTGTTCCCTTTTGTTGGAAGCTTGAAGAACAAGGAATACCGGTATGATGGCAAGTGTTATTCCATGGGACAACATGGTTTTGCAAGAGACATGGAATTTGCCCTTGTGTCGCAGACTATGGATGAGGCGTGGTTTTCTCTCACGGCAGATGAGGAGACATATCAAAAATATCCGTTTACCTTTACACTGGAGATTGGCTATAAGCTTACGGACAGTGATTTGCAGGTTACCTGGCGCGTGGTAAATGAGGACGATAAGACTATGTATTTTTCTATCGGTGGACATCCCGCCTTTATGTGTCCGGTTGCAGGAAAAGGGGAACAGACGGATTACTATATTGCCTTTGATACCAGCAAGGATCTGACCTATTCAAAGCTTAGTGAGAATGGTCTGGTATATAAGAAAGATAATGTGTTAGCTACAAATGGTGGCATGATGAAGATTGATGCACATCTGTTTGATGAAGATGCATTAGTGGTAGAAGGGGGACAGGCACACAGAGTGAGTCTTTGTGATGGGGATCAGAAACCGTACCTGACAGTGAAGTTCGATGCACCGTTGTTCGGACTGTGGTCACCGGCGAAGAAGAATGCACCGTTTGTTTGCATTGAGCCATGGTATGGCAGATGTGATGCAGAGGACTTTACCGGAACTTTGCAGGAGAGAGAATATGGACAGCATTTAGAGCCGCAGGAGACATTTGAAGTATCCTATACCATTGAAGTGGCGAATGCATAATGTACCTGGATGTTATGAGGTGAGAACATGAGTGTAAGAGCGACAGTTGCCCTATGGGCCGGCAAATTGACAACCAAAATATTGAGACTGATAGGCAGTGGCGGCACATCGCTTCCGGGTAAGGTTGTGCTTAAGATTTGTCCGGATATTCTTGGACATCTTGCAAAGGATGTGAAGATTATCTGTGTGACGGGTACCAATGGTAAGACAACCACCTGTCATATTATAAGAGATATGATTGAGGCAGAGGACAAGACGGTATTTTGCAATGATGCTGGTGCCAATCTGCTTGGAGGCGTAGTATCTGCATTTGTCGGAGCGGCCACGTTAGGGGGCAGAATACGGACGGATTATGCATTGCTTGAATGTGATGAGGCGGCTTTGAAAAGCATTGTGGAACATTTTGGACAACTGGATGTGACGGCAGTGGTGACGAATGTATTCCGGGACCAGTTGGATCGTTATGGTGAAGTGTTAACTACGGTGAATAAGATACGGACGGGATTATCCCAGCTTCCGAATGTGAAACTTGTTCTCAATGCAGATTGTTCCCTTACCAGTTCCCTGAGTGACCTGCCCCATAGTGAGCTGCATTATTTTGGAGTGGATGCGCCTCTTTACGAAGGAACTTCTTCTGATATTTCTGATGCAGTATATTGTATTCACTGTAAGACGAAATACCAGTATCATTATCATACATTTGGGCATCTTGGTGGTTTTTATTGCGAAAAATGTGGATATCACCGGCAGGAGCCGGAGGTTGCACTTACAAAAGTGTTGGAGTGGAAGGATGCCTCATCGATCGTTGAGATGGATGTTTTTGGCAACAGGGTAGAGGCAGAAGTGATGCTTCCCGGTGGATATAATCTGTACAATGCATTGGCAGCAACAGAGGTAGCCCATCTGATTGGATTAAGTGATCAACAGATTGTCAAGGTGCTTGGCAGCCTTACGACTCATTTTGGACGAATGGAACAGGTGACACTGGGAGAAGCACCGCTTCATCTGGTACTTGTAAAGAATCCGGCGGGATTCAATGAAGTACTACAGTTTCTGATCCAGCAGCGTCCCACCGGCAATATTGTGTTTGGTCTAAATGATAATTACGCAGATGGTAAGGATATCTCGTGGATCTATGATGTGGAGTTTGAACGGCTTACGGAGGCGGCTTCCGGGGCCAGACATTTTTACTTTACAGGAAAACGGGCATATGATATTCAACTGCGGTTAAAATATGCGGATTTTGATACTGCAAAGTTTGGTGTCGAAAAAGATTACAAGACACTGATTAGTCAACTTCAGCAGTCGGGAGAAGAGACCTTTTTAATACTTTCTTATACCTGTATGTTGGAATTTCGGGATAAGTTAGCGGAGTTTGTACCTCTTAAGAAATATGATGCAGGTTGAGTGATTTCAATATAGACAGGCCATAAAAGAAAGGAAGGGAGATAATTATGAACCGTATGTTACACATATGCCATTTATATTATGATATATTGAACCTTTATGGTGATAACGGTAATATCCGTACAATGGAGAAGCGTCTGGCATGGAGAGGTATCGGTTCGAAGGTGACACGGCTTTCCTTTGGCGAGGTGAACCGGAATGATGAGTATGATATCATTTTCATTGGCGGTGGACAGGATTTTGAACAGGAAATTCTTGTGAAAGATCTTTTTCAATATAAGGAAAACTGGCTAAAAGAAGAGATTGAGAAAGGGACAGTTATTCTTGGAATCTGCGGTGGTTATCAGATGCTTGGCAAATACTATGAGGCAGCAGATGGAACGAGAGTGGATTTCCTGGGGGGAATCAATGTCTATACCACATCTTCGGATAAACGGATGATCGGTAATTTTGTGTATGAATACACCCGGGATAATGGAGAGAAGTTTCCCATTGTGGGTTTTGAGAATCACAACGGGCAGACATGGCTTTTAGATGGTGTGAAACCCATGGGACATATTATCAAAGGTTATGGCAATAACGGTGAGGACGGAACGGAAGGGGCACGTTACAAGAATGTATTTGCAACGTATTCTCATGGACCGCTTCTGCCGAAGAATGCCCGGATTGCAGATGAGTTATTAGGTATTGCATATGAGCGCAAATATGGGGAACCTCTTAGTCCGCTAGAGCGTGATATGGAGGATGCAGCGCTCAATGATATCAGACAGCAGCTTGGATGTTAGACAAATAGGCGTTTGCGAAACGCCTGTTTCTTCTATAAACGTTGGGCAATTTGACAATATCCTCACAGGCACGCTTGCGCTGCTCTCGTCTCGCAGCGGTACTAAACTCGTGTTTCACACTCGTTAAGTACCGGCGGTCTCAAAGCACCTGCTTAGGATACTTGTCAAATCTGTACAACTCAATATACATTTCCAAGAGTTTCGCAATTGCCTAATGTTAGACAAAAATAAGGAGGTTACGTGAGAAGGGAGTCAAACAAACAGAAATTATTGTATGTAGCAAAGATTTTATATGAAGAGACAGATGAAGATCATCCCATGACAGGGGATCAGATTGTGGAACGATTGAAGGAATGGGACATTGTGTGTGAACGCAAGAGTGTCTACAATGATCTGACCACGCTTTCGGTATTTGGGATGGATATCATAAGGGGAAGACGAGGTGCCTATCTGGCAACGCGTGGGTTTGAACTGCCGGAACTGAAGCTGCTTGTGGACGCAGTTCAGTCCTCAAAATTCATTACCGAGAAGAAATCCAATGAACTGATTGCCAGATTAGGGATGCTGACCAGCAGGTATGAGGCCAAAAAGCTAACAAGCCAGGTGTCGGTGCACAATCGGGTGAAGTCCATGAACGAGAGCATTTATTATAACATTCATGCGATATATGAGGGGATTCGGGAGAATAAGCAGATAGCCTTTTTGTATTATACATGGAATACCCAAAAGGAGCTTGTGCTAAGAAAGAACGGAGAGACATATATTGTATCACCATGGTTTTTTCAATGGGACAGTGACAAATATTATCTGGTGGGCTATGATGAGAGTACGGGGCAGATGCGTCATTACCGGGTGGATAAAATGAGAGAAATCCATGTATGTAAGGAAGAGCGACTTGGACGTAGCGAGTACGATACAATAGATGTTGCCAGTTATGGTTCCCAGACTTTTGGTATGTTTGCAGGGAAGAAGACGACGGTTAAACTGCTTGCAGATGCTTCACTTGCAGGTGTAATGATTGATCATTTTGGTAAAAATGTCTGGATGCATGAAGAACAATCTTCTTTGTCGGTTGTTATCGATACTGTCATTAGTGAACGGTTTTTCGGCTGGTTATTCGGGTTTGGCAATAAGGTGAAGATTGTTGAGCCTTCCTGGGTGCAGGAAGAATATGTGCAGATGATAGAGAATGTATGGAAACAGTACGAATAAGGAGAAAAAGTAATTCTTGCAAATGCCAAAAAAAAATATTATTTGCAAAAGAATTTGAACACATAATGAACACATATTTGTATTAAGGTTACAATTCAAGGTAAATGGAAATCATATTATTAGAAGCATTTAGGAGGGATTATTATGATAGGAACAATGGTACAGGCGATAACAGATATGAGCGGTGTACTTAGCGATATGGTGATGGGGTTATATTATGGTGGTTATGGTGTGTATGGCTATGGCGGCTATGGATATTTGTCGTATCTTATCTTTATGCTGCCGGCATTGCTTCTTGGCCTGTGGGCACAGTTTAAAGTGAAGACTACATTTAGGAAATATAATAATGTAAGAAATTCAAGGGGAATTACAGGAGCGGATGTAGCAAGAATGATTCTTGACAAGAATGGACTTTCTTATGTCAGGATCGAACATGTATCAGGAGAGTTGACGGACCATTATGATCCAAGAGACAATGTGATTCGTTTATCTTCTTCGGTATATAATTCCACATCCATTGGTGCAGTTGGTGTTGCAGCCCATGAGGCAGGGCATGCGGTTCAGCATGCGGAGGAATATACGCCTATCAAGATTCGTAATGCGATCGTTCCAATCTGTAACTTTGGATCTAGTGTAGGACCGATCATGATTATAATCGGATGTTTCTTTTCCGGACAGTTTGGAAGAAGCCTGATTTTCTTCGGAATTCTGCTATTCTCACTAGTTGCATTGTTTCAGTTAGTTACGCTTCCGGTGGAGTTCGATGCATCCAGCCGTGCACTGTCTGTCATTCGGGACAGTGGAATGTTTGCGGACTCTGATTATAAGGGTGCAAAGAAGGTGCTTTCTGCAGCAGCAATGACCTATGTGGCAGCACTCGTTACATCTATTTTACAGATTATATACTATGTGACGAGATTTCTTGGAAATAGACGAGATGACTAGGAGGTTAAGAAAGTCTTAAATTGACGGGAGAATGAAATAAGTGTTACAATGTGACATTATATGTTATTAAGATAGGGAAGAAAGGAAAGAAAAAATGAAAACATTATATAAGAAGATTACAACGATAGCGCTTGCGGCAACTATAGTATTAACACTTCCGACAGCGGGAATGACTGTGAAAGCGGATGCGGTGGAAAATGCGGATCCGGATGATGTGTATGTATCATTTGGCGCAGATTTGTCGGATGGTGAGAAGAAGACGGTTATGGATCTGATGGGAATTACAGAAGATGACTTAGAGGATTACACGGTTGGAGAGATTACCAATGATGAGGAACATGAGTATTTAGGGGATTATTTGGATTCAAGTGTGATTGGTTCAAGAGCACTTTCTTCCGTTATTGTTATCCTGGGTGATGATGGTGATGGCATTGATGTTGAGACAAAGAATATCTCTTATTGTACAAAGGGAATGTATACAAATGCATTAATTACGGCAGGAATCGAGAATGCAGAAGTGATTGTTGCAGGACCATTTGAGATTACCGGTACAGCAGCTCTGGTAGGAGCAATGAAGGCATATTCAGAGCTTACAGGAGAAGAAGTATCTGAGGAAAGCATGGATGCAGCGGTGAATGAGTTGGTTGTTACCAGTCAGATGGCAGAAGATATCAATTCCGAAGATGTGGAACAGTTGATGGCATTTGTTAAGGCAAAAGTAGTAGAAGAGGGTCTTGATAATGATGAGGCAATCAGCGAAGCGATTGATGAAGGTGCCAAGCAGCTTGGAATTTCGGTTACAGAGGAGGAGAAACAGACTATCATTTCCCTCATGAAGAAGATTAGTAAGCTTGACCTGGACATTGACAGTATGAAGGAACAGGCAAAAGATTTATTCAATAAGTTAGAGGATATGGGAATTGATAAGGAGCAGGCAAAGAATTTCTTCCAGAAGATTCTGGAAGCTTTACAGAATTTCTTTAACAGCATTTTTGGATAATTGACGGAACAAGGAAGGGGTTGACATATGGAGTGGTTTTTCCCGATGTGTCGGCTCCTTTTTTCAATTCCGAACATTATGTGAATTCCATTGTATTTTTTACAATAAGTGGTAAAATGGGGCTATCGCGTGTAAAAACGGGCATACTATCCGTAAAGAATATCAATACAGAAATTATAAGAACAATATATTCTGTGTGGAGAATACGGAGAATAGCCATGTTTTATGAATTAAAAAGAGGAAGAGTAGGGTTTGTAACGTTTGCGGAACTACAGGACGACTATGTGATGTATGGATTTCCGGAAGAGACTGTAAGGGCATGTCGGCAGAATCTGCATAATTTCCGAAGCGATACGATTGTAACCGGGAATCTGGTATTTACGGTGCTGGATTTGATCAATCTGTTACAGGTATTTGATGAAAAGGACAGATTAGCCATTTATATACGCAATGATCTGTGCCTGTTTGTAAATATCAGGGATGAGGATGAGAGCATACGCAAACTGTTTGACCGGGTAGTGGCAAGCTACCGGGATGAGACAGAGTTACGCCAGAGTGTACCAGAGAAGTTTCTTTACCGTTTTCTGGATATATTGATTCTGGAGGATCGGAAGTTTCTTGAGAATATGGAATTTAACATGAGTGCCTTAGAGACCAGAATTCTCAAAGAACGTGTGGATGCAGCATTTATCAATGAGATTCTTTCCATGAAGAAAGAGCTGATGTATATTTGGAACTATTACGACCAGTTGATTGATATCGGCGAGGTGCTTCGGGATAATGATAATGAGATGTTTCCCCAGGAGAATGTGAAACGTTTTGCAACATTTACGGAGCGGACGTTACGCCTGTCGGAGAACGTTAAGCATCTCAAGGAATATGCAGTACAATTGCGAGAAACTCATGACGCGATGTTAGATTATAATTTGAACAACATTATGAAGCTGTTTACAGTGATTACAACGGTGTTTCTGCCATTGACACTGATTGTTGGCTGGTACGGAATGAATTTTGCCTATATGCCGGAACTTACGTGGAGGTATGGCTATCTTGGTGTGATTATATTTTCTGTAATTGTCGTTGGAATCTGTATAATTGCTTTCAAAAAATATAAGTTGTTGTAAACAAGGAGGAACACATGGTAAGCAAAATTTTAATTGCAGTTGCGGCGCTTCTGATATTGGCCGGGCTGCTGGGACTTAAGATGAAAACAGTGGGAAAACGACTTCTTTTTTTGGGTGTTGCGGCAATGGGAATGGTGTTGCTTGCGGCGGCAGAGATGAATACTTACGGACTGGTAGGAGGATGTTTTCAGCTGATATACCGACTTGTTGCATGGATTCCGTGTATGTTGTTGGTGCAAAGTATTTGTAAGCACAATGAGATCCGGGATATAGGGGGATTGCGTGGCATTGGACGGAAGATGCCATACACATATGCTTTGCTGGTTATTCTGTCAGTTGTAATGATCGGTGTGCCGGTTACCGGAACATTTACCGGTATCATTTATTCAGAGATTGGATTGTTAGCCGGTAATTTTGGTGCGCTTACCTATGTGGGATTGTTGGGAAATGTCCTGGGAATCGTAGTTCCGGCAGCGTTGTTGTTCCCGGTGTTACGATACATGTATTTCCCTTGCAAAGACGAAGAACAGGAACCGGAAATGGTTGAGATGACAATTTCTGATTCTAAGGAAGCTGCAGCTCCTTCTAAGGGCTTGCTTACGGTAAGCTGGGTGCTTGCAATGATTTTGATTGTATTTTCCCTGTATCAGCAGCCTGTTCTTGAGGTGACCAGTACAGTGATGCAGAAGATATTTAGTTAGGCGGTGAATGAGATGGCAAATAATTATGGATTATTATTAATCTTTCTGTTTCCGGTACTAGGAGGAATCATTGGTTTCTTCCTGGGGAAGAAGGATAAAGGAACAAGAAATGACTGGATTGATATTGTAGTTATTGTAGAGCTGGCAATGCTTGCGTATCTTGCTTACATGACTATTGGCAAGGGAACGGAATTTGAATTGTCCATCGGCAGTGCGTTAGGCTTAGGACTTTCCCTTACTATGAATGTTGTGTCTGTGCTCATGAGTATTCTGGTGACGCTGGTTATGGCTATTGTTACACAGTTTATGAAAGAATCTATGAAAAATGAAGAGAGCAGTAACCGCTTTTATCTTCTGCTTATGTGTGTTTTTGGAATGGTGCTTGGGGCGTGCATGACAGATAATCTGTTTAATTTCTTTATGTTTATAACCCTTGGGTTGCTATGTGCATGGCCGCTTATTCTGCACCGTAGAGACCAGGCTGCTATCCGGAATGCCAATATCTATATTAGTTTTGTGACAGCGGGAATGGGGTGTCTCCTTTCTGGTATCGTAATCTTATTTGGTTATCTTGGAAGTGTGAATTATACGGGAATGTATACATCTCTTATGTCCCGTGGTGGTAATAGTGCTTTGCTCATTGGCGGGTTATTGACAAGCCTTGGCTTTGCGATTATCGCAGGTATATTTCCGGTACAGTTCCAGGTGACAAGAGGTTGTTCCTATGGGTTGATGGAGGTATCTGCCGTTCTGGCCAGTGTGGTATCGAAGCTTGGTATTTATGGTATTTTAGTCATTGCAGTTGATTTGTTTGTAGAAAATAAGTTTTATGGAAGAGTGTTGCTGGTAGGAGCATTGTTGACCATCGTATGGGGCAATATTATTGCATTGATGTCTACGGATATTCGGAAGATTCTCATGGGTATTGATATTGTGACAAATGGATGCAATTTATTAGCGGTTAGTCTCCTTGTGTTAGGTGGTTCTGGCAATCAATACAGTGTGAGGAGTGTTGTGTATCTGTTATTTGCAAGTGCGCTTTCCCTTGCAACGCTTTATATGGTGGCGCTTGAATTGGTACGGAGAAATAAGACCTATGAGATTAAAGGACTCATTGCTGCAGGGAAAGGCAACAAACTCCTTGGTATTGCAGCATTTCTTGCGGGAGCAAGTCTGGCCGGGGTGCCGGGTACTCTTGGATATCTTGGATATGCTACCCTCTTCAAATCTATTTCTGCGGGTGTTAGCTGGAAATGGCTTGTGGTGATTTATATCATTATATGGGGATTCTTGATGACAGCAGTCCTTCGCGTATTCATGAAATTCTTTATTAGCAAACCGGATGAACCAATTCGAATCCTGACATCAGAAGATGAGTCGTTGGTGGGTGATCCGGGTTTGATGAAGAAAGGCAAAGATAATGGTCAGGTATATCGTTTTGGCGAGGTGCTATTACTTTTGGTGGGAGCCGCACAGGTTATAATGGGTGTTGTTCCACAATGGACAGTGAATCATAATTCCATTATTTCGCAGTTTGCAAATTTTTGCAATCTGAATGAGGCGGTACACTTAGATATCAACTTCTATTCAAAGAGTATTCTGATTGCTTGCGGTCTGGCAATCCTTTTATGTGTAATATTCTATGTGAATCTGGTACATGGGATTCTGCTTCGGGCAATTCGTAACCGCAAGAATAAGAAACTAAAAAAAGAAGCAGAACAATTGAATGAAAATATGTAAATATTTACAAAAATTTTTGTTGAAGATAATAGATATTCGTATTAAAATATAGGTAGTGGTTTATGATAGCCGAATGACATTTGTGATACGGAGATCAGCTGCAATTTATTATGGAGGTTACAGTATTTATGGAAAAGAGTGAAATCAAGGACAAGTTACTGGATATCATTGAGGAAGAGATGCCGGAAGTGGATAAGAGCGCAATTGATACATCGGCTTCTTTAACAGATGATGGTCTGGATTCTGTATCATTGATCAAAGTGATTGTAGATGCAGAGAAGACCTTTGAAATTGAATTTGATGATAGAGAGCTTGCTCTTAATAAGTATGAGAATCTGGATGACATGGTGGATTTGATTGAAGAGAAGTTACAATAGTTGAGGAGGAGTACATATTATGGCAAACAAAGTAGTATTACCTGTTAAGTATCCTGCCGTTACTTCATGGCAGTGGCATGCAACCCTGTTTTCTATTTTAGGGGATGATGAGAATGCAAAGAGATGGATTTACAGTAACTACATCCAATTGCGCTGCTATAACATTGCAGAGTATACAACTGGAGATGAGATTTTACTGTGTGACATGATGCCGGGATCGAGTGCAATGAAAGAGTGTCCATATCTGATCTTTTCGTTGATTACGAAGCCTCAGATTGAGAGTTATTGCGGGGATGTGATTGATTTCATTGTGAAGACTATTGATCTTGGTGGTTATATATACGGAGCATTTGATGAAGCAAAGATGCTTTGTGATGTAGGTGTGGATTATAAGTTCTCACATGAGTTATTTATTTATGGTTACAATATGGAAGAAGAAGTGTTCTATGTTGGAGACTTTACTTTCAAAGATAAGTATTCCTATACAACGGTATCTTTTGATAAGGTAAAGGAAGGGTTTGATGATCTTACGGCAGGCGAAGATCATGTATTTAAGGATGACTATAAGGGTACCCGTGGACTTTATGTGATTCAGAAGAATACAGAGAACCGTTATTATGATATTGATCCGGTGTTAATCAAGAGAACATTAAAGGAATACCTGAATGGTGAAGATACGAAAGATCATTTTCGCATGATGCGTAATCGTTTTGACGATACCGTATTTGGAGTGAATGTATATGATGCCCTTTTGACAAGAATTGACAAACAGCTTCATGAAGAAGAGCCTGATTTTGATATTCGTGCCCTTCATATCGCATATGACCATAAAGTATTGATGCTAGACCGTTTGAAATATCTCATGGCTAACGAGGTAATTCCGTTTGAACAGTCGTTGCTGGATGAGTATGCAATTGTTGTAGATGATATGTTAGCAGCACGTAATCTGTTGGTTCGTATCTCTGTAACAGGAGAGATTGAAGCAGGTGCCAGAATCGCAGCATATCTGAATGATGCGAAAGCAAAAGAGATGGCAATCTTAAGCCATGTCATTAACCAGCTGTAGGAAGACAAGGTAATGGATCTATGTTACATTGCTATTATATGAATGTGAATTGTGGCTGCTCTTTTGAGCAGTCACAAGCTTTCTATAAAGATTTGCCGGAGGAACGCAAACAAAGAATTGACCGGATGAAGAATCCGGCACTTGCAAAGAAGAAGATATTAACCTGGGCTTTTTTACAGGATGTTCTGCATGAAGAAACAGGAATTGTGCCGTCAAAGCAGAGGTTTGTGTACAATGCAGCGGGGAGACCGGCACTGCTTCTTCCGGAGAATAGAATGCAGGGAATAGACTTTAACCTTTCTGATTCTGGCGATTATGCGGTGATTGCTGTGGGCGACTGTCAGGTGGGTATTGATATCGAATATAAAAAGAAGAACTGTCTGGCTGTTGCAAAACGTTGTTTTTGCAGGGAAGAGTATGAAGATATTATGGCAATGGCGGATGAATCGGAACAGGAACGGAGATTTCTCCAATATTGGACAACGAAGGAAGCTTATGTGAAATATGAAGGAAGTGGGCTGGGAATACCACTGAATTCTTTTCGGGTAATATGGGACAGTGACAAGGAATCTCATATTATCAGGAATGTGGGAGAAGGGACAGAGATTGCCTATGGACAGAACCTGTTTTTGGATGAGAAGTATTGCGTGTCAGTATACAGCAAAGACAAGATACAGAATATAATTCATATGGTACAAAGAAAGATATGGGAACGATAGTTTATTATAGAAAATATTTCTTTGGATATCGGTTTCATGTAGTGAAAACGACGATGTTTCAGGAATATTGAATGTATATGTAGGTATTATGTCTAAAAATAGGGAGAAAATGCAGATTCCTTTGAAAAATTTGTACATTTGGAAAAAACTGGATGTCGTATGAATATATATTTACCTACAAAAAGAGTTTGCATTTTGCGTAATTCATGTTATAATGACACACGAAATAAGGTTCTATTTCATTAGAAAAAAAGAATTCAGCAGACCTTTTTTTAGTGAATAGAATTATATCAGTGGTTGACATACATGAACATAACGTGTATAGTATCAATCGTAGTCACTAACAGTAATAGTTTTATTAGGTACAATGGAGGTTATATATGGAACGGAATCAGGGCATCATTGATTTTCATAGCCATATTCTTCCTGGTATCGACGATGGAAGTAGGAGTACGGCGCAGTCTTTAGAGATGATGAAGTTAGAACTTGATCAAGGGATAAGAACCATTGTTGCTACTCCTCATTTTTATGCAGATAAGATTTCAGTGGATGCGTTTCTTACAAGAAGGCAGCATGCCTATGGGAAAGTGATGCAGGCGATTGAAGAAAACAATCTGGAAGCACCGACATTTCATCTCGGTGCAGAAGTATATTATTTTGGCGGCATAGGTAAGGCAGAGATGCTCCCGAAGTTGTGTATGGGAGACAGCGATATTGTATTACTGGAGATGCCGTTTTGTCAGTGGACAAAAGATATGCTTGAGAATGTGGAACAGATTCTTAATAAGCAGAAGTTACATATTATATTAGCACATATTGAACGTTATTATGACTATCAGAAGAATAAGGACATCTGGAACGCTATTTTTGACTTACCGGTATATGCACAGATCAATGCAGGAAGTTTTCTTAACTGGAAGAAGCGGGGAAGATGTATGAAATTCCTAAGGGAAGACTGGCAGATTATTCTTGGCAGTGATTGTCATAATACGGAGAGCAGAATCCCCAATCTTGCTCCTGGCAGGGAAGTGATTCGTAAGAAGTTAGGGCAGGCAAGGATTGATGCCATTGATGAATTAGGAGAAAGGATTATACCAGAATGAACCGCAGACAGAAGATGAAGATTGCAGGACAGATTGGATTGGTAATCCTTGGAATTGCGATTATATATCTGATCGTTATGGTTATTGATAACCGCATTGGAATTTTTGAATCCGATGAAGAAGATGACGAATACGTGGAAGAAGAACTTCCGATTGAGATAGATGGGCAGGAATATGAACTTGCCCATGATATGGAGACGTATCTAATAATGGGTACGGATAACAGTGGGAATGAGGAAGCCGAGGACCGGGATGATTATGAGGGGTCTATGGCGGATTTTATGTTATTAGTGATCTTGGATAACACAGACAGTACATATCGGTATATTCAGCTCAACCGGGATACCATCACGAAGGTGCCGATCTTATTGAAGGACGGAACCGCTTATGCCAGTGCACAGATGCAGATGTGTGTTGCTCATGCATACGGTGGCAGTAAGGAAGAGAGCTGTGAGAATACAGAGCGTACGGTATCTATATTACTTCACGGAATTCCCATTAATGGATATTATGCGATGAGAATGGATGCAATACCGCAGCTTAACCATGCAGTTGGAGGAGTTACGGTTACTATAGAGGATGATTTTACTGAATTAGATCCGGAGATGAAGCCGGGAGCAACACTGAAATTAAGTGATGAGCAGGCTTACATTTTTGTTCATTCCCGAATGGAAGTGGGAGATGGAACGAATACAGCCCGGATGCGTCGTCACCGGACATATATGGATGCTTTGGCTATAACAGTGAAAGAACAGGCGAAGAAGGATAATCAGTATGTTAATCGTGTCTATAAGGAACTTGCAGAGGATTCCACAACAGACATGGGAAGTAAGACGTTAAGTAATATTGCCAGTAAGATGGACAGTTACACCTATGAAGGGCTATTCACGATGGAGGGAGAATCCACTACCGGTGTCAATGAGGCTTTGAATGATGGTATTGTACATGCTGAATTCCATCCCGATGAGAATGCTTTAGTGGAACTGATTCGAGATACATATCCCCTTAGAGAGGTGGAAGATACAGAAGATGGAGAGGAATAACATGAACCAGGAGACATTGAATACAACAACTGAGAGCGATGAGATGGAGATTGATTTGCTTGAGGTTTTCTATTATTTGAAGGCGAGAGCAGTATGGCTGATTCTTGCATTTGTAGTTGGTGCAGTGATTGCAGGATTTTGCACCATGGCTTTTATTACACCGAAGTATCAGGCAACATCGAAGGTCTATATGGTATCGTCAACCAGTGGTTCGGTGGTTGATCTGACGGATCTTAATATAGGTACATCCCTCTCCCAGGATTATGTGGAATTGATGAAGATTCGTCCGGTTTTTGAGGATGTTATTGAAGATCTGGATTTAGAGTATGATTATGACGAGTTGCTTGGTATGACAGAGATTGGTACTGTGGGCGATACCCGTCTGATGAAGATTACAGTTACCAGTATAGACCCGGTGGAGGCAAGAGATGTAGCCAATGCACTTGCAAAGCAGGCAGTTACGTATGTTCCGAAGGTTATGGCGGTGACAAAGCCACGTATTGCTGAGAAAGCCATCACACCGGAGCATAAGAGTTCTCCAAGTCTTTCGAAGAATACTTTGATTGGTGGTCTGGCTCTATTTGTAGTCCTTGCAGCCATTTTCGTGGTACAGTTATTGATGGATGATACCTTTAAGTCTGCAGAGGATGTAGAAAAGATGCTGGGTGTTATGCCACTTACAGTTATTCCGGAGGGTAATTTAGAGACCATTGATGATAAGGCAGAGGAAGATATCCGGAAACAAAAACGCAAGGAGCGCCGGAAGAGACAGAGAGAACGTCGGAAAGAACAGCGGAAAGAGGGGAAGAAAAATGCCAACTAAGAATTATGTAAAAGCAAATGTAGGCAATATGCCGGAACTTCCCTATGCAATAGAAGAAGCTGTGAATCGTCTTCGTATAAATGTGGGATTCCTAGGAGAAGAGATTAAGAAGATTATGGTTGTCAGTACAACACCGGATGAAGGAAAAAGTTTTGTTACCATGCAGTTATGGAGACAGCTTGCCGAGGCCGGTACACCAACTGTGTTAATCGATATGGATCTCCGCAAGTCGGTTATGGTTGACAAATATCAGATTGCGAGAGAAGATGGGAAAAAGATTCAGGGAACGTCCTATTATCTTGCCAATAAGATGACAATTGAACAGGCCCTGTTACAGACCAATATTGGTGAGGGAGCGATTCTTCCCAATGTGGACAATGTGGTGAATCCTTCCATGCTCTTAGAGAGCCGGAAGTTAGAAGATACATTGAATGAATTAGTAGAGGAATTCCGATATGTAATTTTGGACTGTCCTCCCCTTGATTTAGTATCCGATGGAGAGCGGATCGGTGCCTTATGTGATGGTGCGATCTTAGTTGTCCGTGGTGGTGAGACACCGAAGAGTATGATCCGGAATTCCATCCGTCAGTTGGAGCGTGCCAACTGCCCATTGTTAGGTGTTGTGCTTAACCGTGTGAAGGGTTCCGGTAGCGGATATTATTATAAGCAGTATGGTGGTAAGTATGGTTATTACGGCAAGGATGGTTACTACTACAAGTAAGTTATGTGAGTTCCCTGATGTGCATTGCAGATCGGGCTCAAATATAAGTATTGAAGGAAGGAGGATATAATCGTGAAGTCATTAAAGAAAAAGTTAGCAGGTATCTTAGCTATGACTATGTTAGTTG
Organism: uncultured Clostridium sp.; assembly: GCA_945915475.1. GTDB lineage: Bacteria > Bacillota > Clostridia > Lachnospirales > Lachnospiraceae > CAG-590. Next base: position 22,759 of record CAMEFI010000021.1, on the reverse strand, counting down.
GTGCAGCAGCTTCTGCAGCAACACCTAGCCCAGCTAAAAAGGCTGAGCCTAAGGCTCAGACAGCAGTAGCAGTAGAGTCTGTAACTGTTAATACAACAGCAGATGGTACAGCTACAATTGCTAAGGTTGACACAAAGAAGAAGAAAGTTACTGTTCCTACAACTGTTAAGGTTGATGGTGTAGAGTATGCTGTTACTTCTATCGCTAAAGGTGCTTTCAAGGGCTTAAAGAAGAATGCTGTAATCAGCATCAACACAACTAAGTCTTTAAAAGTAGCTAAGAAGGCTTTCAAGGGTAACACCAAGAAAGTTGTTATCAAAGTCAACAAGAAGATGTCTAAGAAAGAGTTGAAGAAATTCAAAAAGGCTCTTAAGAAGGCAGGATTCCAGGGTAAAGTTAAGAAGGCTTTGAAATAGTACTTGTTAACGGACTACCATCGGACAGGTAGACTTTCCTGCCTGTCCGGGGGTGTGTTCCCCTTAGAAAACAATCAGGAAAGTGAAAGATAAGGAATGTACTCTTACCGATGCTGAATGAGATGGTTCGACAAGGGTAAGAATATATTCCTTATTTTTTACCTATAATTTACTTATGAGGTTGCTAATATGTACAAAAAGAATGAGTCGGCAGGATACAAGCATTTTGACTTTATTATATTGGATATGGCATGCTTTATATTTACATATTTAATTAGTATTAGTATCCGATTTAGAGCCAATGCGTTTTCTGCACTGTTAACAAATAAAAAATGGGTTGAACCTTATATCCGGATTCTTGTTCTGATTATCTGTGTACAGGTGTTGATGGCATTGATGTTAGAACCCTACAAGGGGATTCTGAAGCGGGATGCCGCGATGGAATTCAAAGAAGTGTTCAAACAGAATATTTGTATGTTATTGGGTGTTATTGTATTTCTGTTTGCGGAACAGTCATCGGGCATTTATTCCCGACTGGTAGTATTTGGATGGATTCTGGGGAATACGATTGTCATGTTTGCATATCATTATGTGTATAAGAAGCATCTGCAACGCTCTATCAACCGAAAAGAGAAACAGGAGAATCTGTTGCTGGTTGCACCCTATGATCAGGTGGATGCCATGCTTTCGCAGTTTTATAGCAGTGATATCAGTACCCGTAAGATTGTGGGGATTGTACTGGCTAATAGCAGGGCTGAGCTGGAGGCTGCCGGGACTGTGGAGAGTATCCGTTCTACAGAGCATGATACAGAGAAGGTATTTGTGATGGAAGATATACCGGTGGTAGGTAATCTGAATAATCCCTTTGAGTATGCGAGAACTCATGTGGTGGATGAAGTGCTGATTTGTATGGATGGGGAATTGGCGGAACAGATGGCAGAAATGTATACGGATATGGGCATTGTTGCCCATGTAAGTATCCGTAATCTTGTGCGGCTGCCCAAAGCTGTTATTGGAGAATTGAATGGAATTCCGGTGGTTACCTCTGTGACGAATGTGGTCAGTCAGAGACAGATTGTCATTAAACGAATGATTGATATCTGTTGCGGACTGATTGGTTCAGTTGTGACTATTCTGGTGGCAATTCTTCTTGTACCGGCTATGATGATTGCTGATCCGGGACCGATCTTTTTCCGGCAGGAGAGAGTGGGACGCAATGGTCGTAAATTCAAGATTTGGAAGTTCCGTACCATGTATAAGGATGCAGAGGCGAGAAAAGCAGAACTGATGGCTCAGAACAAGATGTCAGGTTTGATGTTTAAGATGGATGATGATCCGAGAATTATTGGCTATGGAAAGAAATTCTCCCTTGGTGAATTTCTTCGTAAGACTTCTATTGATGAGCTGCCACAGTCATTTAACATTTTAGCAGGAAGTATGAGTGTGGTGGGTACCAGACCACCTACGGTGAAAGAATATGAACAGTATGATCTTCACCATAAAGGAAGATTGTCCATGAAACCGGGTCTTACCGGTATGTGGCAGGTAAGTGGAAGAAGTGACATTACAGACTTTGAAGAAGTGGTGCGGCTCGATAAAGAGTATATTGATAACTTTTCACTGTTGTTAGATTTGCGGATTATGCTTAAGACTGTGAAGGTTGTACTAGGAAAAGAAGGCTCAGTGTAAGATTATGCGGGGCCTTTTCTTCTCTATATATGAAATGCTTAGATAATTACAAAACTATTTTATTTCTAAATTTGTTGTTCATGATGAAATGGAGAATGTTATGTGGTATGTAATTCAGGTTATAAGCGGAAAAGAACATCATATTGCACAGGTGTGTCAGGCACGATTGTTACAGAATGATGAAGAAGTATTTATTCCTATGTATCAGAGAAAAAAGAAAATAAAAGGAAAGTATGAGTTGTGTGAAGCGATTCTGTTTCCGGGTTATGTATTCTTTGATACCGAACAAGTGGAGGATCTGTTCTATCGGCTGAAAGAGGTGAAACAGCTGACACGTATTCTCCGTACCGGGGACGAGTTCACCCCACTGCATGAGAAAGAGGTTGCGTTTTTGCAAAGTTTTGGAAAAAAAGATCATGTAGTTGAGATGTCAGTGGGATATATGGAAGGAGATCAGGTTACGATCACCAGTGGGCCGATGGTTGACTGGACAGGCAGGGTAAAACGGATTGACCGGCATAAGATGATTGCGGTATTAGAGGTAGAATTCTTTGGGAGACTTACGGATGTAACGGTGGGACTGGAGATTGTAGAGAAAAGAGAAGGATGAAAGCAATGAAGAAAATACGGTATGTTTTAATCATATTATTGTTCCTCTGGGGTGGAGTTATTTTATTCCTTTCTTTTCAGAATGGAACAGAAACTGCACAGACCAGTGCCCGTTTCACAGAATGGTTGTTCCGGCTGTTGCGTGTAGACACTACTGATGGAAATGTAATGATGCTATGGGATCATCGCTTGCGTGTGGCTGCACATGTGATAACATTTTACATTTATGGATTGATTGGGGCACTGGTATTTGATGAAAAGTTTGCTAAGAACAGAATATGGCTGCTTGTATTTATTGCATCGGGACTTGGACTTGCCGTGTGGGCAGAGGCTGGAAAGGTGCAGATGGGAATTCCGGGCAGACACTGTGATCCGGGAGAAATGATGTTGAATATATCAGGATTTGCGGTGGGATTTCTTCTTACCTGTGGAGTAATCTGTGGATGGAATCTCATCCGGAAGAAAAAGCAAAGCTGAGACACATTCAAAGCAGGAATTCGGAGATGTCCTTGATAATGGAATATTAGAATAAAAGAGTCTGCCTTGCGGCAGACTCTTTGTTCTAATCTCTCTGGAATAAGTCTCTTGTATAGACCTTCTCTTTGACAGAATCTAATTTGTCACTATAGCGGTTTGCAATAATAGCATCACTTTGTTTCTTGAATTCTTCTAAATCATTGACGATTAGGGAACCGAAGAATGTGCTGCCATTTTCTAACGTTGGTTCATATATGATTACTTTGGCACCCTTTGCTTTGATTCGTTTCATGACGCCCTGAATAGAAGACTGGCGGAAGTTATCGGAATTTGACTTCATGGTCAGTCGGTATACGCCGATGGTAACATCCTTTTCGGCAGCAGGGTCATAGGTGTTATTGGAACCATCTGCACCGCTATAGGAATAATAACCGGCAATATCCAGTACACGGTCGGCAATGAAATCTTTTCTCGTACGATTGCTTTCCACGATTGCTTCAATCAGGTTTTCCGGAACATCTTTATAGTTTGCAAGTAATTGTTTCGTATCTTTTGGTAAGCAGTATCCGCCGTAACCGAAAGATGGGTTGTTGTAGTGAGAACCGATTCTTGGGTCCAGACAGATACCGTCAATAATCTGTTTGGTGTTTAGTCCCTTTGATTCGGCATAGGTATCTAATTCATTAAAGTAGGAAACACGCAATGCCAGATAGGTGTTGGCAAATAATTTAACGGCTTCCGCCTCTGTAAATCCCATAAATAATGTATCGATATTCTTTTTAATTGCCCCCTCCTGTAATAAGGCAGCAAATGTCTTGGCAGCATTGACCAGACGTTCATTTTCTAAATCAGTACCGACGATAATGCGGGATGGATATAAGTTATCATATAACGCTTTGGATTCCCGAAGAAATTCCGGACTGAATATGATGTTGTCGGTGTGAAATTTCTCACGAACAGATTTGGTATAGCCCACCGGGATTGTCGATTTGATTACCATGATCGCATTGGGATTCACGGACATTACCAATTCGATTACGGCTTCCACGGCACTGGTATCAAAATAATTTTTCTGGGAATCATAATTGGTTGGAGCAGCAATGACAACATAATCTGCGTCTTTGTAAGCTGCAGCTCCATCTGTTGTTGCTATGAGATCTAACTCTTTCTCTGCAAGATATTTTTCAATATAATCATCCTGGATTGGAGAAATCTTATTATTGATCTTCTCCACCTTCTCCGGAACAATATCTACAGCAGTAACATGATTATGTTGGGCCAGTAACGTTGCGATGGAAAGCCCCACATAACCGGTTCCGGCAATGGCAATATTAAGAGGAGATACCTTTTCAAGATTCTGTCCGTTGCCGCTTTCTACAAATATCTCTGTTGGATCAAAATGTAACGCATCCGCTAAGGCAACCAGTTGTTGTAAAGATGGCACATATTCGCCAGATTCAATGTGACTGATCATGGTGCGGTTAATTCCGGTGGCCTCGGCAAGCTGCTGCTGTGACAGATTGAAATGCCTGCGTGAATCAGCAACTAACTCACTTAACTTAGAATACGATATTTCTTTCATTTTCTTACCTCAATTCTTTAAAAATGTTATGAAAAGTAACAAGAATGGTATTTTCTGATGGATATATCATAGCATTTTCCTAAAAATAACGCAAGCATTGATTCTTATAATTTGACAAATGTTACTATTGATAACAAATACAGGAAGCGGTATATCACTCAAAATATTTCACTGCTTATGATAAAATTATGCTTTATTTTTCGAAACGTTTAGGGTATAATCACCTTAGGTGTGCAGGTGCGCATATAACTTCACCTGTAATATTTATAACAAATGGAGGAATGATTCATGTTAGTTTCAGCAACAGAAATGTTAAAGAAGGCAAAAGCTGGTCATTATGCAGTAGGTCAGTTTAACATCAACAATCTTGAGTGGACAAAGTCTATTCTCTTAACTGCACAGGAGTTAAACAGCCCGGTTATTTTAGGTGTGTCTGAGGGTGCTGGTAAGTATATGACAGGTTTCAAGACAGTTGCAGCTATGGTGAAAGCTATGGATGAAGAATTAGGAATCACAGTTCCTGTAGCACTTCATTTAGACCATGGTACTTACGAAGGATGTTATAAGTGTGTTAAGGCTGGATTTACTTCTATTATGTTTGATGGTTCTCATTATCCATTCGAAGAGAATCTTGCAAAATCTACAGAGTTGGTTCATGTGGCTCATAACTTAGGTCTTTCTATCGAGTGTGAAGTTGGTTCTATCGGTGGTGAAGAAGATGGCGTTGTTGGTATGGGTGAGTGTGCGGATCCGGATGAGTGTAAGACAATTGCTGATCTTGGTGTGGATATGTTAGCAGCAGGTATCGGTAATATTCATGGTAAGTATCCAGAGAACTGGCAGGGATTAAGCTTTGAGACTTTGGATGCTATTCAGGCTAAGACCGGCGAGATGCCATTAGTTTTACATGGTGGTACAGGTATTCCTGCTGATATGATCAAGAAAGCAATTGAGCTTGGAGTTTCTAAGATCAATGTTAACACAGAGTGTCAGTTATCCTTCCAGGAAGCTACACGTAAATATATTGAAGCTGGCAAGGATATTGAGGGTAAGGGATTTGATCCTCGTAAGCTGTTAGCTCCAGGTGCAGAAGCAATCAAGGCTACTGTGAAAGAGAAGATGGAATTATTCGGATCTGTTGGCAAAGCATGAGAATCATCCAATTATTGGATAGAATAGAAAAAAGCTGTCGCGTAGCGGCAGCTTTTTGACTTTACAGGAAACTCTTTATTCTGAAAAGAAAAAAGAGTTTCCTTATAAATTTAATACGGATTTATCATAGAATTGTTTACATTGTAATATATGAAATGATATAATGACATTTAACGGAATGAAGTCGGATAAAACATAATTCCAGGCAAAAGAGAAAGAATGTTTTTTGGAGGAGAATACAAAAGTGGAGAGATATAAAAGATTTGCCCTGTTTGCAGTAATTTTACAGGTGTTTTTGCTTGTGGTTATTGTAGGATTTTTTCAGGTAGATACTATGACTCTTGGAAAAGGGGAGATATATTCCTTTGATCAGGGCTGGACTCTGTCTTATCCTGATGGGAAGAAGATTAATATTGAGAGTCTTCCTTATCATTCCACATGTAAGGCAGGAGATACGTTGACGATGGAGGTCAAGGTACCGGAACGGTATTACGGGAAGACTCTGTTTTTTCTTTCGGCAGACAAAGAACTTTTGGTGAAAATGGATGGAGAAGAAATCTATTCTTTTGGAAAGAATGATAAGCGGCTGTTTGGACATACCCCGGGTAGTGTATTCAATTTTATAGATATTCCGGAAGATTGTGAAGAGGGGATTTTACAGATTGAAATGGTATCGGCTTATGACAATTATGCAGCGTATCTGTCCAATGTGCGGATTGCTGAGAGAGATGTTGCAATCTTGCAGGTTTTTAAGGAGAATTTTTTCAATATTATATGTAGCATTATTTTGGCTTTTGCGGGCATGCTTCTCCTGATTTTGGCTTTGTTGCAAAGATTATCCCAAAAAGGCGGACAGGGAATGATGTATTTGGGCGCACTTCTTACGTGGGCGGCCTTATATTATGCGATAGAGACAAAAATTCTTCACATTTTATATGGTAACCAGACTCTGTATTCTGTTATGATTTTTTCATTTCTGATGTGTTTTCCAATGCTTTTGATTCTTTATTATATGCAACTGGATTCTTGTGAAAACAGAAAATCTTATCGAATAGTACTTATTCTGTCTTTTTGTAATATTGGACTTCAGATTGTTTTACAGATTCTGAATATTAAAGATTTTATGGAGATGGTATTTTTATCCCATGTTTTAATATTTGTTGCTATTATTGTTGTACTGGCAAATTATCTGAGTGTAGCAAAGAATAAGCATGATGCAACCGTCTGGCTGGAAATGGCAGCGCTTTTGTTCATGGGAGGCGGCTGTGTGATTGATCTGTGTCGTGCAGTTATTATCAAAGTGGGAGATTTTGGAAAATTCAGCCGTTATGGAACTACAATTTATGGATTGTGTATGATATTTTTTCATATAAAAAGAATTGTTCGCAGCGAGATAAAGGAAGCGGAGAAGAATAAGCAGAATTTAGAAGATGAAGTTGCCCGGAAAACCAATCAGCTTCAAGATATGTTAGGACAGACTATTAATGCATTAAGTGGTGCTGTAGAGGCAAAGGATCGGTATACCAATGGACACTCAAGACGTGTGGCAGGGTATTCCCGAATGCTGGCAGAGAGAATGGGCATGAGTAAAGAAGATCAAAATGAGATATATTTTGCAGGTCTTTTACATGATGTGGGAAAGATTCGGATTCCGGATGGAATTATCAATAAGGAAGGCAAATTGACAGAGGAGGAGTTTAACTGCGTGAAACTGCATCCTCTGGCAGGATACCATATATTAAAAGGGATATCGGCATTTTCCATGATTGCAATAGGGGCAAAATATCATCATGAACGTTATGATGGAAATGGATATCCCAATGGATTGATTGGAGAGAATATACCCTTAGTGGCCAGAATTATTGGGGTGGCGGATGCTTATGATGCTATGACAAGTAGCCGTAGTTATCGTGATGCACTTCCCCAGGCTGTTGTTCGGCAGGAGATTGTTGAGGGAAGGGGAAGTCAGTTTGACCCTGCAATAGCAGATATTATGCTGAAAATTATGGATGAAGATCCGGAATATCGTCTGAGACAAAATGAGGTTCGCCAATGGACAATCCTGGTGGTGGATGATGAACTTATGATTCGAAAGATCGTAGAGCGTGTTCTGAAAGAGGAATCTGTGTATCGGGTGATTGGTTGCACCGGTGGAAAAGAAGCGTTGGAAATATTAGAAAAGCAGTCCATTCAGCTTGTCCTGCTGGATATTGAGATGCCGGAAATGGACGGATTTGAAACTTTGCAATTAATACGGGAAAAATATAAAATACCAGTCGTTTTCATGACAGGAGACAGAAACAGGGAGACTATTCAGCGCGCAGAATCCATGGGTGTGGATGATTATCTGACAAAACCATTTTTGCCATTGCAGTTAAAAGAGATTGTTCACAGTGTGTTGGGAAATTGAAGATAAAAGAACCTGCATTAAAAATAATTGATGCAGGTTTTTGATTAGGAATCGGGGCGACGGGATTCGAACCCACGACCTCTTAGTCCCGAACCAAGCGCTCTACCAAACTGAGCCACGCCCCGATATACTGAATCGAACTTTCTGTATTTTGGAAAGCTCACTTGTATGATTATATACTTATATATTCGGAAATGCAAGTGGTAATTTTGAAAAAAGGAATTGTAATTTCTGTTTATCTGTGTTATGATTAAAACACTTTAGTGCTTTCATGTGTTGAAGTACTGAATTATAATAGCTGCCTTGTTTTGGATAGAAAGAAAAGGAGTTTTAACAGTTATGAAGGAGATTTCAAAATTAATGGGATACCGGGAATCGGTGAAAGTTGTAGATGCCACACTTCGGGATGGTGGTCTGGTGAATAATTTTGCGTTTACAGATGAATTTGTAAAGGCGTTATACGAGACCAATATCAAAGCAGGTGTGGATTATATGGAGTTTGGATATCGGGCTGACAAGACGATGTTTGATGAGACTAAGTTCGGCAAATTGAAATTCTGTGATGATGATTATATCCGTAGTATTGTAGGAGACAATGATACGGATTTGAAGCTTGCGATTATGGCAGATGTTGGACGTTGTGATTATAAGAAGGATATTGTGAATAAAACAGACAGTGCTATTGATCTGATCCGGGTAGCGACTTATCTTCACCAGATGCCAACGACCATTGACATGATTGAGGATGCGAAGAAGAAAGGATATGAAGTCACATGCAATATTATGGCGATTTCAAATGCACAGGAGGGGGATTTGAAAGTTGCATTGGAAGAACTTGGAAAGTCACCAGTTGATGTCATTTACATTGTGGATAGTTTTGGAGCTTTATATCCGGAACAGTTAGCGAGACTTGCAGATATCTATACGGAGGTTGCTGAAAAGTACGGAAAGAAGGTTGGAATTCATGCTCATGATAACCAACGACTGGCATTTGCGAATACGGTGGAGGCAGTAGGTGATGGTGTAGACTGGCTGGATGGAACTTATTTGGCAATGGGAAGGGGCGCTGGAAATTGTGCCATGGAATTGCTGCTTGGTTTCCTGCGCAATCCGAAATACAATCTGTATCCGGCTCTCCAATTTATTGAGAAATACATGGTTCCTATGAAGGACAGTGGTGTTGTATGGGGATATGATCTGCAGTATCTCTTGACGGGAATCATGAATCAGCATCCGAGAACGGCAATTGCATACACCAAGGAACAACGGAAGGATATTACAGAGTTTTACAAAGAAGTGCTTTCTCAGGATTAGGCGTGGTATGATATGGGAATCGGGTAGAATTCCTGATACAAATAAGATTTTTGGTTGACAGATACAGGTATTTCCAGTAAGATATTGATTGTATGTGAGGGAGTAGTCAGCACATGATAACGTGTGGCAAATCAACATACTGGTGGAGATACCTGGTTTGCCTTAATTGATGAGACTTATATATAGCGAAGGCTATATGTATGTCTTTTTTTATTTTTCTTATATATTTTTAGAGACTAACAAATACAAATTGGTGATTGCGAAACTCCTATTTGATCTATAAACGTTGTGCAGATTTAACAATATCCTCGCAGGCACGCTCTCGCCGCTCTCGCCTCGCAGCGGTACTAAACTCGTGTTTCACACTCGTTAAGTGCCGGCGGTCTCAAAGCACCTGCTTAGGATACTTGTTAAATCTACACAACTTAATATACATTTTTAAGAGTTTCGCAATTGCCTAACAAATACAAAAGAGGAGAGGAGCACATATGGATTTAATCACATTACTTTTATTGGCTGTAGGCTTGTCTGCAGATGCATTTGCCGTGTCTGTCTGCAAGGGTCTTGCCATGCCGAAGATTTCACTTAAGGAGTGCCTGATCGTTGGTGCCTGGTTTGGAGGATTTCAGGGGTTGATGCCATTTATTGGTTATGTTCTTGGGATTCAGTTTGAGAAGTATATAAATGTTGTTGCACCATGGATTGGTTTTGCACTGCTTGTCTTAATTGGTGGAGATATGATTAAGGAATCGCTGTCGGATGAACCGGAGGAGGAGACCGCAACGTTGGAAATGAAAGAAATGCTGTTGTTAGCAGTAGCGACCAGTATTGATGCATTAGCCGTTGGTATCACCTTTGCCTGCGTACCGGTTACCATGCTTGCTGGCGTAAGTGCCATGATCAATACGGTACTGGCTTGTTGCATAATCGCCGGTACTACATTTGTTCTCTCCATGGCAGGCGTGAATATTGGGCATGTATTTGGAATGAAGTATAAGAATAAAGCGGAATTTGCCGGAGGTTTGATTCTTGTGCTGCTGGGAGTTAAGATTATTTTAGAACATTTTCATATCCTTTAAGAATCAACCTTTCCGGTTGCCTTTATAGAGGAAAATAGCTATAATATAGTAGCGTATTTGCACGAAAGGAAGTTGAAGATGAACAAGAAAGAGATAAATGAGATAAAGAAACAGTTTACACCTGAGAATTGTACCATTTCAAGAATTTGTGGATGTTATGTGGATGGCGATAAGAATAAGAAGACGGAGCTGGCTCAGACATTTCTCACCTTAACAGAAGAAGAGAACTTTAAATATTTCACAATTTTCAAGGGAACGATGTCTGGAACGATTGGAAAGAATCTGTTGAATATGGAATTCCCAAACAATCAGGAGATGGAAGGTGGTACACAGGAATTTCTTCTTCGGCTAAGAGATTCAAAGTTAGAAGATGCTTCGTTGTTGGAGCAATTCTATGATAAGGTGATTGAAACATATCACTATGATGAGAATTACTATATCATTTTGGTGTATGCATCTTATGATGTGCCAGGGCAGACGAAGGATGGAATGGATAATGAGGATGCCTCCGAATATGTATACGATTACATACTTTGCAGTATCTGTCCGGTGAAGCTTACCGAGGCAGGACTTTGTTATAATGAGAAGAATAACAGTATTGAGAGCCGGATTCGGGACTGGGTGGTTGCAGCACCGATTCACGGATTTTTATTCCCGTCATTTAACGACCGGAATACGGATGTGCATAGCCTGTTATATTATTCAAAGAATTCGGAGAATCTGCAAGAAGAATTCATTGACCGGACTTTAGGGTGTGGAGCACCGCTTACTTTTAAGGCGCAGCAGGAGACTTTTCAGGATATTATTGAGAATTCCCTTGGAGAACAGTGTGATTTTGATACAGTGAAGACCATTCATGAAAACCTGAATGAATATGTGGAAGATCGAAAGGATGCACCGGAACCGCCTGAACTTGACAAGATGGATATGCGTAAGCTGTTAGAGGATAGTGGCGTGAAGCCGGAAGCATTGGAACAATTTGAAACCGCATTTGACAGCATTGTCTGTGACGAGGAGCAACCAAAGTTTACAGCGGCTACTGTGGCAAGCACAAAGAGCTTCGATATCAAGATGCCGGACGTTGTGATCAAGGTAAAACCGGAACGTACAGATCTGGTGGAGACGAGAATGATTGATGGACGCCAGTATATCATGATCGAAGTCAATGACAGTGTAGAAGTAAACGGAATCAATGTAAGGAATGTAAACGTAGATACAGGTGAGATTTTAGAATAGACAGAATTTGCGGGAAAGAGGGAAAGTAACATGTACAAACAGGTATCGAAGTTAATTGTGTATAGGGATTTGGGTGAGGATAGTATTCTGAAGCGTTTGGCAGCTATCTTTGAGGATTTTGACTGGTATAAGGAGAATGTACTGGGAGGGTCTTCTGCGTTCACCGCATCCAAGTTAGAGGAAATGAAGGATAAGAAGCATATCAGTAAAGAGAGCCTGATTACCCGTATTTATGGGGAGATTAAGAGATTATTGGACCTGGCAACAGATTATGGTTTTGATGACAATCTGTGGCATAATTATCTGACTTTTGTTATGATGACAAATGAGAATTCCTTTACGCTGACAAGTGAAAAGATTGGAGCTAATGACGGAAGTGTGAATCATTTTGCCATGAATGACTTTAATATATTTAAGGAATTGTTTGATTACAATTTCTATGAGATTGAGAAAGAGCTGGACATTGACTGTTTCACTACAATTTCTAATTATAAGGCAATTGTGAAGAAGGAGAGAATGTATAACTATAACGTGTCTCAAAAGGTGCGGGAATTGTCGAAACGATTGGAAAAATGTGATGGCGAAGAAGGCTTTTTTCATGAAATGACAAAATTTTATGCAGATTATGGTGTAGGTATGTTCGGCCTCAACAAGGCCTTTCGGATTCGCAACATTGGCGATAAGGTGGACATTTTCCCAATTAATAATACGGAAACCGTATTGTTAGATGATTTGGTTGGTTATGAGATCCAGAAAAAGAAACTAATTGACAATACAGAGGCATTTGTGGAGGGGAAACCGGCAAATAACTGTCTGTTGTTTGGCGATTCTGGAACAGGTAAATCTACATGTATCAAAGCAATCATTAATGAGTACTATGATAAAGGACTTCGTATGATAGAGATTTACAAGCATCAGTTTAAGGACTTGTCTACGGTAATTTCCATGATCAAGAACCGTAATTATCGTTATATCATTTATATGGATGATCTTTCTTTTGAAGAGTTTGAGATTGAGTATAAGTTTCTAAAGGCTGTGATTGAGGGTGGAGTGGAAACAAAGCCTGATAATGTGCTGATCTATGCAACATCAAACCGGAGACATCTCATCAAGGAGACGTGGAATGACCGAAATGATATGGAACATGAAAATGGAGGGGAGCTTCACCGTTCCGATACAATGCAGGAGAAGCTTTCCCTTGTCAACCGCTTCGGCGTAACCATTAATTTCTCTCGTCCGAACCAGAAAGAATTTTTCCATATTGTGACAGAGCTTGCGGCCAGAGAGCCGTCCATTACATTATCCCAGGAGGAATTGTGCGCAGAAGCGAATAAATGGGAACTTTCCCATGGCGGAATATCCGGACGTACGGCACAACAGTTTGTCAATTATTTAGCAGGTAAAGCAGATTGACCTTCCGAATAAAATCCTAAGAAAATAAAGTTGCACTTTGGATAAAAAAGGAATATGATGAAGAAAAGCAGTAATCAAAGACGATAGCGTTTTTGATTGCTGCTTTTTATCATGTTGATCCTTTCAAGATCCATGAAATTGAAGTTGCAATGACGATCATGAATGGAAAAATAGTATATCAAAAGGATGTGTGCCGTTGACAGATGGAAAACGGAACTGTATAGTATCTGTAGAAAGGAAACAGATACTATGAAAATAATTCTGGCAGCATTAAACGCAAAATATGTACACTCCAATCTGGCGGTATATGATTTACAGGCTTATGCAAAGGTACAATTGAATCAGATAACTTGTAGGAAGCAACCGGAGATACTCATAAAGGAATATACGATTAATCATAATCTGGATTTGATCCTGCAGTCATTATATCGGGAAAAGGCAGCAGTGGTTGCCTTTTCTTGCTATATCTGGAATATTCACGAAATTCTAACCATTGCACGGGAACTTCATAAGGTGTCACCGGAGACTCATATCTGGCTGGGGGGACCGGAAGTCAGTTATGACAGTGAAAAATTGTTGGCAAACAATCCTTTTGTAGAAGGAATCATACGGGGAGAAGGGGAAGTAACTTTCTATGAATTGGTGAAGATATGGATGCAGAAGGATGATTGGAAATATGGGATAGATGCGGAGGACGTGTATGAGGGTGTATTGGGGATTACCTATCGAGACAGTGAGGCTCGAATCTGTAATAACCATGGAAGACCGCCTATGTCAATGGATGAGATTCCGTTTATTTATGAGGATTTGGCCGGATTTGAGAATAAGATCCTTTATTATGAGACCAGCCGTGGATGTCCTTTTTCCTGTAGTTATTGTCTGTCCTCTATTGATAAAAGAGTGCATTTTAGAAGTCTTACACTGGTAAAAAATGAATTGCAGTTTTTTTTGGATCATAATGTACCTCAGGTGAAATTTATTGATCGTACATTTAACTGCAATCAGGAACATGCGCTCACTATTTGGAAATATCTTACGGAGCATGATAATGGCATTACAAATTTTCATTTTGAAATCGCTGCTGATTTGTTAGGAGAGGAAGAACTCGCACTGTTTCGCAGGATGCGTCCGGGACTCATTCAGCTTGAAATCGGGTTACAGTCTACCAATCCGGATACTGTGAAAGAAATCCATCGAACCATGAATATTGAGAAATTGAAGATGAATATGCTTGCTGTACAGGATATGCATAATATCCATCAGCATTTAGACCTGATTGCAGGGCTTCCTTATGAAGATTTTGTCACATTTCAGAAATCATTTAATGAAGCCTATGAGATGAAACCGGATCAGTTACAATTGGGTTTTTTGAAGGTGCTCAAGGGTTCCTATATGGAAGAGCAGGTGGAGAATTATGGCTTACAATATCAGGATTATCAGCCCTATGAGGTGCTTCAGACAAAATGGCTTTCTTATGATGAGGTGCTTGCTTTGAAAAAAGTGGAGGAAATGGTGGAAGTCTACTATAACAGTGACCAGTTCAACCATACAATTCCCTATCTTATGAATTTTTTTGAAACGCCTTTTGCATTTTATGAGGCGATTGGTGATTATTATGAAGAAAATGGTCTGTTTGGAATTGGATTCAAGCGGGAAGCGAGGTATGAAGCGTTGCGGAAATTTATGCTACAATGCATGGAAAAATGTGATATGACTTGCTTTTCGCATACTGTTTTGGATAACCTGCTTACCTATGATTACTATCTCAGGGAGAATGCAAAGAGTCGTCCGTCGTGGTGCTTAGGGGAAGCGGTTGATAAGGCGGAATATCATAATTTCTTCAAGAATGGAGGTAATGATGAGATTGATCTTACTCATACGGGGTATGATTCTAAGGTGGCAGCCCGCATGATGCATATTGAACCAGTCTCGCTTCCTGCCATGAAGTGGATTAGGGATGCTTCCAATAACCCGGTTGGGAATGAGGTTCCTGAATCGGCGGCTACATCAGCAATCTGTTATTGTCTGTTCGATTATGATCATCGGAATCCGTTGTCAAAGGATGCGAAGGTTTTTGTCCTTACACATTTATAAATATTTGAAAAAAGTGTAAAAAATTTGAATATTTACTTTCTTTTTTATGCAATTTCCGTTAAAATATAATATAGGTGTTTTTTACAACAAAGAAGGAGTGGATAGGATGATATCAAATCAGATTTTACAGGATACCATTGAGGGAATTAAAGCCATTACAAGAATTGATCTGTGTGTTATGGATACAGAGGGGAAAGCACTTGCATCTACTCTCCGGGATGTGGAAGAGTACGAAAAATCAGTTCTTGCATTTGTGGATTCTCCGGCAGAAAGCCAGATGTTGCAGGGTTACCAGTTTTTCAAAGTGTTTGACGATAACCAGTTAGAGTATGTTATTATTGCGAAGGGTGAAGCAGATGACGTGTACATGATTGGTAAGATTGCGGCATTTCAGGTGCAGAATCTGTTAGTCGCGTATAAGGAGAGATTCGATAAGGACAACTTTATCAAGAATCTGTTATTGGATAATCTTCTTTTAGTTGACATTTATAATCGTGCAAAGAAATTGCATATTGATACAGATGTCAGAAGAATTGTGTTCATTATTGAGACGAAGAATGAGAAGGATAACAATGCGTTAGAGACAGTTCGTAACATTTTCTCAAGTAAGGCAAAGGATTTTGTTACTGCAGTGGATGAGAAGAATATTATTCTTGTCAAGGAAGTGAAACAGAATGAAACGTATGAGGATATGAATAAGACTGCCAGGGTGATTGTTGATATGCTGAATACAGAGGCAATGTCATCCGTGCATGTTGCATTTGGTACCATCGTGAATGAGATTAAGGAAGTATCCCGTTCTTACAAGGAAGCGAAGATGGCATTGGATGTGGGTAAGATCTTCTATGGCAATCGTAATATTATAGCGTACAGTAATCTTGGTATTGGACGTTTGATCTATCAGTTACCAATTCCTCTTTGCAAAATGTTCATTAAGGAAATTTTTGAGAATCGTTCTCCGGATGATTTTGACGAAGAGACACTTACCACAATTAATAAGTTCTTTGAGAACAGTCTGAATGTATCTGAGACGTCAAGACAGCTGTACATTCACCGGAATACGCTGGTGTATCGTCTTGATAAATTACAAAAGAGTACGGGATTGGATCTCCGTGTATTTGAGGATGCCATCACATTTAAGATTGCATTAATGGTAGTGAAATACATGAAGTACATGGAATCATTAGAGTACTAAGCTTGATAATATATACAGAAGGGAGCACGAATATGGTAGTGCTTGATCATGTGACCATGCAGTATCCGACAGGAACGAAAGCGTTGGATGATGTTACGTTTCATATCAATAAAGGGGAATTTGTTTTTGTAGTTGGAAGCAGTGGTTCCGGTAAGACAACATTGATTAAGTTACTGTTGAAGGAGATGAATCCCACTTCGGGAGATATTTCTGTAGAGGGGCAACCATACAGTAAGATGAAGCGAAAGGAGATTCCGATGCTGCGCCGTAAGATTGGTGTGGTATTTCAGAATTTCCGTTTACTAAAAGACCGTACTGTTTTTGAAAATGTTGCCTTCGCACAACAGGTTGTGGAGAAGTCTATGAGGGAGATTCGTAGAGAAGTGCCTGCAACCCTTACAATGGTGGGTCTGGCAGATCGTTATAAGCAGTTTCCAAAGGAACTCTCCGGTGGAGAACAACAGAGAGTGGCGCTTGCAAGAGCCATTGTGAACCGGCCGGATCTCATTTTGGCGGACGAGCCAACCGGTAATCTGGATCCGAAGAATTCCATGGAGATTATGCGTTTATTAGAAGATATCAACAAACGTGGAACAACCGTTGTTGTTGTAACCCATAACAAAGAAATCGTCAATCTTATGCAAAAACGTGTGATTACGCTTAAGAAGGGTAAGATTATCAGCGACGAGGAAAAGGGTGGTTATCGGGATGAAGATTAATACATTAGGATATAGCATCAAACAGGGTCTTAAGAACATCCGCCGGAATCTTCTCTTTTCCCTTGCATCTGTTGGAACGATTGTGGCATGTCTGTTCTTGTTTGGAATCTTTTATTCCATTGTCCTTAATATGGAGAATGAGATTCAGTCTATTGAGGATTCCCTTACGGTTTCTATATTTTTTAATGAGGGAACCAGTGAAGAACAGATTGCAAAGATTGGGGATGAACTGAAGGCAATTAAGAATATTGATACGATTCATTATATCTCTGCAGAGAAGGCATGGAGTTCTTATGTGGATGATGTATATGATGGCAACGAGGATTATGTACATTCTGTATTTGGTGATGATAATCCCCTTATTAATTCATCATCATATGAGGTGACGCTTAAGAATATCGGTATGCAGGCAGAGACGGTAAAACAGATAGAGAAGATTGAGAATGTACGAAGAGTCAATAGCAGTGATGGAACAGCCAAGAGCCTGAATTCACTGAATCATTTAGTGGGATATGCATCCATCGGTGTGATTCTTATTTTGTTGCTGGTGTCTCTGTTTCTGATCAGTAATACGATTACCATCGGAATATCTGTCCGAAAGGAAGAGATTGCCATTATGAAATTAATCGGTGCCAAAGATATTTTTGTGCGGGCACCGTTTTTGGTAGAGGGTGTGATCATTGGACTGGTTGGTTCTGTGATTCCTCTTGGAATCATTTATTTCATGTATAATGCAGTGATTGATTATTTGACACAACATTTTACAATTGTTGCCAATATGATGCATTTTGTTCCGGTGGGAGAAGTGTATAAGGGATTGGCACCAGTTGCATTACTGATGGGTATTGGAATCGGATTCTTTGGAAGTCTGATTACCACACATAAGCATTTGAGAGTGTGATCAGGGAGGTAGAAATCGTGTTTCATAAAAGACACAGAGTACTTCTAAGCAGTGTGCTTGCCATGGCGCTTGCAGTTAGTTGCGTTTCGCCCCATGGAGCTGTCAGTATGGCTACAGGGAATGACAGCACACAGGCAACCACGGAGAGTACAACAGAAGCTGCTGATGGAACGCAGGCAACCGATAACGGGACGGCAGATGCTTCCGTAGATAAAGCGAAGCAAGATGCAGCGGAGTATTCAAAGAAACGGAAGAAAGCGCAGGAGATTCTTGATAATCTGAAAGATGCGAAGAATAATCTTGAGAATTATGTGATACAGCTTGACAAATCATTAAATGAATTGCAGATTGAGATTAGCCATCTGGAAGAGAACCAGAAAGAGTTAGAGGCGACCATCGAGGATACGAAGGCGAATCTGAAAGAGGCAGAAGCCGCACAGGAACAACAGTATAATGAGATGAAACAACGGATTCAGATGGTATATGAGTCTGGTAATAAACGCTATCTGGATGTATTGTTAACTGCAAGCTCCATGACGGATATGATGAATAAGACGGAATATGTGGCTCAGGTTTCTCTATATGATTACAATATTTTGAAAGAACTGAAAGTAGCGAGAGAGCAGGTTGCCAACATTAAGATGAAGTTAGAGAAAGACCTTGAGAGTAATGAGGCTTTGCAGAAAGAAGTGGCTGAACAACGACAGACTGTGGAAGCATTAGTGGAAGAGAAGAAAACGCAAATTCAACAATATGATGAATCCATTGCAGATCAGCAGGCTGAGGTATTAAAATATACTCAGGCCCAGCAGGAGGCAGAGAATATTATAGCGGCAGCAGAGGCAGCGGCAGCAGCGAATAATACCGGATCAACGACGGTGTATTCCGGCGGTGTATTTACATGGCCGGTGCCGGGATATAATCAGATTACATCTTATTTTGGATCTCGAACATCACCGGTTGCCGGTGCAAGTTCGAATCATAGAGGAATTGATATTGCATGTGACACCGGAGCAGCCGTTGTGGCAGCGGCTTCCGGAACGGTTATCGTAGCAGCATATAACTACGCAGAGGGTAATTATATCTGTATTGACCATGGCGGTGGAGTCGTAACAGTATATATGCATAATTCATCCCTTTCCGTATCGGTTGGTGAGACGGTGTCAGCCGGACAGACCATTGCTGCGGCAGGTTCCACAGGAGTATCTACCGGACCGCATTGTCATTTTGGAGTCCGTGTTAATGGTGCCTATGTGGATCCTTTAGGATATCTGCAGTAAGATAAAAGAGTAGAGTGGTAAGACACGGAATATTAATATTTATGGCGTAGAATAGGAATGTCGCACGAAAGAGGCTTCTTTTGTGCGGCAATACTTATTATTATCCGACATAAATGAGTTGGAATGAAAGCTAGGAAATGAAAGAAGGGTATCAATGAAGAAGTGGATGAAAAAGACAGCTGCAAGCGCGTTAATGACAGTAATGGCGGTAAGCCTGATTGGCTGTGGCAGCGTGAAGATGACAAAAGATACAGAGGAGAGTGCCCGGGATACAACTGTGAAAATGCTCAGCAGCAGTGACGTAGTTGGCAAAGAGACCAATGATAAATTAGAGACGATTCAGGGTATTCTGGATAAGAATTTTTACTTTGAGGAAGATGAACAGGAGAAACAGGATGGCATTATCAAAGGTTACATGGAAGGCTTAGATGATCCATATTCTGTATATTATACGCAGGAAGAGTATGCGAGTTTCATGGAAGATACCGAAGGTGAGTATGTGGGTGTAGGGGTGCAGGTGTCCCAGGCGGCTGATACAAAGACTATCACAATCACGAAGGTATTTGAAGGTCCGGCCCAGGATGCCGGAATTGAAGAGGAAGATATCATCACAAAAGTAGATGGTGAGGATATTAGTGACCAGGATCTTGATACTGTTGTAGATAAAATCCGCGGAGAAGAAGGAACGGAGGTAACCCTTACCATTTACCGGTCAACGGATGCAAAGGATTATGAATATACCATGAAACGCAAGAAAGTGGAGAATCCAACGGTTGATTATAAAATGTTAGATAACAATATTGGTTATATAGAGGTCACAAGCTTTTATGAGGTGACGGCTGAACAGTATATTGCTGCGGTGAAAGATCTGGAAAGCCAGGGAATGGAAGGATTAATCGTGGACCTTCGGAGTAACGGCGGTGGATTGCTTGATATTGCGGTTGAGATGTTGGATTTCATGTTGCCGGAGGGAAAAATCGTGTATACGAAGGATAAAGATGGCAATATTATTGATGAGTATAATTCCACAGCAGATGAGCAGTTTACAAAACCGTTAGCAGTGCTGGTAAATGGTTACAGTGCTTCCGCCTCTGAGATTTTTGCCGGAGCAATTAAGGATTATGGAATTGGTACATTGGTGGGGACGAATACATTTGGTAAAGGAATCGTACAGAGAATGTTCCCATTAGATGACGGCTCGGCCATTAAGGTTACAATTGCGAAGTATTTTACTCCAAAGGGAAATGATATCCATAAAGTCGGCATTAAGCCGGATATTGAAGTGGAATTAGATGCAGATGCCTACAAAGAATCAAAGGGTGAGAAGGATAACCAGTTGCAGGCAGCGGTGGACAATATTTTAGAAAAGCTTGGTAAAAAGACGGCAGACAGTACGGAAGCCAGCGACGGGGATGCAACAGAGACTTCTTCTGAAGAGGAGTAAGGGACACATCGCTGAGTGATAGAAGAGGCGGACCATGAAAATGATTGTAGTTTTACTGAAAATAGGGTAGAATGAGACCTATGAGTAATTGATGACTATATAGCATATAGACATAAGAAGGAGGCAGGAAAGTGGATAAAGAGTTAGTCATTGTCCTTGACTTTGGCGGGCAGTATAATCAGTTGGTTGCGCGTCGCGTCAGAGAATGTAACGTGTATTGTGAGATCTATTCTTACAAAACGGATATCAGCAAGATTAAAGAGATGAATCCAAAGGGAATCATTTTGACCGGTGGACCGAATAGTTGTTATGAAGAAGGTGCACCGACCTATTCAAAGGAATTGTTTGAAATGGGAATTCCGGTACTTGGACTTTGCTATGGTGCACAGTTAATGCAGCATGTGCTAGGTGGCAAGGTGGAGACTGCACCGGTTCGGGAGTATGGTAAGATTGAGGTTTCCGTTAATCAGGAATCGCCACTGTTTCAGAATGTGTCTGAGAAGACCATCTGCTGGATGAGTCATAATGATTATATATCCAATGTGGCACCGGGATTTGAAATCTGTGCAAAGACAGCGGACTGTCCGGTTGCGGCGGCACAGAATGTAGAGCAACAATTATATGCCATTCAGTTCCACCCGGAGGTACTGCATACAGTGGAGGGCACGAAGATGCTTTCTAACTTTGTCTATGGGGTATGCCATTGCTCCGGCGACTGGAAAATGGATGCCTTTGTGGAGAATCAGATTCAGGCAATCCGTGAAAAGGTTGGCAGTGGTAAAGTGTTATTGGCACTTTCCGGCGGTGTGGATTCTTCTGTACTTGCAGCTCTTTTGTCCCGTGCCATTGGCAAGCAGCTTACCTGTGTATTTGTTGACCATGGTCTTCTCCGGAAAAATGAGGGCGATGAAGTGGAGAATGTATTCGGTAAGAGTGGAACATTTGATCTAAACTTCGTTCGTGTTAATGCACAGGAACGTTATTATGAGAAGTTAGCAGGAGTAACCGAACCGGAGAGTAAACGTAAGATCATCGGCGAGGAATTCATTCGTGTCTTTGAGGAGGAGGCGAAGAAGATCGGTGCGGTGGACTTCCTGGCACAGGGAACCATTTATCCGGACGTTGTGGAAAGTGGTCTTGGTGGGGAATCCGCAGTGATCAAATCCCATCATAATGTGGGCGGTCTTCCTGACTATGTTGACTTCAAAGAAATTATTGAGCCGCTTCGTGACCTGTTCAAGGACGAGGTTCGTAAAGTCGGTCTGGAATTAGGACTTCCGGAATACCTGGTATATCGTCAGCCATTCCCAGGACCTGGTCTTGGAATCCGTATCATTGGTGATGTAACAGCAGAGAAAGTTCGTATCGTGCAGGATGCAGACTACATTTACCGCGAAGAAGTGGATCAGGCGGCAAGGGAATACAAGAGTGCGCATGGCGTGGATGCACCATGGATGCCGAACCAGTATTTTGCTGCCCTTACTAACATGCGTTCCGTTGGCGTTATGGGTGATGAGAGAACCTATGATTATGCGGTGGCCTTGCGGGCTGTCAAGACCATTGATTTTATGACGGCAGAGAGTGCCGAGATTCCTTGGAGTGTATTGCAGACGGTGATGAACCGGATTATAAATGAGGTCAAGGGCGTGAATCGGGTATTCTATGATCTGACGAGTAAGCCGCCGGGGACGATTGAGTTTGAGTGACCTAAAAACAGCGGGAAGCCTTATAAAATGGGGCTTCCCGTTT
>CAMEFI010000020.1 GCA_945915475.1 uncultured Clostridium sp. | reverse complement strand
AAATATAGAAACATCGTCCTGTAGCATTTTAAGAAATCCAATGTGTTTTAAAAAGCATACAATTACATACCAAGTGTTTCGCAATTGACTATCGTTTCATTTATTATAACAAGAAATTCTTAAGAAATGTTTGAGAGAAAATGAAGAAATTCTTACAATTATATTGCTTGTAAATCCATTCTTTCTATACTATAATGAACTGAGATATGCCCGGGTATCCAGTACCCACATAACGATAGAAGGAAGAGGGATTTCATATGTATCATATTGATTTTAGTAAACCCAACCATGTACATTTTATAGGAATCGGCGGAATCAGCATGAGTGGATTAGCCGAGATTCTGTTAAAAGAGAATTTCAAGATCAGTGGTTCCGATGCAAAAAGTTCAGATATCATCGACAACTTAATTTCCATGGGTGCCATCATTAACATCGGACAGTCAGCGGATAACATCACCGATGATATTGATCTTGTTGTATATACCGCCGCCGTTCACCCTGACAATCCGGAATATGCAGCCTGCGTCGCAAAGGGAATTCCAATGCTTACAAGAGCACAATTACTTGGTCAGATTATGAATAATTATAAATATTCTGTAGCTGTTTCCGGAACCCATGGTAAAACCACCACTACTTCCATGTTAAGCCAGATTTTTATGGAAGCCGATACAGATCCTACCATCTCTGTAGGTGGTATCTTAGATTCCATCGGAGGTAATGTCCGCGTTGGTCATTCTGATTACTTTGTAACAGAAGCATGCGAATACACCAACAGTTTCCACGCATTTTATCCTTATATCAGTATCATTCTGAATGTAGATGCGGATCATTTGGATTTCTTCAGTGGAATCGACGAGATTATCGAAAGTTTCCATACTTTCGCAACAAACCTTCCGGATAATGGAACCTTAATAGTCAATGGCGACATGGAATGTCTGCCTCGCATCACAAGAGATTTGAAATGCAACATCGTTACCTTTGGTATGCACGATACGAACCGCTACTATCCGGCTGATATCGAAGCAGATGAAAAGGGACACATGAACTATACATTAATGATAGATGGCAAAGCCTATGAGAGAATTCACTTAAATATCGGCGGAACCCATAACGTCACCAACTCTTTAGCTGCCATTGCAGTGGCTGATCTGCTTGGCATTGACCGCAAATACATCCTTGCCGGTCTTGCCTGCTTCGGTGGTGCCCATCGTCGTTTTGAATTAAAGGGTACCCTTGGTAATGTTACTGTCATTGATGATTATGCTCATCACCCAACCGAGATTAAAGCAACCCTGACTACAGCAATCCACACTCCTCACAATGAGCTCTGGGTGATATTTCAGCCACATACATATACTCGTACCAAAGCACTATTTGAGGATTTTGCACAGGCACTTAAAGGCTTCGACCATGTTATCGTTGTTGATATCTATGCTGCAAGAGAAAAAGATACCGGCTTAGTCCACGCAAAAGATCTGGCTTCCCGCATTAAGGAATTAGGAACAGATGCGAGATATTTGAGTTCCTTTGAAGCAGTTGAAAATTATTTGTTAATAAATTGCAAAAAAAATGATTTGTTGATAACTATGGGAGCCGGAGATGTGTATTTAATAGGCGAAGAGCTACTTGGCCAATAGTTATGCACAATATCCACAATCCATTCTCTTTCCCATGAAAGGAATAGGTTGTGGATATTTCTATTTACATAACATTTTATTTTCATTAGAACAAACAACGGGAATACATATTCTTTTTTGCGAGATACTAACAGAGAACAGATTATGTCTACCATTTGTCCACATTTTCCACATTTTCCACATTTAACGACTAAACAACATCCAAAACAAGCGTTCTATTTCCTTTTTGAAAACACTATGCTATAATCCATTTGCTTATGAAAAAAGGAGGGAAAATCAGTGGACACCATCACTATTACAACAAAAAACCGAGAGACATATTCTGCTGTTTCTAACTTCTTTATTGACTACTATATGACGGAGGCAAATGGTGAGTTCGTAAAGATTTATCTCTATCTGGTAAGGCTGCTTAACAGTGGAAAAGAAGTAACAGTAGCCGGAATTGCGGATCATTTTAATTTAACAGAAAAAGACATTTGCCGGGCAGTCAAATATTGGATTAAACAAGGTGTTTTACAATTAGAATATACAGAGGATAATGTATTGACAGGCATTACGTTACTTCCTCTTACTGCAAAAGCAGGGAATGACGACAATGATGCCTCCTTATCTGTCCTGGACAGTCTTACTGCCGATCACCAGACCGCAGCCACCAGACAGACCTCGGCCGTTGCAGAAGGAAAAACGCCTGCCGGAAACATCGAAACTTCTTCAGACAGGACGTCTACCCGGGAGATAGAAGAATCCTGTCCGGTTCCAAAAAAAGTAAACTACAAACCGTCCTTTGTTGCGTCTAAGAAAGAAGACGAGGATTTTGGTAATCTTCTCTACCAGACCGAGATATATTTTGGAAAACCATTGACACAATCAGATATCCATTGTTTACTATACATATATGAAGAGTTATCCTTTAGTCCTGAGTTATTAGAATACTTAGTGGAATATTGTGTATCCATCAATAAAAAGAGTTGCCGCTACATCGAGGCGGTTGCCATTGAATGGTACAAAAATGGTATTACCACCGTGGAAGATGCCAAGGTGGCATCCAAGAATTATAACTCCATATATGTGGCCGTTTTGAAGCAATTAGGAATTCCAAGAAGAGTTCCAACTCCAACCGAAACGGCTTATATTGATACCTGGTACAATACATATTCCTTCAACAAGAATATTATTATGGAAGCGTGCAAGCGTGCGATTACCGCTAAGCCACATTCCGCTAACTTTAACTATGTCAACGGCATCTTAGAAAGCTGGCATAAGAAAAACGTCCGCAAGCTTTCTGATATTGAAGAATTAGACCGACAATGGGAAGCCGAGAAAAAGAAAAAGACAACTACCGGCAAGACCTCAACGAACCAGTTTAACAATTATCAAAGTTCTACCGATACAACGGTAGTGAATGAATTTGAAGACTTATTCCTACAGGAGACCAATCAATAATGGCATTTAGTGATTCCCAGTATGATGAGCTGATGAGCATCTACTACAAAAACCAAATTGAAAATCGTGCCTTGGAAAATGAACGTAAAGCTTCTATATATGCCCAAATTCCAAGGATCCGGGAAATTGACAATACCATTGCCACTTCCTCTATTGATGCTGTCCGTTCCCGTTTAAAGCAGGGCATCAATGCCACCGGTAAGGTACAGCAGCACAACCAGGATCTGATTGCTGAGAAAAAGCATTTATTAAAAGAAAACGGATATCCGGCTGACTATCTACAGCCCATTTATACCTGTCCCCTTTGTAAAGATACCGGTCGTATCGGCAACGAATATTGCAATTGTTTCAAACAGGCTGCTATTTCTCTGTTATACCGGCAGTCCACATTAGACCGCATTTTGCAGGTGGAGAACTTTGAACACTTTGATCTAGACTATTATTCCAAAGAACCGGACGGCAAACATCCTTACACCCCTTACGAGAATATGAATAATATTCTTAACAAAACAAAATCTTTTATCGAAACATTTGACAAAGAGGGGGGCAATCTTTTATTCTATGGTGAGACAGGTCTTGGCAAAACTTATCTATCCAATTGTATTGCCAAATCTTTATTAGATACCCAGCACACTGTGCTCTATCAAACTGCAATCCATCTTTTTGAAGATGTCTGTGCAGATGTCATTATGAAGAACAGCCAGAATACAGACAGCCGGGACACTTACCACTATCTGTACCACTGCGACTTGTTGATTATTGACGACCTTGGTACAGAATTTACAAATTCCTTTGTATCTTCTGAACTTTATGATATATTAAATACGAGAATGCGGGAAGACAGATCCACTGTTATCTCCACCAATCTCAATTTGCAGGAATTAACCGAGCGGTATTCCGACCGAATTACCACACGTATTTTTGCAGAATACAAGGTCTTTCACTTCTATGGCGGCAATATCCGCTTAGCCAAACGAAGAAAAGCAATGCAACAATAATGAATCATTTTAACGGAGGAAAAGAAAACCATGCCAAATGACAGTAATTTATTATCAACCATTCCTGTAGGACAGTTAGGTATCATTGCGCTAGATAGCTGTACTACTCTAGGCGAGCGTGTAGACTCTTACCTTTCCAGATGGAGAGCAGCCAGAAACAACGCTGAGAAGTCAACCATTGCATTTAACGGATACGAGAAGGATTCTTACCTTGTAAAATCGGTTTGTCCTCGTTTTGGTTCCGGAGAAGCAAAGGGAGAACTGTTAGAATCTGTACGAGGCAAGGACTTATATCTGCTTGTAGATGTAACAAATTATAATATTACCTATAATCTATATGGTCACGAATGTCCAATGTCACCGGATGACCACTATGCAGATTTGAAGCGTATCATCGCTGCCTGTGGTGGTAAAGCCCGTAAAATTACCGTCATTATGCCGTTTCTATATGAAAGCCGTCAGCACAAGAGAAGCAGCCGCGAATCTCTTGACTGTGCACTTTGCTTACAGGAACTTGTAAGTCTCGGAGTTGACAATATCATTACCTTTGATGCCCATGATCCGCGTGTACAGAATGCGATTCCTCTTCATGGATTTGAGAATATCCGTCCAACCTACCAGTTCTTAAAAGCTTTATTGTTATCTACCCATGACTTAGAGCTTGACAAGGAACATTTAATGGTAATCAGTCCGGATGAGGGTGCCATGAATCGCGCCATCTACTTTGCAAATATTTTAGGTGTTGACGTGGGAATGTTCTATAAAAGGAGAGACTACAGCACTGTAGTAAATGGTCGCAACCCAATTGTCGCCCACGAATTCTTAGGAGATTCTGTGGAAAACAAAGATGTTATCATTATTGATGACATGATTGCCTCCGGCGAAAGTATGATTGATGTTGCCAAACAGTTAAAGGCTCGCAAAGCAAAGAGAGTCTTCTGTGTATGTACCTTCGGTCTGTTCACAAGCGGACTCAGTGTGTTCGACAAGGCAAAAGAAGATGGTATTATCGAGAAAGTCATTACAACAAACTTAACCTACCAGTCACCGGAATTACTTTCCAGAGACTGGCATATCACCGCAGATATGAGCAAATATATTGCATTATTGATCGACCATTTGAATCATGATGCATCTATTTCAGATATCTTAGATCCAAATGATCGTATTCAGGATCGTGTGAATGAATACCGTAGCAAACATACCATTCGGGAAAATTACTAAGTATATCGGATGGAAAAAAGGGATGCCACAAAGTGACATCCCTTTTCTAATGCAATCATATATCTAAGATGTTGGTTGCGCCGTTGTTGCATCCGTCGACGGTGCCGCTGTTGTCGGTGCTTCCGTTACCGGTGCTTCTGTTGCCGGTGCCTGCGTTGTCGGCGCTTCCGTTACCGGTGCCGCTGTTGTCGGCGCTTCTGTTGCCGGTGTTGCCGGTACAGACGGATCCGTTACTGCGGTTGCATCCGTTGACACCTCTGTTGTCTTCTCTTTCTTTTTCTTCTTCTTTTTCTTCTTGTCGTCGTCATCCTCAGAATCTTCCGAACTTGAACGGGTATCCTTCCAATCCTTTGTCGAACGAACCCATTCATAATCCGGAAATCCAATATCTTTTTTACCTTCATGAATCTCCGTCATATAATCGTGCCAGATTCTTCCCGGATAAGTAGACCCCCACAAACCTCTTGTTGCCTGTGGTGTATCATATCCA
The DNA here is from genome assembly GCA_945915475.1 of uncultured Clostridium sp. Taxonomy (GTDB): domain Bacteria; phylum Bacillota; class Clostridia; order Lachnospirales; family Lachnospiraceae; genus CAG-590. Next base: position 56,245 of record CAMEFI010000020.1, on the reverse strand, counting down.
ACCCATACACTGGTGGTATAATACGGTGTGTATGCACAGAACCATCCATCTGTGTTATTATCTGTCGTACCTGTTTTACCCGCACAGGACATTCCCGGTATTCCAAGTCCACTTGCGGTACCTCCGGTAAATACTCCCTGTAACATAGAAGTCATCATTCTAGAAGCATTTAACTCATATACCTGCCTAGACTTAATGTTATCCTTTACAACCTCATTCCCTTGAGAATCTGTAATCTTCACAATACAAGTCGGTTTACGGAACTCTCCATCATTCTCAATAGTGGAATAGCCGGATGCCATCTCTACGGTTGTAGCACCGTAAGTAAGCCCTCCCAGACAGGCTGCCATGTTCTGACGATCTTCAATCGTCAGATAATTAAAGTTCATATTCAGCAGATATTCCACACCTACCTGTGGAGTGAGTTCTCCAAATAACCGGTATGCCACCACGTTCTTAGATGCCGCAACCGCCTGTGCAAGAGAAATCATACCGGAATAGGATTTCCCGGAATTCTCCGGCATATCTGCCTGTTCAAAGGCATTATCATCCACACGAGTCTGTGGTGTGTAACCTCTTTCTAACTGCGGTGTATATACAACTAAAGGTTTGATGGTACTACCCGGTTGTCTTGCACTCTGATATGCCCGGTTCAGACTATAACCCTGTAATTCATTCTGTGTACGTCCACCAACGATTGCCACTACTCTTCCCGTAGCATTATCAATACAGGTAGAAGCTCCCTGGAGATTATAGATACCTGTCTCCTCATTCTTTTCTTCATCCACAGATAAAGTCTCATCTATCGTCTTCTGTAACAATCTCTGCTTCTTTGGTTCAATGGATGTATAAATCTGATATCCTCCCGTGTACAATGTTGCATAATACTCATCATAGACTGCACGATAACGCTCATTATACTCGTGTTGTTCATCAATCGTATCAAACTTGTACTGGAATTCAAATCCGGATGCTTCCATCAATGCTTCTGTAGCACAGAAATTCGTAAATGTCTCCACATAATCATGACTGATCTTCTTCTCCGGTGCTAAGGTCACCTTCTCATCCATGGCCATCTCATATTCCAAATCATTGAGATATCCAAGTTCATGCATATCTCCTAGAATCTTATGCTGCCGTTCCGTTGTATGCTCCGGATTCACGCGGGGATCATAATACGTCGGACTATTCGGAATCGCACACAAATAAGCAACTTCTGCTACTGACAATTCATCCAGATCTTTATCAAAATATCCTTTTGCTGCCGCTCCGATTCCATAATATCCATTGGAAAAGAAAATATTGTTCAGATAAAATTCCAATATCTGCTGTTTGGTATACTTCTTCTCCAGCTCCCATGCGATGAAAATCTCTTTAATCTTACGTTCATAACTTACTTCATTTGTAAGGAATATACCTCTTGCAAGCTGCTGTGTAATGGTACTGGCCCCCTGCGTAATCTGTCCGTTATTCTTGAACAATATGTATGCTGCACGCATGATACCCTCATAATCCACACCGTGATGTTCATAGAAACGTCTATCCTCTACAGACACCATCGCCTCGACAAAATAGGCAGGAATCTCATCATAGGTCTTATAATATACTTCTTTCTCGCCGGTTACTTCCCGAAGTTTCTTACCATTCGCATCATATACAATGGACGTCTCATCCTGACGAAATGTAGATTCCGAAGAATTTTCAACCAGTTCCCTGGCTTCATTCTGGTAAGCTAATATATCCTTGCCAAACTTCTCATATACAAAATAGCCACCAATGGCAAAGACTAGCAAAAACACAACAAACAAATAGCTCAGAATAATTCTTCTTACTCTCTTACGCTTCCGTTTCCGTTCCCTCTTTGCCTTCCGTTTTCGCATTCGCTCTAATTCTTCCGGAGACTTCTTTGTCTTTGTGGAAGCATTTCTATTATTCTGGTTTGTACTTTGAGAAGTCGAATTCATCTTTCTTCTTTCATCTGACGTAGGCTTTCTGTTATCAGCCATGTTATTCCCTCATTTCCAGCTATATGAACAAGTTCCTACAGAGAAATTGCATGATTCGCAATTCCCAACTGTGTCAACATATCCTGAATACCAGGATTGGTTGTAAATAAAATAATCTGTCGATTCATATACTCGCTCAGACAGCTTAATGTATCATATAATCTTTGATAATCATATGTGACAAAAATGTCATCTATGATAATTGGCAAATCTTCTGCAATTAATACATTGGCAATTGATAAACGAAGTGCCAGATAAATCTGCTCTATTGTTCCGGTACTTAAATAGTCCATTCCAATATAGGAGTTTCCACTCTTCACCATTACTCTTAACTGGTTGTCAATTCTGACATCTGTATATTTATGATTTGTAATCCTGCTAAATATTGCAGAAACCTGCTCATTTAGTACACTTCCAAAAGAATCATATATCTCTTCTGATAAATCCTGAATCGTTCGAATTGCCAGATCCAACGCTGCAGTCTCTACCTCGTTTGATGCCATCTGCTCTTTGATTCGGTTAATCTCTAACAGGATTTCTTCCTGCTCCTTGCGCTCATTTACAATACTTTCTTCCTTATTCTTTAATTCAGAAAGTTTCTCATTCAGCTCTGTCCGATCCTTAGAACGCGCCACCGCAACTTCTGCTTTTGCATCTTCAAATCCCTGCTCAATCTCTAACTCTTCTAAGAGACGATATAACCGGGCTCTTCTTGAAAAGACTTGTATCATCGTAATCACAACCAACAATACACCAAATCCCATAATTCCCATCTTAAGCTGTGGAACATTCACCGGAATCACCCATGCAATTCCAACAAATACCGCTATACATAACAAACCAAGGAACAAAAGAACAAAGACATTGTCCAGAATACTTCTTTTTCCCATATTCTGAAGCATCTGCTTATCTCTTTCTTCTCTAGTCAACGGTTCTTCCTCTTCCACCTCTTCCTCATGGATTTCTTCTGCTTCCTCTTCTTCTCGCATGGAAGCATTCTTAATCGGTGTAAATTGTAGCTTCGGTTCTTTTTTCTCACCGCCGGAAGCCTCTGCTTTCTTATACTCCTCGTGCACTGCAGCAATCTCCTCATCAAAGTCCCGGTCTAATTGCAATTTCTGTGTAAGTTCTTTCTCTTTCGCAGCTAATTCCTCATTTGAGAATTCTTTCTTCCTATCTTGCAGTTGTGCCACTGCGCGAACAGCATCAACGTCTCCCGCTTTACCAGATGCCATATTCACAATGTAATCATTCAGCTTATCTACAATCCCCCGATCTGTTGCCAGTTCCATCTGGCCAACACAAAGGGTGTTCATATATGTGCTTTTATCCGTATGAATCAAAGTTCCCACCAGACTATCCGGCTGTTGCAAAGCAACCTGCTGTCCATTGTCCATGTCCGTTACAACCGTACTCTTCTCCTGGTGAGAGAAATTCCTCTCGATGAGATATTCTCCTGATTCCGTTGTCACTTTCATGGCACCTGCATAGGCATCTCCATTGATGGGTTTTCTCTTCTCATATTGGTCAAATCTGGCTGTTGTACCAGAGGGAGCATCGACTCCATACAACATACCTATAATAAAATCCTTTGTTGTTGTCTTTCCCGCTTCATTGGCACCGTACAACACATTCACACCAGGAGCAAGTGTAATATCTTTATCGTGAAATTGTCCAAAATCCTGTAAATGCAGCTTATTAATCTTCATCTTACCGCTCTCCTGTCTTTAATAATACGTCCAGACCATAATGGACCGCTTTCTTACAAACCTCATCGCTATAGTAGTTATCCGATAACTGGTTAATAAACTTACCTACTAAATTGTTCTGATTCTCCTGATACAATGCATTCAAATCATATTCTCCCGCCTGCTCTGTAACCACTTCATAAATATTATATCGGTTCATAAGGCTTGAAAAATCAAACACATCATGGTTATGATTCTGTCCTTTCACAAGAATCCGGTAAATATTCTGTGTTCCCAAATTACGAATCTGTTTATCTACCAGATCAACAATCATTGGCGGTGTATGATCCGGCTTAATATTGATTAATAGATTCATGTAACAGCGCTTTGCCACCGGAACAAATTCCGTCCTTACAACACCATCCTGAATCTCGCCGTAAATATATCCTCTCGCTCCGGTATCTGTATAATCAATCGGCTCTAGAGAACCACACATAATAACCGAATTCTCCTTGATTACTTCCGGCTTACGGATGTGTCCCAGCGCCACATAATCAAAATTAGATTCTCTTAGATTCTTCTTATTAAATGGCAAATGTCTGGAATCTCCACCATGTGCTAATAAGATATTGATAGCACCCTGCTTTGCCGGCTTAATGTGATTGAGAATATCCTCTTCATTCTCTTTGCTGTTATATGAAAAACCAGTCACACAGGTATTCAGATCTTTCATATATACATTACTAATCTTATCAGCAGATAAGCAAATGGTCTTAGAGGAAAATTTATAATTCGCCATAGGACTATCCGGCTTCATATAATCACTGCTTCCTGCAATAATAATCGTCTTCGTCTTCGTAAGCTTGGAAAGAATATAATCTACATCCCGAAGCATACCTTCTGATGGCGGCATATGAAACAGATTTCCTGCAATCAATAACAAATCTACCTGTTTTGCTTCTGCATTCTCTATTACCTTAACAAAGGTATCCTTTATCTCCTGTTGTCTGGCTTCACTCCAAGGTTTTCCCTTGTCCGGCTGTACACCTAAATGTACATCTGCCATATGTATAAATTTCATCTTCGCACCTTCCTTTTTCCGTCTGGCATCTATCCTGTTATCGGCCAAAAGGGTATTCTGACCCTAGTATCTTATCTATTATATTAGATTTTTCCCATAAAGGCAAATTTTTCACGATATTTTTAAAAACTTTTAAATTTTTTTACTTCATTGTATCCTTCCATCCTATACCGGATTAGAATAATTTATCCCTCCGCACAGAATAGAATCTGTTCAGAGGGATTGCTTATGTGACTATGATTATTCTATGATGCGAATGTCAAAGACAAGATGATACTCTATTTTAGACCAAACTCCTCCAGCAACAAATTCCGGTAGGCGGCATCTTTACATCGTTCAATCTCATCCGCTCTGCCGGCCTTGACAAGCCTGACTGCCAACTCCGCCATCTCTTCGCTACCTTCCGAGTGTCCTTCGGCTCTCCCTTCGGCTCTCCCTTCAGCTCTTCCTTCAGCTCTTCCTTCAGCTCTTCCTTCCTCCCGGCTGTCCTCCCGTTCCAGCATCAGTTGTCTGTCAAACGTATAATCTAACTTAACCACTTTTACCACCTCCGAACGATGTTCCATCAAGAAATCTCGCAACACGTCCTCTTCGATGCACCGATCGATTGCTGTCTCAATCGAATGTTCTAAATTGTCATATCCATTCATTCGATGATTCTCCCGTACATAATCCACAAAGATCATATATTCCTTCAAAAACGGGCATTTTCCCAACAATTCCTGATTCTTCCCATAATTAATGTTATAAACCGTACATATAAGTTCAATCTCCGGATGCTCCATGGGATGTTCAAAGGAATCCGACAGCCGCAGCTCGTATTGTTCCGGCTGCTCTTCCTCTCCATTATAAAAAACTGCAAATCTTGGTGTGGGAATCTTAACTAACTTCCTGCCATACAGATTCTTATTCTTCAACATACCCTCTAATATAATCGTGAAGTAAATCAGACTACGCACCGGCATATTGGGACATACGGTTGACTGATGCTCATATATACTCAGATTCATATCCAACACAAAAGAAGCATCATTGTGCACCGTAAGGGAAATCCCCCTGTCTAATGTACACATCTCCACCATTGCCGGATCCGTATAATCCGAATGATTCATCGCATTATACAGACACAATGCATTGTCCGGATCCTCCATCAGCATACTAAACACATCACTCTTGTACTCTCTGTTTCCTATCATATTTGTTCCTCCTTTGCTGTGACAGGAACCGAAAATATGATGAAACATCTCTAGTCCAATTTCGAAAATCCCTGCCATATGAATAATAAATAATGTGATAATAAAGCATGAATTTTCGAGATAAATGAAATAAACTATAAATGAAACGAAAAGTATGCAGCATCAAGGCCATACCCAATATGAAAATAATGCTCTGAACCTATAGTAGCATTCCCATACGATAAATGCAAGAAAAATACTTATATTCCGTCCCACTTTTCCTACATCCTACATACAATATTATAACAAGATTTTATTGTAAACCCTATGAATGCTTGTACTAATCTCTATTTTTTATCCACCATTGCCTGTCAGCTTTCGAAATGTCTTGATACCGATGACTTGTCTATCCTTGCCGCTGACCTGGTGGTCTTAAGTGATATGCTGGCAAACATTGTAGTCCGTCAGGAAAACTGTCCGAAAGAAACGAACGAAGAAAACACCACCTTATGACAATCGTCATAAGGTGGTGTTTATCACACACATTTTTATTTCGCACAAGACATCCCTACTATTCCTCATGAAATGACTGTGCCCTTAACTGATCTATGGACACGAATGCAGTCTACAACTGATTCATCCGGAACTTCACATACAATTCAATGAGTTCCGCACAATTTTCCCTTCCAACCTTATCACTGTTAATGAACAGATCATAGTTCGTTGGATTTGTCCATTCTTTACCGGTGTAGTACTTGTAATAATCCGCACGGTATTTGTCTGTCTTGGAAATCAGGCGGTTTGCTTCCTGTTCCGAAACACACATTTTATCTACAATGGATTTCACACAGGCATCTCTCGGTGCATCGATATAGATTCGGTACACATTCTCAAAATACTCTAACACATGGTCTGCACATTTTCCGACAATAATACAGGACTGGCTCAGTGCTAACGAACGGATAATCTGTGCCTGCAAATTAAACAGGTTGATATCCGATACAAAGTCCTTCTCACTTGGTGCAAGAACGGTCTTAGTGGGAATTCCCTTTAACATCTTAGCAAACAAATTACCACGAAGGCGCTCATCTGTCTCATGGAACAACGCCTTGTTAATCCCACTGGCATCCGATGCCATGTCAAGAATCTCATTCTCGTAACACGGGATACCCATACGTTTCGATAACTCTAACGCAATGGATTTACCGCCACTACCAAAACCTCTTGCAATTGTAATAACAAAATTATCCATATCTGATTCCTCCTAGTCTCCGAGATACGCTTTCCTTACCGCATCATCATGCAACAGATCATCCGCTTTTCCGGAAAGTACAATGCTTCCGGTCTCCACAACATATCCTCTATCTGCAATCTGCAACGCAGCATTCGCATTCTGTTCTACTAACAAGATGGTTGTTCCTTCATCACGAATCGTCTTGATAATCTCGAAAATCTCCTGCACAACAATTGGCGCAAGTCCCATAGAAGGCTCATCTAACAACAATAATTTCGGCTCCGCCATCAACGCTCTGCCAATTGCCAACATCTGCTGTTCGCCACCGGATAATGTTCCGGCAAGCTGATTTCTTCTTTCCTGAATCCGCGGAAAATATTTGAATACTTTTTCCATTGTTGTCTTGATAGCGGCCTTATCCTTACGGAGATACGCACCAAGCAGCAGATTCTCCTCGCAGGTCTGGTCACCAAACACCCGACGACCTTCCGGGACCTGACTGATTCCTGCGCCTACAATCTTATGGGGTGGCAACTTACTGATTACCGTATCATTATATGTGATTGTTCCACTTTTGATGTGATTGAGCCCGCTAATGGCGCGCAGTGTGGATGTCTTTCCTGCACCATTTGCACCAATCAACGTTACAATCTCACCATCATTTACCTCTAAACTGATTCCATGCAGGGCATGTATTGCTCCATAAAACAAATCAATATTATCGATTTTCAGCATAATCATGCCCCCTTTCCTAAGTAAGCCTCAATAACTTTTGGATTCTTCTGAATCTCTTCCGGCACTCCACTTGCAATAATCTCGCCAAATGACAGTACATAAATATATTCGCACACGTTCATGACAAGCTTCATATCATGCTCAATCAACAACACGGATATCTTGAACTCCTCCTTGATCCAACGAATCATCTCTGTAAGTTCTGCTGTTTCCTGAGGATTCATTCCCGCTGCCGGCTCGTCTAACAGTAACAGCTTCGGCTTTGCTGCTAAGGCTCTGGCAATCTCCAATCTTCTCTGCTCTCCATAAGGAAGATTCTTTGCCAATTCATCTGCCTTATCATCTAACTTCATGATCTTCAGATATTTCATGGCTTCTTCCTTCATTTCTGCCTCTTCCTTCATCTGATGAGGAGTATGAAGAATGCTGCCAAGCAAGGTGGTCTTTGACTGGAAATCGAAGCTTACCATAACATTTTGCAATACCGTCAAATCCTTAAATAACCGGATATTTTGAAATGTTCTTGCAATTCGTTTGGATGTGATATGATATGGCTTAATACCATCAATACGCTCTCCGTCAAATTCGATTTTACCACTGGTTGGCTTATATACTCCGGTTAACATATTAAATACGGTTGTCTTACCGGCACCATTTGGTCCGATCAGACCAACCAGATTATTATCACCGATTTCCATATTTACGGAATTTACGGCAGTCAGGCCACCAAATTTGATAGTCAGATTCTTAACATTTAATAACTGTCCCATATTACTCACCCGCCTTTGCCGTCTTGTCACCTTTGTGATTGCCCTTTGTAAACAACTTCTTAAAGAAGTTGACAATGCCTTTGACCGTAATCTCCTTCGTGCCAAGGATTCCATTTGGACGGAAGATCATCAACGCTACTAACATGATAGCGTAAATCAACATACGATTTTCCTTGAATACCTCACTTAATCCGCGAAGAGACTCCGGAAGGAATACCAAAATGGAAGTACCCACCACAGTACCGGATACACTACCCATACCACCTAAAACAACGTACGTTATAAAGTCAAATGATTTTGCATAATTAAAGGTTACCGGGTCAATGAATGTATTAAAGTGTGCATACAAACCACCGGCAAGACCTGCCATTGCACTACCCAAAACAAAGGAAATCATTTTGTATTTCGTTGGATTGATTCCCATCGCCTCTGCTGCAATATCATCTTCCCGGACAGACATAATGGCACGCCCCTTGGAAGAATGAATCAGGTTCTTGATAATGGCAAAACAAAGTGCTACGCAGAAAAATATGGTCATCAAACTTGTCTTAACCGGAATACTCGTCATACCTCTTGCACCACCGACATAGTCAATGTTCTGAATGACAACCTTAACAATTTCTCCAAATCCCAATGTACAGATTGCCAAGTAATCACCTTTCAGTCGAAGAATCGGATATCCGATTGCTGCTGCAAGAACTGCTGCTGCAAGAATTCCTACTAATAAAGACACACCATATGGTGCATTAAATTTCTGTGTCATAATAGCGGAACCATATGCTCCGATGGACATAAATGCCGCATGTCCCATTGTAAGCTGTCCGGTGTATCCCAAAATCAAATTAAGACCAAACGCTGCGATCATAAAAATACCCGCCGTCTTAATAACCCGCAAGGTATAACTGTCAAGAATCCCTCTCTGAATCAAGAATAGGGCAATTCCATATATCGCAAACAGCACACCTATGATAATTGCGTATTTTATATAGGTCTTCGCTATTATGCTCTTGTCAAATGTTGAATCTTTCATCTGCTTTTTCATAGCTACCACCTACACTTTCTCTCTGACATTCTTGCCAAACAAGCCGGCCGGCTTAATCAAAAGAATCAAAATTAATACAGAAAATGAAATTGCATCGGATAAACCGGAACTAATGTATACCTTGGAAAGCGTCTCAATCAGTCCCATCACTACGCCACCAAACATGGCTCCCGGAATAATTCCGATACCGCCTAACACAGCAGCTACAAAAGATTTCAATCCAGGCATGACACCCATTGCAGGAGTCAGTTTCGGATACAAAAGACCAACTAACACACCGGCAGTACCTGCTAATGCGGAACCAATACCGAAGGTAATGGATATAATCCGATTGGTGTTGATTCCCATAAGTGCTGCTGCATCCGAATCATATGAAGTTGCTCTCATGGCTCTACCAACTTTGGTCTTCTTAACCATCAGCTGTAATAAAATACAAAGCACAATTGTCGTAAGCACTGCAATAATCTGATAATTACTGATTATAATGCCTCCCACCTTATAGGACTTCAATGGGAATAACTCTGGGAAAGACAAGGAATTCGGCCCTGCTAACAGATTTGTCTTCATCAAATTCTGTAATAACAACTCCACACCCATCGTTGTAATAAACAATGTTACCTTTGGTGAATTTCTCAAAGGCTTATATGCAATTTTCTCAATCAGCATACCAAGGACTGCACATGCTGCCATCGCAAATATAAGAGTTCCGGAAAAGCCAAACCGGAATACACATACTGCAAAATAACCGGCATAAGCACCAAACATATAGATATCACAATGTGCAAAGTTAATCAGTTTGATAATTCCATATACCATTGTATATCCGATTGCTATGAGGGCGTACACACTACCTTGGCATATACCATTTACAATCTGTTGTAATAATGTATCCATAGCCATCTCTCCTAACTATTACTATCTTACTATTAGATAATTGCGAAACATTAAGTTTCGCAATTATCTGTTTTTTAGTCATCACTTGTTGGCTGCCACGCTATAGATGTACATTTCAACGATTGCATCTCCCAGGCGCGGCTGCCTGGAGATTATACTCTTATGCTTATTCCTCTGGCGAAATCTCCTCTACAAATTCGAAGGATCCATCTTTTACCTGATTCACAACGACACTCTTAACAGGGTCACCATTTTCATCAAACTTGTAGTTGGTTGTACCACATTTTTCATCTAAGCTATGAAGTGCATCTTTTACTGCATCGGCATCGGTACTACCTGCCTTCTCAATTGCTGCTTTTGCAATGTATACTGCATCATAACCTAATACAGAGAAAGAACCCGGGTCGGTGTCAAATTTCTCTTTGTAATCTGCAACAAAATCTGTCAAAGAATCAGACTGAATGGATACATGGTCTGTAAAATACATTCCCTCTACTGCATCGCCACCGATCTCAACCAATGCAGGATCAGAACAAGAATCACTACTCATCAACTGAATATCCAGACCAATCTCTGATACCTGCTTTGAAATCAGACCAACTACATCATAGTCATCCGGAAGGTATAATACGGTTGCTCCGGAATTCTTAATCTCTGTCAAGTAGGACTTGAAATCACTATCACCGGTGTTGTACTTGCCTTCGTAAGCAATTTCACCACCAATCTCTTCAAAGGTTTCCTTGAACTGTCCGGAAATACCTACACAGTAATCTTTACCGACATCATAAAGCATTGCTACCTTATCAGCCTTTAAAGTATCTTTAACGAATTTTGCTGCAACCTTACCCTGTAATGGGTCAATGAAGCAGGCACGGAAAATGTATTCTCCACCTTCTGCTGTAACTTTTGCATTGGTAGAACCAACAGCGATCATAATCTTCTTTGCATCATTTACGATTGGAGCCATTGCAATAGAACAGCTACTTGCATAGGATCCAAGCACCATATCTACTTTATCCTGCTCAATCAGCTTGGTTACCGCATTTGGTGCCGTTGCCGGTTTGTTCTCATCATCTTCAAATACCGCTTCAATCTGCTTACCATTAATACCTCCTGCTGCATTGATCTCGTCAATTGCCAACTGGCTACCATTTTTACAAGCAGCACCGATGTTTGGTGCATTACCTGTCAATGGATATACAAAACCTAACTTAATGGTGTCTCCACTATCCGAACTGCTACTGCTTTCACCGGATGGCTCTGACGTTACAGCCTCCTCACTACATGCAACCATAGACAAACACATTGCCATGACAGCCACTACTGCCACTATTTTCTTCATAAATCTCTTCATAATGAATTCCTCCTTTTGGATCATGCTTCTACTAAAGGTTACTTTATTGATAAAAAAAGACGCTACGCTTGTTTGCGTAACGCCTTTGTTATCACATTGGTTGGGGTATTTAATTAAATCATCTTATCAACTTCTGTAAGAACTTCATCTAACATTGTCATAGCAGTTCTCAACTCATCTTCCTTGATGATAAGCGGAGGTGCTACGATAATGATATTCTCATGGGTATAGGTTGAGAAACCTTTTTCTTTTAACATACCACAAATCTTACCCATAAGATTTTCCTTATCTGCATTGTATGCAACAAGTGGTTCCTTGGTTGCCTTATCTTGCACAAGCTCAACTGCTGAGAACAATCCTTTATAACGGACATCACCAACACAGGCATGTTTCTCTTTGAGATCTTCCTCAATCTCACCTAAGATCTTACCCATTGCTCTTACATTATCCAGAATATGTTCTTCTTCATATACATCCAAAGTTGCAACACCGGCTGCACAGGAAAGTGGATGACCACTGTATGTAAGTCCGCAAAGTAATTTATGATCATCAAAATAATCTGCAATCTTTTTATCTACAATCACACCACCTAATGGAGAATATCCACAGGTTACACCTTTTGCAAAGGTGATAATATCCGGTTTGACACCCCAGTTCTGGCAGGCAAATACTTCACCGGTTCTGTACCAGCCCATCATAACTTCATCACAGATCATCATAATTCCAAATTCATCACACAGCTCCCGGATTCCCTGTAAATATCCATCCGGAGGAATGATACATCCATTACTACCGGTAATGGTCTCACATTCAATCGCCGCAATGCTTTCCGGTCCTTCATAAATAATCTGCTCTCTCAACTTGCCAATATAGAACTTGGTCGCAGCGGCATCATCCTCAAACTCAACCAACTCTCTATATACATATGGATCAAAGAATTTAACATATCCGGGAATACCCGGTTCACAGTTAAATCTTCTTGGCTCACCGGTTAAGTTGCCGGCACCCATAGTAGAACCATGATAAGAACGATATCTGGACATTACCTTATTTCTTCCTGTATATAATCTTGCAATCTTTAATGCATTCTCGTTGGCGTCTGCACCACCTAAGGTAAAGAATACTTTCTGCATATTGTCTGGTGCTAACTCAATGATTCTTCTTGCCAACTCTGATTTCACATCTACTGCATAACCAGGTCCGATAAATGGAAGCTTGTGTGCCTGCTCAGCAATTGCATCTGCTACCTTCTGGTTTCCATAACCGATATTCAAGTTCACTAACTGGGAACTCATATCATAATATTTCTTTCCATCTGCATCATAGAAATAAATGCCTTCCGCTTTCGTAACAACCGTTGGGTCCACTGCACCCTGAACAGACCATGAATGCAACACATGCTCTTTATCTAATTTTTTGATTTCTTCTTTTGACATTTCTCTCATAATACATATCTCCTTTTTTCAAATATATTCTTCAGATTTGCATCTGCCTTGTATTACCATAATTCTTTGTACATTTCCAAGACGTCGGCTTTCGTGGTAGTCTTTCGTGTATTACCAGGACTTCCACTGGCAATGGCATCCTCCGCCATCTTGTCCATAACCTCAAAAAATGCATCTTTCTCTACACCATATTCTTCTAAGGTTGGAACCTCTAACGTTTCACACAATTCAATGATTGCTTTCAGAAATGCCTTTGCTGCGGTCTCATCATCATCCTCTTTCGTGGCAACTTCAATGGCTCTTCCCAAGTCTGCAAATTCTTCGTAGGCTCCATCTAACGCAAAAGTTAGACAAACCTTTAATAACATAGCATTGGATAACCCATGTGGCACGTGGAAGTTTGCACCGATGGGACGGCTCATGCCATGAACCAATGTTACTGAAGAATTATTGATGACAACGCCGGCTTCTAAGGCTGCTAATATCATTTCCTCTCTAGCCTCTATATCCTCACCATTCTGGTAAGCTCTTGGAAGATATTTGAATATCCTCTTTACTGCGTCTATTGCAAATACATCGGTAAGGGGTGACGCTTTCCTGGAGGTATATCCTTCCACTGCATGGGTTAAGGCGTCTAATCCGGTTGCATTGGTCACACTCTTTGGAGAAGATACGGTAAATGATGCATCTACAACAGCAACATCCGGTATCAGCACAGCCCCCTTAAGTAACATCTTAATGCTTGTCTTGGTATCGGTAATAATGGTAAACTGTGTCGCTTCCGAACCGGTACCTGCTGTAGTGGGAATTGCAACCATTGGTGGAAGAGGATTCGTAATCTCTTTTCCCATGTAATCTGCAATCTTACCCGGATTCGTAATCAATGCTCCAATTGCTTTCATGGAATCCATGGGGCTTCCACCACCTATGGCAATCAGAAAATCACATCCGTTTGCCTTGTAAGCTTCCACACCGCCGTCAATCATCACATCATCCGGTTCTCCGGTAATATCATCATAGACAGCCCAGCCAATTCCAATCTCATCCAACAAATCGGTAACCAACTTTACATTGCCGATCCGGCTCATTACCTTGCCGCTTACCACCAACGCTTTGGTACCAAGTGTCTTGATCACAGCCTTACTCTGCTCTAAGGCATCCGCACCACTGATCACCTGTTTCGGCATGATAAATTTGCTTGCCATTTACATCACACTCCTCACTCCACCTAACAATTATCATATTTTGATAATGTTTATGTCATTTGTTGGGTAGATATTACCGCCATATTATCACTGTGTCAAGAGCATTTTGTTTGTTTTTTATTAAATTAAGTATATGTTTTCCTTTACTTTATATTATCAAGCAAAAGAAAAAGCCGAAGGTTTTTGTGAATCACCTTCGACTTATTGAGAGATTATAACTTCACTTTTCCAAATTTGCAAGCCCTAATTTCATTTTTTCTAAAATCATCATTTTCTCATTTCGTAATTTCCAAACTTTACAAGTTCTTCCAACTTATATATAATATACCCAACACTTACTCAAATTAACCATATATAGGCAATTGCGAAACTCTTAAAATGTATATTGAGTTGTGCAGATTTGACAAGTATCCTAAGCAGGTGCTTTGAGACCGCCGGTACTTAACGAGTGTGAAACACGAGTTTAGTACCGCTGCGAGGCGAGAGCAGCGCAAGCGTGCCAGCGAGGATATTGTCAAATTGCACAACGTTTATAAAAGAAGCAGGAGTTTCGCAAACGCCAAATTAACCATATATAAAAGGAGGGATTATTATGCGTATTAAAAGAATTGAATCGATTTTGGAATATATTGTAAAGAATAAGTCCGTCACTATGGAACAATTATGTACTGAATTTGGTGTTTCCATGAACACCATCCGCCGGGACATCGATACCTTATGCACCCAGGGAAGTGTCATTAAGGTGTACGGTGGTGTAGTTGCCAACACATCCTCTTCCACAGTGCATGCCAAAACACTGCGCCCGTTTGAAGAACGCAACTCCAGCAATAACAATGAAAAACTGCTTATTTCCCGGAAAGCCGCCTCCTATGTAGATGCCGGCGATATCATTTTCTTAGATTCCGGTACCACTACACTTAACATGATTCCCTATCTGGGAGAGATTCCCAATCTCACCGTAATTACCTATAGCATACCCGCCCTCGTGAAGTTATTACAATATGAAAACATCAAAGTGATCTCCCTTCCGGGATTACTGCTTCGTGGCACGGAATCACTGGTAGGTTCCTGTGGTGTGAATTATCTTTCTACCTTTAATATGACCAAGGCCTTTATGGCATGCACCGGCATTTCCCTGTCCCGTCAGGTGACCAATGCAACCTTTGAAGAATACGAGATCAAACAGGCTGCACTGAAACGGAGCGAGCAGCACTTTCTTCTTGCTGACCATGACAAATTTGGAAATGCCGGCATTATGACATATGCCGACATTTCCTGCATGAACCATATCATTACAGATGACACCCCACCTGCAGAATACACCGAATATTTCGAGGAAAAGGGAATCGGATTAGATGTCGTCACAATGTAAAAGCCGAAGGTTTCTGGTTTCCCTTCGACTTATATAGAACTCATAATTACGCTAACTTAAATTACCGTCAACCATTTATATTCTATTCCATTGGGCTTCCGCATTTTGTACAGAACTTATATCCTACCTGATTCTGTGCACCACAGGAACTACAATATATAACACCAGCCTGTGGAACTGTATTATTCTGTTCTGAGCCAAGAATACGCTGTGCCTGTTCCTGCATCTGCTTAATAGCCTCTTTCTGCTGGCTGATAACCTTATATTTTTCCTGTATCTCAACCATAATATTCTCTAAACCATCTACCGAAAAATTGCCACTTTCAAAGCTCTGATAAAGCTTATCACCGGCCATCTGTTTCAATCCTTCAATCTCTTTTTCCAGAGTGGAAATATATGTTCTGCATTTGCTTTCCTCTAACATGTTATTCGTCTTCATGTTAATCGTAGCAATTCCTTTTGTAATAGAGCTTTTTAAATCTGCCATTGTTCACTTCTCCTTAATCATCTTTTGTAACCATATATAAGAGTAATTATACACTGCCAAATAAGGGAAATCAACTACATTCTTCGCACTTCTATTCCTTCTTTTAATAATTTCTCCCGGATTTTTTTTACAAACATAAGTGCCTTCGGTCCATCTCCGTGAACGCAGACGGAATCTGCCTGAATATCCACATCTGTTCCGTCAACGGCCATTACCTTGCCTTCTTTCACCATACGAATCACCCTGTCAATAGCCCGGTCTTCATCCTCAATCATAGCTCCCTCTTTTGTTCTTGCCACCAATGTTCCATCCGGCTCATATGCCCGGTCTGCAAATACTTCATTGGCATAGGCAAGTCCCATTTTCTCTGCCGCCCCAATCATTTCACTATTGGCAAGTGCAAGTAAGACCAGAGATTCGTCATACTCTTTGATGGCTTCACAGATAGCCTTTGCAAGAGCAGCATCCTTTGCCGCCATATTATATAAAGCGCCATGGGGCTTCACATGATGCATCTTCACCCCTGCACTCTTGCAAAATGCATCTAAGGCTCCTAGCTGATACAACATATATACCTTCGCCTCTTCCGGAGTGATCTTCATCATCCGCCGTCCGAAACCCATCAAATCCGGTAATCCCGGATGGGCACCAATGCTCACTCCCTGCTCTGCCGCCATCTTCACTGTCTTCTCCATTACAAGGGGATCTCCTGCATGATATCCACAGGCAATATTTACAGATGTAACATAGGCAATCACTTCCTCATCCATCCCTAACTTATAATTGCCAAAACTCTCTCCCAAATCACAATTTAGATCGATACTGCTCATAACCCTCTCTCCTTCCGCCTAATTTTTCAAAACACTGTTACGCACGTCGGTTATAAACATATGTCCTGGTGCGTGGGTAATTGCAAGTTCCGGTTTTGCAGCCATGATTGCCGCCTGGGGTGTTACACCACACGGCCAGAATACAGGCACATCTCCAGCCACGAATTCTACGCTGTCTCCAAAATCCGGTTTTGTAATATCCTGAATTCCAATAAGCTCCGGGGAACCGATGTGGATCGGAGCCCCATGCACTTTCGGCATAGCCGCTGTTGCGGTAACCGCCCGAACAACCTGATGGCAAGGAATCGGCCGCATGGATACTACCATATTTCCATGGAAAACGCCCGCCGGCTCACAGGCAATATTGGTAAGAAACATTGGCACATTTCTCCCCTGCTCAATATGTCGCACCGGTACTTGCGCATCCAGCAATTCTCCTTCAAAAGAAAAACTGCACCCAATCAGGAATGCCACAAAGTTCTCCTGCCAATACCCGGAAATATCCGTTACTTCTTCCACCAATATCCCTTTTTTATAAATGCGGTACTTCGGGATATCCGTTGCAATATCTGCATGGTCTGCCATATATTTTGTATACCTGCTACCCTCATCTAAAACTTCAAGAAGCGGACAGGATGTGGGATTTCTGCTTGCAAACAATAAAAAATCATATGCATATTTCTTTGGCAGAATGACAAGATTCGCCTGCGCATATCCGTTGCACATACCTGCCGTATTCGTGGTTATTTCACCCTTTCTGATCTTCCTTCTAATCTCTTTTGGAGTCATATTACCGCCTTCTTTCCTTCCAATTTCTTACCGTTACCGCCTCAAAATGAAGCCTTGTCCCCGGCCTTGCCTGTGCCAGTTTCCAGATGTCTGTGCTGATTACCGTTGCAATCTTGGCATATCCACCCGTGGTCTGCCGGTCTGCTAACAGAATAATCGGCTGACCACTTGCCGACACCTGTATACTTCCTAATGGAATGGCATCCGAAATGATATCCATACCATTTACTCCTTCTAACGGCTCTCCCAAAAGCCGGATTCCCATTCGGTCTGATTCCGGCGTCACCTTATAGGTGGCACACAGAAATGTCTGGATTCCCTTTGCCGTAAACATATTATCCTGGGGACCTAACACAACATGCACCGTCATGTCCTCACCCTCCGGCACATGATATTCCTCCGGTAAGAATTCTGCCCTACGTCTGTATTCTGTCACCGGATACGTTACCAACACATCACCATCTGCTAATTTCCGCCCCCGAAATCCACCAAATCCACATTTCAGATTCGTAGATCGGCTGCCATACACAAGAGGTACATCAATCCCGCCTTCTACGCACAGATACGTGCGCAATCCTTTTGTGGCAAATCCAAACTCCAGCAAATCACCATCCTTTACTTCTATGCGAATATTCGCTGATATGGGATTTCCATTCATCTTCGGGAGCATGTCTGCACCCACAATGGCAACGGCACCACTTCCTTCAAAGGAAATCGCAGCACCCTTTACGGTCATTTCCAGACATGCCTCATCTGACTGATTACCAAGCAACGCATTTCCATAGGCATATGCTTTATCATCCAACACACCGGATGTTGTAATTCCATACCGCATATATCCAAATCGTCCCTTATCCTGAATCGTGGTAAGAGGTCCTGCTGACAGTATCTTCATTTTCATGGAATCACCTGCCTTCCTCGATTAGAAGCTTATACGTACCCGCCTCTATCTCTTGTTCAATCTCCCGATACTGCGCCTGCGTAACAGGCACAAACCGGATATAATCCCCTGCCTCATAGGGAACACTATCCTCTTTATTAGAATCATATAGTCGTACCGGCGTCCGGCCAATTAACCGCCACCCCCCCGGCGAGGCCATGGGATAAATGCCTGTCTGCCCGCCGCCAATTCCCACACTGCCCGGCTCGATAAGTACTCTCGGGCTATCCAGTCTCGGTGTGGTCAGCTTCTCATCCATACCTCCAAGATACGGAAATCCCGGCAAAAATCCCAACATATAAATAAGATAATCCCTGCCACAATGCAGCCGGACAATCTCTTCCTCTGTCATGTTATGATAGGCTGCAACCTCTGCAAGATCCGGTCCATACTCTTTCCCGTAACAAACCGGAATACACACAACCCGATGCGTTCCCGTACCTTCACTGCTACTCTTCCGATATGCCTTCTTAAGCATTGACTTCACTTTCCACTCCCGGATCATCCCCGGCTCAAAGCACACTGTAAGAGACCTGAATGTGGGTATCAGATCCACAATTCCCGCTACCTGCTGCTGCATCATTTCACTGCAAATCGCAGTCACCTGACGGTTCACTCCCTCATTTACGGTATTTCCCAACTCCATGGTAATTGCTTTATCTCCATTTCTTAAAAAACGATATCCCCTCATCCGACTCACCTTCTTTCCTGAATCTCTACTCAGGCATTTGCGAAACACCTGTGAAGCTCACCTGTATACTATGCTGTCATGTCATCATAAAAATGCTTATTAAGAACCCGCACAAAATGATGTTTGCAGGTTTCTTTTAATTTCAATGCATAGGAAATGCATTCCCGCATCATACTGACGATGGACCGGTTGATCTCGATTCCAAAACCATCGATTGCGGGTATCATCCAGCCGTACATATCAATCATGCCTGCTTTTGCAGCTTCCTTCATGGCATATTCCTGCAAATCCGGATCCTGAAAAACATCCACATCCTCCTTTAGGAATGCAATTGCTGCCATTAACCCATAACATCCCCAATCCGATGTCGTTGCCGTCAAGATATAATCTGCCTCAGATGCAGTTGCGATTCCACCTTCACATCCACACTGGCATCCTCCCGGTTCTGCGTAAGGTACATATTTTTGAATATGCTCCCGTATGGTTCCCATTCCAATCTCATTTCCAAGATCTCCAATGGCTATATTAAGCACTCCCATTTCCCGCAATTTCTGAAACAGCACATCCGTTTTTGCTTCAATTTCCGTTACATCCAGTCCCGTTGCATTATGGTAAATCCCTTTCGCATTTGGTCCCGGTGCCTCAATACTGACCACCGCTGCCGGTTTCGCAATTGCAATCAGTTCGTCTGCCTGCTTCTGCGCCATTTCCACATCTTTTGTAAAGGAAATGGCAGCCATAGAGATTGGCATATTGAGTATATCCTCGATGGAATCATATAAATGAAGTCCCATTACCTCCGAAAGCTTTTTCACCGCCTCCATATTGTCTTCCGGACAGATGACAACAGGTTTGGCACCAAATGCTTTCACCAGACACCGTGCCAAAAACATGGCACTCACAATTCCGTCCATCTCCGCCTTCTTAAATGGCAGCAACACAAAACCCGTAAGAATATACACCACATCCCCTTCTTCAACCGTATCCATCAACACCTTTGCACATTTTGTGGTAAGAGGTTCTTTCATATATGCACGGGATGCCTTGTATAGAATCCTGCACACCCCGTATCCTCTCGGATCCAGATTCATCAGATCATCTAAATCCTGTCCAATATTCTCAATGGTCAGTTCTTCCTGTGTCATCCTTATCATCTCCTAACGTGTCTTTTCTTCGAAATCCGCAACCAGTGCATCCTGAATCTTCCGAAGCAGCTCCGGTGCCTTGCCACCAACCGGCACTCCATCCACCTCTGTTGCTGCTAAACAGAAAGAACCGGAAGAAGATACAATCACCTCATCTGCATCCATCAACTCTGCCACGGTAAATGGTGTTTCATCTACCGGGATTCCCAATGCCTTACAGGTCTTTACAAGATGTGCTCTTGCAATACCCGGAAGAATATAGTGGTCTGTGGGATGGGTTTTAAAGATACCATCCTTAATGATATGTACATTACTGTGGGCACATTCCGTTACGGTATCTCCCCTGTGGAATACGGCTTCATCACAACCGGCCTCTTCTGTCTTCTGCGCCGCCATAACACTTGGAAGCAGATTCAATGTCTTAATGTTACAGTGCAGAAAACGGGTATCCTCACAGGTGATCAGCTTAATCTTTTTATAGGTGTCCGTCACCGGACAAGGTGTTAATGTAATCCAGAGATTTGCCTTTCCCTCCTTCGGAAATGCATGCTTTCTCGGTGCTGTTCCTCTGGTAAGCTGCCAGTATACAAACTGGTCACCACTATCCACTTTCTTTACCATTTCCTGAAGAATTTCTCCTAATTCCGCCTTTGTATACGGAATCTCCAGCTGCAGAAGTCCTGCACTGTTAAAGAACCGGTCAAGATGCTCGTCCAGGGCATAAATGATATGATTGTGACTATAGGTAGCATCATACACACCGTCACCAAAATAACTTACCCGGTCATTCATTGGAATCTTCATGTTCTCAATCAAATCATACTCACCATTGTAATATCCTAAATTCTCCATACTCTCGTCCTCCATTCTTTTCATCCTATAGAGATTAGGGTGTCAAAAGCCCATGTTCAAAAATTTAACGGCGTATTGCACAAAAAGATTGTTTAAATGACTTTTGCGCTGTGTAGATGAGACTCTGAAAATCGTGGAAGCCTATGCTGAACACAATTTTGCGATTAGAGGCTCATCGGAACGGTTAGCGCAATGGAATGCAAACAATCTTTTCTCGTGCATTGTGTCAGGTCACAAATTCAACATGGGCTTTTGATGCCCTAATCCTATAGAGTAAAAAAAGAACCACCCGACAAAAGGAGCTGAATGACCCCTTTGTCGAATGGTTCTTTATTAATTTTCTTGAATTATAGACCTACGCAAAAATAATGTAAATAGATTATTCAATTTTCCGTAATTTTTTTGATATATCTTGTAAATATCAAAATTATTTTCCTTTTAAGCTTTTCATAACTGTATTCACGCAAAATATCTCTTTTCCCTAACGTTCCTCCTTCACTGTCTTCAGTGTGATATGCGTTCTTGTATTCCCCACACCTTTCATACTCTTAATCTTTCGATGAATCGTCTCAAGATGATCCGAATCTGCCGCATAGATTTTCAACACGAAATCAAAATCTCCTGTCAGATAATAGCAGGATGCTATCTCCTCCGTCTCTGCCACCATTTTGGTAAATCCATCATAATATTTGGGATGCTCCAGGCGAACCTCCATAATGGCAATCATTCCCATCCCTAACTGTTTCCGGTCCGTCAGCACCGTATAGCCCTGAATAACCCCCTGCTGTTCTAACTTGCGAATCCGTTCCGACACAGCCGATACGGAAAGATTTACCTTTTCGCTGATAATCGAAGCTTTCTCTCTTCCATTTTCCCTCAAACATTCTAAAATATCATAATCTAACCGATCCATATCCTTTTCCTCAATTGATGATTGCAATAAGTTTCACTCCTCAAACAGCGGCGTAGAGAAATATCTTTCCGCAGTGTCAGGCAGAACTGTGACAACAGTCTTGCCTTTCCCTAATTTCTTAGCAAGCTTTAGGGCGGCTGCAACATTGGTGCCACTGCTGATTCCACACATAAGACCCTCCTTAGCTGCCAGATCCTTTGCGGTCTGGATTGCCTCCCCGTCCGTCACCACATAAATATCATCATATATATTCTGATTCAGATTCTTCGGAATCAGACCATCCCCGATTCCCATCTGTAAATGGGTTCCAACGGTTCCTCCTGCCAGAATCGCTGCATTTTCCGGCTCCACCGCCCAGATTTCAATATCCGGGTTCTGTGCCTTCAACACCTCACCGATACCACTAATGGTGCCGCCAGTACCAATACCGGAACAAAAACCATCAATGGGTCCTGCCACCTGCTCAAGAATTTCCAGACCAGTGTGGTGCCTATGCACCATAGGATTGGCAGGATTCTCAAACTGCTGTGGCACATAGACATTGGGATTCTCCTTTGCCATATTCATGGCAATCTGCATACACTCATCGATACAGGCCCCGATATTGCCTGCGTCATGCACCAGCTTCACTTCAGCACCGTAATGCTGTACCAGTTTGCGCCGTTCCTCACTGACGGAATCCGGCATGATAATAATGGTATGATATCCCTTTACCGCCCCTACAAGTGCAAGCCCGATTCCCTGGTTGCCGCTGGTAGGCTCTACAATAATGGTATTCTCATGGATAATTCCTTCCTTTTCTGCCTTTTTGATCATATAATAGGCCGTTCTTGTCTTGATGGAACCACCCACATTCAATCCTTCAAATTTGACCAGCACCTCCGCCCCTTCCGGGTCTGCCATTCTGTTCAACCGGATGACAGGAGTCTGTCCCATACAATCCAATACATTATCATAAATCATGTTGCTACCTCTTTTATCTATTTATTGTATCATATGCAAAATCATAGCATATCTGATACCCCAAATGCAAGTTTCAGTCCATTATCAATCTAACGGACATTTAAGCGTAATGACTGTATGAAAATCATACTTGTTGTCATCATAATAGTATGTCATTTCTCCATCATACTCCTTAATTGCTCGTTCGATACTTTTCATTCCAAAACCATGTACATATTTATTCTCTTTCTTTGTTACCAATTCATGGTTTCCCTTAATGGGATTACATCGACAGGAATTAACAATCATGATTACGGTAAATGCTGTATTTTCTCTGCGAAACACACTACATTCTATTATTGCATTCGGTATAGTCCAGCTTGCCTCTACAGCATTGTCAAGCAAATTGCAAAATATCGTTATCAAGTCGTTATCTGTTACAAATTTTAAAACTTCGCTTCGAATATCCGCCAAAAAGGTAATATGTTTCTCCTCACAAATTGCTTGATATTGATTGAGAATTATATTTAATAACGGATTATCACTTAACCGGTTTCTTTTTTTCAGATCAGAAGATGCAAACAATTGATTTATGTATGCTTTTATTTTTTCTCTTTCATTTTTTTCATTTAGTATTGCAATAGCATTCAGATGTTTGGTTATATCATGAATCAAAATATTATGATTCTCATTTACCTTCAACATCTGTCTATAATATTCAGAAGACGATGTCTCTTTTTGTAGCATCAACTGTAAATTTGTATACTCCATTGCTTTTCCCTGATTATACTGATGAATTCCAAAAACCAGCAGATTCGTACACAATTGTAAAAATGCACACAAAATTATCATATAATTCATGGTCTTTGAAATAGATTCCTCTTCACACATTTTAATAATTGTCAATGTCACAATAATCGAGGACACGGGCACACATAAGAGAAAAATACTTGATTTTTGATATACTGTGTTCTTTGTTTCGGTATCTGCTATAATTCGTGCCAACAGATATAAAAACAGGGAATATAACAATTTACTGAAAATCGCCAAAAGAAAAAGATTACGTGTTGTAGTTGCATTTGCATAGAAATTTGGTGTTATACGGGAAATAAAACCCGAAACCAATAATTCACACATACACATAATTACCGTAATAAGGACTGCATGAAAAATCGTCTGGCTATATGAAATGTCATATATATAGTGAATATAAATACTGTTACATACGAAAAACATCATTGTATTAAGCCAGAATATTTCCAGAAAAGAACAAGCAAACAAAATACTATATAAAAAAAGCAAAACACAGATGTCAATCGATATCGTTTGTCGTCTTTTAAATATCGTAGCCGTATATTGTCGAAGGATCCATGCCTCTGCAACAAAAATAAGAAAATAACAACAGATTGTGCCCATAAGTTCAATCACCTCGCGCTTTCCAAAAAAATAAGATATGCTTCTTTAAATTCTTTATAATGTCTTCTAGTCAGATAAGCTTGAAATGTATTGTTTGCAAGATATACCAATGTATGGTCAAAATTACACACATGTTGTAAATTCACAATATAACTCCGATGCGTCTGAAAAAAGAGTGTGTGCGGAAGTATTTCTAACCATGTTTGAATGGTACGTGTAGATTCATATTTTGTTGTTGCCGTTTGTATATATACTTTTTTTCCTTGTGCTTCTATATATATAATTTCAGAAGTGCTGACAGTATATGTCCTCTGTTTTGTTTCAATTGCGACCTTCATGCAAGCAGAAGACAATGCCGTTAACACATCTTCTAAATTTCGATACAGACGCTGCTCTTCCAGCGGTTTAGTCAGATAGCGAAAAACATGAAACCTCATGGCATCATCCAAATATTCCGGATAAGCCGATATTACAAGAATGATTAACTCCGGATTTCTTCTTTTTAATTCATTCCCAATAAAGATACCATCCACTCCGGGCATTTCAATATCAAGAAATAAAACATCCATATCTATTCCACTGCATAATAGAGACTCTCCGTCTTGAAAATATTCCATTTCAGGTTTTTTCAAATGACGCGTACCAAAAAATTCAAAAATATATTCTTCTAATTGTTCGTAAGCAAACTTGTCATCATCGCAAACCGCAAATTTCACTTGTTATTCTCCTTCATCATTTTTACTTATTATAGTCTTTATGAAATTGCCTGACAAGATTATAAAAGATACCAAAAAGTGTCAAAAATTGTCGTTTCATTCCCAAGTACTTGTATTTTACATTTAATTTGGTAAAGTGACGTTATAGGGAAGATGATGGTTTCTCATATCAGAAAGGAGTTCTCTATGGAAAAGAAAAAAACAAATTATATAGCTAAAAGTATGGCTAAATTATTAGAATCCGCTATAAAAGCAGATGCTAATTCCACATCCTGTATGATCGCCTACCAGCCAAAGGCTCCTACAGGTTTAGATCGTTATAAGAAAAATAAATGATTTCCAAATGTGCAGATTTTCTTACAGATTTGCTGATTAAAAATAATGGAATCGAAGAACAAGATAGAGACTTATATCAATATGCAATCTATATTGTATTATTAACGATATCCCCAATTTTTTTAGCCATTGCTTATGGAACATTCTTCGGTTGTATCATAGAAAGTGTATGGATTATTCTACCCTTCATGATTATTCGAAAATTCAGCGGAGGATATCATACAGAACATGCATGGACATGCTTTACTTTTTCAAGCATCTTGTTAATAAGCTGCATCTACTGCTCACAACACATTACAAACGAAAGATCCTTACTAATTGTAACCTTTGTTAGCATATTAACATTATCAATATTTAGCCCGATTGAACATGTAAATCACCCATTAACACAAAAAGAAAAAGTATTATATCAAAGATATGTTCATCGAATTCTTTTTGTTCTTTCAATGATAATTCTATTTATGTACTTGTTACATTATGTAAATATTTCCAAATGCCTTTCTATTGGCATTATTTTATCAGCAATCTTACAATTGCCCTGCATTATTAGTCAATGTATTAATAAATTTTAAGATTAGAATCATCATCTTCATTATATCAATACACGTTCATTACACTGTATTGTCTGTTATTTTCTCTACTAAACGTATTCATAACAGACAAGTGGTGCTAATAATTCCAATCTCAAAAGAAAGGAGGCCATTCACATGGAAGATAGTCCACCAATTTAATAAGGCTTTCTGTCAAACTAGATCACGCAATACAAGAAATGATAGAAAGCCCCAAATAACATTAGTATTATAAAAAAGAAGTCAAAATTTTCAACACAGAAAACAAATATAAATATGAGATAAGAGGTATTTCAAATGAAGAAAATTAAAAAAACTACTATATTTGTATTATTAAGTGCAATATTATTATCAGGAACTGTTTATGCCGCAAGCAAACCTGGATTCAATTTTTCATTAACGAATTCAGGTCAGGCATATAACAAAATGTCAGATACTTATAATAAAAAGACAATAAAAAGCGATCCTTGGACAATATACGTTAGTAGTATAACTTGTTCTGGAACTTACGGAATTAGTTTTTGTCCTGTAAGATATAATTCCTCTACAAATGCCATTATCAAGAAATGCACAAACAGTGCTGTTTGGCGTCATTCGACAGGAGGTACTACCGTATCATATGCTTCAGGTGATGCATATTTATCGGATTACAGATTAGCTGCTCGTATGGACGATTCTTACCAGTCTACATTTAAAGCTACAGGATGGTTTAATGCAGACAAAGTTTCTTATTAACAAACATAAAAGGCAGGCATATATTTTATATGTCTGCTACTAGGAGGCTTTTAAAATGTTTAAACACAGAATAAAATTTCTATTAACAAGCACATTTTTAACTCTCAGTTTAATAGGATGTACTTCTATTCCACAAAGTAATACCACAGATGCCGGTATAAAACAGGCAGTCGGAACAAAAGAGACAAAGCAAGATAACACCCTCACGGAAGAAACTACACATTTGATAAAAACAGAAAATGGATATACCTGTAATGTAAATCTAGGTTCTAATGATGATAAGTTAATATTGAAGACAGACTTTCCGGATATAAATTATAATGATATAGATATCTTAAGTATCATTCCTTCTACTGTAGAATTTGACAGACAATCCATTATTAAACATTTTTTTGCCGGAGACGAACAACTGCAGGACGTCAATGATATTGAACCGTATAATAAAGAGAACTCCTATGACGGCAATAACGAAGAAGGAATGCTTAAAAAAACTTCTATAAATCATGCTTTTCACGTAACCAATGCAGATAATACTGTTACCTTTTCCCGTTTTTCTGACTCTAGTTTTTTTTTCCGTAACGAAACTCTTGATGACAAATATATGGCGATATCCAGGAATAATTATGAATTTTCTTCAGAAGAAAACATATCCGAGAAATACACATTTAATATGGCTTGGAAAGAATTGGAAGATAAGTTTGCTGTTTTGGGCATCGATAACTTGAAACCAGAGTATTATCAAGGTTTTAGCAACGACGGCAATATATTTTACAGTATATATTTCATGATTCAAATTGGGAATCTGCCTTTAGCAAATGGATTGGCTCATGGAGATATCAACGAAATTAATGCGTATGGTTATGCAGAAGTAGGCAATAGCGGAGTAGGAATGATACAGGTTGATAATATGCTATGGGATATTGCAGAAAGCAAAAAAACAAAAGTAATTACCCCGGAACAATTAATACATGTATTAGAACAGCATGTCAACAATGGAGATATCATCTGCAGTTCATCTATGACTTTTAATCGTGCAGAACTAATGTATATGCTTACAACAGATAACTGGGACACATATACATTAAAACCGGTATGGCGGATATATGTTCCCACGCAACAATATTTGTTAAATTCGGATATTATAGGAAATGTTACAACAGATATTATTATTGATGGAGAAAGCGGCGATTTGATTAGCGTAAATTAAAGGATTTAAGATAGGTTGAATGTCAATGAAAAGTACATATTTTTTTAAACAAGATATAAAGAGAGCTTTTACAGGAAAATTGATGTGGATTTCTATTATATTGTTGACAGGGATATTAGTACATGGAATCATAACCTATACCAATATAGAACCAAGAGTCTCTAGTACATATGTGTACATTGTCAATGCAATGGCATTATCTGGATTTACACCATTTGCAGCTATTTTTCCAGCACTAGGATATTCCATACGCTTCTGCGAAGAGTATAATAGTGGATATTTTGAAATGATTATATCAAGGACAACTTGGAAGAAATATGGAATTATTCGGATGATATCAGTGGGGCTTTCAGGTGGTATCACGATAGGTATTCCATTTTTCTGCGTTTGTATCATAGGTTATGTTTTAGGATATCACGGCATTCCACAAAATGGTTTTATGGAAGGAACACAAATGGTATATTATATCGAACGATATGGAGATTTCTTTGTCCTTGGCTTTAAGGTTCTTTTAGGTTTTTTATTTGGAATGTTATTTGCATTAGTGAGTTTTGCTTTTGCAGTATGGAGTTGTAACCGTTATATAACAGTAATTGGACCTTTTATTCTATATGAAATGATGTGGTTTCTGTTTTATGACTATCCAGAAATTAATCCCATTTATCTTTTCCGTGGGGACGATCTGGGTTCTTACCCCTTATCAGCATTTATGGAACTAATATATATAGGAATATCCATTTTTATAAGTTGGTTAGGACTAAAAAAGAAGGTGAATCATGAATGAAATAATAAATATTTTCTGTTACGAACTACGAATACAAATGCATTCAAAAAGAGTTTTGTTGGGATATCTGGTTGGTATCATGCTGATTATAAATCAGTCTATGGAATATATCCGGTATGCACAAGAAATGCATGAAGCAATAAATGTACTTGAACCATTTCTTGTAGCAGTAAATAATCCTAATACAATTATATTTCTTGTACTAGGCTGGATGCTTGTAATATCATCAACACCATTCATCGATACAATGTCATTTTGCATAATACACCGTACAACCCGTAAGAATTGGAATATTGCAATTCTGCTTTATATTATAGTTCAAGCTATTCTTTATTATTGTATATTATGGTTTTCTACTGTTTTAATAAGCTTTCGGAATGGATATTTAGCAAATATATGGAGTTATCCACTTATAAAAACTGCCTCAGGATGCCATTATTCCTATAATATCGATTTTCCTTACATAGAAATCGTAAATACAAAAAATATTTTTTTTGTTTTTTTGTATTCATTAGTACTTGCAATCCTATATGCAATTACACTTGGACTAGTGGTCTATGTTATCAGTCTTGTATCACGCTATCATATAGGTCCGTTAGCCGGAGTTGCCTTTCACTTTGTCGGGTACGAGATTATGAAAGAAGGTCTGGGATTTACAATTGATTATTCACTTCTCGCCCGTTCCATCGCAGTATTACAGATTGGGAAAAAAGCATTAGTAAGTTTTTCAAATACACTTCTGATTTTTATCATTGCTATTGTTATACTTGCAGAATTATCGCAAAAAATAATATTTTATATTGATGTTCCAAACGCTTGCAGAGAGGAGACTAGCTGAATGAAATACAAGTACCATACAATACAATACAGAAACAGAAATGTAATGTTTGGAATTACTCTATTATTTGCTTTTTTTATACAAAAATGGTCAAGTAAAACAGGAGACTATGATATCTATTCTATCCTTAGCGGAATTGAATTTGAAGGAAAGGAAGAATTACATTTGTTAGCTATGGGAAAATGGTTATTTTTACTTGGGTTTTTCCTAATAATAACAACTATTAATATCAATACATATAAAAAGATAAGTATTCTTTCAATCTTTCGATATGGTGAATTTAAAAAATGGTGGATTCATTATTTTCTCAGCGTTATTAACAGTGTCTGCATTTGCTTTTTCTGTACTATTTTTGTATGGAAGGTATATGGTGGCAACAGTAACGTCCCATGTTGGAAACAAGCACAAGTGAGTTGTCATTATCTGTTACACTTATTATCTATCATCTCAATCATTATTGTTTTGGATTTGATATTACAATCAAATTCTACAATTGCTTTTTTTATTATAGCAGAAGGAGTTATGTATATTTTTTCAGTTTGCTATCAATATCCGTGGTTGGTCCCGGGAATGTATGTACGAAGCAATTGGCATACAGAAAATGGATATAATGGAATCATAACATACATACTAGAGTTTCTGGTAATTATACTTTGTTTTATTATTATTCCCATATTGTGGAAAAAAGGGCATTTAGAAGAAAGGAATTGGATAAATGGAAAAGACAATTAGGCTTAAGAATGTAAGTAAACAGTTTCAATCAGAAAAAATATTAAAAGATATTAATATTGAATTTGAAGAGAATCATATCTATGGTATTATTGGGAAAAATGGCTCTGGGAAAACAGTTCTATTAAAAATAATAGCAGGGTATCTAAAACCTTCCCATGGAGAGGTTTATGTAATGGACAAAAAAATTGGAGTTGATATAGATTTTCCAGACAGTATGGGGCTCATTATAGAAACTCCTGGGTTTTTATTACAATATACGGCTTATCAAAATCTAGAATACCTTGCAAAGATAAGAAATAGAATTAATCGGAACGAAATCATTGACGCAATAAGAATGGTAGGATTAGATCCAACCAGCAGAAAAAAAGTAGGGAAATATTCCCTTGGAATGCGTCAGAGACTCGGAATTGCACAGGCAATTATGGAAAAACCGGATATTATTTTATTGGACGAACCAATGAATGGCTTAGATAAAAAAGGAATTGTTCAAGTAAAACAACTCTTATGTGAATTGAAAGAACAAGGAAAAACCATACTCATGACAAGCCATTATGCTGAAGATTTAGAAATTTGTGATAAAATTCTGGAAATGGATGCCGGGACTCTTACATCCCAAGCAGTTCCTCCATCTCCTCAATGGTCAAACCAGATAGGCTAACCCCCTCTGCCGACAGAATTTTATCTGCAAGATCTTTCTTACTCTCCTGCAGTTTAAGAATTCGTTCCTCTATTGTATCCTTTGCAATAAGTTTAAAAACAGTGACCCGGTTTTCCTGTCCAATGCGGTGCGTCCGGTCCGTGGCCTGGTTCTGTGCGGCAATATTCCACCATGGATCATAGTGGATCACCATATCTGCCGCAGTGAGATTCAGTCCTGTTCCCCCGGCCTTTAAGGAAATCAGGAAGATACCGGCCTGCCCCTGTTGAAACCGTTCCACAAGCTCCCGTCGTTTTTGTTTGCTGGTGGCTCCGGTCAGCATGAAATACCCGATATCTCTTTTCTTTAATTCCCTGGCAATGCGGTCTAACATCGTCGTGAACTGCGAAAACAGTAATATCCTGTGTCCGCCTTCTATGGCATTTTCTATCACTTCCATGCAGGTGGTAAGTTTTGCCGAATCCGATTTGTAATTCTCATAAACGAGTGCAGGGTCGCAACAGATTTCCCGAAGCCTTGTAAGCTCTGCAAGAATCTGAATCTTGTTCTCCGGATTCTGTCCTCCGCCATTTTTCTTCAAATTCATGACAATATTCTTTTCTGCAGCCTTGTATAACTGCTCCTGCTCTCTGCCAAACCTTGTATAGATCACTTTTTCCACCTTGTCCGGCAGATCCTTTAATACGTCCTTTTTGAGCCGTCGAAGCAGAAATGGTGCTATCATCTTATGCAGTCTCTCCGTTGCTGCTCCTGCCTTATCGGTCTTTTCTAAAATATCCTGTTCAAAGGTCTCCTTGAAATATTTATAACGGAACAGATAGCCCGGCATCAGGTAATCAAAAATACTCCACAACTCGCTTAGCCGGTTTTCAATCGGGGTTCCGGTCAGTGCAAACCGGTTCCGGCTTTGAATTGCTTTTACCGCTTTTGCCGCCTGCGTGGAAGGATTCTTGATATACTGTGCCTCATCAATGATCTGGCATCCAAAGTTTTTTCCCACAAAGAGATCAATATCCCGTTTTAACAGATCATAGGATGTGATGAGTACATCATAATACTGCCACTGTTCTAACAATTTTCTCCGTTCTGCCGCCGTCCCCACAACCGTAGCCACTCTCATAGACGGTGCAAAATGCTCGAACTCTGCCTCCCAGTTATAGACCAGGGAAGCCGGACAGATCACAAGATGAACCATTCCTTTTTTACTGCAAAGATAAGTTATCATCTGCAACGTTTTACCAAGACCCATATCATCCGCGAGAATACCACCAAATCCAAGTTCCGATAATGCACACGCCCACTGATAGCCCTCCTTCTGATATTCCCGGAGCGTCCCCTCAACCTCTTCCGGAATCGGATACTCCTGATTATGCAGTGTCTCCGCCTTGCCAATCCATCTGGCAAACATCTCATCTCTTGTTATCCGAATCTGATCTGCATTTTCTTTCATCAGGGCATTTAAGTACAGTGCCCGGTAAAGAGGAACTTCCGCCATTCCATCCTTTAACTGTGCCTTGGACAAATGCAGATCTTCCTCCATGTCTGACAAGGTGCCGATTCCGCTTGCTGCAAGATCTAACAGTTCGCCATTACGAAGCCGGTAATATTTCTTTCTTCTACGATATGCCGTAAGAATGGCAGACAACTCATCCCGCGACATTCCATGAATATCCCATGTTACCTGTAACAGATTCCCCTTAATGGAAAGCCCTGCAGAGATATTAACCTTAGTTGAAATCCGAACCTGTTTGAAGGACTCTGACACATATACCTGTGCATAATTCTTAAGCTGTTCCACTCCATTCTCCACCAGTTCAGCCAACCTGTCATCATCCTGTCTCAATAGATAATACTTCTGATCCGATGTCTGCTCTAGAAAGTACATCTCTAATATGGACCGCAGCTCATACTCGGTTCGCACATCCCGGTAGGTTTCTGTAAGCCTTGCCATTTGTATAAGATTATGTTCCTTGTCTCCATAGATTGCCTTTGCCTCACAGACAACATCTTTATCCTTCGTCAGATCCAGATACAGCTCATACTGACCTTCCTCGATCTGATACTTCGAAAGCTCAATATCTTCCATCCGGACATCTGTCCATTTTTCCAATACCGGCAGCAAAGTGCTGCAAAATGCAGTATAATCCTTCTCGCACAATGTAAGCGGAACATTTTCTTTCAGGAAACGATGACTGTACCGGTTACTGCTACTTCGTTCTTTTTGCAGATAATTCACCGCCATCAGCTTCACAATTTCCCGCATATCCTCACAGTAATCCTCACCACAGAGATAAATGCAGTCATCCCACCAGACAGCAAATGTATGAACTCCCTCCAATACCAGAATCTCCGGAAACACAACCTCTGCTTCCTGTCCTCCCGGCATACCACTTATAATAACCGGAAGACAGGGATTTCCTTTCTTAACTGCAGTTAATCTCTTATCATATTGAAGACAGGTTGATACATAAAGACTCCCATCTGCATAGAGCTGAAGCAGTTCTTCCAGCATACGATTATCCAGATTCAGGTATCGGCTATCCGAGGACTGATACCATCTAAGATAGTTTTCTCCTCTTGCCGGAGGTGCTGTCAATAGCAGAGATACCACATTTAATGCTTCTTTTGTAAATGCCGCCTGTGTATGCACAAATTCTAACTTCTGACCATACCTTACATTATCCTGATTACGGATATGTTCTATCATCTCATAGATATCCTTTACCACATACATCTGGCTTTTTCCGATACGCAGTTCTATATATTCCTCATCCACATCCAGATGCAAAGTCACTTCCAGCTTCACATCTCCTCCCGCCATTTCCTGACAGAAACGGTTTCTCTCCTTTAACACCATTCCGGATATGGCATCCATCAATTCCCTTGAACTTTCCTGTTGCGACCATACCGGTGGGGTATAAGAAAATGTTTTACCGGAGGAAGATGCCGGCAATGGTGTCACCTGCGGCATACCCTTTTGCAGCAGTCCGGATTCTAACAAAGGATTCAGATACCGGTCACCCTCACCATAATTTTCCTGGGTAATATTAACCGTTTCTCCCACACTTCCATGGGAAAGCAGTTCATCCACTTCCTCCATATCGACACAGAAATTTGTCTCAAGAAGCGTTGCCACCAGATGTTTGCAAAAACCGCTATACTGCACAAACGCCTTACAGTCACAGGAACCCTCCCGAATCCTTAACTGCCGCATCTGTTCTCCCCTCTCTAATTTCACCGTAGTATGATACATCGTATCTCCATGGCTTCCCTCAACCTCTGCGATCATCTGTAACGTGTCAGAAGATATCTTTTTCATCAAAAGCGTAAGCACATTATCTTCCTCGTACAAGGATTTTCCCCTTCCATAGGTCACCGGAATCGTACATTCTTTTTTGATTGCTTTTTCATCTATTAAACTCATTCCAATCTCCATCCCAGCAATACGATAAGAGGGCGGCTATGATTGCCGCCCTTTTCTTTCTTTATTTGCAAATTTGGTATATTTTCCCATCCAGACTAATTCCACCGGTCCCGTAGAACCATTTCTTTGTTTCGCAATAATGATATCCGCAATTCCCTGCTTTGTGGACTCTTTGTTATAATAATCATCCCTGTAAATGAACATGATAACATCCGCATCCTGCTCAATTGCCCCGGACTCACGCAAATCCGACATGACAGGTTTGTGGTCTTCACGGCTGTCCACTGCACGGTTCAACTGGGACAATGCAATGATGGGAACATCCAGCTCACGGGCTAACTTTTTAAGAGAGCGACTAATCTCCGATATCTCCTGCTGACGGGATTCCGATCTTCCACTTCCCGCACTCATAAGTTGTAAATAATCGATAATAATCAGACCAATATCCTGGGTCTGTTTTAACTTTCTGCATTTGGAGCGAAGCTCTGCAATGGTAATACCCGGGGTATCATCAATAAATAACGGTGCAGACCCAACCTTATAAGTAGATGCCATCAATTCATTCCAGTCATCATCTACCAGCTGACCGGTACGGATTGCCTGGGAATCTACCATAGAATCCATTGCAATAAGACGGGTTGCTAATTGTTCCTTACTCATCTCCAGACTGAAAATTGCACACGGTACATTAGACTTCATGGAAGCATTCTGTGCAATATTTAGGGCAAATGCTGTCTTACCCATGGCCGGACGGGCCGCAATGAGAATAAGCTCTGACCCATGCAGACCGGTTAATTTCTCATCCAGGTCAATAAATCCGGTAGGCACGCCTGTTATTTTACTGCCCCTTTTTGCATTCTCTTCAATAGTATCCAAAACATTTAACACAATCTCCTGCATCGGAACGAACTCGTCTCCGCCTCCCCGGTTCTGTGTAATGTCAAACAATTCCTTCTCAGACTCTTCTAACACATCTTCCACTGCGCTTTTACCGAGATAACACGCTTCTGACATATGTTCTCCAAAGCGGATCAATTTGCGCCGGATCGCATTATCCTGCACAATTCTTGCATACTGTTTTGCATGACTGGATGTGGGTACTGCATTAATAATATCCCCCACATAATCCATACTGCTTACCGCTTCCGGAACACCCATCTCTTTTAGTTTATTACTGACCGTAAGCAAATCCACCGGTTTTCCTTCATTGTACAACGTAACCATTGCCTCAAACAGAAAACCATACTGGCTATAATAGAAATCATCCTTAGTTAAAATGTCAGCAGCATCCACAATGGCATCCCGGCTCATAAGCATAGAACCAATCACCGACTGTTCCGCATCCATACTATTCGGTTGTACTTTCTTAATTACTGCTTCATCCATCTTATCTTTCCCTGTTTCCAAAATCTATGTCACAACAGCTTACTTCTCAACCACATTTACCTTAAGAGTTGTGGTTACCTGAGGGTGAAGCTTGATCTTCACTTCATGGGTTCCAACCGACTTAATTGCATCCTTTAACTGTACCTTTTTCTTATCCACATCATGTCCAAGCTGTACCTTCACTTCCTCTGCAATCTCTTTAGAGGATACGGAACCAAAGCTCTTGCCGCCTTCACCAACCTTAATGGCAACCGTGATTTCCTCCGATTCAATCTGCTTACCAAGTTCCTTAGCTGCAGCAAGGTTCTCTGCTGCGATTCTATCATCATTCGCCTTTTTTAATTTCAGATCATTCAGGTTTTTGCCGTTTGCTTCTAATGCCTGTTTTTTCTTGATCAAAACATTTCTTGCATAGCCATCATTTACCTTAACAACATCACCTTTTTTACCAACATTTTTCACATCTTCTAACAAAATTACTTCCATACTCTAATCCACCTTTCTCTAGAAATCCCCGTCATCACGCATCTTGCGGATAAGCTCCCGGATTTGCTGTTTCACTTCTTCTATCGTTGCATCTGCAATCTGGGCACCCGCCACCGTTCCGTGACCGCCGCCTCCAAACTGCTCCATAATTACCTGCACATTCACATCATCAATACTTCGTGCACTTATATATACCACATTATCAATTCTGGACAATACGAAAGATGCTCTGACATTATCAATATCCAACAGATCATTTGCAACCTTTGCCGCAAGCACCGTAGGACTATCCACACCTTCTGTCGGCACATCCGAGATTGCAAAATTATCCAAAAAGATCTCAGCGCACTCCACCCCTCTTGCCAGTTGCTTATAGCTGTCAATATCCGTCCGGTACGCTTTACGGACACGGATCATATCTGCACCAGACTTTCGTAAGAAAGAGGCTGCTTCAAAAGTCCGGACACCTGTCTTTGTCACAAAATTGTCGGTATCTACCAATATTCCGGCATACATGGCATCCGCCTCTGCCGGTCGAAGCTTCGGCTTATCTATACTGTACTGCAATATCTCTGCCACCATTTCACATGTTGAGGACGCATACGGTTCTATATACGAAAGTGTAGCATGTTCAATCACTTCTCCACTTTGTCTGTGATGATCGATCACCACAATATTCTTCGTATGGGCAAGCAGCTCCTCACACTCCGTTAAATGGGAACGGTTCACATCAACAACGACTACAACCGTATTCATATCCACCGCCTCTAATGCCTGTTCACTGTTAAAGAACATATCTTCCGGATACACACTGCTTCCAATAAAATTATTCATGGCAGGCCGGATGGAACTGGTCACTTCATTAATAACAATATGCGCTTTTTTATCCATCATGGATGCTAACCGGTATATTCCTAACGCCGCACCAAGACAGTCAATATCCGGTTTCTTATGTCCCATAATGATAACCCGGTCCTTGGTGACTAACATCTCTTTCAGGGCATGGGCCTTCACTCTTGCCTTCACACGGGTATTCTTCTCTGCAGACTGGGTCTTGCCGCCATAGTAAATGATCTTGTCACCCTTCTTGATTACCGCCTGGTCACCACCACGGCCAAGTGCCATATCCATGGCCATGTGAGAATATTCATAAGCGGTTGTATAATTATCATCATCGGGATCAATTCCCACTGCAATACTTAAGGTAACCGGGGTCTCATTACCAATATTGATACTTCTGACCTCATCTAACAGGGAGAACTTCCCCTGCTGTAATTGTTCAAGATGCTGCTGCTGGCAGACAAAAAGGTATTTGTCCTTCTCTAACTTCATAATGATCGCCTTTGCCGCCTGCATGTACTTGGTAATCTTCCGGTCAATCAACGCTACTAACAATGCCCGCCGCACTTCTTCCGTAGACTCCATTGCTTCTTCATAGTTGTCAATGTAGATATGCCCTGCCACCAGCTTGATCTTCTCTTTTTCCTCTAACGCCTCTACAAGCTTTGTCTCATCATAAAGATAAATGGCAAATAAAACATCATCTTCACTGACATCTTCTGTCAAATTTGCTGACAGTAACGCCTGCACATCCACCCGCCGGATCTCTACCTGGTAATTCTTCTCGTTCTGGTAAATGTGAACCACTCTCTGATCCTCATCCTCCGGCTCCATCTGCAAAAGCTCTAATGTAATATCGGTAAAAATGTGCTGGATATGCTTACGCATATGCTGCTTATCACTCTTCACTGCTTCATAAAATGCCTTGTTGCTCCAAAGCACACGTCCATTAGAGTCCACTAAGGTATACGGAACCGACAACTCCTTGATGAGCTTGCTCTGTACAGAACCATGTGCAAAACTAAATGCCATGAGATCCGACATGATATTAGGCCGTTTCCGAAAATACAAATATGCAGCTACGCCAAAATAAGCCACAATAAACACCGTTACTATAACACCACTCGTCGTATCAATGCCATAGACAACCCCATTCATAATGACCAACAATACTGCCATGTAAAATGGAACCTGTAAATATTTCTCTATCTCTTTCTTTAATGGATTCCTGTCGTTCATTTTCCCCATCACTTTCTATCTGATACATCCCATACCCATGGGTATTTCTTACATAATGGCTATACTTTCACACAACTACCTTAGTATACCATTTTTGCGTTCTAGTTACAACAAAACATCTTGTGTCAATTGCCTTATGCATATCAATATTTAGCGGGTGGTTCCCCGTATTCAAAGATAACCACCTTTTCATCCCAATCCATCTCATAGGTTGGAAGCTTGGCGATCCGGTATAACCGGAAATGTTTGTGCTTCATATGCTCTAAATATTCCTGTTTGGGATAATACATCATTACAAACACCCTTCTTGGATGTTCCTTTACACTCTCCATAATATGTGCAATCACCTGCTCAAAAATGTTAATCTCAAAAGGATTGAAAAAATAGAACACGGTATCCTCCGGACATACCATATACTCTTCTGCTTTGCCATGGATAATCTCAATATGGTCACTGGTGTCCCGGAATCTCGTATTATAATACGCCCGGTTATCCAATGCTAATTCATATAATTCCTCATCCACCTCAATGCCGCATACCTCACACTGAAACCGCTGGTTCACGTAAAACAACACTCTGCCCTTGCCACAACCAAAGTCCACTAAACGGTCATACTTCGTCATCACATCTTCTAAGGCATCAAATGCACAAATGAGCCCACTATAACTGGTAGGCTCATATCGAAAATAATCATCATTGTATCGATTGTTATAAACAATCTCTGTGCTCTCGATTCCAAGAAAATTCTCATATTTGTGATTTTCAAAATACTTTGGCGTTTTTCCTTTTTTCTTTTTCATTCCATTCCCCTTGCCTGTATCTTAAAATTCACTTCACACTCTGATATAAACTGATAATTAATCTCAAGGGCATAACATACCCGCACCCGGATCTCTTCGTCTTTTTCTTCCAATTCCAAAACGCCGGTTGTCACATCCACATGAAGCGGACCTGCAGGCGTCT
Organism: uncultured Clostridium sp.; assembly: GCA_945915475.1. Lineage (GTDB taxonomy): Bacteria > Bacillota > Clostridia > Lachnospirales > Lachnospiraceae > CAG-590. Next base: position 16,326 of record CAMEFI010000020.1, on the reverse strand, counting down.
GATAAATGTTAGAAGTCTTCTGATTGCGGTCAAAGGACAGAAATCCATTCTGCTCCCCTTTCTTTGTCATCTCAAAATGACCGTCATGGAACTTCACCCGATTCTTTGTAACCGGACCACCGGCCTGTGACTGCACCTCATAAAGAACATAATGTTTGCCATTTTTAATATAGTAAGTACCTGTAGTGATCACTTCCACCGCTTCATCATCCACAGCAAACTGATTTCCCGAAATTGTTACTAAGACATCCTTTGTCATATCTATACTCCTACATTTTGCATTTCTATATAAGACAGCTACCCCTTTACCCGATTGCAGATTATGATATGAGTCTCAATAACTCTCAATATCTATCACCTGTGTATCGGTTACATGACATGGCAACACACTATCCGCAAAGGAAATGAATTTATCTACACCATCACTGACATAATACTCATATTCCGGTTTTTTTCTGCTTGTATTGAGAATTCCCTGCTCCGTCAACAATTCCTTGAGGCTCTTTGCCGTCTCAAATGCCGGATTGACCAGACGAACTTCATCCCCCATAAACCGCTTAATTGCATTGCGAATCAATGGATAATGCGTACAGCCAAGAACAAGAGAATCCACATGATACTCCTTCATCTCCTGCAGATACCGTGCCACAATATCATCCGTTACCCGATCCTCAATGAGTCCCTCCTCCACAAGGGGAACAAACAGCGGGCAGGCCTTACTCACCACAGTAACCTCCGAATCCAATTCCCTTATATAGTCGTTGTAAATACCGGACTTAATGGTGCTTTCTGTTCCGATCACACCAACATTTCCGGTCTTTGTCGTCTCTACTGCCATCTTTGCCCCCGGCTTCACCACACCGATAATAGGAATATCAATCTCTGCTGCAATCTCATCCAGAGCGAGAGCACTCGCCGTATTACAGGCTACCACAATTGCCTTAACATCCTTTGTGCGCAGAAAACGTACGATCTGTCTGCTGTATTTTAATACCGTCTTTTTGGATTTTGAACCATAGGGAACCCGGGCAGTATCTCCAAAATATACCAGATCCTCCCCCGGAAGCTGCCGCATAATCTCTCGTGCAACCGTAAGGCCACCCACACCGGAATCAAAAACACCTATCGGATTATTCATATCTATTCTCCTTTGAGCTTCTTAATAGCGACGTTGAAATGCAAGTTCGATCTGGCGTTCTACCAATGTTTCCAAGTCAACGCCCTGTGCTTTCCATAACATCGGGTACATACTGATGGAAGTAAATCCCGGCAGTGTATTGATCTCGTTGAAAATGACCGTGTTCGTTTCTGTCTCTAAGAAGAAATCCACACGGGAAAGTCCATACCCGTCTACCGCAGCAAAAATTGCCTTTGCGGCTTCCCGAATCTCCTCCGCTTTTCCCTCCGGAAGCTCCGGTGAGATTACTGTTTTGGACTCTGCATTGGTATACTTCGCATCAAAATCATAGAATTCAGCCGCAGCTAATATCTCTCCCACACCGGAAGCCTCCGCATCTGCTGCTGTTCCTAATACTGCACACTCAATCTCTCTTCCAACAATGTTACGCTCCACTAATATCTTCGTATCATGCTTCGCTGCCAATTGCAGACCGGCAACTAATTCCTCACGGTTATGTGCTTTACTGACACCCTGGGAAGAGCCTGCCTTACTTGGCTTAATAAACACCGGGTAATTCAATTTGCCTTCCACCCGGCAAACCAATTCATCCATGGTCACATTGCCTTCATTCCGGTTGGCACGTTCCACTTCAACGGCTCTTACCAATACATAATCTGCCTGTTTGATTCCCAACTCATCTACAATAATCTTTGTGTAAACTTTATCCATTCCTACCGCAGATGCAAGAACACCACATCCCACATATGGAATCTTACTCATCTCAAACAATCCCTGAATGGTTCCATCCTCCCCATACATACCATGCAGTACCGGAAAAATAACATCTATATGCTTCCTTGTCACACCATCCCCTCCCGACAGAATCATCTCCTGTTTCGTTGCGTCCGGTGAGATAACCGCATCCGTTGTACTCATTTCCCAGCTTCCATCTACGATACTATCCAGGGACTCTGCCAGTAACCAGTGTCCTTCCTTTGTAATTCCAATATACGTAATATCATATTTCTCCGGATTGATGGCCTTTGCTACCGTCTGTACAGAGATACACGAAATATCATGCTCTGACGACTGACCTCCAAAAATGACTGCGATGTTTAATTTGCTCATAGAAGCTCCTTCCTGATCATTGCGCTTACCGCTTAATGATTGCATTCTTGTTATAAGTATATCAAACTTTTCAAATGAATACAACCAATGCTCAGATAATGTAAGAACATAAGTGACATTACAGGAAAGTCTTGCTATAATATACCATATGAAATATATCACACAGGAGGAATACAAATGAGTAACACAATGATTTCTAACGCAATCCAGTATATCGGTGTAGACGACACCACTTTAGATCTATTTGAGAGCCAGTATATCGTTCCAAATGGCATGTCTTACAATTCTTATGTCATATTAGATGAAAAGACTGCTGTTTTAGATACCGTTGATGCCAGAAAGACGAAGGAATGGTTTGCCAACCTTGAGTCAGCACTTGAGGGCAGAACCGTAGATTATCTAGTGATCTCTCACCTCGAACCGGACCATTCTTCAAACATTCAGAAATTAGCAGATACCTATCCCTCTGCAAAGCTTGTATTAACTGCAAAAGCCAAAGCAATGCTTCCACAATTCTTTGATATGAACGGATTAGAGGAACGTTCCATTGTGGTAAAGGAAGGGGACACATTAGATCTTGGAGAACACAAGCTTACCTTTATTATGGCACCGATGGTTCACTGGCCGGAAGTTATGCTGGAGTATGAATCCACTGAGAAAGTCCTTTTCAGTGCCGATGCCTTCGGTAAATTTGGTGCACTCAGTACAGAGGAAGACTGGGCATGCGAAGCAAGAAGATACTACTTTAATATTGTTGGTAAATACGGCGGGCCTGTTCAGACCCTGTTAAAGAAGGCTGCCACACTGGATATTCAGACCATCTGCCCTTTACATGGGCCAATCCTTACAGAGAATCTTGACTATTATATTGGCAAATACAACACCTGGAGCAGTTACGAACCGGAAGACGAGGGTGTATTTGTTGCCTGTGCTTCTATCCATGGCAACACCAAAACCGCAGCCGAAAAGATGGTGGAGATTCTTGAAGAAAAGGGTGCTGCCAAAGTGGCATTTACGGATCTTACCAGAGATGACATAGCAGAAGCTGTGGAAGACGCATTCCGTTACAGCAAGCTGGTACTTGCTGCATCCTCCTATGACGCCGGAGTATTTCCTCCTATGGAAGATTTCCTGAACCGCTTATCCCATAAAGCATACCAGAACCGCAAGGTTGCCATAATAGAAAATGGTTCCTGGGCACCATCAGCCGCAAGAACCATAAAATCCATGTTAGAAAGTATGAAGAATGTCAGCATTTGCGAGAACATCGTCACCATCCAGTCAACCATGAAACCGGAAAATGTGACTGCAATGGAGACCCTTGCAGACGAATTGTTACAATAACCCTCCAGAGTATTTCTACTCTGTCTCCCATAATCCACGCTTTATGAGCAGGCGCTTTTCAATGACAGAGAAAATGCATTTATCAATCACAATACCTACAATGACGATTACCAGCATGACCAGCATGACCTGATTGATATCTGCAAGATCCCTTCCCATGATAAGTGTCTGCCCTAATCCGATGGATGTAGTCATAACTTCTCCTGCCATCAGTGCACGCCACGCAAAGGACCATCCCTGTTTCAAACCGGTTACAAGTTCCGGCAGACACGCAGGCAGTATCACATGAAGATACAGCTGTTTTTTGCTTGCTCCCATGGTTTTCGCCGCCTTTATATAGATTGGCTGCACATTCTTAATGGCATTATCCACGGATATCGCAATGGAAAATGTTGCTCCCATCACCACCACAAATAAGATAGCCTGTGTGGACAATCCAAACCACAGAATAGAGAATGGAACCCAGCACACACTCGGCAGTGTCTGCACACCTAATACCACAGGTTTTAAATTTTTTTGCAGATATGCAAACTGGTGGATTAACAGTCCTAACAGAATTCCCACCAGGACTGCAATGAAATAACCCGCTATTCCCCGAAGCAGAGAATTGCCGGTTGCCTGCAAAAGCGTTCCATCACTGCAAAGTTCCACAAAACGCTCTGCAACACCAAGAGGAGACGGAACAGAATACGCTTTGCACACTTCTAATACATCCACACTGATCCAATAAAACCCTTGCCATATGACAAGTAATATTCCCAAAAAGATAACCATACTCATTTTAATACTCACCTCCCCGAATCTGCTCCAGAATCTGATGCCGGTACTCCACAAATTCCGGCGAATGTACATGACGGGGACGTTCTAATGCAATTGGAACGATCTGCATTTCTTTCTCCGGATCTGCCGACAACACCACCACTCTTTCGCCTAAGTAGACGGCTTCTTCCACACTATGCGTGATGAACAAAATGGTCCTCTTTGTCTCCATCCAGATCCGCTGCAATTCAACCCGCAACTGGTTTGATGTCTGTTTATCCAATGCAGAAAATGGTTCATCCATCAGTAACACTTTCGAATCCATGGTAAGGGCTCTTGCAAGTGCTGTACGCTGACGCATTCCACCGGAAATCTGATGAATGGGATAATCCCTGTACTGACTTAAATGTACCATATCCAGATAATGCATTGCACGCTCTTCCTGCTCTGCTTTTGGTATACCCGCTAATTTCATTCCAAATTTCACGTTATCAATAACATTCAGCCACGGAAACAGTCCATGTTCCTGAAACATCACAGTCCGGTCTGCCCCGGGTCCGGTAATGACTTTGCCATCTAAAAGAATCTCTCCACTGGTTGGTGTCAACAGTCCCGCCACCAGATTGAGCAATGTACTTTTTCCACAACCTGACTGACCGACAATACACACAAATTCCCCATCTGCAATATCCAGACTGATTTCCTTTAAGGTTGCCTGTTCATTATTGTCAAAATGTTTACACAAATTCCTAATCTCCAGTGCCATATCACTATCTCCTGTTATTCCCTATTATTTCTTCACAAACAAGCTCTCTTTCTCCGGCACTTCATTGATGAAGCCCTGCCCTTTACTGATATCCGCAAACTTCATAAGTGCCTCCTCATTGATGACTGTGGACACCTGAATACGGGAAAAGGCCTCTTTGATAATATCTTCCCCTAATGACTTACCGGTTGCACTTAATAATTCCTCGTTCAGCGTCGTAAGAGAGACGTCCGTATCCTCCACAATCCGGGTAGTTGCAGCTCCGTGCTCCTTCAAAAATGCTTCCACAATGTCCGGATGTTCTTCCATGTACTCTTTACGCACAACCACAACCGCAACATCATACTTTCCATCCATGAACACCTGGTCGTAATCCAATACCAGCTCTGCCCCCTGTTTTAACAAAGTAGAAGCCCATGGTTCCGGCACAAGAGCCGCATCCACATCCCCACGGTCCATCATGTTCGCAACATCCGCATTGGCAACAGCAGAAACTGTTACGTCGCCACCATCTGTCACGGGTTTCAAACTATTTTCCGTGAGGAGATTCAACAGGCATAAATGCTGGGTATTACCAATCTGCGGAATCGCAACCGTTTTTCCTGACAAATCCTTCACACTTTGAATTCCGGAATCTTCCCGGGCAACCAATGCTGCACCTGCCTGTGTTGCACCGGACAGCACCTGCACATCCCCCTTTGACTTCACATTGGCACTTACCGCCGGAACCGGACCGATATATCCTATATCAATATCCCCGGCAAATAATGCCTCCACTTCCGCCGGACCTGCATTAAATGCTGTCCAGCTTACATCCACGTCCTCACCTAAACTATCTTCTAAGGAGCCATCTGCTTTCATCAACAACGCCTGCGCATGAGTCACATTATTAAAGTACCCAACATGTAATTCTGCTTTCTCACTGTTTTGTTTATTTCCGCATCCGGCAACACCAACTGCTAACAATGTCATCAATGCTGCTGCCAACCATTTCTTCTTCATATCCATTTCTCCTTTTTGATCTCATTACTTAGGTGTTTTGCAATTGCCCACTTATTACTGCACTGCAGCTTCTATCTAATAGATTACACAAACTTTTCTCCTCTTCAAACATCTAAATCTGCAAACGTTATCACTTGAATAGAGGTCTGTTTTGTGGTACTTTATTATTATAATAATTTTTATTATATAATTTTTTGCAATCGTTTTCACGTCAGATTAGGATGGCAAATAGGCTTTTGCCCCCCTGCTTCATATAAGAAAGGAAATTAACATGTCTTTAAAAGAAATCGCTGCCATGGCAGGTACTTCCGTTGCAACAGTATCCCGTGTCCTCAATAATAAAGATCACCGCTGCAATGATCCCGGATTAGAAAAACGCATCTGGGATGCAGCAAGACAATTACAATATGTTCCCAATGAAACTGCAAGAATGTTGAGAAAAGGGGATAACTCCTCTGTAGATTCTCCATTTACCGTGGATATCCTGTTAACCCGTTTCGATTCCATTGAAGAGGATGCTTTCTTCGAAGAACTGTTTCAGTGTATAAAGGAGGAACTGATTCAGAACGGATGTGTGTTAGGTGATATTCTGCACAACGTTGACATTACCAGATTGACTGCGGTTAAAAATGATTCTTTACACATTCCTTTTAGGCAGACGCTGTCTACATCCGAGCAGGCGTCCTCCCTGAATATATCTGTCAAAAACAACACCGGTCTTATTATCCTTGGCAAATGCCCTTCCATGTTCATACCGAGTCTTCGAAGCCGGTATTCCTATATTGCCGGTATTGACCGGAATCCCACAGACTATGAATATGATGAAGTGATCTGTAACGGGCAGACTGCCGCATCAAAAGCAATGGAATATCTTATTTCATTAGGGCACAAAAATATTGCCTACATCGGGGACTGCACATACGAGGCACGTTACATCGGTTATTATCAGACACTTCTGCTGCATAACCTGCCTCTTAATCATATCAATGTACACCCAACGAACCAGACCGTGCAGGAAGGGTTTGCCGCCATGGTGTCCATTCTTGACTCCAATGAACGTCCCACTGCCATTTTCTGTGCAAACGACAGCACGGCATTAGGTGTATTAAATGCCTTAAAAAAACACAAAAAAAAGGGATATCTGCCATCTGTTATCGCAATTGATAACATAGCAGAATCCCAAAAAACGTCTCCAATGTTAACCACTATTGATATTCCCAAAAAAGAGATGAGTCATCTCGCTCTCATGCTCTTATTAGACCGCAAAGCCGGTAGTCACACCGAACATGTCCGCCTTGAGCTTCCCTGCCGCCTGATTGAACGGGAAAGCTGCAGCTATTTATACGAATAGTACTCTTTCCCTGTAGCAGTCTGCCCTTCAGAACTGATCCATACCAAGACCACTATTCAGTCTCTTCACATATTCTTCCGGGTTCTTCTTCATCTGCGCCATCATATAAAGAGAATCCAGCACCATGGCCACCTTGTTGCATTCCGCACCATTTTTGCCATAATCCTGCATCAGATTGTAGCGTTCCACCTGCCATACATACAGATCGGTAAGACCATACCCCTCACACTTTATCTGATCTAACAACGTCTGGTTATCCACATAGTAAGCAAATTCCTGCATCAGTTCTCCATCCGCAACCATTTCCTTCCACAAGCTTTCCATAAATGTTTCTTCTTTACCGGCATATACACATAATTCCTTTAGGCATTCATAGCCTTTCACACGTCTTGCATCATAAATAATAGTACTCATGGTGTTCCATCTCCTTCCACAAATTATCCACTCCACTATCACAGGCATGCTTTCGCAAACACCCAATACTATTACTGCTGTCCGGCAAGATACGGAAGGGGGTCTACAGCCTCTCCATTGATCCGGATTTCGAAATGAAGATGTGGTCCGGTACTCCGTCCGGTATTCCCGGAAAGAGCAATCTGCTGCCCCTGATCCACATACTGACCAACACTAACTGTCACTTCACTTAAATGTCCATATCTTGTGCTGACACCATCTCCATGGTCAATGATGACACAGTTACCATAACCGCCTACCCAGCCTGCTGTGATAACCTGGCCCGCACGGGATGCCCGCACCGTTGTTCCGGTGGGAATACCCACATCCGTCCCTGCATGCAGACGACCCCAGCGATAGCCAAAGTTAGATGTAATATTCCAATTCGTAACGGGATACATATAAGTGGGTTTTGACTTTGTACCACGCTTCACCACCTGGGCTACCGCTGCCACTTCCACAGTTTCTTTCAGTTCTTTCCGGTCGGACTCCATATCATCCGTATAGGTTACTAAATCCGTTACAACATGGCTTCCCGGTGTACCTTCCTGAACGACTTCACTCTCACCAATGAACATGCTGTCATCATCCTGATATACCACATCTTCATTATAATTTTCCCTATAGGTCTCCTGTTTCTCTACCAGAATCTGAAGAGCCGCTTTCGGAACAGTAATATTCAGGCGATCATCATAATAAATATCATCATCCGATTCAATCTGTGGATTCAACGCTTTAATTTCATCTACAGTTAAATTGTTCTTTTCTGCAATAAGAGACAGGGCATCCCCCGGTTCCACAACATAGATACTGGCTTCCGCATTCTTTGTTGTCATTGTCGTATATGCCGTATCCTTATCTGTAATCTGTGAGGAATTCACATAGGTTTCCATGACCTGAATGGTATCCGCAAAACCAACATATTTCACACCGTCATCCACGCTCTGGGCTGCCAGTGTGGGATCCTCAGTCGTTACCTCTTCAGTAGTCGCCTCTTCAGTAGTCGCCTCTTCGGTGGTCGTCTCCTCACTGGTTACAGTATCAGAACCTTCTGTTGTCTCCTCTGTCACTTCTTCTGTTGCAGTCTCTGTAATCTCCGGCGCTTCTTCTGTCGCCTCCTGGCCACTTGCCTTTTCCTCTACTGCCACCTCATACATGGTGACATTACGGCTTGCCGGTGGTTTCAGTCCCACCTTAAATGCATCCTTACTGTCATAGGTATTCTGTGCCTGCTCTAATATGGAAATCACATCTGCCATATGCTCTACCGTAACCGTATGATCATCCACCCGCATCGTGTAGGCAAGCTTCTTATCTGCATCCGCATACCGGTCAAAGCTGTTCAAAATGGCGGCCTCTAACTTCTCATTCCGAAGTACACGTTTTCCTTTAATCGCTTTTTTATCCTTTTCTTCATCTACCTGAGCATAGGACACATCGATATCTAACACTTTCACGCCATTGGCATTGTAAGCAAGCCGGGCATTTTGAAAGGCCTCCTTTGCTGCCTCCTCACTCTTGGCAAGCGCTACTACATCTTTGTTGATCATAATTTTTGTTTTCGGGCCAAAAGTTATACTGCCAATGGCATCTATTACCGGATTATCCGTTAAAAATGCTTTCTCCTGACTACTCATGATTCTACCGGCGGTTGGTGCAATCAGCAAGCCGATCACCGTTCCCACCATCGCTGCCTTAAACCAGCCAATCTGTGCCCGGGTCTTAAAATTATACCTCTTCACTTATACCCTCTTTTCTTCGCCAATCATTTTGACTTGCGAACAGAATAACCAAATGATCCAAGATGTTCTCCTAATGCATAATACTGTCCATGAGAGTATGCCAGCAATTCGGCATCGTTGATGTGAAATGCTCCCTTTTCATCCATATACTCATCCGACACCTGCACATTGACTACCTCTGCAAGGAACATATCATGACTTCCCAACTCTATCACCTGTTTCACCTTACACTCAATATTAACCGGACTTTCCATAATGATAGGTGCATTGATCTTCTCCGCCTCTCCCTTTGTCAGATGTGTGGCTGCAAATTTATCCTCGTCCTTACCACTTCTCACTCCACAGTAATCCGTTGCCTCCACCAAATCCTTTGTTGTCACATTCACTACAAAAACTCCGGACTCCTTGATCATTGAATAAGAATGGCGTTCCTTTCGAATGGAGATCGATAACATTGGCGGGTCAGAGCAAATGGTACCTGCCCACGCAATGGTCAGTACATTATCCTTTCCCTCTTTATCTCTACAAGTTACCAATACTGCCGGTACCGGATATAACATATTTCCTGGTTTCCATGATTGTTTTCCCATAATCTGTCTCCTTGTTCTGTCCTTTTCAAATAAGGTCAATTGCTCATACATCTCTGTATTATAGCCATATTTGTGCAATTTCGCAACTGATAATCTTAATAATATGCCCTTGCAACACTGCGCCCTTTCTGCAAGGTTGTCTCAACCAGAATAGTATTTTCCAGATCATAATCCGGATTCTCAATCCATTCCATCAGTTTCTTTGCCGCAACGATACCCAACTTCTTTTTATCCTGCACGACGGTTGTAATCCGGGGCTCATATCTCGACATAATATCAATGCCGTCATAGCCCGCAATCGATATATCTCCCGGAATCTCCATCCCTCTCGCCCGAAGAATATTCATTCCTCCAATTGCAGCATAATCATCGGAATAAATGATACAGGTCGGAGGATCTGCGAGCCGCATCAATCCTTCTGTTAAGTAGGCCGCTCGATTAATATCCCGGAACTTTCCCTGCATAATATAATCGGACGGAACCGAAAGCCCGGCCTTTGCCGAACACTCTAAAAAGGTATTTACCCTTGTTCTGGTAACATGACAATCCTCTCCTGTAATATATGCAATCCGTTTGTGTTTCATCTCTATCAGATAATTCATAAGACATTTCATCCCACCGCTGTTGTCTGATTTCACAGAGATCACCCCATCAACCTCCTCATCAATCGTAACAACCGGTATTCCACTGTGCATCAGTTCCACCACTTCCGGATCATCAAATTCAATACAGGCTATCAGCACTCCGTCATAATTCCTATCTCTGACTTGTTGAAGATACGTCTTTCTGCCGGGATACTCCTTATTCGTATTCAGAAAACACATCTGATATCCTTTTGTTTCTATCTGTTTCATAAAACTATCTAATATCGCTGCAAAGAAGTCATGTGTCAATCCACTCTCCGCCTTATCGGCAAATAGTACTCCAATCGTAAATGTCTGTCCCATATCCATCACCTTTCTTTTCTTACCTGAACAATTCTTTCAATAACGCCAAGGCGTTATTGACGGCGAGATGCGCGTCGCACTTATGTGCGACATCTTCATCTGTGCATCTCTGCCATCCGCCGGAGGCTTTTATCTCAGTCGGAGATTGTACTCCGACTGAGATAAAAGCTGCTTCCACATCTGTAATAATTCCGTACAACGGTCTACATCAATATTATCAATGGCTTCTGATAATTCCTCGTACAATTCCCCGGCCTGACCCCCATATTCATACTGGGATAATTGTTCTCTTCCTTCTTCCATCCGGTCAATATCCAGATTCTCAATGGCATCCATCATCTCATCAAATACAGTACGGATATGTTCCAAATCCATTTCCTTCTTCGGAACAGCTTCCTGCTCCTCCCGGCAAAATGGTGCCAGCACCTCTTCATATCCTGCATACATGGCAAGCAATTCATCGGTATTCTCCCGAATGATATCCATATTTCCATCATTTCCCGCCTTTTCTAACATGGCTGCAAGATTTGCAAGATTCGTTGCTCCAATCTGTCTGGAAGCACTCTTAAGCGCATGCACTTCAATGGTATACGCCGGCAGATTGCCCTGTTGTTTGAGTTGTCCGATCAGCTTGACTTTCTTCGGTATATTCCTGTAGTATTCTTTCAACACATTCCAGAAAAGCTTGTCATCTCCTAAAAGCTTCCGTGCAGAATCGGTATCCAGATCTCCTACCACGATTTTTTCAGATCCTTCTCTTTGTGAATCCGAATTCTTTACATTCTGACAAGGTACAATCTTTTCCGGTGGCAGCCATTGCTTCACTTTCTGAACCAGCATCCTTACCTCAATCGGTTTTGCAACCAGATCGTTCATTCCCTCTGAAAGGAACTCCTCTCTCATTCCATCCATTACATTTGCCGTCAAGGCAATAATCGGGATATCCTGATACTGCGGATGAAATCTTCGAATAATCCGTGTGGTCTCTATTCCGTCAAGCTCCGGCATCATGTGATCCATGAAAATCAAGTCAAAATGATGCTGTTCGATGAGTTCAACCGCTTCTATTCCACTGGAAATCGCATACACCTTCATTTGAAGCGGTTCTAATAACCCCTGGGTTACAATCAGGTTGATCTCATTATCATCCACAATCAATATCTTTGCCTCCGGTGCAATAAAATCTATCTCTTCTGCTTCCCTGCTATCTCTGTTTATCTGTATCTCTTCTCCGGCAAGTGCCATTGCAATATTATTTTCTGAAAGTGGTTTGTGAATCCTTCTCCAACTCTCTGATTCCGTTTTCTTATCTGAGAAGAAGGAAACCAGCTCCACAATGGTAATGTTTGGGAAATTCTCCAAAATGCTTCTCAACTCATCATCCTCATTTTTTTCTTCTAAAAACAGAAAAATATTCTTTCCTGCACACTCTTTCGCATAGGCTTCTAACGCCCACGCCATGCGATCCGGTGCAATTAACGCAATGGAAAAAATGCCCAACTGTTTTACAGCGTCGAAGAACCGTTTTGCGAGAAACCGATTGCTAAAATATCCAATGGCAACCTGATGCTCTGCGTCCGGAACCGCAATGGAAGGGCTCCAATCCCTTACCTGCTGCGGTAGTGTGACGGAGAAAACACTGCCCTTCTCATATACACTGCTGACATGAATCTCTCCATCCATAAGATCCAGCAATTTCTTACAGATTGCAAGTCCAAGACCGGTGCCCTCCGCATTTCGGTTTCTCTTGCTATCCACCTGTTGAAAGGAATCAAATATCCGCTCAAGATCTTTCTCTTTGATTCCGCATCCGGTATCCTCTACCCGCATGTTCAACCGGATCTGTTCTTCATCCCGCACCTCGTAATCGATGACGATATGTATCTTGCCCTTTTGCGTAAATTTTGCCGCATTATTGGCAAGATTAATGAGAATCTGCCGCAGTCTTACACTGTCCCCATATAGAACCTTAGGAATTCCCGGCTTTATGGACATCAATAATTCCACCGGCTTATCTTTGAGACGGGTCTCTACAATATTCGCTACATCATTGCATAGCGACACCAGTTCATATTCTGCCGGCACAATATCCATTTTCCCGGACTCAATCTTGGAAAAATCCAGAATGTCGTTGATAATATTCAACAATATCCTGCCCGAAGACCGGATCTGCATAATATAACCTCTTGCTGCAGGTGGCAAATCTTCACGGTCTGATTTAGCCGTGTTTAGAAACTTATATGTTACGGTTTTTGCCGTTTTGTGACTCATTTTATGGGTATTTTACCTATTATTTTTACTTTTTCCGGAGAAAATGTTGCAGATTCGTATCACGAAAATCATCATTTTCCGTCCACCTATGTACTAATATAACATGGGCGAAAAAAGATGTAAATTGGAAATTATGTCAATATTTCATTCTGTGATACGAATTTCGGGGTTGTGATACCGATTTGATACTACTGACCAGAAATTAATCTGACAAATACTCCCGCCCAAGCTCATCGATTGTATCAAACGGAAAACATTCTGCACACCCATCCGGTATTTCTTTCAACCTGTCTATTATCTCTCTGACAAGCTCCTTTGCCTCATTGCTATGCTCTCCTTTATCCGGCATATGGCGTACGAACCATACCTGATCATATATTTCTACCTGAGAAATAATCATTCCAACATCTACGCTAAATTCCATCTCATTCTCTTCCGTTGCCTCTCCGTAATGAGCAATTACTCTATCAAGTCTACGCAGGATTGCATCCCTGTTCAAATCCATCGGAATGTAAATACGAACATTATCCTCTTTCTCATCCGGTTCTCTACGTGGAGGATACTCTAAAAGTGACTTATCTATCAGCCATGGTTCATTTATACATAGCGGTGTTTTCTCCTTTGGTATTGGATATGGATCCAGTCTATGATGTTCCATTATGATATCTCCTTCCTATAAACTGTATCTATGATACATACCTTGTATAAATTCATCTAATCCCTGCAATCTTTTTACTCTGCGAAGCTTGATTCCACAAACATTACAGATTTGTTCAAGTCCAGCCTCTACAATCACATTTGACACTCTAATCTCCTTTGGTGCACCATATCGGAAAATAAAACCTATCAGAATTTCCGCCAGCATAACAATCGCATCGTCCTCCGGTCCCACCATTTCAAACTTAATGACAGTTCCCGTATTCGCATCGCCTAATAATGATAATGCCGGATTTGCAGGGCGGTCATATTTTTTATCCGTTACAGAAGCACCTAACACGGATACCTCCGCCTCTAAAACAGCATTACATTTCGGAACTTTGGGTAAATCTGAAAGCAATGCTTCATCTGTGATAAGTAGATTACCAAATTGAAAGACTGTAAAGGGCAATGCTTCCTCGCCAAAGTTCCAAGTTTTTTTATCTCTCCCGAAAGCAAACAAAAACATGTTTCCATTTTCAAAATCAACATGCATGTCTGTTTCATCATAATAACGAAGAGCCAGTTCCAAATCCTGCAAATACGTACTCATTCGCAATACTTCGTCCTCATCCATATTATACGGATAATATCCCGGCTCATAAGACAGGAAATACAGCCACTGATTTTTCCCACGATATGTATATCCTAAATCTTTAATAATCTTCCTCTGATTAACTGTTAATTCATCTCGATTTCCCCAATAGCATGTAAGATTCCTTTGATTAAACATTGCATACTCAGGAGTCAGATTCATACTCTGTTGCATGGCAAGCATAAGAAAACTGTTTAATCCCTCGTATCCTTCATAGACAGCTATCCCATAACAATCACCGCCATGACCAAGTATACTAAAGAAAACAGTTTCCTCATCAGCTCCATATCTGATACCAATCAGATCCATATCCCAAAACTTTTCCCATGGCTTTAACTCTTTAATGCGTGTTGCCGCCTCATATAATATTTTCCACTGTTCTAAAGACGCCTCTTTTCTCATTTGTCACTCCTTTTAATCCATATTCTTGTTATTATGAATCAATTTTTGTTGCTATAATTATCATTTACATTCAGTATAATCCATTCGCCTTTCTTGTTTGACCCGATACGTTTTATGACACCTTTTTCAACCATAGACTGCAACGCTCTCTTTACAGTCGAATCTGAACATCCCAGACATTCTGCCATCCCGCTACGAGTCAGAGTTGGCTCTCTACGCAATATTTCTACTATTTTTTTCTCCCGTTCATTCAATTTTATCGGGTCATTTATTGGGTCATTTATCGAGTCAGCATGACCCAATAAAAATTGACCACTAATATGCATATCTCTATTATGCAACTCGTTCTTCTCATCAAGTAATAGATTTCTCAAAAATCTTTCCAAGAAATCTGTTGTTTCATAAATACCAGCCTTAATATTATTATAATTCGCACGAACTAAGGCATTCCTAAAATACCATGAATTTTCCGCAAACAAATCATTCTCGACCTTAAATCCCAACATTCTCAGATACTTAATAAAGAACACTGCGGTAGTTCTTGTATTTCCTTCCCCAAAAACATGAATCTGCCAGAGTCTGGAAATAAATATTGCAAGGTGATGAATGGCTTCATCCATTGTCAATCCATTAAATCTAAAATTTCGTTCCTGGGAAATATCATATTCCAGTGTCTCACGCAAATCTATCGCTCCGCCATAGGACACAGAATCTCCGTCAAGTACCCATTCTTTCTTGGATATATTATAATCGCGTATTTTTCCTGCATGCGAATATATACCCGTAAACAATTCACGATGAATGGAAATATACTGAGTCGTCGAAAAAATAAAGGATCTATCAGAAAGAAGCTTTGTAATTCTTGCAGATACCTTATCCGCCTCTTCTGTTCTTGCTTCACTTTCTAATCTGCCATCTTTACTCTCATAATAACTATCAATAAGTGATCCTGCTTCATCAACAGAGATTTCACCATCAATATTCTTCTTTGCCGTTTCATACAAATACGCGGATGGTTGCAATCCATCTACATCCTGTAATCCAATGGCAGTCCGCCATGCCTGTCCTAATTCTTTTCTTGTTGGCGGAAGATTTTTTATATATTCATCAAACGGATCTTTTTTTATTTCTTTCACATTATATCTCCTCATTCTATTGAA
>CAMEFI010000019.1 GCA_945915475.1 uncultured Clostridium sp. | reverse complement strand
TTTTTCCGTGTAATCAAATTGTCTCATTCTAATTACCTCATTTTGAATTTAACTTTGTCATTTCATTCATTATGAATTAATTGAATTATATGGCACAACTTCGTCAAAATCAACTACAACTTAATCATTTTTATCGAAATGACTAAATTAAAATTTATATGACGCATTTGAAAAAGGACCAGCCCTGACTGATCCCAATCCTCTATCACATTCCCGATTCTATTGTTTCTTAAATAAAAAGAAAAATGCACGCCTTACCATTTTTTATTCTTATCTTATGCTACCTTATACAGAACAAATTATCATTCTGTTTAAGGGAGAATAAAACGTTATTCCTTCTTGTGACAGGTTTTTCAACACTTGTAAACTGAATAATCTCTCACAAACCGCATAACTGCGGCTTTTTTATGTGCAATAATACTATATTTATCTGGTTATGGTTACCTTTTTTATTTTACTCCACTTACTGTAATATGTACGAGGTCTATCATCTTTATTTCCTGTATATTTCGCCAGATCATAAAGTGCGTATGCCCGGACGCGGACATAGTAGGTAGTACCCTTTTTTAATTTCTTAATCGTATACTTCAGGGAACTTCTCGTAGAAGATATCTTCTTTCGATGCGTCTTCTTGAATTGCTTTGATGTGGAATATTCCAGTTCATAACCGTCAACCTGTTCATAGCTTGCCATTGCTTTCACAATTGCCTTTTTCTTTTTCGGCTTAATTGATTGAATTTTCGGCTGATAGCTTAGCATTCCAATACATATTTGTTTTGCTGTCTCCATCTCCTCCTGTTGTTTTTTTATATTTTCCAACACTTTGGAATAATCCGGATCAATCAGATTGGTTCCCACCGGATATAGATCGGTATCCCCATAAAAAACAGTATCCTCTGTCACCCGAACCCGTTGACCGTCTTTCACATACTCCCAATGCGAAAAACGGTAATGATCTCCATTACGATCTTGTGGTTCATCATAACCATCCGGACTTGCAAGTACTCTTCCTTTGCACAAATAAACCTCCGTATAATCATAAGAACCATCATAATAATGATAAGTAAATGTGATCCTAGTCAATTGGCTTTCATCTACTCCTTCAGTCCCTTCATAAAAAATTATTCTCCTTGGTTCTTCAGCCGCCACATAGATGGCATTGACACTAAATAGAACTATCATGCTTAATAAGCCTAACACGTATTTGATCTTTCTCATAACGCCCTCCTCATCTCTTGATTGTTATTTTCTTCACCTTTGACCATGCACCATAATATTTGATGATTGGGGACATTCCTTTAACGGGATCCATTTTCACTACCCCATATGGACGGATTCGCACCTATTATTTATTTCCTAACTTCTCTTTTCCCAACTGCGCTAATGTAGACACCACCATTACCAATTCCGTGTAACATATCACAAACAATCCACTCTTCCATCGAACTACATATAATACACATACCATCACCATAACAAGGCAGGCAATTCTTTTTCTTTGCTTATTGTAGAACCGGATTGCTGCCTCATCCTCATCCTCTGCAAATCTACCCGCAGCTATTTGAACAATTCCCAGACACACAATCGTCACGACAAGTTCCGTCCTGCCGGATATCTCAATGCATCCACATCCATACAGCCCCGCAGTCACAACTCCACAAGAAAGCAAAAAGCAGGACCAATACTGCTTCATGTGAATTCCTTTTACATAGGCACGCTGCAAAAAGAAAACTACAAGAAGCAGTATACACTCCCACACACGATTCATACACGTAGCAATCAGCATTGACACCAGAATACAGATTGACTGTTCTAGTCCCATCTGGAATCCATATTCATAAGCCGCCCGATTCTCCTCTGATATAACCTGCTTTGCCAATATGTAATTCGTTAACCGTTTTGCAATCCATTCCATTAGAACTTACGGAACTGAGTTAAATCCGGCTTTTCCACGTCGTGGAAAAAGCAAGCACATTTCGAACTTGCACCAATAACTGTTGCAATCATTGCAAATGTTGCCAGATAATTTGCCACATTCATAGTTCTCATTTTCGCCATCAGTTTCTTCATTATTATGATTCCTCCTTTAATTTACGCTGGGAAATCCTTTCTGCGAGCAGACATTTTTGCCAAAGCAAAAATGTCCTTTCATACTGGGCGGTGTATAAAATCCTGCTCACAGCCCCTCCCTATTGCGAATCATAACACAAAAAAACGACTTGTGCGGCAACTTGTAATAATTGGAAGTTTTCTCGTAATAATTGGAAGTTTTTCTCCTTCTTCACCCCTCTAAAGGATACAAAATCATCTCCAAACGATATATCTGCTCCTCTATTTCAACATGATAGTAGCCATGATATTTTTGAATCACCTTCCGTATGGAATGAATCCCTATTCCATGCTGTTGGGAATTGTGTTTTCTCGTCATCCATCCTCCTTTTCTTTCTCTCATTAATATTCCGTCAAAAGAGTTCTCCACCATAATCACCAAATTTCCTTGATCATACGACATATTAACCTTAATATACGGATCATCAACCTTTCCTCTTAAACATGCTTCCATTGCATTATCTAACGCATTACCAAGAATGACAGAAATATCTTCCCCCGGAAACGGAAGTTCCGAAGGAATATTTAACTTAGCTTCGAAACGAATTCCCTTTTCCCTTGCGATAGCATATTTGCTATTTACAAATGCATCAATAATTGAATTTTCTGTATTAACCAGGAACAACCCATTGAAAGAATCTAATTCAGCCAATTTCTCAATATCATCTTCCAGTTTCTCAAAATCTTTTTCGTGCAACAAGATTAGCAAATTCAACATCTGATGTTTCAGATCATGCCTTTTTACCCGAAACTCCTTCATTAGATTTTCCCGCTCATGCATGTGTTGTTCCAACAAAGCAAATTCCTTCTCATATATAGAGGTTTTACGCTTCAACTCAAGATTTTCTGACAATTGCCCAAATATGTTAAACATTATAATATTAATTCCTAATAATATGGCTATACTGATCATTGTTCGCCAATAAAATCCCTGTATCCCCATCTCATATTGTGTATAAAATATATAATATGCTAAAAACAGGCTGGCTATAGTCAGAATCAATATTTTCAAGTTTGTTTTCCAATCTATAATCTCCATTACATACTTTGACAAAAAATACTGTAACAGCTTCACGATAAGCAATATGAAAACATATGTAACAAAATACCCCATGGAATAATATACATTATCCGATAATCCACTTGCTACATATATACACGCAACCAACAATTCACATAAAACACTTAACGTAGAATACAAAGCAGCAAAAACCACTTTCACCCCTATTTTGCCTTTGTAAAACCATGTAGTGCCTATCGTTAATATTATTGTAGATATCACTCTGCAATAATCCGGATAATTCGGAATACCATCCTCTATAAATTGAACAGCCGCATTTACTATAAATATATAGAACCAGATTCCTTTTATAGCTTTTCGCTCAAAAAACGTCTTAAAATACTCATATACCACAAATGCATACAACATTTCCATCAGCAAATTTACACAAATGTCCAGTACCTCACCTCGCATGACTATTCCTCCATCCGTTTTCTAATGTTTTGAACATATAATGCGTTCATCTCACGAGCTCTTTCCTTGCTGATACCCAGTTTTTCCCCATTGGTTAATTCCACCTGGTAAAATGTTTTCCGAAAGATATATTGTGCATTCACCAAAACAGATTTATGTATTCTCCAAAAATCCGTCTTTTTATTTTGTAATGCATTTGCAACATCATCTAATTTTCCATAGAATTCTTCAATGGTTCCGTCCTCCATGTGCACTTCGATCATTCGTTTATTACTCATAAAGTACATAATACTACGGATCGGCTTTCGATAAGAATTCTTCCTGTATGTAAATTCAAAGAACTCATCTTCGGGTACAATAAATGCATACGCCTGTTCAAAGCATCTACGCACTTCTTCCTCCTGCAGTGGTTTTACAAGGAAATGAAAAGGATGCACCTGATATGCTTCTAGTGCATAACTTTCATGGCTTGTGACATAGACAATCAACACTTTTCGATCAAGTTTCCGAATCTGAATTGCCGTCTCAATGCCATTCATCTCGTGCATCTCAATATCTAAGAAAATAATATCAAATTGTTGTTGCATCTTCTCCATATATTGAATGATCTCTTCGCCGTCATAGAACATACCGAATTCCAGTTGTATCCCATATTCACGAGCACACTTTTCAAGAATGCATTCCATCTCCCGAAGCATTATTTCTTCATCATCACAGATTGCAACCTTAATCATATCATTTACCTCTTTCGTGCTATACATACTTCCCCCATAATGCGATGAATCCCCCCTCATCGTGTTCCAATTAGTTTGTAGTTTCATAAATATATTATATACTATTGCTTTCTCATTTTTGCAAGTGTAAAAGTTCTAATAGAACAAAGAGTTGCTTGCGACACCCTAATCCTATAAAGCCAAAAACGAGGTACTCTACTTCTCATTCTTGTAGAATACCTCGTCATTAAGAATATGCTGTAAGGGCTTATTCGTCCCAATCATCTCGTCTCTATCCCCTGCTACCGCAGGGCACACTATTCGTCCCAGTTGTGATAAACGGCTTGAACATCGTCATCTTCATCTAGCAGATCAAGAATCCGGTTCATCTTCTTGATATCTTCCTCACTGGTAAGTTCCACGTAGGTCTGCGGAACCATCGTTACTTCCGCAGAAGCCATTGCGATCTTCTCATTTTCCAGTGCCTCTCTTACTGCCGAAAAATCATCCGGAGAAGTGAGAATCTCATAGCTGTCTTCTTCTTCCGAGAAATCCTCTGCTCCTGCATCAAGCGCAATCATCATCAGATCATCCGCATCCATATCACAATCTTCCTTGGCAACAATAATCTGCCCCTTCTGATCAAACATAAACGATACGCAACCTGTTGTTCCGACATTACCACCGCCCTTTGTAAATGCATTCCTTACGTTGGAAGCTGTACGATTCTTATTATCCGTCAAAGCATCTACAATAATTGCAGTACCATTTGGTCCATACCCTTCATATGTAATGGAAACATAGTTTACAGAGTTTGCGTCCCCTGCTGCCTTTTTAATACCGCGTTCAATTGTATCATTGGGCATATTATTTGCCTTTGCCTTAGCAATTACATCACG
Source organism: uncultured Clostridium sp. (assembly GCA_945915475.1). GTDB lineage: Bacteria > Bacillota > Clostridia > Lachnospirales > Lachnospiraceae > CAG-590. Next base: position 58,619 of record CAMEFI010000019.1, on the reverse strand, counting down.
GAGCTTAGAATTATTATTCGGATCCGGTCCGCCTTCCTTTACTGCAACTGCAATCTCTCTTCCGATAATGGTAAAGATCTTACCTCTTGCCGCATCGTTTTTCTCTTTTTTATGCTTAATATTTGCAAATTTTGAATGTCCTGACATTTTAACAACTCCTATCCTTTCCTTATATCTTACAGACATACCTGTCTAACTGTATCATACCACACTGGATTTTTCAAGATTTTTGTTACACCGGCTTACAATCTTCCGGTCCCGTTCCTGCCATCCGTTCCTTCCTCTTAGTGGCATCCCGTAATAACTTATAACAGGATGCTGCCACGGGAACCCCAAGAAGCATACCCACAACACCATTTAATCCACTTCCAATCATAATGGCTGCAAGTACCCAGATTCCCGGAAGTCCAATGGAGGACCCCACCACTTTGGGATAGATGAGATTCCCTTCCACCTGTTGTAAGATAACCAGATATATAAGAAATACCAAAGCAAGCTTAGGATCTACTGTTACAATCATAAACGCACCTAATGCCGCTCCAATGTAAGCACCAAAGATTGGAATTAACGCAGTAAGTCCAACTAATGCTCCAACCGGTCCCGCATAAGGAAGCTGCAGAATCCACATTCCCATTGCACATAGCGAACCAAGAATAACTGCTTCTGTCGCCTGTCCAACAATGAAATTCGAGAAGCATTCATTCAAAACACCTAACACATACTTAGTTGTCTCATATGCTTTTCCCTTCATAAATGCTCTCATTACCCGATTTATTTTCGATCCGATTTCTTCTTTACAGGCTAATACATAAATACTGAATATGATTCCCACCACCACATTCATCATTGTTCCAAAAAAAGAACCGACAATGTTGGTTGCTGAAGTTAACAAACCTTTTGTACCGGACATTACACTTGCCGAAATCTTATTCAGAATATTCCCCCAATCAAGATCTAATTCCATCAATTGTTTCTGTAATGCAGGAAGCTCATCTGATTTTTTTATCAGAAACTCTACCGCTTTCTGGAACACGGAAGGAACGTCCTTTGAGATAATCACAAAGCAATCTACAACCTGCGGAATCACTAAATACAATACAAAAAAGACGATTAAGATCAACAAAGCGATAGACAATAGAATACAGACACCCCGCCTCGATTTATTAATAAATATATTCTTACTTTTCGGAAAATACAATTTTTCCAATCGAACCATTAAGATATTAAGTACATAGGCAATCACACATCCTAAAAGCAGTGGATATGCAACTGCTACAAGCTGATTCCCCCATCCCATAATCACATTGAAATACATCACAAGCAGGCACAAAACCGCCACTGTAATTCCATATTGCAGAAATCTTTTATAATTCATAGACACGCTCCTCCTCTAACGTATATGCAAACTTTTCGTTACATTATAGCATAAATCTTTCCATTTTACATGAATTCTATTCATCTAAATATTGCTTATCCTTCATATTTTTGCTATGATAAAAGCATAAACATTTTTAAAAATCGCAGGAGGCTTCCATGGATATCGAAACAAAAAGTATATACGATTCTGCATTAGAGATTGCAGACAAGATAGACTATCATCTTATGACCCAGAAAACAACCCACGAAAACGTAAAAGAATTATTACGCATGGATTTGCGTAACTTTCTTATTTTTTTAACCATTGCAGACCATGTCATTGCCAAGGATGAGATTCGCTACATCAACAAATCCTTAGGATACACCTTCGATGATGAGACAATGCGCAGCTTTATTGCCAAGAGTAATATTGCAACAGATACCTATCTGAACGAGCCACCAATGTCTTTGCAATACTTCTTAGACTATGCTAAGAATGATTTTATTGTTCACGAATCCAAATATTATGATATCAGTAAGTTATATGTTCTGACTTTTCAGGCAATCGGCGAAGATTTTCTCTCAAGTTGTAAGCACATGGACGTGACCGAAGTAAATCAGCTTACCAGATACCGGTTCATGCTAGAAAGCAAAATTCGGACTTATCAGAAAAGCGGACGTCTATCTTCATCCCGCCCCGACAGCATTCCATTCAAGCCAAAATCCAAGCAAGTCGAACAGGAAGCCGCAGCAGAGATACCATTTATCGGAACCATTACCCAGGCTGATAAGACCGAAAATGATCTGGACTCTTTATTAAAGCAACTCAACGACCTGATTGGTCTCGATTCTGTCAAAGAGGAGGTGACAGACTTAATCAATTTGTTGAAAATTATTGAAATCCGCGAAAAAAATGGTCTCAAAGCTCCTTCTGTCACCAAGCACTTTGTCTTCACCGGCAATCCCGGAACCGGCAAAACCACTGTGGCCCGTTTGCTTTCACAAATATACTGTTCTCTTGGTATTCTTTCAAAAGGACACTTAGTAGAGGTCGACCGTTCCGGTCTGGTTGCCGCATATATGGGACAGACAGCCATCAAAGTAAAAGAAGTTATCGACCGGGCAATGGGTGGTGTATTATTCATTGACGAAGCATACTCCCTTGCAACAGAATCTCAGGAAGGGGATTTCGGTCAGGAAGCGATTGATACCCTGGTAAAAGCAATGGAGGATAATCGTGACGACTTAATTGTAATTGTGGCCGGGTACCCGGATAAGATGGAACATTTCATCCAGTCCAATCCAGGCTTAAAATCCCGTTTCCAGAAGACCATTTTCTTCCCGGATTATACGGCAGATGATCTATTCCGTATTTTTGAAAAGTATTGCAAAGAAAGTGATTATATATTGAGTGAAGAAGGGCGAATCTACTTAAAGGATAAACTTACCCATTATGTGGAACATACTGACAAATATTTTGGAAATGCCAGAACCATCCGTAACTTCTTAAATGTAGCGATTAGTGAACAGGCAAACCGGTTATTGGCGGAGAATGCCACTACCAAAGAAGACCTGATCACTCTGCAGCCCGCCGACTTAGCAGCTATCTTCGAGATTGAGGAGGAGTCAAAATGACATTACTTGCTTATCAGATTTTTCAGACTGTTGTGGAGCAGGGAAGTTTTCAGCGTGCAGCCGAAGTCCTGAGTCTCACACCTTCTGCTATCAGCCATGCTATCTCTACAGCAGAAAAAGAGCTGGGATTTCCTCTATTTAACCGTAATAAAAATGGTGTCACATTGACAAGCTATGGCGAGAATCTGCAACCTTATATACTCACCGTATTGAATAGCGATGCAAAGCTACAACAGGCAATTCTGGAATTTAATGGACTTACACATGGTTCTGTTAAGATTGGAACCTTCTCTTCTGTATGCAATAATTTTATTCCTGAGCTTGTTACCGGTTTCTCAAAACTCCATCCAAATATTGAGATAAAAATATATCAGGGAACTTATGATGATGTATATAACTGGATTAAAACCGGTGTGGTGGATCTTGGTTTCTTATCGGAATCCAGCAGCAAAGACTTACCGATCACTCCACTTTATGAAGACGAATTACTCTGTATTGTCCCAAAATCTTTCCATCCAAAACACAAAAATTATGTTGAATTATCTGAAATAGACGGACAAAACTTTGTTTCACAGCGAGAAAGCACGGATGCAGATATCCAAAAACTCTTTCAGAAATACCAGTTGTCCATCCATTCCTCCTGCCATGTAGTGGATGATTTAAGTACCATTGCCATGGTAGCTGCCGGTCTGGGCATCTGTATCATGCCCCGCTTAGTCATGCAGAACATTCCATACGAAGTAGATATGTACTCTTTACGTCCAGCCGAGCAACGTATCATCGGCCTCTGTGCCCTGAATCCTGACTTAATGGCACCCGCTGTCAAATCCATGTACAAACATATCCAAAAATATTTTCAGCAATGACTTTAGAACAAAAGCCTATTCATTTTCAGGAATCTTAATCGATTCTTCAAATGAATAGGCTTTTTCTATTCTTATACGATTATGATTGATCACTCAATCTTTGTTTTACCACCCATGTATGGCTGTAAAACTTTCGGAATATTGATTGTGCCATCTGCATTCAGGTTATTCTCAAGAAAGGCAATCAGCATACGAGGCGGTGCAACAACTGTATTATTCAAGGTATGTGCAAAGTACTTACCATTCGGTCCATCTACACGAATCTTCAGACGTCTCGCCTGTGCATCACCTAAGTTTGAGCAACTGCCAACTTCAAAATACTTCTTCTGTCTTGGTGACCATGCTTCTACATCAATTGACTTCACCTTAAGATCTGCCAAATCTCCAGAGCAGCATTCTAATGTCCGCACCGGAATATCCAGGCTTCGGAACAGATCTACCGTATTCTGCCACAATTTATCAAACCACATCTTACTGTCTTCCGGCTTACATACTACGATCATTTCCTGTTTTTCAAACTGATGAATCCGGTATACACCTCGCTCCTCAATACCATGTGCCCCCTTTTCCTTACGGAAACATGGAGAATAGCTGGTAAGAGTCTTCGGCAACTCCTCTTCCTTCACAATCGTATCAATAAACTTACCAATCATAGAATGCTCACTTGTCCCAATCAAATACAGGTCTTCACCCTCAATCTTATACATCATGGCATCCATCTCGGCAAAACTCATAACACCCGTTACAACATTGGAACGAATCATAAATGGTGGTACACAATATGTGAAACCCCGGTCAATCATAAAATCTCTTGCATAGGAAATGACTGCAGAATGTAATCTTGCAATATCCCCCATTAAATAATAGAAACCATTCCCTGCCACACGTCCTGCAGCATCTAAATCAATACCATTGAACCGTTCCATAATCTCTGTATGGTATGGAATCTCAAAATCAGGTACTATCGGCTCACCAAATCTCTCAATCTCTACATTCTCGCTATCGTCTTTACCAATTGGGACAGAAGGATCAATAATATTCGGAATTACCATCATAATCTTAGTAATTCTCTCCTGCAAATCCTTTTCCTGCACTTCTAACGCCGCAAGTTCTTCAGAACGTTCTGTGACAAGTTTCTTGGTGGCTTCCGCTTCTTCTTTCTTGCCTTGAGCCATTAATGCACCAATCTGCTTGGAAATCTTGTTTCTCTCTGCCCGCAGAGCATCCGCTTTCCCTTTCGTATCACGACTCTTTGCATCTAACTCAATTACCTCGTCAACAAGTGGAAGTTTCTCATCCTGAAACTTATTCTTAATGTTCTGCTTTACAATGTCTGGATTCTCACGTAAAAATTTGATGTCTATCATTTCTTCTCTCCTCTTACCGGCCACGTGGACCGTACTTGTGCTAGATTACTTTCATGAGTATAGCACACTCTTATTCATTTTTCCATAGAGAAAGGACACTTCCCTAATATCCTAATACTTTATCATACAACTGCATATATTTCACAGCCGACTTATCCCATGAAAAATCTTCCTTCATATCACGGATCACCATACGATTCCATTCTTCTCTATGATCATAGTATACTTCCTTGGAATAATTAATAATCCTAAGCATCTCGTCTGCATTGTAATTCTTAAACGAAAATCCGGTTCCTGTTCCGTCATATTCATTATAAGGAATAACCGTATCTTTCAGACCACCCGTCTCTCTTACAATCGGAACGGTTCCATACCGCAAAGAAATCAATTGTGTAAGACCACATGGTTCAAACCGGGATGGCATTAACATGGCATCCGCAGCCGCATACAACTTATGGGCTCTCTCATCGGAATAGAAAATATTGGCAGATACACGGTCTGAATATACCCACTGATAATGCTTAAACATATTCTCATACTTCGCTTCACCAGTTCCTATCACCACGAACTGTGTATACGGATCTACAATCTTTTCCATTACCCAGTCAACCAGATCCAACCCCTTTTGATCCGTCAAACGGGAAATAATACCAATCATATATCTGTTCTCATCTACAGGAAGTCCAAGTTCCTTCTGCAGTTCCATCTTGTTCTCCGCTTTCCCTTTCTTGTAGCTTCGAACGTTATATTTCCTGTAAATCTTGTTGTCTGTATTCGGATCATATACCTCATAATCAATACCGTTCACAATACCACAAAGCTTTCGATTATGGAATCTTAACAAGTCATCTAAATTCTCCCCATACTCCGGTGTCTGAATCTCTCCTGCATAGGTATCACTTACTGTGGTAATATAATCTGCATATACCATACCGGCCTTTAACATATTACCATCCTTGAAAAATTCCATCCTGTCCGGAGTAAATACATAATCCGGCAATCCTGAAATATACTTGAAAGTCTTCACATCCCATACGCCCTGGAATTTCAGATTATGAATCGTCATAATCGTCTTGGTTCCACGGAAAAATGGATTATTCTCATACAACGTATGCAGATATACCGGTACAAGTCCTGCCTGCCAGTCGTGACAATGAATGACATCCGGTTTGAAATTAATAACCGGCAGAATTGCAAGCGCCGCTTTTGAGAAAAATGTAAACTTCTCTATATCAAACCGTATGGTTCCATATGGTGCCCATCCTGAAAAATAATATTCATTATCAATGAAATAATATGTAATACCATCTAATTGATATGTCATAATTCCCACATGTACATTCTCAAATCGCTTTCCTAGATCCATATAAAAATGATGAACGTATTGGAATTTCCCCCGATATTCCCATGGAATACAGGTGTAATTCGGAATTACTACTCTCACATCATACTGATCCTTCGGAAACATTTTCGGCAACGCACCCACAACATCTGCCAAACCACCCGTTTTAATAAACGGAACACACTCTGAAGCAACAAAAAGAATATTTTTCATGCTATAACCCTCCATTACATCATTTTCTAATCACTTTAATATTATACCTTTTTTTCCAGATTCTGTCTATCTCCGATCCTTAATTTTTCAACTCATCAAGCGTTTTCTTATACGCACTTCCAAACTCTCTTAAAAAGATACGAACTTCCGGTAAATCCATTGCGGTAAGCTTCTCAAAAGTCGCCGCCTTCGCATTGGAGAATTCCCTGTTTCCTGCCTTTTCCTCTTCTATGCACTTAATATATGCTGACAAACGATCTGCCGCTTTTACTAATTTCCACAAATATGCTTCCTCTTCTGCAGGAAAAAAAAGATTCCTATAATCATCCTGCAAATAATCCGGCAATACACCAAGTAATTCCTTTGCCGCTTGTTTTTCTACATTTTTATAAGCATCCTGGGTTTCCATATTATAATATTTAATTGGAGTTGGCATATCACCTGTTATAATCTCTGTACAATCATGGTACATTCCAATCAATGCAGCCCTCTCTGCATTTAACTTCCGTCCACACTTTTTGTTCCCGATAAGGGCAAGCACATGTGCAAGCATTCCGACTTCCAAAGAATGCTCGCTGATATTTTCCGGATAAGAATTACGCATAAGTGCCCAACGATTAATATATTTCATACGGGACATCATTGCAAAAAATGAACTTTCCGTTCGATCCGGCTCATACTCCTGATATTCTTCTCTTCCCATAACCTCTCCTCACTCTAACAACCCGGCATACAGCAAATATTACATAACAAATTGGCAAGACACAATTTGAAACAATAATCTCCGTCATTAACATCCGGCATTCCATAACTTCTGCCCTGTGTCTGATACCAATTGCCCCCATTTTGCATTACCTGATAGAATTGCCGGTATTCCATATTATCCGGTTCCATTCGCATTGCAATCTGAATATGTTCTAAAGCCGTAGCCTGATTACCCACACCCTGATTTGCAATCGCAGAAATATAATACCATTTTCCTGTTCTGTTATCAATATCTGACAGCACCCGCAAAGCGGATGTATAGTCGCCTCCACGGATATAATTCATTGCCGCATTCAAATAAGAATCTTCTTTACTCTCAGAATAAGAAGCTCTACCCTGTCCGCCTGTAAATCCACCGAATCCACCAAATCCGCCGTAACTGCCATATGGATTTGTGGAAGCACCTCCATATCCACTTGTCTTACCTTCCCTTTCATCCATGATTGCCTGGTAAGCCTGCTGTACCTCTTTGAAACGTTCCTCTGCCTGTTCCTTATGCGGATTATTCACATTGGCATCAGGATGATATTTGCGGCTTAGATTTCTATATGCTTTTTTTATCTCTTCCTCCGACGCGTTCGTCGGTACTCCTAATATGTCATATGGACTTCTCATGCTGCTCCTCCATGTTCTCTGCTCTTTGCTTGCGAATGTTTGCATATCTGCAAAAGACACCGGAATATATAATATTTCTCAATATCCCTGCATCCTGTATAATTGGCATTTTCTCAAATGATTTTGCAAATTCTGTTGCGCACATAATCAACAGCTGCTTTACCCAATCATCCAATCCATCTTGTTTCTCCCTTTCTAAAAAAGGATTGAAACTGCCTTTCTTCCTGTCTTTCTCTACGTCATCATAAGCATCCATTATATACACAAATTTTCCAAGATAAAAGCCAAAATTACTAAGATACGTCTGCCATTCGTCTTCCTTCATAACAAAAATATCAGCAAGCAAATTTCCAAAACAGGCAGACAGCTTATCGATATCCGTTATCTGTTCTTTCTCTAACTGCACCAGCTTACCCAAATTGAGAGAAACCGACTTTGCCTGTCTTGGGTATTGGTTTTCAATTCTGCGAACCTTCTTCGCAAGTACACTTCCATAAGCTGCCTTCAGCATATTTCTATCATCTGCATAGTCATCCCTGCATTTATACCATGTAAGCATAAGACTCATATCCGCAGCATATTCAATACAGGAATTCTCACGAATGCTCTGAGAACCTATGGGATGCACAATGCAATGTTCCTTATATTTCTTTGTCTCCGGTTCGTACAACGCAGTTAACAACAACGCAAGAAATGTCATGTCATAACTTAACGCCAACTGACCGCGCATACCTGCCTGACGTTTCAATGCTTTACACAATCCGCAATAATACGCACGGTATTCTTCATATTCTCTAATCTTCAATTCCGGCTTATTCATCACTACATAACCGTACATTTAAGACTCCTATCCCATCAGCTCTTTTTCTTAAATTGATACTTACATTTCGGACATGTGATCATGATTTTACCTTTTCCTTTTGGAATACGGATCTTTTGTCCACATTTCCGACACTTATAGATCCGATAAGGCTCTGTCGTCTGTTTTCCATACTTTATGCGATACTTAATATCCGCAAAAAATTTTCGTATACCCCATGTAGCATCCAAAAATTTCTGATTCTGCGCATAACGTTTTGTAGTATTTTTTGAAAAAATGCGCACATACGCATAAATAATAAGTATCCATGTTACAATCTGCAACAATGGTATTCTGACAAACAACGTAATCACTGCAATCACAACAGCAGTCCAGATTAGAAATCCGGATAACTGATCTACTCCATATCGTCCCTGCATAAACTGAAGCATTCTCTGCTTGAAATTCTGTTTCATGAAACATACCACTTCCTTCACTTGATAATTATCGACTATATACCATTTTTGTGTTCATTTTATGTTCAGACAGAACTTTGTGAAATGGAAAAAGAAATGCGAGACGATCGAACTTCGAGCCCAGGATTGGGCTCGATTATACAAAAAAGGATACCTTTATCAAGGTATCCTTTTTTGTATAATAAAAGCGCGAGACGGGGATCGAACCCGCGACCCCCTCCTTGGCAAGGAGGTGCTCCACCGCTGAGCCACTCGCGCATGTCTTAACGACAGGTACTAATATACCAAACGATTCCATCTTTGTCAACAACTTTTTTCAAAAAAATATTTTTTATTATTCAGCGCTATTTAACAAGTTTGTTTCCTGTTCTTGGATATATCTCATAATCTGCTGTAGTTCCACCATAAAATATTTCTACCTTATTCTTATCGGCATCTAATGTATAATAAAATTGTCTTTTATCTGCATCAAAGGGCTGAGCATCCACATCTTTTTTGGATTTGCCGGTAAGGGTTTGCTGTCCTAACATCTTGAGTACAGCATTCTTAAAATCTGCACCATCCATATCATTCACCGGATGCGGACTATTATGTTGTACGGCATTATCCTTTACAGACTCATCCGTTACACAAGTCATAATTGCTTTGGCAATTTCTTTACCGGTATCAATATCCGTACTTAATCTGGCCTTATTGATATACTGTACCAACATTGGTGCCAGTACTCCGGTTAAGATTGCCATAATTGCAATCACAATGATCAATTCTATCATGGAAAATCCTGCATTCCTCTTTTTCATCTCTCCCATTCTCCTTCATCATTCCAGTAAATATCTTCTTATCCATTGCAGACTTAATCTCAACCGGAGATTGTACTCCCACTGAGAAAAAGGGACTGTTACACTCTTAAAAAATGTATTCAAAAGTATAATAGCCCCATGCTCACTCCGAATTAATAATTGCTTAAATCATAATTCAATTTCTTAATTGTCTGCAAGGTCTTCGCACGTACTTCCTCTGCATCAAAAAGCGACAATAGGGAATCTTTATCAAACTTATTCTGCATCAAAAACTCAACCCAGTCTTCAATGTATGTCTGAACGTACCGGACGTTCTCCTCACTGCGATCCTTCAAATACTCACCAATATTGTGAATATGCTCAATAACAGTCGGTTCATTTCCATTGTTATTCACCGGCTTATCATCTGATTCATCTGATAATTCAATTACTTTACCGGTCTTTGTAATGATAACACGCTTATTCGGCGTTACTTCCGGTGCTGCCTGCTTATCCTTACGTACAATCAATGTCTCAACAACTTTTATCAGACAAGCCACACTATAGGTAACTTCTTCTTCTGTTTGTTTGTCCTTTCCCTTATCAAGATATTGGTTCCATAACCATTCGGACTTGCATACCAGTTCCTTAACCTGTGGATTATCAAATAATTTATGGATATCTGAACTCGTAACGGGTGCAGATGACTTACCAAAACCAAACTTAGAAGTTGTAACCGGTTCCGCTTTCGTTTTCTCATACTTAGCCGGTAAGTTAATCCGATTGTAGGTATCTATAAACATCTTCCTTGCCCGTTCTTCACTATAACCCGAGCTTACTATCGGCTTATCTTTGTTCTGTAATCCATGGCGAACCATATCATCTGCTGCAAGAAATACAAGATGTTTCTGACGATCCTCTAATAACTTCTTAATCTCATAATTGGTTCTGCTCTTCTCCAAAATAGAATTCTTACGTACTTTAAATGCCTTTATCTTCTCTTTTACGCTAAAGAACAACTTAAGAAGTGATGGGTTAGCATTCACATAATTACCAATCCATGTAAGTTCTACATACTGATGCTCAATACGATTGGAAATCTCATAAACATTATAGCCATCAAATATAACATTCAATGTTGTATAAAGCAAATCAAGAATCTCATATTTCTCTTCCCATGATCTTGTGGATAAATCCTGATTCACCAACTGTTTGATACCACATTCATAAAATACAAGATTATACTCATATAAGCCCTCAAACACATTGCTCTTATCACTCAAAGAGGAACCTGCGCCAAGAATCTGTAAATTCTTCTTCATAACCGGCTCATCTTCAATATACTTGTATACCTTCTTAACAAACGCAGATACTTCCACCAATAAACTATCTATTCTCTTATTGTAGATATCCTGCTTAGAAATGGCAGAGATAACGGTTCTACTCAATACATTGGTATACTGCGTACTGTTGCAGTTGCGAATCAATTCCTTAAAGTTCTCATATACCCGCATATTGTCAACCGGAATATACTCCGCATTCAGACCATAGAATTCAAATGCTTTGTCGTAATCTTTCTTGCGGATAAAGGAATTAAACAACCCCATACTGAACTGAATCTTATAATCATTCCCTACATGGGAATCTTCCACAAAATAATCATATAAAACTTCAAGATTATTCAGATAAGCCTCAGAATTAGATGCAGAAGGCGGTAAATCCATCTCCATGACAACATTAATCAGATCCATGTAACCCATAACAGCCTTATCATATGTAGAAGGACGATCATCCGCATCCGCAATCTGATAACATGTATTGATCAAAAGCGGTGCAACTCTTTCACCAATTAACCGCATTGCCTCTCCGAACATATCAAGCTGATATAAATAAATCAGCCAGATACTGTACCGATAAATACCTGTTGTATTAATAATGGCGTCCGTATCCGCCGGATCAATATCCCCATAAACAAACTTAAACAACGGCTCAATCCATTCTTCAATCTCATACTTCCCGGGTTTCTTGATGTTCTCATCCACAAACTCTGCCAATTCATAGAGCTTGGTACACTGCGCCTTGACATCATCATCCACTAACATAGTAGATAAATCAAAATTATGATCCTTCAAATAATCAATAACAAGTGCATAGAAACCTTCTTCCACCTGCTCATTCAAAAACCGAATCAGCATTCCCTTATTACTGGATGCCGCAATGGAAATGATATTCGTGTCGTTGCCCCGTGTAACATTAGCCGGTAAATTCTGCATTGTAACTCCTCCTTCTGTTTCAATTGTGTGAAATAAATAAATTTCACCTAATTAATTTTAATATTATCACAAATATAAAGGATTTACAACTAGATTTTCTTCTGTTTTCAGTGATTATGACAGATTGCAATTGTATATTTTGTACAAGAACTTATTTTTCCTTCTCTTTCGAACCATCACGCATGTCTTTTATAAAATACACCACCCCGATAACCAAAAATACAACCCCGCAAATTACGGCTATCATTCCAAATGTTTTCTTAGAAACTGCAATCAATGCTATGCCTGCAATTATCATTAGCACTCCACAGACAAAAAAATTTTTCGTTACTTCTTTCATCTTAATTCTAACCTCTTTCCTATCACGCACAATATTCTTATACATATCGTATAATACCAGATATTATCACACATAATATAAGAAATAGCAAATAAAGAATTGCTTTTTCCACCTATCCGTATTAAAATGAAACCAGTTATTATGTATAATAAAGGAGATTCGTTATGGCAAAGGACAAACATTTTTTTGGCAAGTTTCTTGCCTTTACTGCAACAGCCGCTGCAGTTGGTGGCGCATGTTACGTATTTCGTGACAAAATCAAAAAAAGCCCACTCTACAAAGCAACATTAGATAAAGCATATGATCTTTACGACAAGTGGAAAGAACGCAAGGAAGAGGATGAGGATGATTTCGAGGACTTTTCTTTCGAGGAAGAATCGGATGATTTCGAAGATGTATTCACTAGCGGGGATAAATCCAACCGCGAATATACATCCATCACCATCAATTTCAAAGAAGAACCAGAGGAAGAACCGGAAGAACAGCAGGAAGAGGAAAACATTGAAAATACAGAAGCAACCGCAGATTCCGACATTCCAATGATTGATTTTGGAGCCAACACTACTGTCAATTCTGATCCAACTCCGGATGTGGCTTCTTCTTCAACCAGTGAGGAAGCACAACCAGAGGTTCTTGGATATGAGAACGAAGGATTATCCGATGTATCGGAAGATCCTGATGTATTAGAAGAGCAGGATAGATTAGACTTCTAAGATTTCTACCGTATTTTATGAGCTGCCATACCAAGTATCAGCACACTTTGTATAGCAGCTCATTTTTTATAAGGATACTCTCGATAAGGAAGGAATTAAGATTATGTCAACCAGTTATCAAGGTTTTGCCTATTTGTATGACCAATTCATGGATAACATTCCCTATGATGAATGGTCCCGCTATCTGCTTTCCCTTTTTGCCGATTACAGAATTTCCACAGGTACTCTGCTGGAATTAGGATGTGGTACCGGAACCCTGACAAAACTTATGGCTCAGGCCGGCTATGAAATAATCGGTATTGACAATTCCGTGGATATGCTTTCCTTAGCGGCCAACAAACTTTCTGACCAGCCTCACGTGGAACTCATTTTACAAAACATGCAGGAATTAGATTGTGGAGATATGATATTTGATGGTGTATACTGCCTATGTGACAGCCTGAATTATCTGTTAAATATTAATGATGTAGCGGATACCTTTGCCGGAGTCAAACAATATTTAAGAAAAAATGGTATTTTCATTTTTGATTTAAAAACAAGATATTTTTATCAGGAAGTACTTGGAGATCAGGTCTTTTGCGATCATCAGGAGCAGGGCAGCTACATTTGGGAGAATTCTTTTTTTGATGAGGAAGACATCAACCAATATGATCTTACCTTTTTTTCCAAGTTAGAAAATGGTTTCTACGAGAAATTCTGTGAAACACACCATCAGAAAGCTTATGATTTAACGGAAATGATTGACTTATTACATGCTGCCGGGTTAGAATATGTGACGGCATATGATGCCTTTACCAAAGCGCCTCCTTCTGCTGAAAGTGAGCGCATCTATATAATTGCAAGAAATGGAGATACAATATGAATGATATTCTTATAAGAGGAATGGCAGCAGATAACCAGGTACGTTTCTTTGCTGCCTATACAAAAGAACTCGTGGAAACGGCCCGTTCCATCCATAACACCTCCCCAGTTGCTACTGCTGCATTTGGACGGTTATTAAGTGCAGGTGCCATCATGGGAAGTATGTGTAAAAATGATTCGGATGTTCTGACTCTTCAGATTCAATGTTCCGGTCCTATCGGAGGTCTTACCGTGACTGCAAATGCAAAAGCAGATGTCAAAGGCTATGTGAATCATCCGAATATCGAGCTTCCTCCAAATGAAAAGGGCAAATTAGATGTAGGCAAAGCGCTTGACCTTGGTGTTTTGAGCGTAATCAAAGATATCGGCATGAAAGAACCTTATGTCGGACAATCCAACCTTGTAACCGGCGAAATTGCAGAAGACTTAACCTACTATTTTGCAACAAGTGAACAAATCCCCACCTCTGTTGCCCTTGGTGTACTAGTAGACAAGGATCTTTCTGTTCGTCATGCCGGTGGGTTCATCATCCAGCTCATGCCATTTGCCACAGAAGAACTTATTTCTGATTTAGAGATACGATTAAAGGATTTCTCATCCATCACATCACAAATGGAACAGGGAATGACCCCGGAAGATATGATGCGCCAGTTATTTAATGGATACAATTTGGAAATCACAGATTCCATCATTCCCCACTATCACTGTGACTGCTCAAGAGAGCGAAGTTACAGGGCAATTGCCAGCATCAGCAGAAATGATATAGAGGAAATGATTGCAGACAACGAACCAATCGAAGTTGCCTGCCATTTCTGTAATAAGAAGTACCATTTTTCTGTGGATGATCTTAAGAATATGCTAGATAACTAGTACACAATAGAGCTGTGGCATTCAGATACAACATGGTAACTACATACCAGATCTGAATCCCACAGCTCTTTATTTACTGACGTATAATATGTATTGTATACGCCTGTCTTGTTCCATTCTGTGCGACACCCGTAATGACAACCGTTGTGGTAGAACCATTACCTCCTAATGCATAGACTCCAGGCCCCTCTATGGCAGCATACGTGCTGATTTTCGAAGCGGATACCAGTACACTCGAAACATTTGCCGGCACTGTTATGTAATATGTAAAGTTTCTGGCAGCTCCCCCATCAAATGCAAAATTAGACAATGGAAATTGCTGTGTATAATTGTCATTGTTCACCACTGTAATACCGGATAAATAAGGATTCGGGTTTCCCGATGCAGCCGGAAGTGCACAAGCAGTAGCCGGCATATTGTTATAAACCGGAATATTAAAAATCATCGTATTAGACAGAATACCAAGGGAATTATATGCATTCCTTGTGGTTCTCCCTTCTGCATACGGTGCCTGAACATTTGTCATATACTGATGCATATATAATTGGGCCGAATTGCTCGGAGCCACATTGAATTTCTGCAAATACAATGTATTCTGCCCGACATTAATATAATTCTTTGCTATATATTGCGCTCCACCTACAATGGACTTATATGGTGTTGTCCACGGTCTGCCATAAGAGGTTGCTCCGGTTGTTCCGCCTTTCGCCCAAAGCAATCCTTTCGCAACTGCATTGGTTCCGTCAGAAGCACCAATATTATAGAAATTATATATTCCCTCATATCCTTTGTAAGTTCCACTTGTTGCATTAGAACCATTGGTTCCGACCTCCTGTTTACATCGGGAAGCCAAAAAATACGGATTAGCGGATGCCGTTTTCCCCGCATCCATAAATGCCTGAACATAACTGCCTGTTGCAGCCGCACCTGTTGCAGAATCAATCACACTATAATTACCGCTCATAAATGTATTATTTAGAATACTCTGCACTACCGTAGCACTTTGAGATTCATCATAGGAAAGTGCCTCAAACTGGAAAATATCCATATCATTTAGGAAATTACGCGGATCCATATAATAAGCAATCACCTGGGAATTTGCACTGTACCAGTTGCTTCCATCCTTTATGGAATACGTATCATTTGCCCAGTTATAAGCTCCTGCATCTGTTGACAGATAAGAAAACGGAGCAAGGGATGCTATTCCATTAGGATAATTACTTTGAATCACATTTCTTCCCACAACACTTTCATTGGCAACCGCAGTATTAAAATCCAAATTTGTATTCACGGCATAAAACCGCCAATTGGGATACGCAGTATGCAATGCCTGAATACTTGCCTTATAACTATCCGGAAATGCCGCCAGCATAGTCGCAAACTCTTCCTCCGTTACCGGAGTATTCTCAACCTTTTCCTGTTCGGAAGATATGGTAATATATTCTTTTACAGCATATCCCGTTACCGTCTTGCCACCATAAGTAACGGTAATCTTATACCAGTTTCCTGTTTCCCCCAGAATGGTAACTTTGGTTCCCTTTGGAATCTTAATCAACACCTTGCTACTTGTACTTGCCGACTTTCTTACATTCAAAGTAGATGTAACCTTATCATTCACATATCCTTCCTTACCCGTTACATCTTCCTGGCCGGAATCCTGTCCGGCAATTGTAAGAAATGTTGACTGTATGTATCCTGTCATCTTCTTGTTATTATATGTAAAACGTACCTTATACCAGTACTTACTAGATGACTGCCTTGAAATTCCTAATACTTTAACTTCTGTACCTTTATCAAGCTTTGCAACAACTTTAGAGGACGTTTTTGCTTTCTTACGCACCTTCACCTTTGATGTCACCTTCTCGTTTACGATGGCAGAAGGTCGATATTGCAAGTTAACATAAGATGCACAAATATATCCCACACGCACCTTGTTTTTTACAACTGCCTGACATTTATACCATTTTACCCCTTTGTTTGTTACATATCCCAGAATTGTTACCGACTGGTTCTTCTTTACCTTTCCATAACTCTTATAACCGGTACCTGCCTTCTTACGTATATTAACTTTCGTTCTGGCAGTACCAGGATATGTAATAACAGACTTACACGTAGTCGCAGCCTCCACCTGATTGCCGGATACGGGGATGAATAACACTCCCATGAGCAACAAGAGGAAAAATGCAACAATTTCTACACATCGTCTTTTATTCCTTTGCATTTTAAGAACTCCCATCTTTCGACACTTTTTATTTACTACTTTACATAATACATTGTTTTTTTCCATAACACAACATTTATTTTGCTTTTTCAATCTGTTCTGCCAGATCATTCAGATAAACCCATCGATCCATCTTCTCTTCTAATTGTTTCTCCAGTATCTCCTTTTCTTTTGTAAGTTCTGATAATCGGGTATAATCACTTGCAGCTTCCATAATAGAAGCATCTGTCTTTTCGATCTGCTCTTCTATTGCTGCAATCTCTGCATCAATTGTCTCGTATTCCCGCTGCTCTTTGTAGCTGAATTTGAGTTTTTTCTCACGATGATTCTTCCATGTATCCCTGCTGTCTGTTTTTTGCTCACCGGATTCTTTTTCTATTTTCTGCTTAGCTACCTTCATAGAATCCACAAGTTTACCATTGGCAAGTGCCTTTTCGTAATAATCGGTATAACCCCCCTCATACTGACTGATAACACCATTTCCCTCAAATGCAAAAATACGGTTGACAACCCGGTCTAAAAAATACCGGTCATGGGATACTGCAATTACGATTCCATCAAAGCAATCTATATATTCCTCTAACACCGCAAGTGTCGTAATATCCAGATCATTGGTCGGTTCATCAAGAATTAGTACATTCGGAGCTGACATTAACACTTTTAACAGATACAGGCGCCGCTTTTCTCCACCCGAAAGCTTACCAATTGGATTATATTGTGTCTCCGGTCCAAATAAGAATCGTTCACACATTTGTGATGCCGAGGTAGTTCCCCTGCTGGTCTTAATATATTCTGCAACATTTTTCACATAATCAATGACACGTTCCTCTGGATCCATATTCTCCACCGTCTGTGAAAAATACCCAATCTGAATCGTATCTCCAATTGTAATACTTCCACTATCCGGTTCTTCCAACCCTAAAATAAGCCTGAGCAGAGTCGTCTTCCCGCATCCATTCTCACCAACAATTCCTATTCTCTCATTTCTAATTGTATAATAGGTGAAATCCGAGATTAATTTTTTATCACCGTACCCTTTGGAAAGGTGATCAATTTCAATCGTCTTTTTTCCAAGGCGTGACGCTAATGAGTCCATCTCAACCTGCTTGTCCCGTTCCGGAGCCTTCATTCCCTGCATCTGCTCAAAACGTTCTAACCGTGCTTTCTGCTTTGTAGATCGGGCTTTTGCCCCACGCTTTACCCATTCTATCTCTGTACGCAATATACTCTGCACTTTCCGGTAACTTGCTGTCTCCTGATTGAGTCTTGCCTGCTTAAGTTCTAAGAAGCCGGAATAATTTGCCTCATAGGTATAGAGCTTTCCTCTATCAATCTCCACAATTTTATTCGTCACACGATCAAGAAAATAACGGTCATGGGTTACCATGATCAATACACCTTTATACTTTGCCAAATATTCCTCTAACCATCGAACCATTCCGCTATCTAAATGGTTGGTAGGCTCATCCAATATGAGAATATCTGCCGGTGCAAGCAACGTCTTAGCAAGAGCCACCCTCTTCTTCTCTCCACCGGATAATGGTGCTATGACTGCATCCATCTTCTCAATATGCAGCCGGTTCAGAATTGTCTTAGCCTCTGCCTCAAGATTCCAATTAGGATCTGAGCTTACTTTTCCCCTCATTACATAAGAAAGTACGGTATCTTCTGGTTCAAATTCCGTATTTTGTGCAAGATATGCTATACTGGAATTATTCTTTTTGATTATATTTCCCTTATCCGGCATGGAAATACCTGTAATCATTTTGAGAAATGTAGACTTGCCACACCCATTCACTCCGATGACACCGATTTTTTCCCCTTCCCCAATTCCAAGACTTACCTCATCTAATAGTATTTTATCACCATATATTTTTGATACATTCTCAATATTTAATATATTCATATATCCTCCTGTCTGCGTATATATGCCTGAATGTGAATACCATCTTCCCTATACTCTTCCGATAATAATTGTCCATATTTCCGGATATTTGCAAGAAGTGCTGTGTCCTTATATGGTATTACCTTTTCCACATAGACCTGCTGGCTGCGCAATACCCTTCCAATTGTATCTAACAGACTCTCAAACCCCATTTCCTGTTTTGCAGAAACAAGTACCGTTGCATCTGCACGTAAATCTTTCAATACCGGAAGTTCTTCTAACCGGTCTATCTTATTGAACACAGTGACAATCGGTTTATCTCCGATCTCTAACTGTCTAAGCGTCTCATACACAGCAAACATCTGCCGGTCCATCTCCTTATTGGATGCATCTACCACATGTAAAATGAGATCACTGTATTTTGCTTCCTCTAACGTAGAACGAAACGCCTGGATCAAGTGGTGCGGTAATTTTGAAATAAATCCTACTGTATCTGTTAACATAATTGTCTGCCCGTTTGGCATTTTAAGTGACCTTGTGGTTGGATCAAGTGTTGCAAACAACTTATCCTCCTCGAGCACATCTGCCTTCGTTAAATGATTCAACAGTGTGGACTTACCCGCATTCGTATATCCTACGATACACACAACCGGACTACTGCTTTCATTTCTTTGCTTTCTCTGGGTTGCCCGATGTTGTTTTACCTGCTCTAAATCCTGTTTTAATCTGGAAATCTGCTCCCGGATCAAACGCCGATCCATCTCTAATTTCTTCTCACCGGGACCCCTTGTTCCAATTCCGCCTCCCAATCTGGAAAGCGACGGTCGAAGTCCTACTAACATGGTTGCATTATATTTAAGCTGTGCCAACTCTACCTGAATCTTACCCTCTCTTGTATTGGCTCTGGCCGCAAAAATGTCTAATATAATCATTGTCCGGTCCATTATCTTAGTATCTAATATCTGCGACAGATTCTTCATCTGTACCGGTGTAAGTTCTGTATCGCAAACAATGCCTGTAGCATCATATGCCACAAGCATTGTTTTTAGTTCTTCCAGTTTCCCTTTTCCAAGATATGTTACCGGATTCGCCGTCTCAAGATTCTGTGTAAGGGTACCGACACAGACTGCTCCCGCTGTTTTTGTAAGCTCCTCTAATTCCCGAAGGGACTCTTCCTCCTGAAATCCGCCCTTCTCATAAACGGCAACCAATATTACCCTTTCCTGTCTGGTTTCATTTTCATAAAATTGTGTCACAAACTACCTCCGTTACTGCTCCCTCGTCTCCGTCTGACGAGTATACAAAATATCATATTCATTCTTGCCATCTGTATCATTGGGATAGGCTTCTATGAATGCTTTCGCCTTGTCGTAGGCTGTATTGTAATCTTTTAGTTTCTCATAGTAAATAATCTCGTCATATAACAATTCCTTAATATTAGACTGATCTTCTAACTGTTTGCCTGCCTCAATATAAGCAAGTGCCTCTTCCATCTTGTCTTCATCTAAAGCGATTGCAGCATACTGTGCATACATAAAGCTGTTCATAGCATTCTTCTGCAAAAACACATCATAATATATCTGCATATTCTCAAGATCACCTGTCTGACCATAACAGCTGCCCACATATAAAACCAGATCACTATATCCATTTTCATATGCCTGTAGTAGAATAGGAAGAGCCTGTCTATAATCTTTCCATTCATATAGCTGCAGACCATATGCTACATTTGCAAGATAGTCCAAATCCCTATCCTCTCCGTCTGACCATAAACGGATCTTGCTGTATTCATAGCAGGCAAGACCATAATCTCCTGTATTTACATAGCAATCTGCAAGATAAAATCTCACATCATTGTCAAACCACTCTAACATAGGGAGTCCCGGTTTCAATGCTTCACTAAAGAGATCAATCGCCCCTGCATAATCTTCTCTCTCGTATAAAGAAAGTGCTTTACTGCGCATACTGTACTTAATTCCAAAGGACACCCCATATATAATCACGATAAGCAAAATGATCATTGCAAACCATTTCAATATTCCTTTAAGAGTAACAGGTTTCTTTTTCTTTTTTTTCTTAACCGGACGATATTCCGGTATCTCATAGATTCCATATCGGTCTCTTCTGTTCCTGCGTCTATTCCGTCGTCTCATTCCTGCATCTGCCTTTCTGTTTCCCGGTCACAGTTCTTAATGATATATCCTTATAAGCTGTAACCCACATCATGTTATTGTAACACAGAATAGACCAATTGTACAAATATTGTTTTGTACGGGTTTGTGCCATCACACAAAAAAGAAAGACATCGTGCTCTTGTACGTTGTCTTTCTTATCTTTCCTTTTTGTATTTTATATTATGATGCCGACGCCATCTCTTTCAGATTATTTCTCTGCACCATATATTCTTCCACTTCATTCTTCTCAATCTTAAGACTAATTGCAAATTCTCCATACAAACTATCCTGTGCCTGCTTCAAATATCTCTCATCGCAAGCTGACATCTTCTTACCTTGCGCCTGGCGCTCTTCCTTACGCTTGTACACAGTATTAATGATTCGCATCCATTCCCGGCAGTCACACGACTTCAGGGCTTCCTTATAAGCTAACTCTCTCTTCTTATCATCCGCTACTTCAATCTCTTCCACGTCTGACATCGCATCCATCAATTCCAGGGCTTTTTTCTTGCTAATAACCGAACGAATCTTAACTTTTGTGTTGTCTACCGGCGTAAATACGGTACTGCCCTTGGTGTATAATGGTAACAATGTATAATACATTCTGTCACCATCCACTCCGCTAATTGGCATCGGTCCAATATTTTCTACTCTGCACACACCATTCATTCCATAAACGACATACTCACCAACTTTAAACATTTTACTCCTCTCTTTCTAAAATTTAACAATACTTAACATCTGTTATTATAATAACAAAAAAATTTTACTTTTGTAAGTCGTTTTCCTCTTATTTCCAAATTTTCTCCGTTTTTGCCACTCCCGCAACAAGAATTTGTGCAGTTTTACAACATTCGTCAAATTCTATTTTCAACCATCCTATCCCTATTCTTCCACATTCTTACACAAAATATACTTTCTAGCAATCGTATTTGCGAAGCAAACCAACACCGATTGGATAAGGTCCGGTATGAACACCAATCATAGCACCAATTTGAAAAATCTCGATATCCTGTATATTGGAATATGTCTGCAAGGAAGCAAGCAGTTCCTTCTTAAATGCAACCGCCTCTTCATAATCATATCCATATCCGATCACAATCTTGTAATCATCCGGCGATTCTTTTATCTCTGAAAAATGTGCTTTTGTCTTCTCAATGATCTTCTGAATAGACTTCTTACGACTTCTTGCCACACCAAATGGGAAGATCTCGCCCGCCTTAAGAATGATCATTGGACGAATCTTAAGTGCATTCACAGCAACCTTCATTACCTTTCCAACACGCCCACCGTGAATCAGATAATCCATATTACCAACTGTAAAGATAATTCTTCCAGTTGTCTTGATACGTTCAATTCCCTCAATCACATCATCGTACGACAGCCCATTCTCCTGCATACGGACTGCCTCTAATACAAGGATACCCTGCAATACTGTATTCACTGTTGCATCGATTACCGTAATTCTGGCATCAGGATAATCTTCTAATAAAATATCCCGGGCAGTAGAAGCAGAATTATATGAACCACTGAATTTCGTTGTAATACAGATACAGATAATATCTGTTCCCTGCTTCAGATATGGAGTAAATGCCTCTATATAATCCTCAACTGATGGAAGAGAAGTCTTTGGGAATACCTCTGGATTATCTACCATCTTTTGGTAGAATTCATGTACTTTGATCTCCTCATTTTCTTTGAAATAGTTCTCTTCATCAAAAGAAATATAAAACGGAACTACATGTAAATGTTTCTCTTTCACAAGCTCTGTATCTAAGTCACAGGAACTGTCTGTAATAATCTGGTAACTCATAACATATCTCCTTGCATATAATTTATCGTGAAGAAGCATTTGCGAAACTCTTTATGGTGTAATGTATGCTTTTTAAAACACATTAGTTTTTTTATGCTACAGGACGATGTTTCTATATTTTTTCTGCGCTGTTTTCGCCCTCTAAGAAATTCTACTGCTTTGCGGCTGGCGGCTTTGATTACGCATGCCTCCTATAAACTCAAGCGCGGCAAGAAAGGTTGTCTTGTATGACGGCAGGCACTTTGAGTACGCCGGTCCTTAGAATGTGCGTTCATTATTTATAATATACAAAGAATTAGACGCACATTCTTAGTACCGTTGCGTACGAGACGTAGCGCAAGCGTGCCTGCGTCAACAAGATACCTTTCTAAGCCGCGCTCTCAGACATATATCCGGCATGCGCTTTGCAGCCAGCCGAACAAAGCAGTGAATTTCTAAAAGGCCGCGCGTCAAGAAAAAATATTAGAAACACGTTCCTTGTAGCATTTTAAGACATTCAATGTGTTTTTAAAAGCATACAATCACATACCAGACATTTCGCAAACGCCTAAATTTATCGTGAAGAATTAACCGTATTCAATCTTCAATTCTATATTGCACTATATCTGGCATGTATCCGCCCAACAAATCGCAGTTTGCACTCGTTGTCATATAGTATTCAATACTATAACATATGTTCTATATGATACCACCTTTTGTGTCCTATGAAAAGTACTATTTGCTCTTTTTTACAAAAAATACATATTCAATACACTATCAGAACTTATTAAAAAAACAGAGCTATCACCTAAAAAATAGTAACAGCTCCGTCTTCTCAAGATTGGTATATTAGAATATGATGTTTAGAACATGATGTCTTTCTTATCACTTAAAAGTTTACCACCGTGAATAATCTGCATGACTCCAACTGTCAATCCTACCACTATCATTATAACACCAAATGCAATATTCCATGCACCAACTTTGCCCATTGTCTTGTAAACTTTTTCGCTCATAAGATACCTCCATTTTCTTATCAATCATCTCACGAATGCTTTCTTACATGTTGCCTTAGATATGCTTTACTTTGCACCATACTGTTCATAGTATGCATCAATTGCTGCCTTTAATGTATCATCAATTACAACTTTTCCTTTATAAGGTCTATTGTACAAATGTTCTACTACCTCTTCCATGGTTACGATAGAAGTAGTCTTGAATCCGTATTTTTCTTCGATCTCCTTCAGTGCAGATTTTGTTCCCTGTCCACGTTCCATACGATCCACCGAAACTACCATTCCTACCACTTCAATCTTACCCTGCGCTTTAATAATAGGAAGTGTCTCCTCAATAGATGTTCCGGCCGTTGTAACATCCTCAATGATAACAACCTTATCACCATCTTCAATAGGGCTTCCAAGAAGAATCCCTTTATCACCGTGATCTTTTACTTCTTTACGGTTTGAACAATAACGAATGTCTTCATCATAACGGTCTGCAATTGCCATCGTGGTTGCCACCGTAAGGGGGATACCCTTGTATGCCGGTCCAAATAATACATCAAAATCCGTACCAAACTCATTATTGATTGCTTCTGCATAATACTCTCCCAGTCTCTTTAACTGCGAGCCGGTACGATAGAAGCCTGTATTGACAAAAAATGGTGTTTTTCTTCCACTCTTTGTAATAAAATCTCCAAACTTCAATACATTACAATCAATCATAAACTCGATAAACTCTTTCTTGTATTGTTCCATATCTATATATTCCTCCTTCATTGAACCTATTTTTCTGCAAATCTTGATAAAAATTGTTTCGTACGCTCCTGTGTCGGATGTTCAATTACCTGTCTTGCATCCCCCTGTTCTAAGATAATACCATCATCCATAAAAATCACCTGATCTGCCACATCTCTGGCAAATGCCATCTCGTGTGTTACAATCACCATTGTTGTCTTCTGATCAGCCAGACTTCTGATTACCTTCAGTACTTCACCGGTAAGCTCCGGATCTAATGCCGAGGTCGGTTCATCAAAACACAGAATATCCGGACACAGTGCCAATGCTCTCGCAATCGCAACACGTTGCTGCTGTCCACCTGATAACTGATGCGGATAATGGTTTGCCCGGTCAGATAATCCCATTTTCTCTAACAATTCTCTTGCATTCTCTTCAATCTGTGCATAGATTTCTTTCTTATTATCCTTAAATCCCGGCTTTTCTTTCTCTAATAACTGATTGGCAAGCATTACATTTTCCAATGCCGTATACTGTGGAAACAGATTAAATGACTGGAATACCATACCAAAATGCAGTCTCTTCATTCGAACATCTTTTTCCTTCATGGTATCCGGGTCATCTGCATCAAACAGGGTTTCACCCTGTACAACAATCCTGCCTTTATCCGGCCTTTCCAAAAAATTGAGGCACCGTAACAGTGTCGTTTTTCCAGAACCCGAAGAACCAATAATGGCAAGCGCCTGTCCCTGCTCTAATGTAAAGTCAATGTTCTTTAATACTTTTGTATCCCCAAAGCTTTTCTCTATATTATGAACCTCTAATATTGCCACTTTGCCATATCCTCCTTACTTGAAATAATCCAGCTTTCTCTCTAACCATCCTAAAAAGAGGGTCAGAACTCCACTGAATACCAGATAATAAACCGCAGTAAAGAACAATGGCCAAATCTGCCCTGAGATTCCCTGGGAACCTTTTAAAAACGCCTGACCTGCCCAGATAATCTCCTGTAAGGCAATGATACGGGCCAAAGATGTGTCTTTGACTAATGTAATAATCTCGTTAGAAATCGGAGGCACAATCCTCTTAATCATCTGTAACAAAGTTACCTTGAAAAATATCTGGCTTTTCGTCATACCAAGTACGAGACCAGCTTCCTGCTGTCCCTTTGGCACGCTCTGAATTCCACCTCGATAAATTTCAGAGAAATAACATGCATAATTAATAACAAATGACACGGCAGCCGCTAAAAATCTTCCTTCTTCACCACCACCCCAGATTGTTTTACCAAGAACCAGTCCGGGAAAATAATAAACAATCAAAAGCTGAATCATAAGAGGGGTTCCTCTTATGATCCAAACAAAAATCCGGGTGAGATATCGAAGTGGACGAAATCCCGACATGGAACCAAATGCAATCACAAGTCCCAACGGAAATGCTCCAAGCAATGTTACAAAAAATAATTTCAATGTCTGCACAAACCCTACATTCAATGCATGAAATACAATGGGCATCTGTTCCATAATTGTTGACATATCCATACCTGCCTTACTTTTTCTACTGTTCGATCAATGCTGCCTGAACACCGTACTTCTCAGCAGTCTCTTTCATACTGCCATCTTTGTAGCTGTCAGCAAAAAAGGTATTCAACTTCTCCACTAAGTCAGAACCTTTACGGAAACCAACACCATACTCTTCACTGTTAAAGCTTGCTGTATATGTAAGATCTTCATAACCGGTTCCTTCTCCAACCATGGCTGCTGCCATTAATGAGTCGATAACGGCTGCGTCTGAAGTTCCCGCTGCCACTTCCATTAACGCATCTGCCTGTGCTTTTACAGAAGTATAGTTGTAACCCAGCTTTTCCACCTCTGCTTCACCTGCAGATCCAACCTCAACAGCAAAATTAAGATCCTTAAGACTCTCTACCGTCTGATACTGATCTGCCACATCTTTCTTTACAATGGCAACCTGTGCATTGTTACAATATGGATTTGAACATGCCATGGAAGAAGTAACTTCATCCGTTAATGTCATACCATTCCATACACAGTCAATTGACTTTGCATCCAACTCCAATATTTTGTTATCCCAGTCAATCTCAACAAACTCTACATCTACACCAAGACTTTTTGCAAATGCAGTTGCCATATCTGCGTCAAAACCAATCCAGTTGCCGGAATCATCCTTATAGTCCATCGGCTCAAAATCTGTAATACCAACAATTAATGTTCCCTTATCCTGGATATATGCAAGATCGGACTCAGCATCACCTGAAGATGCATCCTCTCCTGCCTCCGCCTCACTGGTTACTGTATCCTCACTCTTGCTCTCCACTGTTGCATTGTCACTTCCACACGCTACCATGCTAAAGCATAAAGCGAGAGAAAGTGCTGCTGCTAATACTTTTTTCTTCATTGTATATTATTCTCCTTCCAAAAATGAATCACCTTTACGGTAATTTGCAAATTTCGCACAATGGCATTCTACCATAGCAAAATCCACGTGTAAAGCACTACCTGACACATCCGATAATCTCATTAATATCTTCAATTCCCTTTTCCATCATGAATTTCTGTATACCGTCAAGCACATTCATGGTGGTATATGGATCATGGAAATTCGCCGTACCAATAGACACCATCGTAGCTCCCGCCATCATGAATTCAATCGCATCCTCATAATTACAGATACCACCCATGCCAATAATAGGGAGAGTCACTGCATTGGCAACCTGATATACCATGCGAACCGCAACAGGCTTAATTGCCGGACCGGATAATCCACCGGTCTTATTGGCAATGGCAAAAGTACGTCGATGAATATCTATCTTCATTCCGGTAAGGGTATTAATCAGGGAAAGAGCATCTGCTCCCCCTGCTTCAGCAGCCTTCGCCATCACTGTAATGTCCGTTACATTGGGACTTAACTTCATGATGACGGGTTGTTTGGCTTTGGCTTTTACCGCCTTCGTAATCTGCTCTAATGCCTTTGGATCCTGTCCAAATGCAATACCGCCCTCTTTTACATTGGGGCAGGATACATTAATCTCCAACATATCCACCTCTTCATCAGCAAGGCGCTCTACCACTTCGACGTAATCCTTCTCTGACTTTCCACAGACATTTACAATTATCTTTGTATCATACTGTTTCAAAAAAGGAATATCTCTTCCGCAGAACACATCGATTCCAGGATTCTGCAATCCAACAGCATTCATCATACCACCATAGGTCTCTGCAATTCTAGGAGTTGGATTGCCCGGCCATGGCACATTGGCAACACCTTTTGTGGTCACAGCGCCTAACTTATTCAGATCAACAAAATCATTATATTCTGCTCCGGAACCAAATGTGCCGGAGGCAACTGTCACCGGATTATTAAATTCTACTCCCGCAATCTTCACCGAAAGGTTCATTAGAAATCCACCTCCCTTGCATCAAATACCGGACCATCCTTGCATATTCTCTTATTATGAACATGGCTGTGATCATCTATCTCCGTGGACTTGCATACACATGCAAGACATGCACCTATTCCACATGCCATTTTCTCTTCTAAGGAAAGCTGTGCTTCCATATGATGGGCAAATGCATATTCTTTAATGGCACGAAGCATTGGTGTCGGGCCACAGGCGTAAATGATATCTCCCCTTACTTCATATTCCCGAATGGCATCTAGTACATTACCTTTCACTCCTGTCTTACCATCTTCACTTGCAATAAATAGTTCACCTCTTGGTTCCAGATCATCCAACAAGAAGGTTTCATCCCGAAATCCCAGTACAATATTCTTCTCACAATTCAGCTCTTTGGCAAGCTCTAACATTGGTGGGATTCCAATTCCTCCCCCAATCAGAATAGCACGCTTGTCTTTCATGGTAAAACCATTACCAAGGGGACCCATAACCTCAATATTATCCCCTTCTACCAACTTAGAAAACTCTTCGGTTCCCTTTCCTACCACACGGTACACCAATCGTATGGTTCCTTCCTCATGATCAATTTCACATAAACTGATGGGGCGGGGTAACAAATTGGCTCCATCCTTACTATATAGCGAAACAAACTGTCCTGCCTTTGCCTGATCTGCAATCTCCGGTACATACAAAACGAGACTGTAAACATCGCTGGCGAGTTTCTTTTGATCCCGCACTCTTGCTGTTAATTTCACTGCACTCATTTCATCCACTCCTATATCTGCCTTACTTTGCACGTGCTAATGCACCTGTAATATCTTCTACCATATCGATTACTGCCTGTCTTGATGCATCTGCAAAATTCTCTGGTCCGAACTTTGCGTATTTCTCCTGCTTATATGCAGCAATGATACCTCTGGAAGAATTCACAATCGCTCCAAGTCCATCTGCATTAAAATAATGAACTAAATCTTCAGCCTTTCCTCCCTGTGCACCATAGCCGGGTACTAAAATATAAGTCTTCGGCATCAATTTACGAAGGGTCTTTCCCATCTCCGGATATGTTGCACCAATGACACAGCCAACATTACTGTATACATCTCCCATGCACTCTTCTCCCCACTCATTCACCTTGCGGGCTACCAATTCATAGAGAGGAGTTCCGTTTACTAACTGATCCTGAAATTCACCGGAAGACGGATTCGAAGTCTTCACTAATACAAAGATACCTTTGTTCTCTTCCTTACATACATCGATAAATGGCTTCACACCATCACTTCCAAGATATGGATTCACCGTAACAAAATCCTCAGAGAATCCTGAATACTGCTTACTTCCCACCGTAACCTTACCAAGATGTCCCGTTGCATATGCTCCGGATGTAGATCCAATGTCACCTCTTTTAATATCTCCGATCACCACCAGCCCCTTCGACTTGCAATACTCACAGGTCTTAGCAAAGGTTTGAAGTCCCGGTACGCCAAACTGCTCGTACATCGCAATCTGAGGCTTCACAGCAGGAATCAGATCACAGGTTGCGTCTACAATTGCCTTATTGAACTGCCAGATTGCTTCTGCAGCACCTTCTAATGTCTCTCCATATTCTTCAAACGCCTTCTTCTGTACATGCTCCGGAACATAAGCTAACATCGGGTCTAAGCCAACAACAACCGGTGCATTCAACTTCGAAATCTTCTCAACTAACGTATTAATCATAACTTTCCTCCTGAAACCGTCCTTCCGGACAAACTTAGACTTATTATAAGACAATTTGTCCTATTCTTCAATTCCCAATCCCACTTTTTCATTTTTAATTATTTTTTTGAAGACATTTTCTTTCTACTGTCGTTATAATAAGTGTAAGCGCAAAGAAGGGAGGCGATTTTATCACAGAAACTGAATATTTTGAATATCTGCTGTCTCAGTACGGTAATCTGGTGTATTCCATATGTTATAAAACCTGCGCCAATCCCTTCGATGCAGAAGATTTAACACAGGAAGTATTCCTATCCGCTTACCGCAATTTAGACCAGTTTGACCGTACATATGAAAAAGCCTGGATTTGTAAAATCGCCTCCCGGAAATGTTTAGATTACCTCAAACACTCCGGGCGACGCATGCTTCCTACAGAAGACATATACTTAGAACAGGCAGAGGAACCTTCCTCTATTGAAGAGTCTTACTTAGAGCAGGAAACCATGCAGCAATTGCTTGTCGCATGCAGGCAATTGAAACCACCCTATGACGAGGTGGCACGCATGCATTTTTATGAGGAACAGACTGCAGCAGAAATTGCAAAGAAAACCAATTGTAATATCAAAACAATCCAAACCCAAATATATCGTGCCAAAGCAATGCTGAAAAAACAGTTACAAAAAGAAGGATTGCATGGTACAGAAAGGAGGTCACCATGACTGATTCTGATTTTTTACAATGTTTAAATGATATGGCTTCAGAAGAACATCTGCCAGATGACTGTTCCATGGAGCATGCCAATGCGTTAGAGCAGTCTTGCATCCCTTTGCGAATGCCGGATTATCTGAAAGAACAGATTCTTGAACGTGCAGCGCAACCGGATATACAGGTTGTTACCACGCCAAGGCACATATCCAGACGCATGGAATTATTCTTATATAGCTGCCGTGTCACCGCTGCGGTTGCCGCTTCCTTACTTATATTATTGGTAACTTCTCTGACACAGGAACCATTTCATTCCACATCCGAGCCCCCTGCCCGTGTGCAGGTTGATGTTACCGGCACCATTACGGAACATTTTTCTGACAGCAGCCAAAATATCACAGGATGGTTACAGGATTTTTCAAAACAGATGATGCACGGTAACCTTCAGAAAAAAGAATTAAAAAAAACAAAGTAAATGGAGGTCAATGACATGACAAAACAAAAAAAAGGATTTTTATTATTTTTATGTTCTCTGATTCCGGGAGCCGGTGAACTTTACATGGGATTTCGCAAAATGGGATTAAGCATTATGGGATTATTCTGGGGATGCATTGCTGTTGCATCGTTCTTCTCCTTTGATACGATTATCTTTGTGTTACCAATCCTCTGGTTTTACAGTTTCTTCAACACACACAATCTAAAGTCTCTTTCAGAAGAAGAATTTCACTCCCTGGAGGACCGGCTCATTCTACCGGTTGACGGACTGGTAAAAAACAAAGAAGAATTCATAAAACAGTACCGCAAAGGAATTGCCATTTTGCTGATCATCATCGGCATTTCCGGTATCTGGAGTGTAATCAGCAATTGGGCATATAATCTCTTACCGGACTATGTATTTGAATTTGTCGCACCTTTTATCGACAAACTTCCAAGTCTTATCATTGCAATCTTTATGATTGTGCTTGGAATCCGTCTGATTCGGGGAAAACAGATTTCCCTGAAGAAGGAAGAAGAGGAAGAAAACAGAAAGGAGCTTACCAACCATGAAAACGCGTAGAGTCGGAACCACCACCTTCGGATGTGTTCTTATCCTTCTAGGAGTCCTGCTAATTCTCCAGTTATTTGTGCCCGCTCTTAACTACACGGTCATTCTGGATTTCTGGCCGGTCACTCTGATCCTGTTAGGTATCGAGATTCTCCTTGCCAATGCACACAGTGAAACCACAAAATTCATATACGACGGCTGGTCCATCGTCCTGATGTTCCTCATCCTCGGTTTCTCAACCTGCATGGGCATCGCAGACTACATTCTCATCCATCTGCCCCAATACTACTAACTTCAAAACACGCTGGCGGGATTATACTATATCCAGCCACGCAATAAGGGCATCCAGCGTTTCGAAGTAGACATCACAGGTAGTCCGGATATCGGATGTATGAGAAGCCGATGCCTCATCATATACACCAACTACGGTAAGACCGGCTTCTTTGGCGGTCACCATGGAGTGCAGAGAATCTTCTACCATGATAAGGTCTTCACACGGCAGCCCAATATGATCTGCCACCTTCTCGTAAAACTCCACATAGTTTTTGCTATATCCAATATCCGTACATGTAAACAGTTCTTCAAAACAATCCCACACTCCAAGATTTGTCAATACCCCACGCACATTTTCCGTTTCCGAAGCTGTTGCAAGATATAAATGATACCCTTGTTCGTGCAAAGTCCGTACTGTCTTTTGCATTCCCGGTTTTGCCGGTGCCTTCCAATAACGCTCTCTTATAAATTCTGCCACTCCATCTGCTAACGCTTCGTCTGAAACATTTATCTGGGGATATAATTCTTTGATATAAGCTGCCGCTTCCAACAAACTTAAAGTTGCGCAATCCTCATCCACCTGCGGTGGAGCATCAATCCCCCAAATCTCTGCCAGATACAGATTGGCAGAATTCTCCCAGATTGGCATGGAATCAATCAACACCCCATCCACGTCAAAAATAATATGTTCAAATCTTTTCATGGTATCTCCTCTTTCTACTCAATTTCTCTCTGATAAACCAAACAAGGGCTATCTGCAACCTGTAATATCGCACCATAGCCCTTGCCCTTTATGATCTTATTAAAATGATTCTAACTTTCTATTCTACTGAATAGTTCGGAGCTTCCTTTGTGATCTGAATATCATGTGGATGGCTCTCCTTTAACGAAGCGGCCGAAATCTCAACAAACTCAGCAGTCTTATGCAGATCCTCGATTGTCTTAGCTCCACAATATCCCATACCGGAACGAAGTCCACCAAGCAACTGGAATACGGTATCTTCAACGGTACCCTTATAAGCAACTCTTCCTTCTACACCTTCCGGAACTAACTTCTTTGCATTTGCCTGGAAGTAACGGTCTTTACTTCCATTCTCCATTGCTGCAATGGAACCCATACCGCGATATACTTTGTACTTACGTCCCTGATATAGTTCAAACTCTCCCGGAGCCTCATCCGTTCCTGCGAACAGGCTACCCATCATACATACGTTAGCACCTGCCGCCAATGCCTTGGTAATATCACCTGAATACTTAATACCACCATCTGCTATTACCGGAATACCATATTCTTTCGCAATATCATAAGCCTCCATAATCGCTGTAATCTGCGGAACACCGATACCTGCAACGACACGGGTTGTACAGATAGAACCAGGTCCAATACCAATCTTAACTGCGTCAACACCCATCTTAATCATGGCTTCTGTACCACTTCTGGTTGCAACGTTACCTGCAATTACCTGAAGATCCGGATACTTATCACGGATTAACTTAAATGTCTTCAATACATTAGCAGAATGACCATGGGCAGTATCAATAACAATTGCATCTACCTTTGACTTCACTAATTCATCTACACGATCTGTAATATCCGGTGTTACACCAACCGCTGCTGCACAAAGTAATCTTCCCTGTGAATCCTTTGCTGAATTAGGGTACTTAATTGTCTTCTCAATATCTTTGATCGTAATAAGACCTTTCAGGTTATAATTCTCATCTACAATTGGAAGCTTCTCTTTGCGGGCTTTTCCTAATATCTTCTTTGCTTCTTCAAGAGTAATTCCCTCTCTTGCAGTCACTAATCCCTCTGAAGTCATAGACTCTCGAATCTTCTTCGTATAGTCTGTCTCAAACTTCAGATCACGGTTTGTGATAATACCAACCAACTTGGTTCCCTCACAGATTGGCACACCAGAGATTCTGAACTTTGCCATCAACTTATCTGCATCATCTAATGTATGATCTGGTGAAAGAGAAAATGGATCCGTAATGACACCATTTTCTGAACGCTTTACTTTATCTACTTCCTCTGCCTGTGCCTCAATTGACATGTTCTTATGGATAACTCCAATGCCACCCTGTCTGGCCATAGCAATTGCCATTCTATGTTCCGTAACCGTATCCATACCAGAACTCATAAGCGGAATCTGTAACTGAATCTTCTTTGTAAGCTGTGTTCTCAAATCAACGTCATTTGGAATTACTTCTGAATATGCAGGAACTAATAATACGTCGTCAAAAGTAATGCCTTTTCCAATTATTTTACTCATTGTCTCTCTGCCCTTTCTTAATAATAATCTTCTTACTCCTCATATACACAGATATATAAATTGATATACTCTGCACCATCTAGTAAAAGTGGTACACGAATGGGATCAATATCTGACTTGATCTGTAAATCTGTACCCACCATAGAAATCGGTGGTGTAATATCAATTATCTTCCCCTGTGTGGAGAAAATTGTAGCAGTGTTCCCCATAATCATATTGCTAAGCTCGTTAAGAGCGGAACATGCCATCTCATCTAATTCTGCAATCGGCATACCGAACATCATCTTGCTTGCAATATCTTTTGCATGATCTAATTCCATGGTCAGGACTGCCTGTCCTTTCATCTGTCCCACAACTCCTACTGTAATCGTGTAAGTCGGCTTATGAAATGAAAAATCAGCAAAAGAAGGTTTCCCTACTGTTAGTTTCATCTGGGTTACACTTTCAAAAATGCTGATTGTCGATTGTAAAAATGGGTTAATGTTATTAACATCTAATGCCTTCCTCATTCTGATCCTCTTTTCCGCACGTTGCTAAATAATATAATATTATACATGAATCTTTGTCACTTAGCAAATAGAAAAAAAGACTTTTTTTTCAGCAATTTTGAATTTTTCCCATTATATCACCTGTCTTATATTTTGCAAGCTCTTTTTTCATAAATTTTCTGTTTTTTCTTTTGGATACCTATGGTATACTATTATATTAGATTATTGTTTCTTTTTATGTACGGTACTTTCTTATGCTCCGGTACATATACTATAAAAAGAGAAACTTTGGAGGATACTATGAGCAAACAGTTTAATGATTTATTACCAGATATTGTGAATGCAATTAATTATAATTATACACAGTCGGAATTACTACTTGGCAAATCTGACAAATATCTACCGGTCCGGGACACCATCATTGATATCTTAAATGATCTGAAACGTCTGATGTTTCCCGGATATTTCAGCACAGACCGTGTGGATGTAACCAATGCTGCCTATTATACCGGGCAGATTCTATCCAGCCTGCACCTCAAATTAAGAAAACAGGTTGCACTTGCACTTGCCTATGATAAAGGACCCGATGTCTTTTCTTCCAATCCAGATATACAGGCACAGGCGGAAGAGATCTGCTGCAATTTTTTTGAATCCGTTCCGCACATTCAGGAAATGTTATTACTAGACGTACAAGCCGGATATGACGGTGACCCTGCAGCAGACAGCAGAGAACAGATAATCTTTTCTTATCCGGGGTTCTATGCAACTTTTGTATATCGTGTGGCCCATGAGCTTTATAAGATGAAAGTTCCTTTTATTCCAAGAGTTATGACGGAACACGCACACGGAAAAACCGGTATTGACATCAACTCCGGTGCAACCATCGGTAAATATTTCTTTATGGATCACGGAACCGGTATTGTAGTCGGCGAGACCACTATTATCGGCGATTATGTGAAACTTTATCAGGGTGTTACATTAGGTGCGTTAAGTACCCGTGGCGGTCAACATCTTGCCGGTGTGAAACGTCACCCGACCATTGAAGACCGCGTAACTATCTACTCCAATGCAACCGTCCTTGGCGGTGAAACCGTCATCGGAGCCGATTCTGTAATTGGCGGTGGTGCTTTTATTACAAGCTCCATTCCTGCCAACACCCGTGTGTCTGTTACCCCACCGGAGCTCTCCATCAAGAATGACTCCCACGCCGAGGTATCTGCAACAGACTATGTGTACGAAATCTAACGAAAAGGAAACAAGACTTATGGTACTCGCATGTCAGAATATCTCAAAAGCATATGGTGTCAACGAGATATTGAATCACATTAATTTTCATATAGAAGCTAAAGAGAAACTTGCCATCGTCGGCATCAACGGCGCTGGCAAGTCCACCCTGCTTAAGATTATCATGAAGGAAGAGGAAGCAGATGAAGGACAAGTCATCATAGGTAAAGATATCACAGTAGGTTATCTTGCCCAGCACCAGAATTCCTACTATGACAAGACCATTTATGAAGAACTTTTAAGCGTCAAACAGGATGTTATTGATCTGCAGGAACAGATCCGGCAGCTAGAACAGGATATGAAGCATTTAGAAGGTGCTGAATTAGAAGATGCTTTAGAACGCTACACCCGCATGAATCATACTTTTGAAATGCAGGATGGTTATGCATTCGAAAGCCAGATTACAGGTATATTAAAGGGCTTGGGGTTTGAAGAATCGGAATTCAACCGTCCGGTCAGTGAGCTTTCCGGCGGACAGAAAACCCGTGTATCCCTTGGTCGACTTCTACTCTCCCGTCCGGACATCATTTTGTTAGACGAGCCGACAAACCACTTGGATCTCAATAGCATTGCCTGGTTAGAGGGTTATCTCCGTAGCTACGACGGAGCTGTTATTATTGTATCCCACGACCGGTATTTTTTAGATAAGATCGTAACTAAAGTAGTGGAAATCGAGAACACCAAGGCAACCATTTATCACGGCAATTACAGTTACTATGCAAAGAAACGGGAGGAAGTCCGTCTCTCTAAGTATCGTGCATATATGAATCAGCAGGCAGAGATCAAGCACCAGGAGGAAGTCATTGCCAAGCTGAAACAGTTTAACCGGGAGAAATCCATCAAGCGGGCAGAAAGCCGTGAGAAAATGTTAGACCGGATGGAACGTATTGACAAGCCTCAGGAAATCCATGATGAAATGCGTCTTACCCTGACTCCCGATGCAGAAAGCGGAAATGATGTTTTATTGATAGAGGGGTTAACCAAATCCTTTGATGGCAGGACACTCTTCACAGACATTGGAATGGATATCAAACGGGGGGAACGTGTTGCCCTCATTGGTAACAACGGAACCGGCAAGACCACGATTCTTAAGATCATCAACCAGTTGATTCCAAAAGATGCAGGAAAAATTGTACTTGGTGCGCAGGTACATATCGGATATTATGACCAGGAGCATCAGGTACTTCATCCGGAAAAGACCATCTTTGACGAATTGCAGGATGCCTATCCTCAGATGAATAACACAAGAGTCCGTAATGTCTTAGCAGCCTTTCTCTTTACCGGAGAAGATGTATTTAAGAAAATTGAAGACTTAAGTGGTGGCGAACGGGGACGTGTCAGTCTCGCGAAGCTGATGCTTTCCAATGCCAACTTCCTCATCTTAGACGAGCCAACCAACCACTTAGATATTACTTCAAAAGAGATTTTAGAGAATGCACTTACAAATTATTCCGGAACCATATTATATGTATCCCATGACCGTTATTTCATCAACCGGACCGCAACCAGAATCCTGGATCTGACTCCGAATGGGATTACTTCTTACATTGGCAACTATGATTATTACATTGAACAGCAATTGGTATCTACTGCAAGAGCAGAAGAAAAGGTTGCCGTAGCCAAAGAAGAGACTGAGACCAAAAAAGACTGGAAACGTTCCAAAGAAGAACAGGCAAAGGAACGAAAACGCCAGAATGATATCAAGAAAACAGAAAATCGTATTGAAGAACTAGAGCAGCTTCTTGCCTCCTTAGACGAGGAAATGGAAAAACCGGAAGTGGCAACTGATGTTGCAAAACTTACAGAAATCTCCAACAAGCAGGAAAAAGCAAAGGAAGAACTAGAAGCATTATATGAACAATGGGAGGTACTTTCCGAATAAACAATTCAATAACGCCTCGGCGTTATTGACGGCGAGATGCACGTCGCACTTATAGAAGTGGGAGTCTCCTCTGACTGAGATAAAAAACCTGCAGTTGTGGAAATCTCCGGCAACTACAGGTTTTCATTTATATATGCAAATCTTTTTTAATTCTGCATGAGATTACAGACTTGCCTCTAATGTCTTACGAATCTCTTTGATGAAATTCTCAGAATTAAGGACTGTTGGATTCTCGATTGTTGTAATAAGAGCAAGATCTTTTGTCATCTTACCTGCTTCAATGGTTCCAAGGGTTGCTGCCTCTAACTTATCTGCAAAGGTCATAAGCTCAGGAATATTATCTAACTCACCACGCTTACGAAGAGCCCCTGTCCATGCAAAAATAGTAGCTACGGAGTTGGTTGATGTCTCCTCACCCTTTAAATGCTTGTAATAATGTCTCTGAACCGTTCCATGGGCTGCCTCATACTCATATACCCCGGAAGGAGATACCAATACGGAAGTCATCATGGCAAGGGAACCAAATGCACTTGATACCATATCAGACATAACATCTCCATCATAGTTCTTACATGCCCAGATGAATCCGCCTTCAGCCTTCATCACACGGGCTACTGCATCATCAATCAATGTATAGAAATATTCGATTCCTGCTGCTTTGAACTTCTCATCATACTCTGCATCATATATCTCCTGGAAAATATCTTTGAATCTATGGTCATACTTCTTGGAAATCGTATCCTTAGTTGCAAACCATACAGACTGCTTGGTATCTAATGCATAGTTGAAACATGCTCTTGCAAAGCTTGAGATGGAATCATCCAAATTATGGATACCCTGAATGACACCAGGACCTTTGAACTCATGGATGGTCTCACGAAGCTCTGTTCCATCTTCTCCGGTAAATACCAGCTCTGCCTTACCGGCACCCGGAACACGAATCTCCGAATTCTTATATACATCACCATATGCATGTCTTGCAAGGGTAATTGGCTTCTTCCAGTTCTTTACACATGGTTCAATTCCCTTTACAACGATTGGCGCACGGAATACCGTACCATCCAGTGCGGCACGAATGGTTCCATTTGGAGACTTCCACATTTCTTTCAGATTGTACTCTGTCATACGGGCAGCATTCGGAGTAATCGTTGCACACTTAACCGCTACACCATACTTCTTGGTTGCTTCTGCGGAATCAATTGTAACCTGATC
Source organism: uncultured Clostridium sp. (assembly GCA_945915475.1). Lineage (GTDB taxonomy): Bacteria > Bacillota > Clostridia > Lachnospirales > Lachnospiraceae > CAG-590. Next base: position 19,266 of record CAMEFI010000019.1, on the reverse strand, counting down.
ATTGGTTTCATTCCGATACTCTAATCCCAAATCATAATACTCTGTCTTCAAATCAATGAATGGTAATAATAATTCATCTTTGATCATCTTCCACAGAATTCTTGTCATCTCGTCTCCGTCCATTTCCACCAACGGAGTTGTCATTTTAATCTTGTCCATCTCATTATCCTCCTATGCTTTTTCCATATTTTCTTTTCAGAAAAATAAGCCATAGGTATATACTTATGACTCATTTGTCCATAGATCTATTTCATAATCTTTTATAGGATAACAGAAAATCACATTTCTGGCAACTTAACATTGAAAGTTTTTGCATTCTCTGTCACAACTTTAACAAGCTCATCATCCGTAATGGAAGTAACACGGCCTTCATCATACTCCTTGTCTACCCACTGTTTCACAGCTTCCACTAACGGATTCGTCTTATCAATCTTCTCTTCCGGATGCAGTCTGTAGTGGGTATTAATCCAGTGAGCAATTCCTGCGAGACCGGATGTATTGGATACTGCCACCTGAACCGGACGGTTCAAAAACTTATCTGTATCAAAAATGTTATAGATTTCTTCATTTTTCAGAAGTCCATCCGCATGTATACCTGCCCGGGTAATATTGAAATTCTTACCAACAAACGGCGTCTGTTCCGGAATATGGTATCCCAGTTCCTTCTGATAATACTCTGCAAGCTCTGTAACGACCGTGGTATCCGCACCGTTTAAGTTCCCTCTTAACTGCGCATATTCAAAAATCATTGCCTCAAGGGGCGTATTACCGGTACGTTCTCCAATTCCAAATAAAGAACAATTCACACCACAGGCACCGTAAAGCCATGCTGTGGTAGAATTCGTAACCGCTTTATAGAAATCATTGTGTCCATGCCACTCAATCATCTCACTTGGTACACCCGCATGCTTAATGAGACCATAAATGATTCCCTGAACAGAACGTGGAATTACTGCTCCTGCAAAATTCACACCATATCCCATGGTATCGCAGGCACGTATCTTAATGGGAATCTTGTACTCATCCATCAGCTTCATCAGCTCTAAACAGAACGGAACCACAAATCCATAGAAGTCTGCCCTGGTAATATCCTCTAAATGACATCTCGGACTGACTCCAATCTCAAGACAATCCCTGATAACAGACAGATACTGCTCTAATGCCTGTTTTCTTGTCTTCTTCATCTTATAGAAAATATGGTAATCCGAACAACTGACAAGAATACCGGTCTCCTTAATTCCAATATCCTTTACCAACTCAAAATCCTTCTTAGAGGCACGAATCCAGCTTGTCACCTCCGGAAAACGATATCCTCTCTCCAGACATTTATAAACAGCATCCCGATCTTTCTTACTATATAGAAAGAACTCACTCTGACGGATCAAACCATTGGGTCCTCCGAGACGATGCAGGTAATCATAAATAGTAACAATCTGCTCTGTGGTATAGGGTTCTCTTGACTGCTGACCATCCCGGAAGGTAGTATCTGTAATCCAGATATCCTTTGGCATATTATGGGGCACGATCCTTTCATTAAATGCAATCTTAGGTATCTCATCATATGGAAAAAGGTTGCGGAATACATTTGGCTTCTCCACATCCACCAAATGATACATATGTTCTTCTAACTCTAACAGGTTGGTTTTCTCGTTGCTTACTACTAATCGGTTCTCCATATTCTCATCCTCTCTTTCGTAACGCTTATTTTATGGGAATTCCGGTATTCTGTCAAACTGTAATACACTCTATAATGAATAAATCCATTATTTTGAATACATAATATTAAGTTTCCTGGTTTTATTTTGTAATATTATTAGGAATCTCTTTCATCAACTTAATTTTAATAATATTTATAGCACACAATATTTATTTTTTCAACTTTTCTCTTTCTATTCTTAAGTTAATTATGCATTAGTGCTTTTTCTTCTCTATTTTACAGCTGTTCATTCTCCATTTTTCCATATTTATAAGCACAATCAGCACACTTTATTATATAAAGTGTGCTGATATGAAAAGAAAAGATAAAATAAAACACAATGTTACTTTCGGATCTCTAATAATTTGTTTTTTAATTCATCCTCAATCCGGCCGAGTTCTTTCTCCGCTGCCTGGCGCTTTTCACTTCCCTCTTTCTGAATCTTTATCGTTTCCTCAATGGTACTAATCAGATTCTGATTCACCTTCTGCAATGTTTCAATATCCACAATACCACGATTGGACTCCTTGCCGTTTCTACTGTATTACTTTTTAGCAATTCTGAATTTTTCACCAGCATGGCATTGGTCGCATCGGTAATCTCTCTTTGCATCTGCAAAACCTTCTGCTGGGTATTCAGACCTACCGCAATTACAAACTGGCTCTTCCATACCGGAATTGTATTCAGAATTGCTGTCTGTATTTTATCCACCAGCATTTTATCATTATTCTGAATCAGCTTAATCTGTGGTGCAGATTGAATGGCAATGGTTCTGCTAAGTTCGAGATCATATATTTTTTTCTCAAAACGGTCAACCGTCGCCTCAAAATCCTGTACCAGCTGTGCATTCATAGGATCACCGCTGGTCTCTGCCTCGCTTCTGAGTTTTGGAATGGTTACTTCTTTTATTTCCTGTACTTTTTCCTTGCCTGCCTGAATATAAAGACCCAACTCCTTAAAGCATTGCAGATTTTGCTGATACATCACATCAAACATACCAATGTCTTTTAACATATCCATACGTGCTCTTTCCAGTGCTGCCTCAATACGGTCAATCTGTACCTCTGCCTTCGTGTAACGTTCCTTTAACTTTTTCAGGCTGTGTGCCGCATTTTTAACAATGGGCAGCTTATCCACGAGTCCTTCGCCCCCCAGCTTGCCGGCATCCAGACTTTTCACTTCAATGACAAGATCCGAGAGAAGTTCTCCCACTTCTCCTCCATCCTTTGATTTTACCTTCGTCAGTATAGAATCTGCAAATTCTGTCAACTGCCGCTGTGCACCGATTCCATACTGCACTGTAGTCTGGGTATCCATAAAATCAATGCCATTTTTAATTTCATCAATCTGTTTTCTCTCCTCCGGTGTATATCACACCCAGAAACAATGGCAGTTACAATCTGTAACGCATCCATAGTTCAAAAATTTTTGACAAGATATTCCTCAATCGTAATGGCAGATGTTACAATCTGAATATTTTCCTTAATACACTTTGCAAAGAATTCCTTTATTGAATTCATATATAAGGAACTGTTTTCCAGATAATAAATAATCGGTGCAGTATCAATAAATACACGTTTAAATTCTATCACTATCTCTCAACTCCCTTATATAATTATCTGCGTCCTGTCCTCGATCCGTTGGTGGCATTACAAACTGGTCAAGATTTACGACCTGCTTTGTATTAGCATCCATTTCACCTAAAAGTCCGTTTACACCACGCATAATCTGTATAACAAAACTCAATTTATCTTCTGGTATTCTTTCCAACAGTTCAATAGCTTCTTTTCTTATTGCTGTCATAACGCATACCTCCTGTCTCTGTCATTTTCCCTTTTATCTCCAACTACATTTTCCTGCTATCATTATAAACCAACACCCTATATTTATGCAATGTGATTTTACCGTTATTATAGTGCCTTTTTGTCAAAAGAAACGACATGCATAAAATCTCCTCAGACATTGCCTGAAGGGATTAAGATAATTGAAAGATTCCTCTATAGTTTTTTGTTTTTTCTTCTACTCTTCTAAAATCCGTTTCACTTCTTCCTCACTTACCCGCAGTTCTGTTGCAATATCACTCACAGCATATCCCTCTGCATCCAACCTTAATATACTTTTTTTCAGACGGATTCCTTCTTCTCGTCCTTCTTCTCGCCCCAGTTCAATTCCCTCTTCTCTGCCCTGATAAAAAACCATGTTATCTCTCGAAAACTCTGCCACTGTCATATCACACACCTCCTTATCCTGGAACAAATCCACAGACCGAAGCAATTCTTCGTATCCTTCCCGTCTTTCATAGGAATCACTTAACCGTATATCATAGGTTACCGCCTCCGGCGATTCATAAACCAGCCTGTTTCGTTCTGACCCACTGATTTGTGTTTGAACGAATATAAATGTTACATTGCAATGAGAAAAGATACAGATACTGTTCCGTGAATCATTCAATATTATTATATAGTTGATAAAAATGGAAAAACTCCCTAGGCATTGCCTAGGGAGTTCGAGATTAATCAAACCTGACAACAAAAGTGCATATTAGCCGAGGCCTTGGACCTTGTTTGACAATAATCTGTCAAAATGCTACGTCCACATTGACCTTTGACCTATCTAGTACATATATGAAATTGTATGAAGTCTATATAAGATAGCAAAGGGGCTTGGTATTCCGCTTACCGCCCTGTTACAGGATCTGGAAACGGTAACGGAGGCTCCGACAGATTATGCTTTAAAAAGCTACCAGTTGATTGAGCGGCAGACACCCGGCAATCAGGAACATCTGTATTATATTTTGGAAAGAATTTTCAAATTGTATTTTTATAAGAAATCCGCTATACTAATGATAATATTAGTGTAGCGGATTTTTTGCTGTAAGGTTTCATTTGGGGAATGAGCAATAAGGAAAAATGTTCCGAGAAGGATAGTTAGAATAGTCAGGAGGTCTCAAGCATGGGAGTATATCTGAATCCGGGAAATGATAGATTTAGAAGAGCATGTAATTCAGAGATTTATATTGATAAAACGAAATTGATTGCCTTGATGAATAAAGCGATGAATACGGAACAGAATTGTGTCTGTATCAGCCGTCCGAGACGTTTTGGCAAATCCATGGCAGCGTATATGCTGGCTGCCTATTATGGGAAGGAGTGCGATTCGTCGGAGCTATTTGCACCATTTAACATTGCGAAGGATAAAGATTTTGAGAAATACCGTAACCAATATAATGTGATACTGCTCAACATTCAGGATTTTTTGAGTTTGAAACCATCTGTGGAAGAAATGCTTAATTTTCTTCAAAAGCGTGTCCTTAAGGAATTAAGAAGAAAGTATCCGGATGTAATAGAAGAAGATGAGAGTTTCTTAAGCCTGGCATTGGAGGATTTATACAGTGAAAAGGGGGAGAACTTCATTTTTATTATCGACGAGTGGGATTGTATTTTAAGGGACAGACGGTATAATGCAGACGACCAGAAGCAATACTTAGATTTCATTCGTAATCTGCTAAAAGATAAATCCTATGTGGCACTTGCATATATGACCGGAATTCTTCCGATTAAGAAATATGGAACTCATTCTGCACTGAATATGTTCTATGAATTCTCCATGACAGACCCGGGAGAATATGCAGAATTTTTTGGTTTTACAGAGTCGGAAGTGAAAGGTTTGTGCGAAAAATATTCGGTTGATTTTGACATGATGAAAAACTGGTATGATGGTTATACGTTTTCACATGTTTCACACGTCTATAATCCAAAATCAGTGGTAGACAGCATTTTAAGAAAGAAATTTGCCAGCTACTGGACACAGACAGAAACTTATGAGGCATTGAAAATCTATATTGATTTGAACTATGATGGACTGAAGGATTCCATTGTAAAAATGCTTGCCGGGGAACGTGTGGTAATTCATCCGGATCGGTTTCAGAATGACATGACAACCTTTGAAAGTAAGGATGATGTGTTGACCTTACTGGTACATCTGGGATATCTGGCATTTGACAGTGAGCATTCGGAAGTGTTTATTCCCAATTCGGAGATTCGTGGGGAATTCCGTAACGCCATTATGGGAGAGCACTGGAAAGATGTGGTGGATGCCTTAGAACAGTCTGACCGCCTGCTTAAGGCAACCTGGAATCAGGATAGTGATACGGTGGCGGAGATTCTGGATTCGGTACACAGTGAGAATACTTCCATTTTAACCTATAATGATGAGAATTCCCTAAGCTGTATCATTTCACTGGCGTATTATAATGCCATGAAAGAGTATACCAAGATTCGGGAATTACCAACCGGAAAAGGGTTTGCAGACATTGTATTTTTGCCAAAGAAATACTCCGACAAACCGGCAATGATTGTGGAGTTAAAATATGACCAGTCCGCAGAAGGTGCCATTTCTCAGATTAAAGAGAAGAGATATGTAGAAAGCCTCAAAGAATACCACGGCAACCTGCTTTTGGTGGGTATCAACTATGATAAGACCAGTAAACAGCATGAATGTTTGATTGAGAAGTGGAACCTATAAAAAACTAAGAAATAAAATCAACTCCCCAGACAATACCATTTTGATCGGAATGAGGCATTGCCTGGGGAGTTCGGGATTGATTAAACCTAACAACAAAAGTGCATCTTCGCCGAGGCCTTGGACCTTGTTTGACGATAATCTGTCTATCCTTCTTATATATACGCAAAACTTTTCAGAATAAATATGATTCCCGTAAGAGTTACGGAAGATAACAGTGTGGTCATTACAACAATGCCTGACGCTAATACACTGTCATTGCCCATATTCTTTGCCATGATATAGGAGCTTACTGTGGTAGGTGCTCCGGTCAGAATCAGCAGTGCAACCAGTTCTTCATTCCGGAATCCCATCCATACCGCTGTCGGAAGAAAAATTCCCGGAATGATCACTAATTTAATCAAAGAAGCAGCCAGTGTCGGTTTCCATTTCTTAAGTGCCGCTCCGGTGGAGAATCCGCCCCCAATGGCAATCAAAGCTAACGGTGTAGACAGACTTGCCACACTATTGATGGTCTTATCGATTATAACCGGGAACTGTACCCTCCACAAGGCAAAAGGAATTCCCAATACAATACCAATAATAATGGGATTGGTCACAATACCCTTCAATGTTTTCTTTATGACTGCCCCTTTATCCGTCTCCCCTGCATTGGCACTCCGTATGAGCACAATCACAGAAAAGATATTAAACAGCGGAATGGATGCCACAATCATCATGGGCACCAGGCCTGAGCTGCCATATATATTCTGGGCAAATGCAATTCCAAGAATGGCTGCACTTCCCCGGAAACTTCCCTGCACAAAGCTACCAATCATACTCTTATCTTTTATGAAAATCTCTGCAAACAGCCAGGTTACGCCGAAGAACATACAAGTTCCCAAAAAACAGAACAGTACAAATTTCAAGCTGAAATCATGAGACAAATCCGCCCCTGCAATATCTTTAAACACCAATACCGGTAATGCCACCTTGAATACCAGCTTATCCGCCACGCCGATAAACTCCTCCGTCAGAAAATGCATTCTCTTAAGCCACCAGCCCAATATCATAACAAGAAAAATAGGCATAGTGGCATTCAGGCTGTATATAAAATTACTCACCGTCTATTCCTCCCACTCATCGTCATCCTCCTCATTCTTATCCTTTTGCCCTAATAAGAACAGGACAAACACAACGACAATGGACACAATCATACAGACAGCAATGAGCCATGGCTTAGACGTATCGCCGGTGTTTGCTATTCCAATTAAATATTCCGACATAGTTCCCTTTCCCTTCTAGATACCAAAATTATTCCTCCGGATGATAATCCTTTACCACATCCTGATCCGGTATGGTCTTCTTGGTAGAATTTACAAAATTACGAACCTGAGCTACCGCTTTGTTAATCGGTATATTCGTGCCGGCACCGGCCACACAGCCTCCCGGGCATCCCATTCCCTCAATCAGACAGCCATTCTTCTTACCAGCCTTGGCAAGCATTAACATCTTACGACATTCATCCAGTCCTTCTGCATGTTCAATATGCACCTCGGTCCCCGGATAATACTCATTAATACATTCCTCAATCGCCTTTGCAACCCCACCGGCAACTGCATATCCACGTCCTGCTCCGGTAGCATCCTCCACGGGAACTCCCACCCGGAAATCATCAAATTCAATATCGCGGGAAATAAATATGGCATCCAGTTCTTCAAAGGTAATCACAAAGTCCACATCACTCCGAACCGTCCGGCGCATGGCCTCTAATTTCTTTGCCGCACAAGGTCCAATGAATACCACAGAAGCCTCCGGATGTTCTGCCTTAATCATTCTGGCAGTGGCAACCATAGGTGTCAAAGCATTGGAAATCTTATCAATGGTTTCCGGAAAATGTTTCTTGGAAAGCATCGCCCAGGAAGGACAACAGGAGGTCAGCAAAAATGGAGTCTCACCGGTGGCAACCTCTTTCACATAATGTTCCGCCTCTGCCATGGCACCCATATCCGCACCCATGGCAACCTCGTATACTCCTGCGAACCCAAGTTTTAATAAAGCTGCCTTAATCTTATCCGGAGTTGCATATTCCCCAAACTGTCCAACAAATGCCGGTGCAATCTCTGCATAGATTGTTTTGCCGGAACGCAGGGCACGAATCAACTGGAAAATCTGAGATTTGTCTGCAATGGCACCAAAGGGACAGTTCACCATACACATTCCGCAGGATACGCATTTCTTCTCATCAATCTTGGCCCGTCCCAACTCATCGCTGACAATGGCATTGGCGCCACAGGCATCCGCACAGGGACGTCGCTTATGGGAAATGGCATCATAAGGACAATGGCTCTTACATTTGCCGCACTTGATACAGATATTCTTATCAATGACAGACTTGCCGTTCTCCATGTGGATTGCTCCCACCGGACAAACTTCCATACAGGGATGTGCCACACAGCCTTTGCACTGGTTGCTTACCTCATACACATTGTGTTCGCAGGCATTGCAGGCTGCCGGAATCACCTGCATAAGCGGCGGTTCATAATACTTCTCATCTATATTACTCTCTTCAATTCCCTGGGTTAAATGCACCGGCTTATCCTCCGGACGAAGGGACATACCCATGGCAAGACGAATACGTTCTCTGGTAATGGCACGTTCCCGGTAAATACTTTCACAATACTGCGGGGTGTCACCCGGCGTAATCTTATATGGAATTGCTTCAATATCATCAATAATATTTTCTGAATTGTATGCCAGATTCGCAACTTCTGTAAATACCTGTTTCCGGATTCGTTTCACATTCGTTATAATACTTCTCACTTCGTCCTATGCCTCCTTTTCGCTCATAACAATTCGGAGCCTCCTGATCCATAGAACATAAGATTTCGTACAGATACCCGGCGACTCCGAATCATCGCAATTAGCTATATTTTATCATAGAACGCTTTATTTTACCACTCCCACTTTCTTACTTTTTTTATTCGGTTCAAGATAATATACAATTGCCACAAACGTAACGATTGTTACCGTTCCAATCAGAATCCGATGCCACCATGCAATGGCATTTTCAATCAACAATGCAAATGTGAACAGGGCAATGAGACCTGCAAATACATACTTTGCAAATGGAAAATACAAACCATCCACCGACCACTCCTGTTGTTTCATAAGTCTCCATGCAAAGTAGAGGAATATTCCGGCAATCGCCAGATAAATGCATACATACCCCATATAGGAGGATGGATGTGTAAAAGCATACAACCGACTAAAGGATTCATCTGCCCATATATCATAATTCGTTGACACTTCCCATTTTCCGGTGGTATCTGCCCAAAATGTATACAAGGGCTGTAATATCTGATACTCTGTGTCTCCTTTTTCATTGACAATTCCACCACCCGGTCCTGCCAAGCCCAAAATACAATAGATACTGCGCCCAATCCTTCCACTCTTCCTGATTCTATCCAGCAAGCACCCTGCAATACATAGAACTCCGCCTTCTGCAATGGTACGAAGCAATCCATTCGCAACTAACATCTCGATCCATCGCATCAGACTATACGCCATCAATAAATATGCACAACACACCAGACAAATTCCAGTCATGGATATCCCCCACCAGCTCATATTAAGATTCGCCGCAGAAAGGGAGCAGTCAAACTGTACTGCTATACCAATCATATGTATGATGATAGGAGCCAGCAACAGAAAACAGTCCTTACAGGTAGTGTATAGATACTGCGTACTTCTTTGTACCGGCAATCCCATTACAAATTCACGACCATATCGATTTCGCTCTTTATAAGTCTGCACTGCTTTGCGAAAAAGCAGCCAGACCAACTGGGTACTGACCACTGTACCGAAACACCAGAAAAACAATTGCTCCGCACAAAATCCAAACACTTCATTTGTTTCTTGTACCAGTTGTGCTCCATCTCCCAGATGGATGCCTTTCATCCCCCATTCTTGAAGAAATCCATTATTTAATGTTAACGGCCACAAATAATCTGCCCCCATCAATGCCATATACATACAGTTTCCCAATAGAAAGAACAAATTTTCTTTCCATTCCAGACGGAACAACCGAAGAAATTCCTCTCGTTTATGCGAATGGACAATCCGAATTCTCTTCTTTTCCCCTGTCATCCGGTTGTGTTTTCCTGCTTTCCAAGGTATCGGATGTAACAGGAAAAATAAAAGGAATGCCACAATGATACTGCTTCCAACGCCCATGACCATCCGCGTCACAATCAGACCAGAAGATTCGAACAGATAATCAAACGACTGCCCGGCAAAGAAAGCTACGGCTGCCAGCATACAGACAACAATATCGACCGACGTAAAGTAAAAAATCCTTCCCTTGGATAATTCCACTCTGCCTGCCAAAAACACAATAAGCAGGGATCCTATCACTATGCACACCGCACATAATGTTCCATAAACCGAACGATACCATATATCTGAACCATTCTCTAATCCAGCGAGGGAATCTACATATAATTCCCAGTAAATGGTATCCACAATATTTTGTATAAACGAAGCAATTCCCACTGCAAGTACACCGCCAAGCAGTTTATATCTTGTCACCAGCATCCAGAAATACAGCCATATAAACCCTGCCACAAGAATCATTGTATAACTAAGCATTGTGACAATAAGTTCTTTATTTGCTACCGATACAAACTCGGAAGCAACGGTTCCAAGCCCCTTCTTAACAATCACATCTGCCAGTATATGGTTATACCTGGTCTGAATGGCTAAAAAGAATAACGTTTCCAGCAACTGGGAACCCACTATCACCCCCAACATGATGAAAAACGGACATAAAATCCATTTTCGATCCCGAATAGGAAGCGTCTTGACAAATTCTTTGGTCTTTCCTTTTTGATAGGTTATGTCAAATATTAGCAATGCCCCAAATGATAATATCATTACAAAGGCGAAACATAAAGGTCCCGGTTCCCACACCTTACTTTGCACATCACTGACGAGACTTTCCCCCTTTTCCGGCAAAATGAAACTTTTATGAGATACCTGTTCATCGATGGAACGCTCTATTTTCTGTTGCATGCTGACCCCCGTAAATGCAATACCCGCATCGTAGCCTAGAAACATCACATCAAAAATGACAAGAACAAATGCCACAACCATAATACCACCAAAGAATTTCTTTGTTTGTTTTAAAAAATATCGATATTCTCCCATAGCATTCCCTCCTTTCATTTTGTTTCGGCTGACTCTTCCTTTGACGAATCCAGCATTTTCTCCGGGCGTTTCTCCTCTAACGTAATGAACAACTCTTCTAACGATATATCAAGCGGTTCTACTAAAGTTGCCCCAGCCTGGTGTAGCGTCTTAGAAAATGTCTCATCATAATCCTTCACTACCATCGTATAAATACTACCCACATTACTGATTTTCAGAATCTGCGGCAAATCATATACCGATTTCGGCGCACCTCCCTCAAATACCACATTCAACTTGGTAAGCTCGCACTTCATGTCCTCCAATGCCATCTGCCGTTCTACCACACCTTCGTGCAACATGGTAACCGAATCACAGATTCGTTCCAAACCTTCTAGGTTGTGGGAACTAATCAACACCCCAATCTCCCGCTGTTCCACCTCCTGTACCAGAAGATGATAGAAATTCGCCTTTGCCACCGGATCCAGCCCCGATGTAGGCTCATCCAGAATTAGATAATCTGGTTCCTTGGATGTCTCCAGCATAAATGCGAGACGCATTTTCTGCCCCTTAGACAAAGACCCAACTCTCTTATCGATTGGCAATTCAAACACTTCATTCAAATCATTGAATTTATCCTCGTTAAATCTTGGATAGAAGATCTCATACATCCGTACCATCTGTTTCACTGTATTAGAACTGATATATTCATTATAATCTGCCACATATCCAATCCGTTCTTTCACCTTGGGATTATCAAATACAGGCTGTCCATCATATAGAATCTCACCGGAATCCTTACGATAAATCCCCGTCATACATTTAATCAAAGTTGTCTTACCTGCACTGTTTTCTCCAATCAATCCATGAATCTCTCCAGGCATTACCTGAATACTTACATCCTCTAAGACCGGAATTCCATTGTATCCCTTATACACATTCTTCACTTCTATCATATACTCATCTCCTCATAAATTTCCTTTACCAGTTCCACAATCCGGTTCCTGTCATATCCCATCATTTTTAGTTCCAGTATCTCCGTTGTCAGATGTTTCCGAATCTCTTCTAACTTTGCCTCATCTAATTTCAGCTCAATATTATCTGCAATAAAGGTGCCTTTCCCCCGGATGGTCATAATTATCTGCTGATGTTCTAATTCCTGATATGCCTTTGCCACCGTTCCCGGAGTGATCTTTAACTCCAATGCAAGTTTCCTTACTGACGGAATTGCATCTCCCGGTTTCAGATATCCTTTCATCACATTGTACTTCATCTGTTCCACAATCTGTTCATAAATAGGCTTGTTTCCTTTAAAATCCAATGTAACCATCTAATCCCTCCCTTCTGCTACATTGTATTCTTCCTATTCCACTGTACCAACTGTACCTATTGTCATGATACAGTTATAACATTTTATTTCTTTGTTGTCAATAACATATATGGTACATTGTATAAAATTGAACTTCTTCGACCAGATGCATCCGTTTGCATTTTTCGCTATACAAAAAAATAAAATGGTACTATAATAAAGGACAGTTTATAAGGCATACAGCTATATATGCACTCAAAGGAGGAGAATCCGTTTATGAGACAGTTTAACAAATCCCACAAATTAGATAACGTATGTTACGACGTAAGAGGTCCGGTTGTCGACGAAGCAAACCGGATGATTGAGAATAATATTGATATTCTGAAATTAAACATTGGGAATCCCTATCCTTTTGGCTTTAATGCGCCAAACGAAATCATCCAGGACATCCGCTATAATCTTTTAGAATCCCAGGGATATTCCGATTCCAAGGGTATCTTTGGAGCCAGAAAGGCAATCATGCAGTATTGCCAGTTGAAGAATATACCAAATGTTGGAATCAACGACATTTATACCGGGAACGGTGTATCGGAACTGATCACCATGAGTATGCAGGGATTGTTGGATGACGGAGATGAGATTTTAGTACCGGCACCGGATTACCCACTCTGGACCGCAGCCGCCAACCTTGCAGGGGGCAAGCCGGTTCACTATATCTGTGATGAACAGGCGAACTGGTATCCGGATATCGCAGATATGGAAAGTAAGATTACAGACCGGACAAAGGGTATTGTCATCATCAACCCAAACAATCCAACCGGTGTTCTTTATCCAAAGGAGATTCTCGAAGATATTGTGGAACTTGCAAGAAAATATGAACTCATCATTTTTGCTGATGAAATCTATGATCGTCTGGTTATGGATGGCAAGAAGCACATTTCCATCGCCTCCCTTGCTCCGGATCTTATGTGTGTAACCTTTAACGGATTGTCCAAATCCCACCGCATTGCCGGTTACCGAAGTGGCTGGATGAGCTTAAGCGGCGACAAATCCAACTGTCAGGGATATATAGAGGGTCTTAACATGCTCTCCTCCATGCGTCTGTGCGCCAATGTACCGGCCCAGTCCATTATTCAGACTGCCCTTGGTGGTATCCAGAGTGCCGATGAATTGTTGTTACCGGGTGGAAGAATCTATGAACAACGGGAATACATATATAACGCGTTGAACGATATTCCGGGAATCAGTGCCGTCAAGCCGGATGCTGCATTTTACATCTTCCCGAAATTAGACACCAAAAAATTCAACATCATAAACGATGAACAATTCGCTCTGGATTTCCTGCGTCAGAAACATGTATTGATTGTACAGGGCAGTGGCTTCAACTGGCAGGAACCGGATCATTTCCGTATCGTATATCTGCCTCAAATTGATGACCTCAAGGTTGCAACCAGACGTCTAAAAGACTTCTTAGCAACCTACCATCAATAATCGAATATACCTTACGCCTGTTCTTTTGTCCGATAGACAAATTGTGCAAGCCGTACACCACAGAATCCAAAAAGACTTCCAAGAATGGCTCCCGCAAGAACATCCGATGGAAAATGCACATACAGATACAGCCTTGAAAATGCCATCATGAAAGAAAAGATTCCCACCATGACTTTGTACCGCCTTGCAACGGGCATCATACAGACTACAACAAAAAATTCAAATGCAGCCATGGTATGCCCGGAGGGAAAGGAATAATCGCTTAATGGACTCACCAGAAGTTGGAAATGCTCCACTAGATTATAAGGCCTTGTCCTTCCCACCAGATTCTTGATCATCATATTACCAAACACCAGTCCAAACATCAGACTAAACGACAGGGATACGCCCCATTTCCGATACTTCGCCATGGCAAAAAATACAATGGCAACCACAATATATAACCATCCCTTCTCACCAAGACTGGTAAACCTTGGAAAAAACCAATCCAGAAAATCGCACCGGGCATATCCCTGTATACCATTAAGAATCCGAAAATCCATATCTATGATCCAATCTGTCAAAACGGTACCTCCTTAATCACTCTACCTGATACAAACAGCCGGAATAAGCCGGCAGGTCCAGTACGCACTGCCCATTCCGGACCGGTATTTCCCCACATATCCCACTTCTGCCGCCACCGTAGATAGACTGCTCTGTATGGATAATCTCACGCAATACATGATTTCCTGAAATTCTCACTAAGTAATTCCTGTATGCCACATCCCCAAAATTAAAGATCGCTATAAGCTGTTCTCCACCGGCACTTCGCATATACGCATAGACAAGATCTCCTGCCTTGTCACCCACCACATTCCGATAACAATCCCTGTTGTATTCTCCTTCATATAAGGCAGGATGAAACAGATATACCTGATTCAAATCCCTGCAAAACCTTGTAAACATCTGATGCATAGGATACGGCTTTAACTCTTCAAAATCCTGCGGCCGATACTGTGCCCACTCCCGGAACTGACCAATCTCATTGCCCATAAAGTTAAGCTTCTTCCCCGGATGCGTCATCATATATAAAAACAAAGTACGGCACTGCGCAAACTTCTCTTCATAAGCTCCATACATCTTATCTAAAATGGTTTTCTTGCCATGCACCACTTCATCATGGGAAAACTCTAATATATACAACTCATTATAAAAATAATGCATGGAAAACAGAAGATCCGAATAATGATTCCTCCGTTCCTCCGGTGGATAAGAAAAGAATCTAAGGGTATCATTCATAAATCCCAAGTCCCATTTATAATCAAAACCAAGTCCACCATAAACAACCGGAGCCGTCACCTTAAGATAACTGCTAGAATCCTCTGCAAAAAGAATCACATGAGGATGTCGTTTATGAATCCCTTCATTCAGACTCTGAACAAATTGCAGTGCCTTCTCATTGACACCGCACTCTTTCCTGCCGCGCCAATATATGATATTGGAAATCGCATCAAATCGAAGCCCGTCAAAATGATAATCCGTAAGCCAGTAATCTGCACAGGATTTCAGAAAACTTGCCACCTCACCTTTTCCGTGTGCAAAGTTATAAGAGCCCCATTCACTGGTGCTCACATCCTCAAAGGGAAGCTCATATAGCGGAGAACCGTCAAACATCTCAAGTCCATAATCATCCACTGCAAAATGCACCATAACAAAATCTAAGATCACACCAATGCCCGCCATATGGCATTGATTCACAAATTCTTTCAATCCATCACAGGTTCCGTATCTCGCTGTAGGTGCAAAGAAACCGGTACACTGATATCCCCAGGACTCGTCCATGGGGTGCTCCGCAAGAGGCAATAATTCCACATGGGTATATCCCATTTTCTTCAGATATGGAATCAGGTCTTCCGCCATCTCTTCGTAACGATACCATCTGCCCTCTTTCGCCCTCCATGAGCCAAAATGAATCTCATAAATGTGCATTGGCCTGTTATATCCTTTATCTGTCTGCTTCATCCACTCTTCATCCGTAAAAGTATATCCCTTCCGGTTCCGGATGATGGATGCAGAGCAAGGTCGAAGTTCCATCCCAAATCCATAAGGATCCGCTTTATCCTTCACACTTCCATCATGATGATAAATACGGTATTTGTACATCTGCCCCGGCTTTGCATCCGCAATCTTCCCTTCATAGATACCACCTCGTCCATGACAGGTCAACTCCGTATCATGCCAACAATTAAACTCTCCAATTACGGTAACCCGCTGTGCCATAGGAGCATACACCCGGAATTGCACACCATCCTCTTCTACCTGTGCACCAAAGTATTCATATCCTTTCCATTCATTTCCACTATAAAAATCATCGATATTCATATATTCCCCTTTTTTAATGAATCCTTCTTTTGATTATACGAAAATGTATCATAAACGTCAACCAAGTGCATATACTGAATAGAAAAGAGCAGGGGCTTTCCTATGGAATATCATTCCCGTCATCCATTGGATGCAATTACATGTAACAACAATCTTTCCATGTTAGAAGCCCTAATTCCTTTTGTTGACTATCCGCTTAAATTACCTTTGGCGCTTCTGATCAAAGTGAATGAAATTCTTTTAATTCTGCGAGCATTCCGGTCCATGGATTATATTACCCGAATAGGTTTACATAATCCATCCAAAGATCCTATGGATATGTTAGGTTCTCTGACCGGAATGTCTCCCGATCTGCTAAAAACCATGATGTCCCTTGCCGAAAACATGGGAAATGGTGCTTCACCGGATATTCTTTCTTCCTTTATGGAAAAAAATGATTCACCGGATCTGAATGCCCTGTTCTCTAACATGGCATCTCCTTCTATAAAGGAATCCGCAATGCCTTCTCCAGGGAAAAATACATCTATAAGGGAACCCTCCCCTTATGAACCTGGAGACAACAACACCTTCGATGCTCATCTGCAACAAATTCTATCGGAATATGATATGATGCAGGCTGCCCAATTAAATGAAGAACAAGAAAGGAGCTCAAACTATGAATGAGCAGGAATTATTTTCGACTCCCGAATTTCAAAATCTACACCCCGTCAAACAACAGATCATAAAAGAAATGGTCTCTCACACCCACAATGAAACTCCAGAAACAATTCTTGCAAAAGTTATGACTGTTAACAAAGAACTCTCAAAACGAAACCTGAGTTTTACAAAAGAAGAATCCACACTTTTAATCCAAGTCATAAAACAGACTATGTCCCCTGCTGACCAGCGGAAAGTGGATATGCTCTTAGGACTATTTTACCGCTAACAAAAATCTACATTTTGCAGCTTTCTCGGTTTACCTTGCTGCAAAATGTAGACATTTGTCATCAGTCAAGACCAGCGCGATCCACATAACGTTCCAATTCTTCCCGACAGGAAAATTGGTGTAAACGTGCCATCACATCCATCTTGTCAATGTCATCTTTTCCCAGTAAAAGTTTGTCTACATAGACCTCCTGATTTTCCCGAAAAAGCAGATCAAAGTGCATAATCGCCGGTACCAGTGCAGGATTGTAATTATCTCCGGTAACAAGTCCCATACCTTTGTCTCCTTTCATAAAAAAAGATACATAGGTAATTGCGAAACTCTTATTTTTTGAATATGAGTTGTGCAGATTTAACATATTTATAAGCAGGTACTTTGAACCCGCCGGTACTTGGTGAGGTTCTTTCGAACCTAGTACCGTTGCGCGTGAGAGTAACGAAAGCGTGCCTGCGATAAATTGTTAAATCTGTACAACGAATTCAATAAAGTATATTGTTTCGCAATTGCCTAAAAAGATACAGCATCATGCTGTATCTTTAGTATGTGACCTTTGTTATACTCTTACACTTTCAATGATTGGCAATTTCAATTTTTGCGGAATTCCAATAATTCCAGTCCTTCGTTATGTTCAAGCACGGTATTAATCGTCCACTGATTGGTAAATAATAATAATGGATTTCCTTTCATATCTTTTACTTTTTTGACTTCATTTGCACGTTTTAAAGCGTTGACATCCGTAGTGGGATCCTTGATCCAGCGGATAAAGTTATATGGCAATGGCTCAAGCTTAATCTCACAACCATACTCATTTTCCAAACGGTATTTCAATACTTCAAATTGTAAAACACCGACTACACCCACAATAATTTCAGACATTCCCGCCGTATATTCCTGGAATATCTGAATGGCACCTTCCTGGGCAATCTGGGTAACACCCTGTACAAACTGCTTTCTTTTCATGGTATTAAGTTGAACCACGCGGCAGAAATGCTCCGGTGCAAAGGTAGGGATTCCTTCATACTCAAACTTTTTTCCCGGTTTACATAACGTATCTCCAATGGAGAAAATGCCAGGATCAAATACACCAATTACATCACCTGCATAAGCCTCTTCTACAATCTTCCGATCCTGTGCCATCAACTGCTGTGGCTGGGATAATTTCATTTTCCGCTTACTCTGGACATGGTACACATCCTTGCTGGCATCAAATTTGCCGGAGCAGATACGCATAAATGCGATTCTGTCCCGATGTGCCTTGTTCATATTGGCCTGAATCTTAAAGACAAATGCCGAAAAATCCTCATCCATAGGGTCAATCAGTCCCTCATTGGACATTCTTGGAAGCGGTGATGTTGTCATCTTAAGGAAATGATTCAAAAATGTCTCAATACCAAAAGTATTCAAAGCAGAACCAAAAAACACCGGTGATAATTCCCCCTTGTTGACCTTTTCAATATCCAATGGTTCACTGGCACCATCTAATAATTCAATCTCCTCCACTAACTGGTTATACAATGTTTCGCCAATATCCTGCTGTAACCGTTCATCCTCAATGGAATAATCTGTCTCTGCCGCTTTCTTCGCTCCTCCGGTGGAAACCGCCTGAAACTTGGATACCACTCTGCTTGCACGGTCATACACACCCTTAAATTCTTTACCGGAACCAATCGGCCAATTCACCGGACAAGTCTGGATTCCAAGTACCGTCTCAATATCATCTAACAATTCAAAGGTATCCTTTGCATCCCGGTCCATCTTGTTGATAAATGTAAAAATAGGAATATGGCGCATCACACA